>NZ_AHJE01000016.1 GCF_000243095.1 Cupriavidus basilensis OR16 | reverse complement strand
GAGTTCATCGAGGTGCGTTCCAGCGTTTTCTGGCCGGGGAACACGTCCAGCAGTTCCGGGTAGGTGAAGCCAGAGAACGATTCGCTCTCCACCGTGGTGATGGTGGTGGGGATGTTGAAGATCTTGGCGGCCTTGGCCAGGCCCACCACGTTGTTCTTCATGGCCTGGCGGTCCATCGACTGCACGCCGAAGGCCATCTGCGGCTGGTGGTCGATGAAGATCAGCTGGCTGTTCTGCGGGGTCAGCACTTCTAGCTTGGGATTGCTCATCTTTCTACTCTCCTGACGTTGGGTGGGCGGGGGCTGCATCCATGGGCAGACAACCCGATGGAAGGCTATACCTGCCGTCTAGCCACGGCCATTGTCTGTTCGTATTAGTTCGTTGCCTCCGAGGTGCGTCGGATCAGAAACGGCCTGGCGTGTACTTAGACGGATTTGCCGCGCTGCCACGCGCGATCAGTGACCGGATTCGGACAAGCTCGTCGTGTCGTTGGCGGGAATCCAGTGGGGTTTCTGTTCTTTCGCGCCAATATTGGGTCTGTCTCGCGGGCTGGGGAGCGTCTATTGTCTTTTGGTATGGGTCAGCGGGTTTTTGGGCAAACGCTTCCATCCTCCTGAAGTGCCTGTTAGTTAACATCCAATATGGCTCACGTTTTAATCGGCAACAGTAGACAAAAGCCGGCACAAATTGACAATGCGCCGGCACGGTAAAAGCGTAAAGTGCCCGCGGGAAGCCACACAGCCCCACACAGCAATTGACATAGTCCGCGTTCTTACTGGCGCCATTGAAGCCGACTGGAGAAACTGACCGTGACATCTCAAAGCCTGGAGCCTGTCGAGACGATTACCCGGGACGAAGCGTTAGTGCTGGTCGTCGACGATGATGCGCCGCTTCGCGGTGCGCTGGGTAACCTGTTCCGCTCGGTCGGCATGCGTGCCGCGCTGTTCTGCTCGGCCGCGGAATTACTTCAGTACCGGTTGCCGGACGCGCCTTGCTGCCTGGTGCTCGACGTCAGGCTGCGCGGCCAGAGCGGACTGGACCTGCAGGCGCACCTGAGGCAATCGGGCATCCGCGTCCCGATCATCTTCATGACGGGCTATGGCGATATAGCCATGACCGTGGCAGCGATGAAGGCCGGCGCGGAGGATTTCATGGCCAAGCCGTTTCGCGATCAGGATCTGCTCGACGCGGTATCGGCCGCGCTCGAGAAGGACCGCCGGCGACGCGAGGGAATGCGCAGGGCCCAGGCGCTGCGCAGCAGTTTCGAGACACTGACGCCGCGCGAGTCGGAGGTGATGGCGCTGGCCGCATCCGGGCTGATGAACAAGCAGATTGCCGGCCGCGTCGGGATTAGCGAGGTGACGGTAAAGATCCACCGCGGGCAGGCCATGCGCAAGATGAAGGCGCGCACGTTTGCCGATCTCGTGCTGATGGCCCAGCAACTTGGCGTCTGCCACGTCGATTTGTTAGCCACGCCGGGATAGCCACGCGCCTCGCGCCGGGCGGCCTGCCTCGCCTACAATCTATCCTGCATGGCCGCAATGGCCCAATCGGAAGTCGAAGCAAGGCGAGGCAAGACGATAGCCTTCAGTTTGACGCCCGTGCTGGACCAGGGCGGGAAGGGGCGCGATGAGTCCGTTCCAGTGTGCAGGGTTAAATAGTGATGCACGTGCACCAGGAGGTGTGCTCGCCATGGACAATGCCTTCCACCATTTTTCCGAGTTGTTTGCGCAACTGGGCCTGCCTGCCGATGAGCAGGGAATCCGCGAATTCCTGGCCGCGCATTCTCCCCTGGCCCCCGAGATCGCGCTTGCCGATGCTCCTTTCTGGACGCCAGCGCAGGCATCGCTGCTGCGCGAGGAGATCCTGGAAGACGCTGACTGGGCAGAGGTCGTCGACCAGTTGAATGCCGCGCTGCGGGTGCCCGCATAATGCCGCGGCGAAATTCGCGTCTGCTCCGCTCCAAATAGCCTGCTTCTGCTCCTGTTCCGCATTGCTGCGGTGCGGCAACATCCCTCGGAACACGCGTCATTGTTGGCGCCAGGGGAAACTGCCGCAGCCATGAAGTACCAGTTATTTGTATTGGCCGGATGTCCGGCCTGCACCGCGCTTGAGCTGTGCATGCGAGACGCCGGTCTCGCCTATGAGCGCATCGTGCTGGCGTCACCGCGCCACGCGGCCGATGTGCTGGTTCTGCTGTCCGAGTCCGATCCGCGTTGTCCGATGTTAAGTCAAGGCGAGCAGAGCGCAAGCGGCCTCGCGGCTTGCCTCGCGCTGCTCGGTCAGGGCCAGCCCGAGCGAGCAGCGCAGGCTGCGCTGGCGGCGCTGATCCTCACGCTCACGCAGCCAGGCGAGGCGATCCTTGCGGAGCCGCTGACCTATCCCGGCCTGCGCGCGGCGGCCGAACAGCTCGGGCGCCGCGTAGTGACGGTGGCCACCGATGACGAAGGGATGCGGCCCGATGCGCTGGAGCAAGCGTGCCGCGAACATGGCGCTCGCGCGATCTATCTCAACCCGACCATACAGAACCCGACCACGCGGACCATGCCCGCGCACCGGCGCCGCGATGTCGCGCTGGCAGCGCAGAAGCACGGCGCCCTGATTATCGAGGACGATCCCTACTGGCTGCTGGGCACCAGTATGCCGCCGCCCGTAGCCTGCTTCGCGCCAGGGCAGGTCTACTACGTCGCCACGCTGTCCAAATGCCTGAGCCCGGGCCTGCGCACGGCCTATATCCGCTTGCCGCATGCCCGCAGCCGGGCCGGCGTGCTGGCCGCGCTGCGCTCCTTCGCGCTGATGTCTACGCCGCTGTCAACGGCCCTGGCCACGCAGTGGATTCACGAAGGCTCCGCCGCGCAACTGCTGGCCGGGATCCGCACGGAAGCCTTCGCGCGGCGCGAGCTCGCGCGGCAGTTGCTGTTCAGCGCGGACCAGGCTCCGCCCAGCGGCATACACGTCTGGCACACCTTGCCGAGCTACTGGACTTCGCTGGCGCTGACGCAGGCCGCGCGTGCGGAAGATCTGCGTGTTACCGCTTCCGATGCGTTCTATGCTGGCCCTACGCCGCCCAATGCGATCCGCATCTCGCTGGGGGGCGTGGAAACCCGCGCCCATCTCGCCGCCGCGCTGAAGAAGCTGGCCGAACTGCTGGTGCGCAGGCCGCTCATGTCCGGGGAAATCGTGGTTTAGCCCATGGATCGGCAATCGGCGTGGAGATTGCGGCGCTGCCGCACGCGGTGGCGCCGGCGCGCCGCGGGATGCTCATCGATGTTGTCAGTTTCCAATGCGTTTCCTAGTCTCATAGTCATGGGGGAAGGCATGCTCGTCGATTGCGGGCTGCTTTTGGCCAGACGCTAAGCATCCAACACGCCGAAACATAGGCAGGACGCGATCCGTTCTGGATCGTGGGGGGCCTTTTTCGCCTGACCATATCCGGGGTGGCGGCTTCGGATAGCAGGCTCGCCAGAAGCCAAGGAGCAGTCATGACAAAGAAGCGCCCAATCACCACATACATCGTCATCGCGATGATACTAGGCGTCATCGTCGGCTATAGCTGCCACCAGGCCTTCCCGGATCCCGGTACCACCAAGGAGATTGCCGGCTATATCTCGATCTTTACCGATGTCTTCCTGCGCCTGATCAAGATGATCATCGCGCCGCTGGTGTTCTCCACGCTGGTGGTCGGCATTGCACACATGGGCGATGCGAGTACCGTTGGCCGCGTCGGCGTGAAGGCGCTCGGCTGGTTTATCGTGGCTTCGTTTCTTTCGCTCACGCTGGGCCTGATACTTGCCACCCTGCTGCAGCCCGGCCACAACATCGGCCTGCCGTTGCCGGACGTGGGGGCGGCGACCAACCTGAAGACCAACGCCTTCACGCTGAAGGACTTTGTGACGCACCTGGTGCCGAGGTCCGTGGCGGAGGCCATGGCCACCAATGAAATCCTGCAGATCGTGGTGTTCTCGATCTTCTTCGGCACTGCGCTGTCGACGCTGGGAGAGACGGGCAAGCGGCTGGCCGGCGTCATCGACGACCTTGCGCAGACCATGCTCAAGATCACCGGCGCCGTGATGTGGATGGCCCCGGTCGCTGTATTCGCGGCAATCGCATCGACCGTGACCACGCAAGGCCTGGGCATCCTCCTCACCTTCGCCAAGTTCATGGGCAGCTTCTATCTTGGCCTGGTGGTGCTATGGAGCCTGCTGGTGGCGGCCGGGTTCTTCTTCCTGGGCAAGCGGGTGTTCACGCTGATCCGCCTGATTCGCGAGCCCTTCCTGCTGTCCTTTTCCACCGCCAGCTCCGAGGCAGCCTATCCGAAGATGCTCACCGCCCTGGACCGGTTCGGCGTGAGCCGCAAGATCTCAAGCTTTGTGCTGCCGATGGGCTACTCGTTCAACCTCGACGGCACCATGATGTACTGCACGTTCGCCGTGCTGTTCATCGCCCAGGCTTATGACATCCACCTGCCGATCGGCACCCAGATCACCATGCTGCTGTTGCTCATGCTGACCTCCAAGGGCATGGCCGGGGTGCCGCGCGCATCGCTGGTGGTGATTGCCGCCACGTTGAACCAGTTCGGCATTCCGGAAGCCGGCTTGCTGCTGATCATGGGGGTCGACCAGTTCCTGGACATGGGCCGCTCGGCGACCAACGCCGTGGGCAACTCGATTGCCGCTGCCGTGGTGGCGAAGTGGGAGGGCCAGCTGGCGAGCGAGTCGGACCTGGAAGGCGAGGGCGATGAGGCAGCCACGGGCGCTGCGCTCGGCAAGGCGGAGGCGGCCCAGGCATGATCCAGGG
The DNA here is from genome assembly GCF_000243095.1 of Cupriavidus basilensis OR16. Taxonomy (GTDB): domain Bacteria; phylum Pseudomonadota; class Gammaproteobacteria; order Burkholderiales; family Burkholderiaceae; genus Cupriavidus; species Cupriavidus basilensis_D. The sequence goes on along the minus strand of NZ_AHJE01000016.1, from coordinate 233,565 downwards.
GCCAGGCCGCCCCGCGGCTTGTGCCCGGCATGTGGCGAACGATCAACGTGGGAGCGCAAAAAATGCTTTCAAATGGAGTATGCGCGCGTGACGCTCGCCGCCGCCGCGGGTGCCGGCAGATCGCGATGTGGACGGTGTTTGTGCTATGCGCGGCATTGGCCGCCGGCGCGGCGTCGGCGCAACAGTCGGGAGAGCTGGCCGGCACGCTGAAGAAGGCGAAGGAAAGCGGCACCCTGACCATCGGCTATCGCGAGTCGTCCCTGCCTTTTTCCTACCTTGACAGGCTCGGCAAGCCGGTCGGCTATTCCATCGACATCTGCCGCGCGATTGTCGACGCGGCAGCGGCCGAGGTAGGCCGCGAGCTCAGCATCAGCTGGGCGCCGGTGACCTCGGAGAGCCGCTTCGACGCGGTCACGTCCGGCAAGGTCGACCTGGAATGCGGCTCGACCACAAATAACGTCGAGCGTCTGAAGCGCGTTTCGTTCTCTCCGGTGATCTTCGTGGCCGGGACCAAGCTGATGGTGCCAAGGGGATCGCCGGTCAAGACGTTCAAGGACCTGAAGGGGAAGACCGTGGTCGCGACCGGCGGCACCACCAATGTGGAAGCGCTGGAACGGCTATCCGCCCGCTTTGGCCTGCAACTGAACATCATCAGGGCACGGGACCATGCCGATGCGTTCCGGGTACTGCAGCACGGCGGCGCGGACGCCTATGCGGGGGATGATGTGCTGCTGTACGGCTTTCTGCGCAGCAGCGGGGTTGGCGGCAAGTTCCAGATCACCGGCGATTTCCTCTCGTACGATCCCTACGGCATCATGTTCCGCAAGGGCGACCCACAGTTCGCCACGGTGGTTGAGCGCGCGGTGCGCGAGTTGGCGGTGTCCGGAGAGCTGGATCGCATGTACAAGCAATGGTTCATGAACAAGCTGCCCAGCGGCGAGCGGCTCGGCTTGCCCATGAGCGCACAGCTCGATGAACTGATCCGGGCCATCCCGGAGCAGGCGGAATAAGGCCCGGCCGACGCCGGGCACGTCTTGCCCGCCGGCTCAGCGGGCGCGGGGAGCCAGGGTCAGCGGGGCCGGCTGCGTCAGCACTTCCGGGCGCAGGATCTGGTCCAGTTCCTCCCGGGTCAGCAAGCCCTTTTGCAGCACGATCTCGTACACGCTGCCGCCGGTGGCATGGGCCTCCTGCGCCACGGCGGTGGCGTTGGCATAGCCGATGTACGGGTTGAGGGCGGTGACGATGCCGATGGAGTTCTCGACCGTGGCCCGCAGGCGCGCTTCGTTGGCGGTGATGCCGCTGACGCAGCGCTCGGCCAGCGTCAGGCAGCCGTTGCGCAGATGGCTCACGCTCTTGAACAGGCTGTGTGCGATGATCGGCTCGAAGGCGTTCAACTGCAGCTGGCCGGCTTCGGCCGCGAAGCTGACCGTGATGTCGTTGCCGATGACCTCGAACGCGATCTGGTTGACCACCTCCGGGATGACCGGGTTCACCTTGCCGGGCATGATGCTGGACCCTGCCTGCATGGCCGGCAGGTTGATCTCGCCCAGGCCGGCGCGCGGGCCGCTGGACAGCAGCCGCAGGTCGTTGCAGGTCTTGGAGAGCTTGACCGCCACGCGCTTGAGCACGCCGGAGAGCTGCACAAAGGCGCCACAGTCCTGCGTGGCCTCGATCAGGTTCGGCGCGGTCATCAGCGGAATACCGGTGATCTCCTTGAGCCGCTTGAGGATCAGCGGCGCATAGTCCGGGTGCGCCGTGATGCCGGTGCCAATCGCGGTGGCGCCCATGTTGATCTCGCAGATCAGCAGGGCGGCCTCGCGCAGCCGCTCCTCATCCTCGCCGAGCATCACGGCGTAAGTGCTGAACTCCTGCCCCAGCGTCATCGGCACGGCGTCCTGCAACTGGGTGCGGCCCATCTTCAGGACATGCTTGAACTCTTCGGCCTTGCGCTCGAAGGCGCGCCGCAGCACGCCCATGGCATCCACCAGGCCCAGGATGCCAAACCAGGTCGCGACCTTGAGGGCGGACGGGTAGACGTCGTTGGTGCTCTGGCCGATGTTGACCTGCTCGTTCGGGTGCAGGTACTGATACTCGCCCTTGTTGTGGCCCATCAGTTCGAGCGCGCGGTTGGCGATGACCTCGTTGGCGTTCATGTTGGTCGAGGTGCCCGCGCCGCCCTGGATCACGTCGACGACGAACTGGTCGTGCAGCTTGCCGCCGAGCAGTTCCGCGCAGGCGGCGACGATGGCATCGCAGCGGGGCCCGTCGAGCAGGCCCAGCTCGTGGTTGGCGTGCGCGGCTGCCTGCTTGATGTAGGCCAGGGCCTTGATGAGCTCGGGGTAGATCGAGATAGGCGTGCCGGTGATCGGGAAGTTCTCCACCGCGCGCAACGTGTGTACACCGTAGTAGACATCGGCCGGGATCTCGCGATCGCCCAGGAGGTCATGTTCGGTTCTAAAGGTTCCTGCGGTCATCGAATGGCTCCTCGCAAATTCACGTCAGGGAGGAGTTGACTCTAGGCAATCCGTCGGCAGGTAGCGATGATGATGCGAATTTGTCATGGCGCGCCGCGAAACGCGCATGCAGCATCCGCGCTATCCGCCGGTGGCAAAGGCAGGGGAGCGCGGCGGGCGGGATGCCTCGCCGGGTGATGATTTTTCCGAATACTTCGTCGCGAATTTTGCATCGCCCTATCAGGGCTTATACGGATACGGGCGTGTTTTCGTTGCCGTATCATCGCCCGCTCATCACCTGTCATCCCTATTTGGCGTGCACCGATCGAGCGCCCGATATCCAACGCCTGGAGAAAACCATGAAACGTTTTGCACGTCTCAACACCCTCAGCGTCCTGTTGCTTGCCGCCAGCCTGGCCACCGGCGTTGCCCATGCCCAGCTTGCTCCCTCCGCTTCCGCGGCGCCGACCCAGGCTGGCGCGCCCAGCGAAGCCCGCAAGGCCAACATCGTGATCATTGGCACCGGCGGCACCATTGCCGGCGCGGGCGCCGCCGCCACCAACACCGCGGCCTACCAGTCGGCCGTGGTGCCGGTGGACAAGATCATCGCCTCGGTGCCGGAGATCGCCAAGATCGCCAACGTCAAGGGCGAGCAGGTCTTCCAGATCGGCTCGGAGAGCTTCAACAACGAGCGCCTGCTCAAGCTTGGCAAGCGCGTCTCGGAGCTGCTCAGGCAGCCGGACGTGGACGGCATCGTGATCACCCACGGCACCGATACCATCGAGGAAACCGCTTACTTCCTCAACCTCACGCTGAAGAGCGATAAACCGGTCGTGGTGGTCGGGTCGATGCGTCCGGGCACGGCGCTGGGCGCGGATGGCGCGCTGAACCTGTATGACGCGGTGCTGGTGGCGTCCAGCCCGGAGTCCAGAGGCAAGGGCACGCTGGCGGTGCTGAACGACGAGATCCACACCGGGCGCGACGTCACCAAGACCAATACCTTCAAGGTCGAGACCTTCCGCTCGCCGTTCGGCCCGCTCGGCTACGTGGTGGAAGGCCGCACGCTGTACTTCCGCCTGCCGGCGCGTCCGCACACCATGCAGACCGAATGGGACATCGACAAGCTCGACAAGCTGCCTGAAGTGGCGGTGGTGTACGCCTACGGCAACGTCAATCCGGCCAGCGTCGACGCCGCGGTGAAGAACGGCGCCAAGGCCATCGTCTATGCCGCTACCGGCAACGGCAGCGTGGGTGACTACATGGTCGAGCCGCTCAAGGCCGCGCGCGCCAAGGGTGTGCAGATCGTGCGCGCCTCGCGCACCGGCGGCGGCGTGGTGATCCGCAACGCCGAGCAGCCGGACGACAAGTACGACTGGCTGGTCACCGACGACCAGTTGCCGCAGAAGGCCCGGATCCTGATGGCGCTGGCGCTGACCAAAACCAACGACACCAAGGAACTGCAGAAGATCCTCTGGAAGTACTAAGCGAGTGCCAAGGCCTTCCGCTTGCCACGGGAGGCCGGGGAGGAACGTGGCAGATTCGGATAAATGTGGCAAAAACCTCTCATGGTGCCATCGGGGTTCCCCCGGTCTGGGCAGCGCCGCATTGCCGTAAGATGTGCTATAGACAGCGCGTCCCCTCCTCCTGATGTTGAGTACATTCCATTATGGAAACCAAGTGGCTTGAAGACTTCCTGTGCTTGGCTGAAACGCGCAGTTTTTCGCGCGCGGCAGGCGACCGGCATATCACCCAGTCGGCGTTCAGCCGCCGTATCATGGCCCTTGAGGAGTGGCTTGGCGCCAGCCTGGTGGATCGCAGCGTGCATCCGGCCACATTGACCACGGCGGGCTGGCTGTTCCGGCGCCTGGCCGCGGACCTGCTGCGCGACGCTTATGCCGCACGCGCATTGCTGAGCAGCCGCCAGCCCCTCGCCGAGAGCGATAAGGTGATCCGTTTCTCGGTGGCGCACACCTTGTTTTTTCCCTTCTTCCCGGCCTGGCTCAAGTACCTGCATGAGCGCTTCGGCTCGCTGAGCGCCTGCGTGCATGCGGTGAACGTGCCCGAGGGCGTCCAGCAACTGGTGGACGACAACTGCGACATCCTGCTGGGCTACCACCATCAGCAATTGCCGATCCTGCTGGACCCGAACGGTTTCCCGTTCCTGATGCTGGGCGTGGAGCGGATCCTCCCGTTCTCCGCGCCGGACCAGCAGGGGCAGCCGATCTTCCGGCTGCCGGGCACGAGCGCCAATCCCTTGCCATTCATGGCCTATTCATCCGGCGCGTTCCTTGGCAACGTGGTCGAGATGATACTGCTCAACGCTCCGGAGCCGTACGGCTTGCAGCGCTGCTTCGAGACGCACATGTCGGAGGCCCTGAAAGCCATGGTCGTCGCCGGGCACGGCGTGGGCTGGTTGCCGGAGAGCTGCGTCAGCGACGAACTGAAGGAGGGCAAGCTGGTGTTGGCAGGGCCTGCATCGTGGGCAACCAGCCTCGACATCCGCCTGTACCGCTCGGCGGCCAGCCCGAAGCCGCTGGTCGACGAGCTCTGGTCGTTCATCAGCCACGCGCCGGACCCGCATCTGATGCTGACGGGCAAGGCCACGGAATCGAGCGGCTGCGCGACGCGGTAGGCATGCCGGTGGGGCCGCTGCCGCGCTATTTTTTGGGCAGCAAGCCCTTGCCACAAGGTATCATTCGTTCCCGGTGAACACTCAGGTCGCGCGCTGGAGTGGCGTAAGTACGGCGCACGCCACTCGCCAGGCCAAGGATGTTCCGGTTGAGGCGCGCCAGGCGTTTTGTGATTCCGGCGCGGTCTCAAGTATGTGGTTTATTCAGCGGTTGCCCGGTGGCTGATTTCGCCACCAAGCCACACGACGGCCGTGGCCGCCCCGGAGTGTTGCCGCCCATACCAAGTGACGGAGCGCAGGCCACCGCCGAAGGCCGCTCCGCTCGACGCGTGACGCGTGAAGGCTTCCTGCATGCGTCGCTATTCATAGCCTGCTTGTCGCCAGAAGTGGCGCCCGCCGGTTCGCATGCTTGCGGACCACCAGATGAAAGTTTCCCGATGTTTGGATTTCTCCGTAGCTACTTTTCCAACGATCTCGCGATCGACCTCGGCACTGCCAACACCTTGATCTACATGCGCGACAAGGGCATCGTCCTGGACGAACCCTCGGTCGTCGCGATTCGCCAGCAGGGTGGCCCCAATCCCAAGAAGACCATCGAGGCGGTAGGCAAGGAAGCCAAGCAGATGCTGGGCAAGGTGCCTGGAAACATCGAGGCCATCCGCCCGATGAAAGACGGCGTGATCGCCGACTTCCGGGTCACCGAGCAGATGCTCAAGCAGTTCATCAAGATGGTGCACGACACCAAGCTGCTGCGGCCGTCGCCCCGCATGATCATCTGCGTGCCGTGCGGCTCGACCCAGGTCGAGCGCCGCGCCATCCGCGAATCCGCGCTGGCCGCAGGCGCCAGCCAGGTCTACCTGATTGAGGAACCCATGGCGGCCGCGCTGGGCGCAGGGCTGCCGGTGTCGGAGCCGTCCGGCTCGATGGTGGTGGATGTCGGCGGCGGTACGACCGAGGTCGGCGTCATCTCGCTGGGCGGCATGGTCTACAAGGGCTCCATCCGCGTGGGCGGCGACAGGTTCGACGAGGCCATCGTCAACTACATCCGGCGCAACTACGGCATGCTGATTGGCGAGCAGACCGCCGAGGCCATCAAGAAGACCATCGGCTCGGCTTTCCCGGGTTCCGAAGTCCGCGAAATGGAAGTCAAGGGCCGCAACCTGTCCGAAGGCATCCCGCGCGCGTTCACGGTATCGTCCAACGAAATCCTGGAAGCGCTGACCGAACCACTCAACCAGATCGTGTCGGCAGTCAAGATCGCGCTGGAGCAGACCCCGCCGGAGCTCGGCGCCGATATTGCCGAGCGCGGCATGATGCTCACCGGCGGCGGGGCGCTGCTGAGCGACCTGGATCGCCTGCTGGCCGAGGAAACCGGCCTGCCGGTCCTGGTGGCTGATGACCCGCTGACCTGCGTGGTGCGGGGCGCGGGCATGGCGCTCGAGCGCATGGACAAGCTCGGCAGCTTCTTCTCCTACGAGTAACGGCTGGCAGGCCGCAAAGCAAAAGGCCGGCCCGAGGGCCGGCCTTTTGCGTCGCAGTCCCGGCGCTTAATCTCCCAGTGCAACTCCCTCGCGGCGCGGGTCGGCGCCGCCGGCCCAGGCCCACGTGCCGTCGGGGCGCTGGCGGCGCATGATGGCCTGCGTGCCGCTGGTCATCTCGATCTGCGCGACCTCATGCCCACGGTCTTTCAGGCCCTGCACCAGGGCCGGGCTGACCAGGCCGGCTTCCAGTTCCGTCGGCCCGTTGCGGCTGCCGAAGTTGGGCAGGTTGATGGCAGCTTGCACATCCATGTTCCAGTCCAGCAGGCCCACCAGCGTCTTGGACACGTATTCGATGATCTGCGAGCCGCCGGGCGAGCCCACGGTTGCGACCAGCTTGCCGCTCTCGCGGTCGAACACCAGCGTGGGCGCCATCGACGAGCGCGGGCGCTTGCCGGGCTGCACGCGGTTGGCGACGGGCTTGCCGTTCTCGCTCGGCACGAAGGAGAAGTCGGTGAGCTGGTTGTTTAGCACGAAGCCGCGCACCATCAGGTGCGAGCCAAAATAGCTCTCCACGGTGGTGGTCATGGAAATCGCACCGCCCGTGTTGTCCACCGCGACGATCTGCGAGGTGGACACGCGCGGCGGCGAGCGGTCCGGCGCCAGCGCGAGTGTGGCGCCGGGTGGCAAGCCGGCCTCCGCCTTGTCCATGCTCTCGTCGCCGATCAGGCTCGCGCGGCTTGCCAGGTAGTCACGGTTCAGCAGCCCCGCCACATTGACGGGCACGAAATCCGCGTCCGCCACATAGAGGCCGCGGTCGGCATAGGCCAGGCGCCCGGCTTCGGAAAGCGCGTGCACGGCGTCGATGCCCGGCTCGGTACCGGCAGGCGTCGCCACCTGTTTCGGCTTGAGCGCGGCGAGCGCGTATTTCGGGTTCTTTGCCTCCAGCGCCTGCAAGGTGCCGAGCATCTGCGCGATCGCGATGCCGCCTGACGAGGGCGGGGGCATGCCGCAGATCGTCCAGCGCTTGTAGTCGCTGCAAATGGGCGCGCGCTCCCTGGCGCGGTAATCCCGCAGGTCCACCAGCGAGAGCGAGCCCGGGTTGGCGCTGCCGTTGACCTGCTTGACGATCTCGCTGGCAATCGGGCCGGTATAGAGCACGTTTGACCCGCGGTGAGCGATCTCGCGCAGCGTCTTGGCCAGCGCCGGATTCTTCAGCATGGTGCCAACGGGTTTGGGCTTGCCGTCCGGCGTGAGGAAGTAGGCCGCCATCTCGGGCGAGGCCGGGAGGAACTTGTCGGCGGCGATCTGCGTATAAAGGCGCGGCGAAATCGGGAAACCCTGCTCCGCCAGCGCGATGGCCGGCTCGAACAGCTTGGCCCAGGGCAGCTTGCCATGCTGGCGATGCGCCAGTTCCAGCGCGCGCAGCACGCCGGGGGTGCCCACCGAGCGCCCGCCGATCTGCCCTTCGCTGAAGCTCATGGGCTTGCCGTCGGGGCGCATGAACAAGTTCTCGTCGGCACCGGCGGGCGCGGTCTCGCGGCCGTCATAGGCCTGCACGCGCTTGCCATCCCAGTACATGATGAAGGCGCCGCCGCCGATGCCGGTGGCCTGCGGCTCCACCAGCGTCAGCACGGCCTGCATGGCAACGGCGGCGTCGATGGCGGTGCCACCCGCGCGCAGGATCTTGCGGCCAGCTTCGGTAGCGAGGGGATTGGCGGCCGCAGCCATGTGCTTGTCGGCGTAAGTGGTCGTCATGCCCTGCCGGTAGCCGGACGAGACTTCCGGCGCCGCGGGCAGGGCGGTTGCCGTGGGGGCGGCAGTGGCCAGCGGCGTCGGGGACACGCCGGTTTGCGTCGAGCATGCGCTTAGCAGGGCGAGCGCCACGGCCAGTGGGCTGCCCCGGCGCATCAATGAAAACTGCTGAGTGGCCATTTCAATATTCTCCGGAAAGGAAAGACATCCTAGAAATCGATGCTTGCACCCTCGGGCGTGGCAGAACTGCGCACGGCCTCGATGGCTTCGAGCCGGCGCTTTGCCTCCTCGGGAAAGCGGGCAATGAGCGCGGCAATCAAGGTCTCGCACTGCGCCAGCGCGGGTACCTTGGTATCGAACGGTGAGCCGGTCTGTACAAAGCTGCTTAGCGTGGCCGTGGCGAAGCCGGCAATCGGCGACTTCCACTCGTCGGTAAACAGGATGATCCTGGCGCCCAGGCGATGCGCCGCGGCGGCAAATTCGATGACGCTTTTCTGATAGCGGCGGTAGTCGAAGACGACCAGCGCATCGTTTGGCCCGATGTCGACCAGTACCTCGTTGGCCCGCTCCAGGGCAGGCTCGACGAGACGGACCTTGGGCCGGATATGCGTCAGGTGCGACGCGAGCCGCGAGGCCAGAAACAAGCTCGATCGTCCAAAGCGCGCTGCGCCACACGCTCGACCGACATCGCCAGGCTTGCCAGCGAAGCCTTCTGGAAATCCTCTCCGGGTGCCGTGTTGCCCCGCGCGCCGAGCCGGGAGAGCGGCGAGTTCATGGCCTCATCGACCTCCGCCAGGAGCGCTCGCTGGAATGACGGGTAGCCATCGAATCCCAGCTTCACGACCAGCCGGTACACCGTCGGATCGCTGACCCCGGCTTGCCCCGCGAGGTTCGAGATGGAAGTCAGCGCGGCGCTCGGGTAGCTGGCGAGCAGCGTATCTACTACCTTCATCTCCGACGTGGTGAAGCCGGGGGCCTGGTCGGCCAGCCTTTCCCTGATTGATGACCTGGCCAAGCCGTTCTCCGAAAAGGGACTGCCTTGTCACTTTGTGGTGCGGCCGTATGACGTAATAAACATTACATATTGCGAAACAAATCGGAGAATATCACTTGGGTAGCTTGGCAAAAACCGCGTGTTAACCCTCTATTTCACCTGGCAGTCGCTGCGGGCATGGCCTTTCAGTGAAACGCTCGGCTCAGTCCTTGGGTCAATTTGTGGCATACGTTACAAGGTGCTCGATGGCAAACGCGAGGCGCTTCTCACGCGGCTGCGGGCCGCCTTGGCACGCGTTGCGCCGGGTCGTAGAAGAACTGTTCTTCGGCGATGCGCTCGCCTTCCCACCGCTGATACGCCAGTTCTTCCATCTCGGTGACGGTGCCATCGCGCCATTCGAAACGGAATATCCAGCGTACGACTACCTTGTCGCCATTCACGAATACCGGGCGAACGCATGTCGAGGTCAGGGACGCGGTGTTGGACATGACCTTGCGTTCGTTGGCCACATGCAGGTGGCGGCCCACCCTGGGCGGGGCCTGATTCTCCCGCATCGAAGCGTTCTCGGTATAGAACTCCTCGACGGCCTCGGCGTGCGCATTCTGCTCGACTCTTGCGATGAACTTCTCGATGGTTTCTGGCGTGGGCATGGTGTGTGATCACCTTCAATGTGGGTCGCATCGACTGCGCCTTGGCCGCTGCACAGGCCGAGGCCAAAGCGCACTCATGATGCCAGAAGGCGGCGCGGCGCGGCGCGCTCGCCACTACTTGGCCGCGGACTGCAGGGCCTGCACGGCCTCGCTGTCGCCGCGGCTTTGCGCCAGGGACAAAGCGGTGTCGCCGCTCAGGTTCTTGATTTGCGGGTTGGCTCCTTTCGCCAGGAGCAGGCGCACGGTGTCAAGCTGCTTGCCGCTGGCCGCAACCATCAAGGCCGTATTGCCCTTGCCGTCCCGCGCATCGAGGTCCGCTTCGCCCGTGGCCAGCAGGCGCTCCACCGCTGCCTGGTTGCGCCGTGCGGTGGCCTCGATCAAGGCCGTGGTGTCGAGCGCGATCGGCGATCTGAAATCGGTCCTCTTCGCCAGTGCGCGCTCGCGCTCTGCTCGCTGCCTGAGTTGCAGCTCGGCCTGGTCCCAGAGGGCAAAGCGCGTTTGCCATTGCGCGTCGCCGCAGACGCGCGCGGGTGCCGGGCGGGTGGCACCTTCGGCGGCGAGGAGGTTGAGCGGCGTGACACCATCGGCCATCATCACCGGCACCGGGCCCGGGATATCGCGCCGCTTGCTATCTGGCCGGGTCTCGCCATAGGTATTGCCGCCCCAGGTGCAAAGATAGCCCTCGCGCGTCAAGGCAAGGTTGTGGTCGTAGGCGGAGATAGCGCTCACCGTGTCCATCGGGGCAATGGCAATGGGCGGCAAGCTCTCCGGCATGCGCGCCACGCCCAGCCTGCTCCAGGTATTGCCGCCCCAGGCATGGAGTTCGCCGGTGGCGGTCCTGGCGATCACGTGCGACGAACCGGCGGCCAGTTGCCGGACATCGGGCAGGGTGGCAATGCGGCGAGGTGCCGGGATGTTCGGCTCGATGCTATTGACCACGGTCTTGATGCCCAACTGGCCGCTCCAGTTGTTGCCCCATCCCCAGATCGAGCCGTCGGCACGCAGCGCGTAGGTATTCTTGACGCCGGCCCCGATGCCCACGGCTTGCGTGAATGCGACCTGCGGATCGGGGTTGCGGCAGATGGACTCCGCGCTGGACGAGGGGTGCCCGAGCTCACCGCTGGCGTTGCCGCCCCAGGTCAGCACAGCACCGTCCTCGCGCAAGGCCACGCCATGGAATTGGCCCAGCGCTACCGCCTTGATCTTCTCCAGGCCAGGAATGCGCTGGGGCGACGTGCCGGGATCCCAGCAATAGACATCGCCGTCGCGGCTCAGCATGACCGTGACACTGTCCGTCGCCGCCGCATCGCTCGCCGGCGGTAGCCCCGGGATGCGCTGGGGCTCGAGCACCTGCATGCGGGCGGCGCGCGCGATCTGCGCTTGCGTGCAGGGGTCCTTACCGTGGCCGCCGGAAGCGATGCGCGTGATCTCACACAGGCCGAGTACGGGCTGCAACATCATGACCAGGTGCGACTGGTAGGGGCTGAAGCCCCATTCGTAGACCGCGCCATCCTCGGCCACCGCCACGCTGTGCTCGTAGCCCGCCGCGACCGCCCGTATCGGCGGCAAGCCCGCCACCCGCGCCGGACCCTTTGGCGCTTCACGCTGATGCAGGCGGAAGGACACGCCAAAATCGTTACCCCACCAGTAGACGGCCCCGTCGGTTGCGATCGCCAGGTTGTGGTAGCGGCCGGCCGAGATCCTGGGCTCGGCAGCTTGCCCGTGGGTGGCCAGCGACAGGGCCAGGATCAGGAAGCAGGTTTTCGGTGACTGCATTGTTGTTGTTGATTGCTGTGTTTATTGTTCCGTGAACCGGCATTCCGCTGCGTTCACCAGTTTCACGAACGGCCCGCTCAAAGTCCGGTTGTGATGCGCGATGATGGCCTTTGCCGGCAGCACCGGCGTGTCCATGCAGGTATGTCCGTCCGCGACCAGCACCGGCCTGAAGCCTAGCTCAGCGGCGGCGCGGCAAGTCGTGTCGACGCAGTACTCCGTCTTCATGCCGGCAATGACCAGTTCGGCAACGCGGGCATCCGCCAGCCAGCCTGCCAGCCCGGTACCGGTAAAGCAGTTGGGCCGGGCTTTATCGAACACCGTGTCCACCACGGCATCTATCGCAAGCTCGGGAAGCAGTTGCGACAGCGCGCTGCCGGGCTCCAGCGCAGACCCCTGCGGGCCGGTGTGGCGCACGGCAAAGACGGGCGCGCCCGCTTCGCGGGCTTTAGCGATGAGCGCGTTGATGGTGGCGAGGACGCGTGGCCCTTCATAGGGCGCTTGCGGGCCGTTGAACATGCCGACCTGCATGTCGATGATCAACAGGGCGGAACGTCCGGGGCTTGCACTGCTAGGCATGGTGTTTCTCCTGGGAGGCCAGCGCGGGCGCAGAAACCAAAAGGCCCCGTCCATCGCTGGCGGGGCCTTGGGGTGAATCCTTGAGTGGGCTATCCCGGGCTCATGGTCCGACCACACGACCCGCCGTGCGCGGTCGTGGTAGTGGTCCTGCTGGTGGTTGCGGTGTCGAGAGCCGGGAAGTGCATTGGCGGATCATGCAGCAGGCCGGGCGGGGCGTCAATATACGCCGTGGCCTCAGCGCGCAAGCGCACGCTCGCGAATGTCCTCGAAATCCGATGGCGGGGCATGCCGGGTCAGGCGCGGGCCGGCTTGCGATACCTGCGCGGGCAGGTCGTGCCGCAGGAGCTGGCGCAGGGTGGCAGCGGCGTCCAGCAGGCCGGGCAGGTCCATGCCGGTGTCATAGCCCATGCAGTCGAACATATGCACCATGTCCTCGGTGGCGACGTTGCCGGTGGCACCAGGCGCATAAGGGCAGCCGCCGATGCCGCCGAGGGACGTGTCGAAGCGGCGGATGCCGCTTTGCGCCGCAGCGACGGCATTGACCAGTCCCATGCCGCGCGTGTTGTGGAAATGGGCGGTGAATGCCAGCGCCGGGAAGCGTGCCTGCACGGCCTCGCACAGTGCCTGCACCTGGCTGGGAAACGCCATGCCGGTGGTGTCGCACAGGGTGATGCCGCGCACGCCCTGCCCGGCAAAGCGGGCGATCCATCCGGACACCGCCTCGGCTGCGATCTCGCCCTCCATCGGGCAGCCGAATACGCAGGACAGCGAGACGTTCACGGGCACGCCGTGCCGCGTGCCGAGCGCGATCACGTCCTGCAACTGGCTGAACGACTGCGCTTGCGTCATGCGCAGGTTCGCCAGGTTATGGGTCGCGCTTACCGACATGACAAGGTTGAACTCGTCGGTGGCGGACTCCAGCGCGCGCTGCGCGCCGCGCACGTTGGGCACCAGCGCGGTGTAGACCACGCCGGGCGCGCGCCGGATGCGGTGCATGACCGCCTCGGCATCCTTGAGCGCCGGGATGGCCTTGGGCGACGTGAACGACGTGACTTCGATCTTGGCGAAGCCCAGGCCGCCCAGCGCGTCGAGCAGGGCGACCTTGTCATCCGTCTCGATGAAATCGCACTCCATCTGGAAACCGTCGCGGGTCGCCACTTCATTGAACTGCAGGCGGATGCCTTCGCCGTGATGCATGCTTGCACTCCTTTTGCGGGTTGCGGATGACGCGCCGGCCAGCCACCGGCGGCTTGATCCTGGTTGTGTTCGCCAAGCCGTGATGCCGCCGTCATGGCTCGGGTCGTTCCCGCCACTCTATGGGCGCGGCGCCGCCGGCGGAATTGCGATCTCCACAATCCGGCTTCGCAGAACGCGAAGGAGCCGCGCTAGAATGCGCCAATGACCTGGCCCCTCAATCCCGCCCGCGTAGATTTCGTCACGCTGCGCCTGTTCTGCGCGGTCGTGCAGACCGGTAGCATCACGCAAGGCGCCGCCGCCTGCCACCTCGCCTTGTCCGCTGCCAGCCGGCGCCTGTCCGATTTCGAGGAGACCATCGGCTTCCAGTTGCTGGAGCGCACGTCAAAGGGCGTGACGCTCACGCCCGTGGGCCATATGGCCATGCAGCACGCCATGCGGCTGTTCCAGGGCTTCGAGCGCTTCAGCGCGGAGCTGCAGGACCATTCGCGCGGCTTGTTGGGCCATGTGCGGTTGTGGGCCAATATGTCCGCCCTGACGGAGTTCCTGCCCGCCAGGCTCGCCACGTTCCTGTCGCAGCACCCGGGGATTCACGTCGAGGTCGAGGAACAGCTCAGCGGCGATATCGCCCGCGCGCTGGTGGAAGGCCTGGCCGATATCGGCGTGTTTTCGGAAGGCACGCCCACCGATGGCCTGGATATCAGCGACTTCCAGACCGACACGCTGGCGCTGCTGTGTTCGCGCCGCCATCCCCTTGCGCGCAAACGGCGTATCGATTTCGCCAGCTGCCTGGAGTACGACATGGTCGGGCTCAATCGCGGCAGTGCGTTGCTGGAGCTGATCTCACGTGCGGCGGAGCAGGCCGGGCGGCCGCTTCGGCTTCGCATCCAGGTCCGCAGCTTCGATGCGATGTGCCAGATGATTGCAGCCGACCTTGGCGTCGGGGTCCTGCCGCAAGCTGTGTGCCGCGCCCAGGCCAAGGCGCTGGGGCTGCAGATGGTTGCCTTGTCCGACGATTGGGCCAGCCGGCGGCTGCTGCTGGCAACGCGCTCGGGCGTGCCTTTGTCGTCCGCCGCGCGGCTTCTCGGGGAGCATCTCCGGCAGGCCGGCGGGCCCTGACCAGCTCTCCGCTCTGCCGGCTTATTCCAAAAAAAAGTACGCGCCGGGTAGCGTCGCGTTGACGCATATGTTCAGGCAATCACCAGACAAGACATGAAGAACCGCTCGCTCCTTATGGCTGCCTTGGCAGCCGTCATCCTGGCTTACCCCGCGTATCTCTACTGCTACTACGGCGTGGCCTATGGGAGCAAGCAATACAGCCCCAACGGGGCGTTCTACTATCAGAAATACAAGCTGGCCAGCTGGAGGAACTGGGTGCCGACCATGGCCTTTCCGGGGCAAGGCTCGGACAAGCTCTACTATGTGAACGGCTATGTGCGGGTGTACACCGCCGCGGGAGAACAGATCGGCCAGGCCCGGGCGTCCGGTGTGCCGGTGGCGGAGGTGCATTGGGCTGGCGACGCGGTGGTGGTCATGGACGGCAGCGTCGATCAGGCAGACCCCATCATGCTGCCGGGACGCTCGGACTGACTGCCGGCTGCCGTTCCCGCAACGCCGGCTAGCGGGCCATCGTATCGCCGGCGGTCTGTGCCCATTGCACGAACCTGGCATGGCGCGATAGCAGCCTGCGCGCCGTGTTGTAGTCCGGCGGATCGACGCGCGGGCCCTGCGCTGGCTTGCCGTCGCGCACTGCCTCGTACCTGCCAGCCACCTCTTGCGCTTGCGCGACTTGCTGCGCGGATGGTGTCAGCGCGGCGTGGATGGCCGCGACCTGATGCGGGAACACCGTGCATTTTGCCTTCAGCCCGATCCGCCGGGCCCAGGCCAGGTCGGCCGCCAGCGCCGTTGTGTTCTGGTAGTTGAACGGGCAATCGATCGGCACGCAGCCCACGGCGACGCAGTCGACCAGGAAGCGCGCCCGCACATGGTGCAGCTCGATCCCGTCCGGGCCGCGCACCGCATCGAGATCCGCGCTCAGGTCCTCCGCCACCAGCAGGCAGGCACTGACGCGCGGACTGGCCGACAGGATGGCCGGCGCGGCAACGATGCCCCGCGCGGATTCCAGCGTTGGCACGATCTCGGTCTGTCCATGCGGCAGGCCAAGCTCGTGCTCTAGGGCGGTGATGTGCTGGTCGAGCGCCAGGATTTGCGCGGCCGATTCGGTGTGCGGCAGCAGGATTGCCGCGGGCGCGCCCGGCAGCACGCCACGAAGATCATCGAGCCCGTCGCCATCCAGTTTGTTGACGCGCACGGCACCGACAATGCCGCGCGCCCGGCATTCGCCCATCAGCGCGGCGATCCGCGCGCGCGCTGCCGGACGGTGCGCGGGGCTGGTGAACTCCTCCAGGTCCGCGACCACCACATCCGGGCCGCTCTCGAGGGCCGCTTGCTGGCGCACGGGGTCCAGTCCGGGCACGAACAGCCAGCTGCGCCGCAGTTCCGGTGGCCGTCTTGTTGCTTGGGCGCTCATGGTGTGTCTCCCGCAGCGGGCGCGTGCGGGTCGCCCTGGTACAGCACGTCACCGGCCGGCTCGCCCGCCTGCAGCCGGGCCAGGATCGCCGGCTCGGCGTCATCGGAAGCCAGCGCCTGGCCGATGATGCCGGCGGCGACGCCAGGTGCCAGGAACAGCACGCCGTTGTCATCCGCCAGCACGATGTCTCCCGGGTTGACGGTGACGCCGCCGCAGATCACCGGTACATTGACGGCGCTGCCGCCGTCGTCGATGCGCTTGGTGGTCAGGACGCTGGTGCCGCGTGCGAACACCGGCATCCCCATGGCACGCAGCTCCAGGATGTCCGTCACCACGCCGTCGACGACGATTCCCCTGGCGCCCGCGCACAAGGCCGCGGTGCCGGTGACGGCGCCAACGGGCGCATGCGCGTGGTCGCCGCAGGCGTCGAATCACCAGCACGTCGCCGGGCGTGAGGCGGCCAGCGCCCGGTTCACGGCAATGGCGTTGGGCGTGGCCAGGCGCAGCGTGACGGCGCGGCCGGCGACCTTCACGTTGGGCGCGAGCGCGCGAATGTGATGGCTGGCAAAGCCATCTTCCAGGAAGTGCCCCAGGGTGGGAAAGCTCACCCGTTCAAGCTGGCGCAGCAGCGCGATGTCGAGACTGGCTTGCATGGCCGGTGCTCAGGACAGCGAGGCATTGGCATCCACCCCGGGGGCCGGCGCTGCCGCCGGGGCATTCTTCCTGAGCGTCTCCGCCAGCAGCAACAGCGCGGCGGCGGAAATCAGCGCGGAGCCGATCATGTACCAGGCAACGGAAGAGCCGCGGCCCGTGGCGGACAGCAGCGCGGTGGTGATGATCGGCGTGGCGGCGCTCCCCAGCAGCCCGGACAGCATGTAGCTGATCGACAGGCCCGAGTAACGCACCTTGGTGCCGAACAGCTCCGCCAGGAACGTGGCGATCGGGCCGTAGTTGGCCGCGAAGGCGCTCATCATCAGCAGGTAGCCGAGCAGGGCGAACGAGAACACCTTGGTGTCCAGCAGCCAGAACAGCGGGAAGGCGAGCAGTGCCTCGGCGATGATGCCGCCGATGATCACAGGCTTGCGGCCCACCTTGTCGGACAGCAGGCCAAACAGCGGCAGCAGCACGACGCACAGCGCGCACGAGATCAGCGCGATCGAGAGCATCTGGTTGCGGGAGAAACCGAGCGTCTGCGTGCCATAGGTGAGCCCGAACGCTACGATCAGGTTGAAGGCGGTGCCGGTGGACATCGTTGCGATGCCGCCCAGCAAGACCTGCTTCCACGATTTCGTCAGCACTTCTATCAGCGGAACCTTGACCTGCGCCGCGGTGGCCTTGACCTTGGTGAACGACGGCGTTTCCGACGTGTTCAGGCGGATGTACATGGGACAGCAGCGCCTCATTGGAGAGCACCGCATTGCAGAGCAGGAACGCCAGGTTGGCGATCAGCGTGCCGGCCGGAACGCCGATCTGCACCCACGATCCGTACAGGCCGCGCTTGTCGGCCGGCGCGTGTTCCACCGCCATCAGCACCGCGCCGCCCCACTCGCCGCCCAGGGCCAGCCCCTGTATCACGCGCAAGGTGAGCAGCAGGATAGGTGCCCAGATGCCGATCGAGCGATAGTCCGGCAACAGGCCGATGGCGAAGGTGGCCGAGCCCATCATGATGAGCGAGATCAGCAGCATGGACTTGCGCCCGACCTTGTCGCCGAAATGCCCGAACAGCGCGGCGCCGAGGATGCGGGCGACGTAGGCCGAGGCGAAGGTGCCGAAGGCGAGCAGCGTGCCGGTGAGCGGGTCGAAGGCCGGGAAGAAGACCTTGTTGAAGACCAGGGCGGACGCCGTGGCGAAGATAAACAGGTCATACCACTCGACCGTGGTGCCGATGACGCTGGCCACGGCGATCTTCTTCATGCTGCGCGGCGGTTGCCCGGCTTCGGGCTGGTGGTTGGGGGCGTGGTCGGGGTTCATGGGGCTTTCCAGTCATGCGGGCAGGCTTGGGCCCGCGTTGGGTCAGGGTGATGCTTTGCTTGCTTGGTGTTCTGGTGGTCAGACCAATATAGCGTAGACGACGAGGATGTTGTGCGTAATTGGTAGTTGTTCTAGGTCTGGTGGGCGGGTGGTCCGGCCTGTTGAGGCGTATTTCAGGGCTTTGGTTTCATAAACGCAAGCCACGTGCCAGCATAAAAGTGATTAATTATCACTTTGTTCGGGCTCAAAGCGTGGGATTGGTGCGAACGGGAACGGCTGGGTGAGCCGTGGCGGGGCTGGGTTTGCACCAGTGATGTGCAACCGGGCCCGGATTGCCCAGGCCAGGCGCAGGCCGGTCCGGCCTGCCTGGCCCGTTTTGCCTGCCTTGCCTGCCTTGCCTATTCGGCGATGTCTTCCGACAAGCGCGACACGATTGCCAGCAGGTGGAACGACATGGCGTGGCGCGCCCGGATGGGGTCCCGGGCCACAATCGCGCGGACGATGCGGTCGTGCTCGCCAACTGCCGCGCGCCAGGCAGACGCGTCGACGAAATGCTTGTCGAGCCGCTTATACAAGGGGCTGGCCTCGCACAAATCCCATACGTGCGTGACCACCGATGCCAGCGCCGCATTGCCGCAAGCATCGGCGATCGCCTGGTGGAGGGCCCGGTCATGCTCGAAGTCGCCAGCCTCCGGCGACTGATCGGGGTTCATTTTCCGGTGCGCCTCTTCGATGGCGGCAATCTGCTCCGGGGTGCCTTGCTGCGCCGCCAGCGCCGCGCACTCCGGCTCGAACAGCGTGCGCGTCTCGATCAGCTCGAACGGACTGGCTTCCAGGGCCGCGCCCAGGCGGGCATCGATTCCGGCAGCCGGATCGGGCTCGGCACCGTTGGCGGCCGCCTGCCCGTTTTCCTTGGGGTCGAGCACGAATACGCCGCTGCCGACGCGCACTTCGATATAGCCGCCGATCTCGAGCGCGATCAATGCTTCGCGCAACGTCGAGCGCGCGACGTTGAGTTGCTCTGCCAACTCGCGCTCCGCGGGCAGGCGCTCGCCGGGGGCGAACTCGCCTGCGCTGATTTTCTTGGCAATCTGGTCGGCGATCAGCCGGTAAAGGCGCTGCGCTGAAACCGCTTGAAGTAGGGACATGAGGGCAAGGCCGCTGCAAATTGACTGGTGGTCAGATCAATACAGCAAAACCCGGTGTCTGTTCAAGGGGCGGGGTGGGTTTCTCCCGGTCTTCCGGGGTGCCGGCGGGAGTGGTCCGGCCAATATGCCCTCGGATTGGCGGCAAGCCGGCCCTGCGCTCGGGGCGTTTCAGTCGTCTTTTCTGCACATCGCAATGCGCATCCAGGGCGCGACATGATGCAATCGCCCTCAATTGGACGGACCACCCAATCAAAATATCAAAAGATTTGGCAATTTTCCTGCGAAGCCCATAGAATTGGTCCGGCCACTGGTTGGGTTGCAACGCTGGCGGCACAAAAAGCGGCTTAAACGCCATCCGGAGGGTCGAACTGGTCTGACCCGAAGCGCTTTCCCCCCGATTTCCCGGCCGGCCCCGCGCGGCGCCGACCGCCCGGATTCAAACAAGACAGCAAGACACCCATGCAATGGAGCATGTAATGAAGAACGCAGACCTGGTACGCCGCAAAGATGCCGCCACGCCCCGTGGCGTTGGTGTGATGTGCAACTTCTATGCTGAGCGCGCCGAGAACTCGGAGCTGTGGGACGTTGAGGGCAACCGCTACATCGACTTCGCGGCTGGCATCGCCGTGCTCAATACCGGCCACCGCCACCCGCGCCTGGTGCAGGCCATGCAGGCGCAGATGGAGCGCTTCACGCACACCGCCTACCAGATCGTTCCCTACGCCAGCTATATCGAGCTGGCCGAGAAGATCAACGCCCGCGCGCCGGGCGCGTTCGCCAAGAAGACCGCGTTTTTCACCACCGGCGCCGAAGCCGTCGAGAACGCCATCAAGATCGCCCGTGCCGCTACCGGGCGCCCCGGCGTCATTGCCTTCTCCGGCGGCTTCCATGGCCGCACCATGATGGGCATGGCGCTGACTGGCAAGGTCGTGCCCTACAAGGTGGGGTTTGGCCCGTTCCCAGGCGACGTGTTCCACGCGCCGTACCCGTACGGCCTGCATGGCGTGAGCGTGCAGGACTCGATCAACGCGCTGCACCAGTTGTTCAAGGCAGATGTGGACCCGAAGCGGGTCGCGGCCATCATCTTCGAACCGGTCCAGGGCGAGGGCGGCTTCAACGTAGCACCCGCCGAGTTCGTGCGCGCGCTGCGCGGCATCTGCGACGAGCACGGCATCCTGCTGGTCGCCGATGAAGTGCAGACCGGCTTTGGCCGCACCGGCAAGCTCTTCGCCATGGAGCACTATGACGTCACGCCGGACCTGACCACCATGGCCAAGAGCCTGGCCGGCGGCATGCCCTTGTCGGCGGTGTGCGGCCGCGCCGAGATCATGGACGCGCCGGCTCCCGGCGGGCTGGGCGGCACTTACGCCGGCAACCCGCTGGCGGTGGCCTCGGCGCTGGCGGTGCTGGACGTGCTGGAAGACGAGGGGCTGATCGAGCGCGGCGCGGCCCTCGGCCAGCGGCTGCAGGACAAGCTCGATGGACTGAAGTCCCGCGTGCCGGAGATCGGCGAGGTCCGCGGCGTGGGCGCCATGATTGCCGTGGAGTTCCGCAAGGCCGACGGCAGCCCCAATCCCGAATTCACCCGGCAGGTGCAAGACCGCGCGCTGGAGCGCGGCCTGCTGCTGCTCTCCTGCGGCGTGTACGGCAATGTGGTGCGCTTCCTGTTCCCGCTGACCATTCAGGACGCCGTGATGGCCGAAGGGCTGGACATCCTGCAAGCCGCGCTGCTGCAGTAATCGCCGCACGGCACGCCGACAGGCATCGCATTGAAGAAATCGCAGCATCGCCGCGCCAAAGCTGAAGCGGCGGCGAAACGCACAACGGAATTCACTACCATGACCAAGCCGCAAGCATCGCCGGCGCGCCCCGAGCGCAACGGTGGCCAGATCCTGATCGACCAGCTGATTATCCAGGGCGTGAAACGCGTCTTCCTGGTGCCGGGCGAGAGCTACCTGCCTTGCATCGATGCGCTGTACGACCATCAGGACAAGATCCAGCCCATCGTTTGCCGGCAGGAAAGCGGGGCGGGCTATATGGCGGAGGCGCAAGGCAAGCTGACCGGCGAGCCCGGCATCTGCTTCGTCACGCGCGGCCCCGGTGCCACCAATGCCAGCATCGCCGTGCACACCGCCTACCAGGATTCGACCCCGATGATCCTGTTCGTCGGCCAGGTCGGCAACGACTTCTATGAGCGTGAGGCGTTCCAGGAGGTCGACTATCGCCGCATGTTTGGCCAGATGACCAAATGGGTGGCGCAGATCGACCGCACGGACCGCATTCCCGAATTCATCGCGCGCGCCTTCGCGGTGGCCACCAGCGGACGGCCCGGCCCGGTCGTGCTGGCGCTGCCGGAAGACACGTTGTGGGGCAAGGCAGCGGTGGCCGACGTGCCGCGCTACCGGCGTGCCTACAGCGCGCCGACGCCTGGCGCCATGGCGTCGCTGGCCGAGCTGATCGAGCAGGCCGAGCGCCCATTCCTGCTGGTTGGCGGATCGGGCTGGACGCCGGAGGCCTCGCGCCAGATGGAAGGGTTTGCCGAGCGCTTTGCGTTGCCGGTCGGGGTGGCCTGGCGCCGGCTGGAGTGCTTCGACAATCATCATCCCAACTTTGCCGGGCACGTGGGTTGGGCCATGCCCGAATCGCTGCGCAAGCGCGTACGGGAAAGCGACCTGCTGATCGCTGTCGGCACGCGCATGGGCGAGGCCACGAGCGAGGGCTACACGGTGGTGGAAAGCCCGCTGCCCAAGCAGCGCCTGGTCCATGTGTACCCTGACGCCATCGAGCTTGGCCGCGTGTTTCATCCCACGTTGCCCATCGCCGCCGATGTCGTCTCGTTCGCCGCCGCGGTGAGCCAGCTCTCGCCATCGGCCGCGCAGGGCGCGCGCAATGCCGGCCACGAATCCCATCAGGCCTATCTGTGCGAGCAGGAACCCAAGGCCGCGCCGGGCGCGCTCAACCTCAACGTGGCCGCCTGCCACGTCCGCGACAACGTGCCGGAGGACACCTGCATCACCGTTGGTGCAGGCAACTACGCGCTGTACCCGCATGCCTACTACCGCTTCAAGGGCGTCGGCACCAGCCTGGCGCCGACCGTGGGATCGATGGGTTACGGCCTGCCGGCAGCCATCGCCGCCAAGCTCGAGGATCCCGGTCGCACCGTGGTCTGCTATGCGGGCGATGGCTGCTTCCAGATGAACCTGCAAGAGCTCGGCGTGGCCATGCAGTACCGGGTCGGCATCGTGGTGCTGGTGTTCAACAACGGCATCTGGGGCACCATCCGCGCGCACCAGGAGCGCGAGTTCCCGGGCCGCACCGTGGCCCTCGGCTTTGATAATCCGGAGTTCAGCGAACTGATCCGCGCCTATCGCGGCTATGGCGAAGTGGTTTCCAGCGACGCCGAGTTCGGCCCCGCCTTCGCGCGCGCGCTGGCGTTTGCCAACAGCGAGCAACTGCCAGCCTTGCTGGAGCTGCGCTACGACGCCGACGGCATCGCGCCAGGCATGACCCTGTCGCAGATCCGCGCGGACGCGTTTGCCCGGCCGCGCGCACGCCAGGTAATGGCCATGACGGCGCAAGGAGAAAGCATATGAACACGCTGGCAATCAATGGCGAGCGCCTGTGGCGCTCGCTGATGGACCTGGCCGCCATCGGCGCCACGCCCAAGGGCGGCAATGCGCGCCTGGCACTGACGGCGCTGGACGGGCAGGGGCGCGACCTGGTGACCGGCTGGATGCGCGAAGCCGGACTGAGCGTGACGGTCGACAAGGTCGGCAATATCTTTGCCCGCCGGGCAGGGCGCAACAACGCGCTGGCCCCGGTCATGACGGGCAGCCATATCGACACCCAGCCCACTGGCGGCAAGTTCGACGGCTGCTACGGCGTGCTGGCGGGCCTGGAAGTCATGCGGACCCTGGACGACCACGGCATCACCACCGAGGCCCCGCTCGAGGTGGCCATCTGGACCAATGAAGAGGGCTCCCGCTTTGTCCCGGTGATGATGGGCTCCGGCGTGTTCGCCGGCGTCTTTGCGCTGGAGACCGCGCTGTCGGCCACCGACGTGGCGGGCAAGCGCGTGGCGGATGAACTGGCCGCCATCGGCTATGCCGGCGGCGCGGAGGTTGGCCACAAGGTTGGCGCCTACTTCGAGGCCCACATCGAACAGGGGCCGGTGCTCGAGGCCGAGGACAACGTGATCGGTGTCGTGACCGGATCGCTGGGCCTGCGCTGGTACGACGTCACCGTGACCGGCATGGAGGCGCACGCCGGCCCCACGCCGATGCCGCTGCGCAAGGACGCGCTCTATGGCGCCAGCTTCCTGATGCAGGCGGTGATCCGCATCGCCAACGACTTCGCGCCGCACGGGCGCGGCACGGTGGGCGTGGTCAATGTGCATCCGTCGTCGCGCAACGTCATCCCCGGGGCGGTGAAGTTCACCGTCGACCTGCGCCACCTCGACCCGGCGCGGCTGGCCGAGATGGATGCACGCTTTCGCGCGGCCTGCGCGGCTGTCGCGGATGGCACCACCACCGGCGCGGCGCTGGATGTGGCGGTGGAAGACGTGCAGTACTTCGCGCCCACGCCGTTCGCGCCGGAGCTGATCAGCCGCGTGCGCCAGCAAGCGGCCGCGCGGGGCTACAGCCACCAGGACATCGTCACGGGCGCTGGCCACGACGCTGTCTATATCGCCGGCATCGCGCCCACCGCGATGATCTTCGTGCCATGCAAGGACGGCATCAGCCACAACGAGATCGAAGACGCCAAGCCGGAGCACCTGGAAGCCGGGGCCAACGTGCTGCTCGGCGCCATGGTGGCACAGGCGAACGCCTGAGCATGCCCAAACCCAATCAATGCCAGGATCCTTTGATGAGCGATTTGAGAGATCTCGCCTATTGGCAAAAACAGGCCGCGACGCTATCGATCCGTTCGCAAGCCTATATCGACGGCCGTTGGGCTGACGCCGCCGACGGCGCGACCTTCGAGAGCATCAACCCCGCCACCGGCAAGACGCTCGCCAGCGTTGCGGCCTGCGGCGCGCAGGACGTCAACCGCGCGGTCGCCGCGGCGCGCAAGGCGTTTCAGTCCGGCGTCTGGTCGGACCTGCCGCGCAGCGCCAGGAAGGCGACACTGCTCAAGCTGTCGCAACTGATCGACACGCACCGGGATGAGCTCGCGCTGCTGGAAACGCTCGACATGGGCAAGCCCATTGCCGAGACCCTGCAATACGACATCCCCGAAGCCGCCCGCACCTTCGCCTGGTACGCCGAAGCCATCGACAAGATCTACGACGAGATCGCGCCGACCGGCCCCAACGTGCTGGCCACCATCACGCGCGAGCCGTTGGGCGTGGTGGCGGCGGTCGTGCCCTGGAACTACCCGCTGCTGATGGCTAGCTGGAAGGTAGCGCCCGCGCTGGCCGCCGGCAACAGCGTGGTGCTCAAGCCCGCGGAACAATCCCCGCTCACCGCGCTGCGGCTGGCGGCGCTCGCCGAACAAGCCGGCATGCCGGCGGGGGTCTTCAATGTCGTGCCGGGCCTTGGCGCCACTGCCGGGCAGGCACTGGGCCGCCATCCTGATGTGGACTGCATCGCCTTTACCGGGTCGACCGCCACCGGCAAGCGTTTCATGGAGTATTCCGGCCAGTCCAACCTCAAGCGCGTCTGGCTCGAGTGCGGCGGCAAGTCGCCGCACATCGTCTTCGACGATTGCCCAGACCTGGACCGCGCCGCGCAAGCCGCTGCCATCGGCATCTTCAGCAACCAGGGCGAGATCTGCATCGCCGGCTCGCGCCTCTATGTGCAAAGCGGCATCTACGATGCGTTCATGGAGAAGCTGGAAGCGCACGCCGCGCGCATGCAACCGGGCGATCCGCTGGACCCCGCCACCGCCATGGGGGCCATCGTCGACGGCGCGCAACTGCAGCGGGTGATGTCGTATGTGAAGAGCGGCGAGGACGAAGGCGCCCGCCTGCGCGCCGGTGGCAAGCGCGCGCACACGGACAGCGGCGGCTTCTACATGCAGCCGACCATCTTCGAATGCCCGACGCAGTCACTCACCATCGTGCGTGAGGAGATCTTCGGCCATGCAACGACTCGCCTTACGGGCTAGGCTCGGGACTCTGGACCTCCAACCTGTCGCGCGCGCACCGCGTTTCGCGCAAGCTGCAGGCGGGGCTGGTGTGGGTCAACTGTTATATGGACAGCGACGTGACGGTGCCATTTGGTGGCGTGAAACAATCGGGTTCGGGCCGTGACAAGTCCTTGCATGCGCTGGACAAGTACACGGATCTGAAGACGACGTGGATCAGCCTGGCGTGACCAGGCGATGAGCCGGCCAGTCAATTCCAGTCAGATCAATTCCATCTGCCGGATTACGGGGGGGCGGTGGCCGGCCAGCTTCAACGGCGGCACACCGCCAACCGGCCATGCCAGGCTGATGCCCTGTTGCCGTGCCTTGTAGGCGGCCTCCTCCCTGCCAGTCACCTGGAGATGCCTGTACATGGCGCGAGCATGCGTTTTGACAGCAGGCACTGAAATATTCAGCAAACGGCCTACGGTCTTGATCGCATTCCCTCGGGAAAGCAATGCCAGCACGTCATACTGGCGTTGCGTCAGTCCCAGCAGTGCTGCCTCATGCGCAACCCGTTCGCTCCCGGCGGTGCGTTGCGGTGCCTGCGCCGCCACGGGCAAGGCGGGGAAGAGCGAAAGCTGGCTTGCGCCGGCATTCTCCGATTGACCGTTGGCGATACGCCGGATTGCCGTCCTGAGGACGTCAAGCGAGGCCGATTTCGGCAGGCAGCCGCCGACACCTCCCGTGATCCCGCTTTGCGGCATCTGCAGGGGTACGGCATCGCAGAGCAGCAGCAGGCGCGGCGCGGACCATAGCCTGCGCGCCTTGCCGAGCCATTCCCAGCCAGTGTCGGCATCGCCGGGCATGCCGAAGATGATCAGATCAACGTCAGTTTCAAGGTCGGGGTCGGGGTCGGGGTCGAGGTCAAGGTCGGGGTCAATGTCACCACCGGCATGCCGGTGCGCGGGGATTTCCCCGGGGTCGATGGCAAGGACATGGGCGATACCTGCAATACCCTCCAACAGCTTGAGCATTGCGATCCGGATCAATGGATGGCTTTCGACGAGCACCACGTTCATGCCGCAACTCCCCGTACCAATGCAAATGCAGATGTCATGGAGACAGGCTAGAGCCTGCCCGAATTTCTAATAGTTATCCATCTCGCAGGATATTAGATTCGTATTGTGCTTGAAATCAAGTGGGCATGTTGCATGGATGAAACTGCAACGTGCTCAATATGCATGTCAAATGCTGGCTTTTGGTTCTCTTCATGCGGGATGGCAGGGTGCGAGGCACCTCGTGCCTCGCCGGCCCGCGAGCCGCGGCGCGCTCGCTAACCCCAACAGCTTCTACGGCCGCTTATCCCCGGCCGGGCTGGTAGGGCGCTGCGCCGGTAGCTTGCCGATGATGCAATCCACCGCGCGCGTGTCCGACTTGCCTTGCCCTAGCGCGCCAACAACCGAGTCGCGATACTGCGCCGGGGTGATGCGCTTGTAGTAGAGCCGTGAGGTCTGGTCGAGCCAGTAGACGTAGTCGCTGTCGTTCCGGCCGCCGTCGGTGCGCAGCCAATCGCTGATGTTGTTGTTCCCGATCCTCATGTTCGGGCAGCCGCGCTGCACGCTGTCCAGGTAGGCGTCGAAGCCCTTTGCCTCGAAGTTGCGCACCGAGTCCGGCGCGCAGGCGGCCAGTAGCAAGGCGGCGCAGGTGGCGATGGCGAGCGGGAGTGCGGGGATGCTGCTGCGTGTGTCGGGGAAAAGGCTGGGCATATCGGTCCTGTAGGGCTCGCCGAGCGTCAAGCATAGGCTGGAACCGCACTTTCTCCCCATGCGCCTGAAATATTTCATATGGCGCCGGGAAACGCCTGAACTCGCATGTAACAAACTGTCCAATCCGCTTGACCTGCCTCGCGTGCCATCCTATAACCATCCAGTTGGATGTTATACGGATGGTAAGTAATCATGAGCGAGCAGCAAGGGGCACTTACGCCCCCGTCCCGCCCTAAAGGCGGCGAAACCGAGAAGATCACGATCAATCTCGGCCCCGTGGATCTCGGCCAGATCGACCTGCTGGTCGAGGAGGGTTTTTACTCGAACCGCACCGACCTGATCCGTACCGCGATCCGCAACCAGCTTGCGATCCACGCGCAGGCTGTCAGCGAGACCGTGACACGGCGCGCGCTGGTGCTCGGCCTGCAGCATTTCTCCCGCCAGGACCTGGAGGCGGCGCAAGCCGCCCGCCAGCGCCTGGATATCCATGTGCTGGGACTCGCCAGCATCGCATCCGATGTCACGCCCGAACTCGCCCTCGCCACGATCCAGTCAATCGTGGTGCTGGGCGCGTTCCATGCCTCCGCCGCGGTCAAGGCCGCGCTGGCCGGCCGTATCCGCTGAGCCGGGCGGCGGCCAAGGAGCACGTTGCCGAAGGCACACCGAAGGACACCATGATGAAAATGAATGAAGAATTCCTGGCCTCCATGCAGGAAGCCATGGCGTTGCTGCGCACCGCGGGG
This sequence comes from Cupriavidus basilensis OR16, assembly GCF_000243095.1. Classification (GTDB taxonomy): domain Bacteria; phylum Pseudomonadota; class Gammaproteobacteria; order Burkholderiales; family Burkholderiaceae; genus Cupriavidus; species Cupriavidus basilensis_D. The sequence goes on along the minus strand of NZ_AHJE01000016.1, from coordinate 205,833 downwards.
CCGATGGAGGCCACCGAGGCGATTCAACGCGCGCTGCGTGGCAACGGCGCAGGCTGCGTTGCCGGATTCCAGCCCGCGCAAGTGGTTGAGGCATTGCTGCCGCGCAAAGCGCGGGATGCCCGCGCACAGCCCACGCAAGACCTGCAACCGCCGCCGCAGGCCGAAGCGCACGACGCCGGCCACTTCGCCGCCAGGCGCTATACCGGCCACGCTGGCCAGCGCGCCTACAAGCTCTATGTGCCCAGCGGCTTCGAAGGCAAGCGGCTTGCGCTGGTGGTGATGCTGCACGGCTGCACCCAGGACGCTGACGATTTCGCGGCGGGCACCCGGATGAACGCACTCGCCGAGCAGCATGGCTTCCTGGTCGCGTATCCCATCCAGCCCGCGACGGCCAACCCGTCCAGGTGCTGGAGCTGGTTCAAGCCGGGCGACCAGCAGCGCGAGCTGGGCGAGCCAGCGCTGATCGCAGGCATTACGCGGGAAGTCATGGCCAACCACCCGGTCGATCCCGATCGCGTGTACGTGGCCGGCTTGTCGGCCGGTGGCGCCATGGCCGCCGTGATGGTCCATACCTATCCGGAGTTGTATGCAGCCGCCGGCGTTCACTCCGGCTTGCCGTATGGCAGCGCGCATGACTTGCCGTCGGCGCTTGCTGCGATGAAAGGCGGCAAGATGGGCGCGAAGATGCCGGCCGGGAACACCGCGCCGGTGCGCCCGCTGATCGTGTTCCACGGCGATGCGGACGCAACAGTCCACGTCTCCAACGCTGAGCGGTTGCTGCGGGATTTCAAGGACACCACCTCCGGCGACAGCCCGCGCATCAGCAAGCAGAACGGACGCACCGTCACTTGCCGCCGGTTGAGGTCGGCGAGTGGCGTCGAGGCGGAGCACTGGCTGATTCATGGCGCACCGCACGCCTGGGCGGGCGGCAGTGCGCGCGGCACGTACACCGATGCGAGCGGGCCAGACGCCAGCGCGGAGATGGTGCGGTTCTTCCTGGCGCATCCGTTGAAGAAGTAAGCGGGGGGATAGGGTAGACGGTTGTCCCCATACCTCAAGCCTTCATCCGCGCCATCAACTCCTGCGCAAACACCAGCGCTAGCCGCGACAACGGCTCGGACTGGACATTGAAGATCTGGACCGAGGCGTTGACCTTGGTCCGGATCGGAATGGCCATGACATTGGGCCACGCTTGCCCGAAGACCGTCATGGCATCGACCAGCGCGATGCCGGCCCCGGCCTGCGCCAGCGCGCGCGCCACGTGCGCCTGCTCCACCTCGATCCGCATGTCGAGGTCATCGAAGCCGCTGCCAAACATCTCCCGCACCAGCAAACCGAATGGCACATCCGCGCCGTAGCCGATCAGCGGCTCGCCGGCGAGCTCGGACGGGCGCACATAGCTGCGCCCGCTCAAGCGGTGCCCCGCGGGCACCAGCGCCACCATCGGGTTCTTCACCAGTAGCCGGGACTCCAGGCTGGGATGCACCAGCGGCATGTTGGACACGGCCAGCTCGGCCTGCCCGGAGAGCAGCGCGCGCAGCATGTTGCCCGGTATCTGCGTGCGCACCACGATGCGCACCGCCGGATGCGCGGCGCGAAACGAGGCGATTGCCTGGGGCAGCACAGTCTGGCCGAGGTTGGGGCTGCATGAGATGCGCAGGCTGCCCGTGCGGTTGGTGGCGAGGTCTTCGGCGATCTCGTTCACACGCTCGATCCCTTCATACACCGCATTGACTTCGTTCAGCAGCCGCCGCGCTTCCGGTGTCGGGTAAAGGCGTCCCTTCACGCGGCGGAACAACTCCAGCCCCAGGCGCTGCTCGGTGTGCGACATCAGCCGGCTGATGGCGGGCTGGGACACATACAGGAGCTTGGATGCGCCGCTGATCGAGCCCGTGAGCATCACGGCGCGAAACACTTCGATCTGCCGGAGGTTCATTTTCATGATTTCAATCCATTAACCTGATGTTAAATAGTACGGACATATAAGCATATGACAGTAAATATGCTGGTGCCTACACTGGCTTCTGACAGCGCGCTTCATCACGTGCACCAAGGCTGCGCAGGGCGCTGCGGCGTGAGCACCGTGATGGGGATGCGCGGCACGATGCGGGGGCATTCTGATGCATGCCGGTGCGTCGACTCAACGTTCACAGCAGGAGACGAGGAAAAACACATGAGCGATATCCATCTGACTTACATCAACGGCCGCGACATCGCGAAGCTCGCGATGACCGACCAGGAAATCCTAGACGCGGTCGAACAAGGCCTGTTGGCGCAAGGCAACAACCAGACGGTGATCGAGCCGCGCGTGCACCTGATTCCGGACCCGGCATTCAATGGCCACTTCAATGTGCTGCGCGGCTATGTGGCGCCGCTCGGGCTGGCCGGCGTGAAGATCGTTGGCGACTACGTCGACAACTACAAGCTGGGCCTGCCGTCGGAGATGGCCATGCTCAACCTGTTCGATCCGCGCACCGGCATGCCGGTGGCGATGATCGACGCGACCTTCATCACCGATGCGCGCACAGGCGCGGTGACCGCGCTGGGCGCGCGCCACCTGGCACGCCGCAACAGCAAGGTGCTTGGCCATATCGGCGCGCGCGGCACGTCGTACTGGAACGTGCGCCTGCTTGACAGCATCTTCGACTTCGACGAGATCCGCGTGCATTCGCGGCGCCCCGAGAGCCGCGATGCCTTCGCCGCGCGGCTGGAGAAGGATCTCGGCAAGAGGATCATCGTCACGCAGGATTGGGAGTCGTGCGTGCGGGGCGCGGACATCGTGGTCGAGGCATCGCGGCTGGACAAGCCTACGCCTCTGCTCAAGACGGAGTGGATCAAGCCGGGCGCGTTCGTGGTGCCATACGGGACCATGAGCGCGGTGGAGCTGTCGCTGACCGACATCATGAGCAAGCTGGTGGTGGACGACTGGACCCAGTGCAAGGGCGGCATGTTTGGCTCGCTGCGCGCGCATGTGGAGGTGGGCAAGCTGTCCGAGCAGACCCTGCACGCCGAGCTTGGGGAAATCGTCGCGGGCCGCAAGCCGGGCCGGCAGAGCGATGACGAGACCAACCTGTTCTGGCACCGTGGCTTGTCGTTGAGCGATATCGCGCTTGGCCACGCCATCATGAAGAAGGCCGAGCGCATGGGCGTGGGCCAGCGGCTCGTCTACGCATGATCGCCAACGCGCGCATGTATGCGGTGGCCGCGCCGGTCGGGCAGGTGTGGCGGGCCTTGCTCACCTACGTGGGCGAGCGGGCCGGCGTGGCGTGGGCGTACGTCGAGCATGCCGCGCCGGCGCCGCTCAGCGCGCTATGGGCGCGGCCTGACTGCGGCTGCGTCTTCATGTGCGGGTTTCCGTTTGTCAGCGCGGGTAGCCGTCATCGCCTGCTGGCGGCGCCGGTGCCATCGCTGCCGCGCTATGCGGACCGGCCGGCGTACTTCACCGAGTTCATCGTGCGCGACGATGCGGCGTTCACCACGCTGGAGGCCGCCTTCGGTGGCAGGCTGGCTTGCATGCTGCCGGAATCGAACTCAGGCTACAACGCGCCGCGGCACTACCTGATGGCCAAGGCCGCGGCCAGCGCCGGCACGCTATTCCGGCCAACGGCGGCGCCAACCCCCACGCCGCGCCAGGTGATCGACGCGGTCATCCGCGGCGAGGCGGAGGTTGGCGTGGTGGACAGCTATGTGCTGGACCTGTTGCGCATGCACGCGCCCGCGCTGATGGCGCAGGTGCGCACCGTGGCGGTGACGCCGGCTTCCCCGATCCCGCCGCTGGTGGCCTCGCCGCTGACCGATGACGATACCGTGGTGCGCGTGCGGGCCGTGCTGCTGGACCTGCATCTTGACCCGGCCTGCACGGGCTGGCTCGCGCAATTGCGGCTGGCGCGCTTTGCGCAAGTCAGCGCGCAGGACTATGACGTGCTGGCCTGCTACGCCAGCGAGGCCGACCAGGCCGGCTTTACGCTGACTGGCGCCCGCGGCGCCAAGGAGAGCCGCGCATGACCGCCACGGCAGCATGCGCGGCTTGCGCGTGGCGCTGATCCTGATCGCGCCCCGAAACCTGTTCTTTGATGCTCTGATAGTCCGACCAACGTGGAGAATTGTCGATGAAGCGTTTCCTGATGACATTGCTGGCCATCGGCTTGCCGATGCTGGCCAGCGCCCAGGCCTATCCATCCAAGCCCGTGCGGCTGATCGTGCCGTTCCCGGCGGGCGGCCCCGCCGACGTGCTCGGCAGGGTCGTGGGCGAGGGCCTGTCCAAGGCGTGGGGCCAAAGCGTGTTGGTGGAGAACAAGGCGGGCGCGGCCGGCACCATCGGCGTGGACCAGGCGGCCAAGGCCGCGCCGGACGGCTATACGCTGGCCGTGGTGCCGGTGGGGAACATCGCAGTCAACCCTTCGCTGTTCCACAGCCTGCCGTACAAGGCGCAAGACCTGGTGCCGGTAACGATGCTGGCCACGGCGGAGAACGTGCTGGTGGTCGGCGCCAACGTGCCGGCCGGCACCCTTGCCGACCTGCTCAAGCTGGCGGCGCAAAAACCCGGCGAGCTGAGCTTTGCCTCACCCGGGGCCGGCAGCCAGGCGCACCTGGCGGGCGAGTTGCTGCAACTGGACGCCAAGGTCAAGCTCAACCACATTCCCTACAAGGGCGTGAGCCCGGCAATCACCGACCTGGTGGGGGGGCAGGTGACCATGATGTTCGCGCAGGTCTCGTCGGCGTTGCCGTACATCAAGGCGGGCAAGCTCCACGCGCTTGGCGTGGCCAGCCTGAGGCGCCTGGCGGCGATGCCAGGCGTGCCGACCATTGCCGAGCAGGGCTTCCCCAAGTTCGAGGCCGTGTCCTGGTATGCGTTGATGGCGCCGGCAGGCACGCCCAAGGACGTGATCGCCCGCATCAATCACCAGGCGCAGGAAGTGCTGGCGAACCCGGCGCTCAAGGAGAAGCTGGCCACGCTGGGCATGGACACCAGCGGCGGCACGCCGCAGGAACTGGCTGCCACGATCCAGCAGGACAGCGCGCGCTGGGCTGGCGTGATTCGCAAGCGGCAGATTACGGTGGATTGAGGGCGTTGCGAGGCGGCCAGCACCATCCAGTCTCGGAAGAGACTGATTGCGCGTTTTCCTGCAGCCCGATTCTCAAGGATCACGACGGCACGGGCAGCATGATCCGTGTCAGCCGCAACCTGCGGGGGAGCTGTCATCGACCTCCGTTAAATCAAGAAGAGTCTCTTAGGGCTCTTATATGGAGATATTGATTGAGGAATTGCTTAGGTAGTTGATTAAGATACATTTATACATCTTATAGATATGGACGACGAATTCCGGCGCTGCCGGGGACATTCGTCGTGGCCACGGCAGCGGGTTTTTGACCAGAAGCCGGCTTCCTGCCTAGTCATGCGCCCGGTGTGTCTATAAGATGCATCAGTGTAACTAAAAGGAATTGCATGACTTCCTGGGGATTCTACGGGCGCACGGGGACGCTGGAGACGCTGGACCGGATCGTCCGGAGCCCCAACTGGTTCTTCTGTCGCATCCAAGGCAGGCGACGCATCGGCAAGACGACCCTCTTGCGTGAGTTGTCCAGGAGCGAGCCGTCTTTGCTCGCCCGGATGGTCTACATGCAGATACCGGATTCGGACGAACGGGATGTAGCGGCCGGGTTTCGCCGGGCGCTGGAAGACTGCGAATCCCAGTTCGCCAATGCACTAGCCGCGCAGGTCACGGATTTTGCCTCGATGGCAGGCGCCATCGGCCAGCTCTGCCGCCGCGGCTTGATTGTCGTGTTGGACGAATTCCAGTACTTCACGGACGCAAGGCTCTACGCCTTCAACTCGTTCCTGCAGGAGCAAGTGGACCGGCTGCGCGATACGCAAGGGGGCGGGCTATTTGTCCTCGGCTCCCTGCAGTCGGAAATGAGTGCTCTGCTCGACGACAACGGCGCGCCGCTCTTTGGGCGGCTCACCGCGGCTATCGATCTGCAGCATTGGGATTTCGAGGACCTGACCGAGGTGTACCGTGCGCACGGCATCCGCGACCCACACCACTGGCTGACGCTCTGGAGCTGCTTCGAAGGCGTGCCCAAGTTTTACCGCGATGCCTATGACCAAGGCCTGTTTCAGGTGGGCGCCGGGTTTCAGGAAGCCTTGCTCGAACGGATGTTCCTGCGCGAAGGCAGCCCTCTTGCCGAGGAGGCGGACACGTCCTTCCTTCGCGAGGTGAAGGGAAGGCTTCTCTCGGTCCTGGCTTTTCTTGCGGAGCGTCCAGGCTCCAACCACGGGCAATTGGTCGACACACTGCTGCGAGATGAGGACGAAGCGTCGCTGAAGGTCACCGTCAGGCGCCTGGTCGAGAGCTACCACATGGTCGACAAGCGCCACCCTGTGTTCTCCGAGAGCAAGAGCCGCAATGCCCGCTACTACATTACCGACAACTTCCTGCAGGCATGGCTGTGGGTCGTGAAGCCGGCGCGGGACGCTTCCCGCATGCGCCCGCTCTCCAAGGCGATCGATCTGACGCTCCCTCGGCTGAACGGACACGAGGGATACGCCTTCGAGAAGCTGGTTCGTCAACTGCACGTCGAGTGCTCGCGAAAGGGGGTGGGCGATTTCTCGCTGACCGCGATCGAACTAGGCTACTGGAACCGGCCGCGGGACGAGCAGAACGCGATCGAGATCGATGTCGTCGCACTCGACGAAGACACGCGACGTATCCGCTTTGGCTCCTGCAAGCGCACTGCAAGCAAGCACTCCCGGTCCTCGCTCGCCGAGTTCGAGCGACACATCGAGCGCTTCATGTCGACCAAGGAAGGGCGTCGGGTGAAAGGTTGGACATTGACCAAGGCGTTGTTTTCGCCGGCGTTCTCCGCGGAAGAGGATCGAGCACTGACGGCCGCCGGCTACCAGTGCCTGGACCTGCCGGCGTACGCAAGGATGCTCGCGTCTCCACGATCGTCCCGCTAACCCGGCCGGTGCAGTCCCGCAACCCGCTCGCGGCCGGCGGCGGCGCCGTTACCCCGCTACCTGGTAATTGCCACGCAGTTCGGTGACGTCGCAGTTGTGGCCTTCGCCACCACGATCCACCACCAGGAAGCGCGCCGTGCCGTGCGTGACGATCAGCGAGTGATGCCAGACGCCGCGCTTGTAGTTCACGCCTTGCCGGCCGTTGGTGACGAATACGCGGATGGCCGCTTCGTCGATCTCGTCGCCGATCGGTGCCACGACCACGAGGAAGGCGGCCTCATCCAGGGGCACGAAAGCCTGGCTGCCCAGCGGGTGCCGCTCCATGGTGCGGATGCCGAGTGGCAGCGCATAGGGCTGCGCATCGAAGAAGTTGATCAGCGCCCGGCCGCCCCGCGCGCCGACATCGACGCCGGCGAGATCGTCGTAACGCAGCGTCATGCCGCCGTTGATCACCATCGGCGTGCGCCCCTCGCTTTCGATGACATCGCCAAACGGGGCGAAGGCGGCCACGGTGAGCGGCTCCACCTGCAGGCGCACCAGCGGTTGGGAGGGCGGTGGCGGCTGGATCGCCGTCTCGTCGGGAGCAGACACGTTTTTCCTCTTCGTCATGGGTAATGAGTGGCCGGGCAGGCGGCTGGCCAACCCGTGAAATTCACCTGATGGATCAACTTGCAAATCAGCTGGCCGATCAACTGGTAATACCAGTAGTGCTAGTATCCAGTTGCCCATGATTGGCGTCAAGGCGCATTTTATGCAGGGTTTACGCCGGTTTTCCTGGTTTTGCCTGGGACGTATCCTTCGTCATTCATTAGAAAACAGACTGGTAATACCAGTTGAGACAACAAGCCGAGCCACCCGAGGAGGAAACCGCTGTGTCCTTGACCACCGCCCCATCGCTAGCCCCCGAGCCCGCCGCCGCCCACGCGACGGCGGCGCAGGAAAACGCCGTCTACCGCAAGGTAGCGTGGCGCCTGCTGCCGTTCCTGATGCTCTGTTATGTCGTGGCCTACCTGGACCGCGTCAACGTGGGGTTTGCCAAGCTGCATATGCTGGGCGACCTGCAGTTCAGCGAGTCCGCCTACGGGCTGGGCGCTGGCCTGTTCTTCATCGGGTACTTCTTCTTCGAAGTGCCGAGCAACGTGCTGATGCATCGCATCGGCGCCAGGGCGACCATCTCTCGCATCATGATCATGTGGAGCGTGATCTCCGCGGCGATGGTGTTCGTGCAAAGCACCACGCAGTTCTACGTGCTGCGCTTCCTGCTCGGCGCGGCCGAGGCAGGCTTCTATCCCGGCATGATCCTGTACCTGACCTACTGGTTCCCGTCGCACCGCCGCGCGCGCATGGTGGCATTGTTCATGTGCGCGATCCCGGTGTCGGGCATCTTTGGCGGTCCGCTCTCCGGCTTCATCATGGAGTCCATGCAGGGCGTGGCGGGGCTGCGCGGCTGGCAATGGATGTTCCTGATCGAGGCGCTGCCTTCGCTGCTGGTCGGCGTTGCCGTGCTGGCCTACCTGGACAACAACATCCGCTCGGCGCGCTGGCTCACGCAGGGCGAGAAAGACCTGCTGGAGCGCAATATCGCCAACGAGAACGCGGCCAAGGGCGGGCACATGACGATGCGCCAGCTCTTCTCCGACCGCCGCATCATCAAGATGGCCTGCATCTGCTTTTGCACGGTGATGGGCCAGTACGGGCTGACGTTCTGGCTGCCGTCCCTGATCCGGCAATCCGGCGTGAGCGGCGCGCTGAACATTGGCCTGCTGACGGCCATCCCGTTCTCCGTCGCGGTGTGTTCGATGATCCTGGTCAGCCGCAGCTCCGACCGCATGCGTGAACGCCGCTGGCACCTGATCGTGCCGTTCTGCTGCGGCGCCGCCGGCCTGGCGCTGAGCGCGATCTTCAGCGACAACGTGGTGCTCTCCCTGGCGGCGCTGGCGCTGGCCGCGGGCGGCAGCCTGGCTACGTCGCCGTTGTTCTGGAGCTTGCCGACCGCGCTGCTGTCCGGCGCGGGCGCCGCTGCCGGCATCGCCATGATCAACTCGTTCGCCAACCTGGCGGGCTTTGTCAGCCCCTACATGATTGGCCTGATCAAGGATGCGACGCAGAGCACCAACCTGGCCATGTTCGTATTGGCTGGCGTGCTGCTTTGCGGCGCGGCGCTGACCTATACGGTGCCGGCGCGGCTGGTGAACAGGTAAGCCAGCCAGGTGCGCGACGGCCTGCCCCGGGGCAGGCCGTCGAGTACAATTTGCCGTCGATCCGGCGCCAGCGCTGGCCGCCCAACGTTCACTATCCCGCGCAGGACTTCATCGCACCCAATGGTCACAGCTACCGCCATCTCCGCCAATGCCGCGAACCTGATCCGCGAGTGGATCGAGGGCGGCAAGTATCCGGCCGGGTCGCTGTTGCCCTCGCAGCGCGACCTGTCGGAGCAACTCGGCATCAGCCGCACCTCGCTGCGTGAGGCGTTGTCTACGTTGCAGGGGCTGGGGCTGGTGGTGTCGCGCCCTGGCAAGGGCGTGTATGTGGCCGCCGATGCCGGCGACGGCACGCCGCCGCCGTGGCGTTTCTCCAAGTCGCATTCGTTGACCGATATCTACCAGCTGCGCTTCGCGCTGGAGGGCTTCACCGTGGGGCTGGCCGCGGCCGCGCTGCTGCCGGAAGACATCGACGCGCTGCGCGAGAACGCCGAGGCCATGCGGGGCTGCATCGACGCATCCGACTTCACGCAGGCCGCCCGGCTGGACTTTGATTTCCACATGCGCATCATCGCGATCGCCGGCAACCGCGCCATCGCCGACATCCTGCGCAACAGCACCGACGTGATGCAGGAAAGCCAGCGCTTGCCGTTCTACCAGCGCGGCAGCCGCCATGCCACCTACACGGAGCATTGCGCCATCATCGACGCGCTGGCCGCGGGCGACGCCAGCCTGGCGCAGCGTGCCATGTCCGATCACATCGTGCGGGCGGCCCAGCGCGCCGGCGTGCATTTCCCCGCGGGCAGCCGCGCGGGCGACGGCGCTCAGCCGGGTCATCTCCCCGGCTGAGCGGGCCTCGCGCACGGAGCGGATTCGGGCATCCAGCATTTCTCCTAAAGTTTCTTCGCGCATCGCCGATATACAAGCGACGAAGCAGGCGAAGTCCACATAAAAAAGGGGAGATGCAGCAATGATGTCATTTGCCAACCTGACCATCCGTACACGCCTCGGCCTGGGATACGCGGTGGTTTTGCTCTTGATGGCCGCGGCAATCGCGGCCGGGCTGGACCGCCTGCCTGGCGCGAGCGGCGGCGACGCGCAACAGGCCATCGACGGCGCACGCACCCTGATGTTTACCCTATGGTTTGTCGCGTTTCTGGTTGGCGCCGCCTTTACCTACGGCATCGCGCGCAGCATCTCCGAGCCGCTAGGCGAGGCCGTCTATATCGCAGAGACCGTGGCCTCCGGCGACCTCAGCAAGGAATTCGAAACCGAGCGCAAGGGCGAGTTCGGCCGCTTGCTGGCCGGCATGGGTGAGATGGAGGACATGCTCACGGACCTGGTGACCCGCATCAAGGAATCGACCGATTCCATCACCGACGCCTCGAAGCAGATCGCGGCCGGCAATACCGACCTCTCGCAGCGCACGGAGGAGCAGGCCTCGGCGCTGCAGGAAACGGCGTCGAGCATGGGCGAACTGACCGCCATGGTCAGGCAGAATACCGAGCGCGCGCACGCGGCCAACGAACTGGCCGCCAATGCCTCGCAAATCGCGCAGCGCGGCGGCACCGTGGTTGGCGAGGTGGTGGACACCATGCAGGCGATCAGCGCCAGTTCCAAGAAGGTCGTCGACATCATCGACGTGATCGAGGGCATCGCGTTCCAGACCAATATCCTGGCGCTCAATGCTGCCGTGGAAGCCGCGCGCGCCGGCGAGCAAGGACGCGGTTTTGCCGTGGTGGCGGGCGAGGTGCGCACGCTGGCGCAGCGCAGCGCCGCGGCGGCCAAGGAAATCCGCGGCCTGATCGGTGACTCGGTGGAGCAGGTGCGCAACGGCTCCGCGCGGGTAGAGCATGCTGGCCAGACCATGCGCGAGATCGTCACGGCGTCCCGCCAGGTCACCACCATCCTGGGCGAGATTTCGGTAGCGTCGGCGCAGCAGAGCGGCGGCATCGAGCAGGTCAATCAAGCCGTGATGCAAATGGACGCGGTCACGCAGCAGAACGCCGCGCTGGTGGAGCAAGCCGCCGCCGCCGCGTTGGCGCTGGCGGAACAGGCGCACCAGCTGCAGAACGCGGTGGGCGAGTTCAAGCTGGACCCGACCCCCGACGACTTGGCGCCGGGGCAACACCGTTTTGGCGGCTCGGCGCACGGCGCGCACGCCTGATCGCTGGTGCCATGGCCTGTGATGCCGGCGCTGCTTTCGCGCCGTTCAGGTCGTAGCATGGGGCGTATGACCGGCCCTGCCGGGTTGAAATGCGTGCACGGATGGCGGGTATCTACCGCCACCGTGTTCCTGCCAGTGCCCTTCGGCGCCGCTGTTTTCCTCCGCGTAAGCACGACGAGCGCCTGATCCGGCGCTTCTCGTACTCCATCCTGCGCCGCAGCCACTATTCTTAAGCCGGGCATCGAAGATGCGAGCCAGGACATTGCGGCTAGCCATGCGCGTGGACTGCTCGCGCTTCCCGCCCTGTTGAGGATGCCCTGCTGGGGCCAACGTGGCCACTGCGGGCATCGCGGCCAATAAAATGGAGTGCCTGATGACGAAAACCGTGAAAAGCAAACTGCTGTTGAGCGTGATGCTCGCCGGCGGGTTCCTGGTCTCGGCCCAGGGTTTTGCGCAGCCGGACCGCGGCCCCGACCGTGGTTACCAATATCGAGGCCAGTCGGAGCCGCCCTTTGATGCCCGCGGGGCCCAGGGTGATGACCGCAACAACGCGCGTAGCGGGCCCGGCCAGTGGCATAAGGGCGACAGGCTCCCCGCGGAGTACCGTGACCGTCAATATGTAGTGGATGACTGGCATTCATACCATTTGCCCAAGCCATCGAAGGGCCATCACTGGGTGGGCGTCGGCGCGGACTTCTACCTGGTCGCGCCCAACGGCGCGATAGTCGATAAGGGCGCAGAGCGCTAGAACGTTCTGGCCAGCCTGATCCAGTCCCCCGCGAGTGGGCCGCCGGTTCGCGGGTGCGCGTAGTCATCGATCCATCGCGTCCATGACTACGCGCAACGTCAACGTAATCGCCGTCGTCTAAACTCAATCGGGATACCAGCCTGGAGCCGGCCATGACGGCGGTTCCGGGTGCCGGCCGCGCGCACTTTGAATCGGCGTGTCTGGCACCTGGTTTCTTGCCGGGGCGCGGCCTGCGTCCGGGCTGGTATCCGGCGCCCGCCGTCCTGGGCGCGCCGATGCTTGACGGACGGTGGCTTGCGTGGTTGCACGAGGCGCGGCCCTGTCCGGTTTGTCCCCCACAGAAAAAAGGAATAAAGATGTCAACTCGTCGTCATTTTTTGAAAGGCATTCCGATCATCGCGGCGGCCGGCGCGCTGGGCGTTTCCCTGCCGGCCCGGGCGCAGGGCAGCGGCCCGATGGTGGATGAAAAGGACCCGCAGGCGGTCGGCCTTGGCTACAAGGCGGATTCGTCGAAGGTGGACAAGGCCAAGTACCCGAAGCATGACGCCAGCCAGCATTGCGGCAACTGCCAGCTCTTCCAGGGTAAGGCGGCGGACGCAAGCGGCGGCTGCCCGCTGTTTGCCGGCAAGCAGGTCGCGACCAAGGGCTGGTGCAGCGCGTGGGTGAAGAAGGCTTGAAGAAGGTCTGAAGAAGGTCTGAAGAAGGTCTGAAGATGGCTTGATGGAGGCTTGATGCCGTGAAGGCGGCGGGCGCGCGTCTGGGCGCGTCCGCCGCCTTTTTTTGTTCAGGCATCGATCGGCCATTTGGGCCGGCGAATGTGCCGATAGGGCAGGGAGCGCAAATCCGGTGCGCTCAACTACAGCACCGAATCGGTCTTGTACACGCTTTACAGCGAATGGCTGAGCGAGCCGGAGCAAGCGCGAGCAGCCTTTGGCCAGAAGATCTTCGATGCGTCGTTCTTCATGGGAGGAAACGATGCAAGATCAGAACTGCACGCTCGCGTTGGCCAGGAACGTGCGCGATGCGCCTGGCAACACAAAGCCGTCGTAAGTGGTCGTCCAGAAGCGCTTGTCCGTCAGGTTGGTGACGGCGGCGCGCAGCGTGACGGCCTTGCCGGCAACCTTCGTCAGGTAGCGGGCGCCGAGGTCCATCGTGGTGTACGAAGGCACCTTCTGCGTGTTGGCCGAGTTCACGTACATGTCGCCGGTGATCTTGGCGCCCGCAGACAGCGTCAGGCCGCGCAGGAACGGGCTGTCGTACTCGATGCGTGCAGTGGCGATGTACTGCGGCGTGGCGAACACGCGATTGCCGTTGATGGCCGGATCGTCGACGCCGGTCGCCTTGGCGTTGAGCCACATCACGCCGCCCAGCAAGCGGAAATCGCGCGCGAAGCGCACCCAGCCGCTGGTGTCGAGACCGGTGAAGCGCTGCGTGCCGTCCTGCACGAACACGTTCGACGTGTTCGTGTACTCGTAGCCGCGGTCCACGCGGAACAGGGCCACGTTGGCGCCCCAGCCGCTGCGATCGGTCTTGAAGCCCAGTTCGTACTGCTTGCTCTTGAGCGGGCCGTAGACCTGCGGGTAGTTGGCGTTGGTGATGCTCGCCGAACCGCCTTGCTCGAGCGCCTGCACATAGCTGAAGTACACGGTAGAGAAGTCATCCGTCTTGTACATCAGCGCCACGGTTGGCGAGACCGGGCTGGCCTTGTACCGCGACGTGGTCTGTGCCGAGGGATCATAGTTGCTCTGGTCGAAGTCCGTGTAGCGCAGGCCGGCCAGGACCGAGAAGCGCTGGGTGAACTGGATGGTGTCGCTCAGGTAGAGCGACTTCTGCGTGATCTTGTAGTCGCGGTAGGGCATGTAGCCAGTGCCTACGCCCGGCTGCTCGGGCAGCAGCACGGGGTTGTACAGATTGTTCTGGCCCAGGTAGATCCCGTTGCCGCCGATGCCGGAGTCCAGTTCGCGCACCTGCGTCTGGTAGCCGACGCCGGCCACCACTTCATGCTTGATGCCGCCGGTGTCGAACTTGCCTTGCACCATGGCATCGTAGGCCTGGTAGTAGTAGGCCGTCTTCCACTTGTATTGCGTGTCGGAGAAGTTGCCCGCCGCGTCCTCGACAAACAGGAAGCTGTCCGCGTTCAGGCGGTTCTGACGCACGAAACGGTATTTGAAGCTGGCCTTCCAGGCGTCGTTGATGCGGTAGTCGAGGCCGGTGCCGACCGTCGTCATGTCGGTTTCGTGGGTCGAGAACGGCTGGGCCAGGTTGCGCGCCACTTTGCTGGCGCTTGGCACGGACACGTCGGAGGCAAACGACATGCCGAAGATCGCGCCGCTGGTCTTGCGCTTCCAGTGCATGACGTCGGCCGACCACGTCAGGTCCGGTGTGATGCGAAAGTCCGTGGCCAGCGAGAACACCTGGCGCCGCACGTGGACGTTCGGGTCGACCGAATTGCCATCCTCGTTGACCGCGTTGATGCGGTAGCCGAACCGGTCATCCACGCCGAAGCGCCCGCCAAGATCCAGCTTCTCGCTCCAGATGTTGTTGGCCTGGTAGCCGAACGTGAACTGGCGATAGGGGGTGTCGGTTGGACGCTTGACCACGTAGTTGATGATGCCGCCCGGCGAACCGAAGCCGTACATGAATCCGGAAAGTCCCTTCAGCAGTTCCACCTGTTCGAACGGCTCGAGCGGGATGTCGGTGTCCCAGTTGACGAAGTTCTGGCCATCGACCTTGGTGCCGTTGAGCTGGTCGACGCGCATGCCGCGCACGGCGAAGTACGAGTTCTCGGTGCGCGTGTTGTCGCCAAGGATGGATACCGACGGGTCGTACTTGAAGACATCGTTGGCGGTCAGCGCCATGCGGTCCTGGAGCTCCTCGCTGGTGACCCCGACTACCGAGAACGGCGTGTCGACCGGCTTGCGGTCGCCCAGCGCCCCGCCGCTCACGCGTTCCACCTTGGGCGGCTCCGTGCTGCGCGTCGCGGTGACGGTGGCGGTCGGCAGTGTAGTGTCAGCGCTCGCGCTGGCCTGGGCTTGGGCCAGTGCCGGTAGCGCGGCCAAGGCCAATGTCAGGCCCAGTACGGCGCTCGCAATCGGCGAGAGACGAAGTGCAGGCGCGCGTGCAGCGGCGCGCCATTGCGAAGGGCGGAGGGAGGACATGGGAGAAGATTCCTGGGAAACGTTAAGGTAGGACCGGCGCGGCAGCAGGCCCCGAGGGGTGCGACGAATCGCTTGGGAACGCGGCCGGAGCCGCGCTCAGGATGGTTCGGCCACTCAGGCCGGTACCTTGTTGGGCGCGGGATCGCCGCGTGCCGGCAGCGCCCACACCGAGTGCCGCGGCCCATTGCGGGCCCGGCGGCACGTGACCAGGGCCAGCGCCGCAAAGCCGCAGGCCAGCGTCAGCGCACCGAAATCGAAGCTGGCCACGGCCCAGTGGCCCGCCAGAGCTGCGGTCCACAGGTAGTCACCCGTGACCGCCGCATTGACCACCGGCACCAGCAGCGCGCCGATGGCGGCGACCGTCAGCAACTCGGTGGCGGCGCGCGCGGGCGGGCGCAGTAGCGCCCATGCCACGGCGGCGAAGAACGCCGGGAAGTAGTGCCAGCCAGCTGTGTGCTCAGGCCAGATCAGCGCGCCGCAGAACGCAGCGGCCACGCCGATGCAGCAGCCTATGCACACGCCCACGGTTGCCTGCGCCAGCAGCCGGTGCACGCGCGGCTGCGCTTGCTGGTGCGTCTTGCGGCGCGACTCGATCCACAGCACGTTGCCGGAATAGAACAGGAATGCGCCGGCCAGGCCGGCCAGCAGGTAGACCAGGCGCACCGCCAGGTCGCCATAGGTGCCGAAATGTAGCGCGTAAATCGCGCTGTAGATGGCGTGGTTGGCGTCGCGCCCCTGCGGAGTCTGGTCGGCCAGCACGTTGCCGCTGTCGGCCCGGGCGGCGGCGGCATGGACCGAGACCGAGCCGTAGTTGCCGAGCGCGCGCGTGGTGTCGCCGCGGATCTCGACCAGTGCGTTGGCGTCGCCGTAGTGCTGGTAGCGGATTGACAGGGGGGTGAAACGCTCGCCAGCGCTCGCGCGTGCCGCCGACATCAGCGTGGCCGCCGGCAGCATCTGCGCCGGCTGGCCCGCGGCCTTCAGTTCCGGCGAGGCGGTGGTCAGGCGCGGCAGCGCCTCGAACAGCTTGCCATCAAACGCGAGCACGTTGAATACCATGACCAGTACCATCGCCAGGCACAGCAACGCGCCGGTGATGGCGAAGACCAGGTGGAACGGCAGGCTGAACAGGCCCACCACGTTGTGGGCGTCCATCCAGAACCGCTTGAGGTTGCGGCCGTGCCGCACCGCGAACAGGTCCGCCTTCAGGCGCGGCAAGTGCAGCAGCACGCCGGACACCAGCGCCAGGCCGTAGAGCACGGAGATGACGCCCATGAAGTAGTTGCCGGCCACCGGCACCCCCAGTGAGTAGTGCAGGCTGTTGAGGAACGCGGCCAGTTCGCCCTGGATGGCGTCGAGCGCGGTGTCCTCCGGCGAATTCCGGCCGGCTCCGAGCTTGGTGGAACTGCTGGTCATCCACGTGCCGTCCTTGTCCTGCCAGTACGCTGTGAATTCGGGCTCATGCACGGTCGGCAGCGTCACGTAGGCGCTGTCGGCGCTTTTGGGGTGGGCCGTAACCAGCGCGGTCATGAAGCGGTCCAGCGCGGCGGGATCGGCTTCCTGCGAGAGGGGCCGGTCGGCTACTGAGCGGTGCGGCGACTGCCAGGTGTGCAGTTCCTCGTGGAAAACCGTGATGGCGCCCGCGAAGAAGGCGATGAACAAGGCTCAGCCAGCCATCAGGCCGACCCAGGTGTGAAGCGTCCGGTAAAGGCGCAGCATGGCGGCTTTCATGCGTAGTTCCCGGTGTGCCGTTTCATGCCGTGCCCGCCGCCAGCAGGCGCCAGGCCCAGAGCGCTGCGTATGCCGCTACGTTGGCGACGGCCAGCCAGAACCAGGCCGCGCGGCTGCTGCGAAAGAGCAGCGCGGCGCTGATGATCGCTACCCACAGTGGCAAGCAGGCAAGCAACGCGCCGACGGCGCCGCTCTGCCAGCCGCCTGGCAGCCCTATCACGGCCAGCGCGCACAGCGCCACGGCCAGCGGAAAGCCGAGCAGCGAGCCGGCCAGCCATTTGGTGCCCATGCCCGACTGAGGTTTTCGCGGCACGCGCGATGTGGCCGCCCTCATCGGGAGGCCTTCGCGCGGCGCTGGCGTCGGGCATCGAGCCACGCACCCATGAATGGCCACAGCGACAGACCGGTGCCAACGGTGGCAAGCGTGGCCGCGATGGCCGAGGGCCAGCCTTGCGTCGTGCTCCAGGCCCACCCGGAGATGGCGACAGCAAGCGTCGCAGCACAGCACAGACGCGTGCCGCGGCCGGGCGCTTGTGTGGTTGCAACGGATGGCAGTAGGCGCTGGTTGGGTGACGCGAGATAGAGGCACCCCGCGCCGCCCAGTCCCAGCAGCGCGGCGAGCACTTGCATGACAGGTTCCGAAAATTCCTAAAAGCAAATGATAATGATTAGTATTTAAATTCTCAAGTGCCGCGAAGTGACGCTCTCGCGCTGTGGGGGTTTTCTTGACGGATGAATGGCGTGCAAAGCGGGCAATGGCGCGGCCAGGAGGGGCCGAGGAGGGAGGGGCCGCGGAAGGCGGTCCCAGGTGCCGTGGAGGCGATAGCGGGAAAGGTACTTCGAGCGGCTGTCTGCCGACTTGTCCACCCGATTCGGGCGAGGATTTTCCGAGCGCAACTTGGAGCAGATGCGTTCCTTTTACCTGGCGTGGCCCCCTGAGCGGATTTCGCTGACAGCGTCTGCGAAATTGCCCAGCGTTCGGAAATCGCAGGCACTGTCTGCGATTTCGGTGGGTACCGTGCTTTCATAGCCGGCGCCAAACTTGTGACACCAGTGGCGAATGGTCTCGTAGGTCACGACCACGGCGCGCTCAAACAGCAGTTCCTCGATGTCGCGCAGGCTCAGGTTGAAGCGAAAATATCAGCGCACCGCTTGGCTAATGACCGCCGCCGGGAACTGGTGGCCGTGATAGAGCGATTTCGTTCTCGTCATCGCGTCAGCTTACGCGACCGCTACGTCAGCTACGTCAACGTGACAGAGCCGATCCAGATGGCCGAGCTCTCCGAGAACATCGTTCTCACGCCCAGCTTCGTCGCCAATTCCATCCTCACGCTCAAGCGCTATGTCGAGTGTCGCCTTGGCCTGACCTTCACCTCCTCGAACTCCGTGGTGAAGGAAGTCGCCAGGGGCGAGTTGGTGGCGCTGCGCACCACCAACCCCATCTTCGAGGCTGCGCAGCCGCGCCTGATCGTCAGGGCTAACCGGCCACCGACCCGCGCGGCACGCGGCATGCTTGAGCGCATCGAAGCGTCGCCGTTGTTTGGTGGGGGGAAGCGAGAGAGGGCGAGCTTGCGGTGGCGCCTTCGTGCGTCGGTTCGACCCGGCGTTCCGCCTGGCGCCCGAGCCGCAAGCTGTGGTCGCGCAACGTGTCCTTCATGCGCCTGAGCGAGGCGGTAAGCGCGCTGCGTTCCTCAGCGCTGAAGGGGGCCACCGAGACGGAGTGGAGTGCCTTCAACCCTTTCCAGACACGGTCTACCCGAGGTTCGGCTTCGACCGGAATGAATGGCTGGCCGGCAGGATCGTATGCGATCCAGTCGCCGGCGTGCAAGGTGTCCAGCAGGCTCTCCGACTGCGTCGCGGAAATCAGCATCGGACCCAGGTAGGGCTCATGGCGAACGAATTCCTGCTGGCGGATAGCGCGCAGCAAGATCCATTTCGGGTAGTCGAGACCAGCGTCGGAAAGCGTCTGGTCGAGTACGCGCTGCCATTCGCGTACGCTGTCCAGCAAGGCAAGAACTACGGATTCCGTCGGTTCGAGAGCCTTAGGCTGCATTGTTTTGTCTCCTGTCTTTCGAGCTTGCCGCCAGACCAGGGGGCCGGTGCTTGACCGGCCCGGGCGGCGCAGGAGATGCGGCGGGCGTCGCCTGCCTTGATTTCCTGCGGAGCAGACATTAGCAGACAACTTCCGCCGTGGCGTAGTGCCCCTGCGGGCCGAAAGGTCTGACAGTGCGTTGGGCATCTCAAACCAAGGGAAAATCCCAGGTAGCTTGTCCGGTGCGCATCACGCCGGTGTTCGCGCCACGAACTTCGGTGCGGCCCCGGCCGGCGTGGTATTACAGTTCGATGACAAGGTTAGGGTTGAAGCGCGGGTTTTCGAGCTTGCCTTCACGTGCGTAGCCGCGCGGGTTGCACACCACGCGGGTGGCGCCCAGTTGATAGTCGAAGCTGTCATGGGTGTGGCCATGCACCCAGAGGGCGGGCTGCCATGCCGAGATTTCCTGGCGCAGGTCGGAGACGAAGCTGGCGTTCAGGTGCGAGCCGGCGAACTTGGGGCTGATGCTCAGCGGTGACGGCGCGAAGTGCGTGATGACGACGGTCTGGCCGTCGTGGGGCGCGTGGAACCGCTCGGCCAGCCAGGCTACCGAATCCGCGAACAGCGCCTGCGACGTGGCGGGCGTGAAGCGCTCCTCGAAATCCGGTGCAACGCGGATGCGGGAGAAGTCGCGCATCAGCAACTGGGCATCTCGCAGGCCGTCTTCGCGCTGCTGCGGGGAGGAGAACAAGCGGTAGTCGGACCACAGCGTGCAACCGAGGAAGCGCACGCCGCGGTAATGCCATTCCGAGCGCTCCAGCACTTGCACCCGCGTGCCGGCCGCGCCGGCGCGCAGGGCGTCCATGGTGGTGGCCAGGTCGCTGCCGTAGAACTCGTGGTTGCCTGCCACGTACAGGGTTGGCAGGCTGGCGCCCGCGGCCCATGCCATGGCTTCCCGCGGGCGCCAGATGTCGCCGGCCAGTATCATCACGTCGACATCGGGAGTCGGAAAGTCCATCGGATAGACCGAAAGGTGCAGGTCCGAAACCAAACCAATTTTCATGCGTTTCTCCTTGGGCGGATCGGGCGATGCCAATCCCGGCGCGATGCCCGAGCGTCGAAAACGTCTTCGGGAACCTACCTACAGAGTAATGCAACAGCCAGATTCGCGGAATGCGCTGGACGCTCCCGCGCTCGCCGGCACCGTCGGGCGCTACGGCGAAACCCAGCCCCGGCCTGAGCTCCGGCCGCATTTCCAGTGCGTGCGGACCAGCGCCTTGCCAGCTGGCCCTGCTGCGCCAGTCGCGCGCGCCAGGGGATTGAGTGGCCCTTCTGTTCAAGCTTTGCCGCGGCATCCGGGTGAAAATGCGGTTTCTCATCCATCACCAGGGAGTTCGCCATGGGCACCAGAGGCCAGGACCGGCAGATCGACAACATCGAGTTCAACGTCAGCGACATCGCGCGTAGCAAGGCATTTTATGGCGCCGCCTTCGGCTGGACCTTCACCGATTATGGCCCCGCTTACTGCGAGTTCAGCGATGGCCGGCTGACCGGTGGCTTCACCACGGGCGAAGCGATCCGCCCTGGCGGGCCGCTCGTGATCCTGTATGCGGATGACCTGGCACAGGCGCAGCGGGGCGTGGAGGCAGCCGGCGGCACCGTGGTCCGGGCGGTTTTCTCGTTCCCGGGCGGGCGGCGTTTTCACTTCCGGGACCCGGATGGCTACGAACTGGCGGTGTGGTCGGCAGCGTAGTGCCGGTGCATCTCCAGGCACCGTTCTAGCCGTGATTTGCCTATCCGCGGGCGCCACCGCCGCCTGCAGGTATTCGCGTTTTCCCGTATCGTGTCGGCTTGCCATGGTCCCGCTCGCATCGAGAGGGCGGGTCAGGGCGCATGTATCAGACAATCGCGCAGGGCGCAGGCGCATCGCGCGCCGCGGCCCGGGCGCGGCGGTAACCGGCAAAGACAGTGTCGAACACAGCAGAACCCAATCTCCACCCTCGCGCGGCGGACGCGCCCATGACGGCGCTGGAGCGCCGCGGCATGGCCGCGATCCTGGTGGCGGTCTCACTCGCTACGCTCGATACGGCGATCGCCAACACCGCACTGCCCAACATCGCGGCCTCGCTGCACGCCACCCCGGCGGCATCCGTCTGGGTCATCAATGCCTACCAGCTTGCCATGGTGGCCACGCTGCTGCCGTTCGCGGCGCTGGGCGGCATCGTCGGGCACCGGCGCGTGTATCTCGGCGGGTTGATGTTGTTCATTGTCGCGTCGGTGGTCTGCGCACTCTCCTGGTCGCTGCCCACGCTGGTCGCCGCCCGGCTGCTGCAGGGCGTGGGCGCGAGCGCCATCATGAGCGTGAACGCGGCGCTGATCAGCGCGATCTTTCCGCCGCACCGGCTTGGGCGCGGCGTCGGGCTCAACGCGCTGGTGGTTGGCGTGTCGTTTGCCGTCGGGCCTACGGTGGCCTCGATCATCCTGTCGCTGGGGCCGTGGCCGTGGCTGTTCGCGGTGAACCTGCCGATCGGCCTGCTGGCGCTCTACATCGCCTGGCCCGCGCTGCCCCAGACAGTGCGTGGCGCGCATCGCTTTGACCGCGTCGCGGCGGGGCTGAACGTGGTGATGTTCGCTTCGCTGATCTTCGCGCTGGGGAGGGGCCCAACGCGCGCCGCTGGCGCAGTCGCTGGCGGCGGCGGCCTTGTTCCTGGTGGCGTTCGTGCTGCTGCTGCGCCGCGAGCGCGGCCATCCCGCGCCGATGCTATTTGCTCAAGCGGCCCATGTTCGCGCTGTCGACCATGACCGCGATCTGCTCCTTCGCCGCGCAGGGGCTGGCCTTTGTGTCGCTGCCGTTCTACTTCGAGAGCGTGCTGGGGCGCAGCCCGATCGAGACGGGCTTCCTGATGACGCCGTGGTCGGCCGTGGTGGCGCTGATGGCACCGCTGGCCGGGCGGCTGTCGGACCGCTATCCGCCGGGCTTGCTTGGCGGCGCGGGGCTGGCGGTGATGTGCATGGGCATGGCGTCGCTGGCGCTGCTGCCGGCGCATCCCAGCGCGCTGGATATCGGCATCCGCATGGCCATCTGCGGCGCGGGCTTCGGTTTTTTCCAGTCGCCCAACCTCAAGGCGCTGATGTCGAGCGCGCCACGTGAGCGCGCCGGCGGCGCCAGCGGTGTGATTGCCACCGCGCGCCTGCTTGGCCAGGCGACCGGCGCGGCGCTGGTCGCGCTCAGCTTCGGCATTGCGGGCCGCCACGGCCCCACGCTGGCGCTGGCAATTGGTGCGGGCTTCGCGGGCGTGGCCAGCATTGCCAGCGGTTTGCGGCTGCTCACGCGCGACCCGGGCGCGGGGGCCTTGCAGCCCTCCGGCGAATGACCGGCCGCCGGTCGTTCACCGGGGCCGTCGTTGCCATTGCCGCTTCAGAAGCCCACGGGCGCGTGCGGCACGTAGGGCGCCTCCAGCGCGGCGATTTCCTCAAGCGTGAGGCCGAGCGAGAGTGCTGCCACGGCGTCCTCGATATGGTGCGGCTTGGACGCGCCAATGATCGGCGAGGTGATCTCGCGCTTCTGCGACAACCACGCCAGCGCCACCTGGGCAGCCGGCACGCCGCGCGCCTGCGCAATGGCGTGCACCTGCTCCACCACCTTGCGGTCCGACTCCTCGGTATTGCGGTACAGCGTCTTGCCAAATGTGTCGCTTTCCTCGCGGGCGCTGCCGGCATGCCAAGGCCGGGTCAGGCGCCCGCGCGCCAGCGGGCTCCACGGCATTACCGCGATGCCCTCGGCGGCGCATAGCGGCAGCATCTCGCGCTCTTCTTCGCGGTTGAGCAGGTTCACATGGTCCTGCATGCTGGCGAACTGCGTCCAGCCGTGCAGGCGCGAGGTGTGGATGGCCTTGGAGAACTGCCAGGCATACATCGAGGATGCGCCGATGTAGCGTGCCTTGCCCGCCTTGACCACGTCGTGGAGCGCTTCGAGGGTTTCCTCGATGGGCGTATGCGGATCCCAGCGGTGGATCTGGTACAAGTCGACGTGGTCGGTGCCGAGGCGGCGCAGGCTGTTGTCGATCTCGGCCAGGATGGCGCGGCGCGACAGGCCGGCCCCATTGGGGCCGGGGCGCATGCGGCCATGCACCTTGGTGGCGATCACCACGTCGTCGCGGCTGGAGAAGTCCTTCAGCGCGCGCCCGACGAATTCCTCGGAGGTGCCGTCGGAATACACGTTGGCGGTATCGAAGAAATTGATGCCAGCCTCGATCGCCTGCCGGATCAGCGGGCGGCTGGCTTCTTCGCCAAGCGTCCAGGGGTGGTTGCCGCGCTCGGGCACGCCGTAGGTCATGCAGCCCAGGCACAGCCGGGAGACTGTCAGCCCCGTCGAGCCAAACCTTACATAGTCCATCTTGCCTCTCCTTTTAAGCGTCGCTGCCGTCGATCCTGAGCGGCGGGCCCGCGGCGCACTCCGGCATGGTATGCGAATTCGGGGAAGGACGACGACGCGCCGCGCGGCGCCGCTTGCACCGCGTCGTGGTCATCGCTGTGGATGGACGCGACCTGGTAGGTGGCGCCGGGTGCGAAGAGTTAGTCGAGGCGGGGAAGCCTGGCGAAGAACGCCGCCACCGATTCGCGCTCGGCCATGTCGACGACGTGGCCGGAGGCGGTGCCGCCGGCGGCTTCGATGCGGGCGAGGTCCGCATCGAGCGCGTCTCACGCTATGCCGTTCAGTCAATCCTGAACGGCATTGCGCTCTCGAGGGTTGTCAACGAGGCATTCAACCGGGGGCCTGGGACGTTGCTATGTTGCTTGCACCGACACCCCTGCCGGCATGGCCTGTCCCCGAATCTGCTCCAGCAAGATCCCCAGCAGCCGCTGCGCACTCGGTGACAGCGACCGCAACGGCCGCGTGATCACGCAAATCTCCCGCGACAAAAGCGGCTCGTGCAATTCCCTGAAGACCAGGTCGGGATACTCGCGTCCCTTGTTCGCCAGCGCCGGCAGCACCGAGTATTGCTTGCCCATGCTGAGCATGGCGAACAGCGAACTGGTGCTTTCCACTTCATCGTGCTGGCCGCCGAGCACGGGCCAGTTGCCGGCGTGGCTGCGCAGGAAGTGGCCGATGCCGGTGTCCGCGCTGAAGCCGACATATTGTTCGGGCGTCAGGTCGGCCCAGCACACGGGGCGCTCCAGTTGCGCCAGCGGCAGGTCGCGGTGGCAGACCACGCCGTAGCAGTCGGCGACCAGTGGCGTGTAGTCGAGGCCTTCATGGCCCTGGTATTTGCTGTCGATGGCGAAATCCACTTCGCCTTCCAGCACCAGCCGCTCGGCTTGCCGGGCGACGGGGTTGCGCAGGGAGATGGTGATGCCGGGATAGCTCTCGCGGAACCTGGGGATGGCGCGGACCAGGAAGTGGTTGATGACCGAGGCGGCGGCGACGATGCGGATATGCCCGCGGCTGCCCTGGGACAGCGCCATCAGGTCGTAGACCGAACTGTCGAAGCCGTTGACGACTTTCTCCGCCTCGGCCCGGAAGCGCTCGGCGTGTTCGGTCAGGGCCACGCGCCGGGTGGTGCGGTCGAACATCTTCAGGTCTACCGCTTCTTCCAGCTGCTGGATGACCGGCGCCAGCGGCAATATCGGCGCGGAACTGGTGGCCAAGTCCCCGGCCGATGGCTACACGCTGCTGATGGGCGCTACCGGCGTGCTGTCGATCAACGACCATCTGTACAGCCGCATGGGCTACAACGTGGCCAAGGATTTCGTGCCGGTGAGCTACGTCACGCAAAACGCGAACATCCTGGTGGTGTCGCCGAGCCTGCCGGTGACCACCGTGCCGGAACTGGTGGCGCTGGCCAAGAGCAAGCCGGGCTCGCTCAGCTTTGCCTCGTCGGGGCCGGGCAGCTCCACGCATTTGTCGGGCGAGCTGTTCAAGTCCATGTCTGGCGTTGACATCCTGCATGTGCCCTACAAGGGCAGCGCCTCCGCGCTGACTGACCTGCTCGGCGGGCAGGTGACGATGCTGTTCGATAACGCGCCTTCCTCCATCGGCTTTGTGCAGCAGGGCAAGCTGCGCGCGCTGGCGGTGACCAGTCGCAAGCGCCTTCCTGGCCTGCCCAATGTGCCGACCGTGGATGAGGCAGGGCTGAAGGGCTACGAGTCGCTGTCATGGAGCGGCGTGGTGGCCCCTGCCGGTACGCCGCGCGCGATCGTGCTCAAGCTCAACCGTGCGATCGATCACATCCTCGCCACCGAGGAGGTCAGGGACAAGCTGGTGCAGCTTGGCGTGGAGCCCGTTGGCGGCTCGCCCGAAGTCTTCGCCCGCCAGATTCAATCCGAACATGAAAAATGGGGGAAGGTCGTCAAGAGCGCCAACCTCAAGCTGAATTGATCCGCTGATGGCGATGAAGGCGATGAAGGCGATGAAGGCGATGAAGACATCGGATACGCCGCGCACTGGCAGGACCCTGGCGGAGAAGCTGCTCTCCCGCGCCGCCGGCCGCGACCTGCGCGCCGGCGACCTGGCGATCTGCGAGCCGGATGCCACCATGGGCACGGATGGCTCGATCCCCATGGCGCTCGACTACCTGCGGCAGATGCAGCCGCAGGGCGAGGCCTTGCCGGGACCGGCTCGGCCGAACGCGTGGTCTTTGCGCTGGATCACTACGGCCCAAGCTCCGGCGCGCGCGCGTTGGCCCTGCAGGACGTCGCGCGGGACTACGCCCTGGCGCATGGCGTCGGGGTGTTCGAGGTGGGCGAGGGCATCGGCCACCAGCTCATGCTGGAGCGCGGCCGGGCGCTGCCCGGCCAGCTCGTGTGGGGGCCGACTCGCATGCGGTGAGCTACGGCGCGCTCAACGCGTTCGGAACGGGCATCGGCTCATCCGACCTGGCCGGCGTCCTGCAGTGCAACCAGCTTTGGCTCAAGGTGCCCGGCTCGCTGCGTATCCGGCTGCAAGGCGCCTTGCCGGCGTACGCGTCGGCCAAGGACCTGGCGCTGGCCATGGCGCGTCGCATCGGCGCGGGCGGCGCGAGCTACCTTGCGCTGGAGTTCGGCGGGCCCGGTCTTGCCGCGCTCGATATGGACGACCGCATCGTGCTGGCCAATATGTCGGTGGAGATGGGCGCCAAGGCGGGCCTGTTTCCCTTCGACGGTTGCACGGCGGCCTATCTCGCCGGGCGCACTGCGCAGGCTTATGTGCCGGTGGCGGCGGATGATGACGCGACCTATGTCGATACGCTCGACTTCGACCTGTCAGCCGTCACGCCGCAGGTGGCGTTGCCGCATCGCGTGGACGATGTGCTCGATCTGGCGCAGGCGCCGGCCTTGAAGATTGGCATGGTCTACCTCGGCACCTGCACCGGCGGGCGCAGCAAGGACTACCGCGAAGCGCTGGACGTACTGCGCGCGGGCGGTGGCGTGGCGCCTGGCGTGCGGCTGGTGGTGACGCCCGCATCGGAAGCGGTCCGCGCGGAGCTGGAGAGCGACGGCCTGCTGGCGGAGTTCGCGGCGTTCGGGGCGGAGATCCAGCCGCCTGGCTGCGGCGCCTGCTGCGGCACCTGCGGCAGCATTCCCGCCGACGGCATGCGCGTGATCTCCACCGCCAACCGTAATTTCAAGGGCCGCATGGGCAATCGAGCGTCGGAGATTTTCCTGGCGTCGCCGCGCGCCTGCGCCAGCGCCGCCGTCACCGGCCACCTGGTCGATCCGCGCGAGGTGGCGCAATGACATTGCAGCAGACCGCATCCAACGCCGCAGCCGGCGCCGCGTCCGTCATCCACGGCCGCGCCCGCCTGCTAGGCGATGACATCAATACCGATTACCTGATCGCCTCCAGCCGCAAGAAGGACAGCCTGGACCCGCAGGTGCTGCGCCGTTACCTGCTGGAGGACGTGGATCCCGCCTTTGCCGCCAGCGTGGCGGATGGCGACATCCTGGTGGCCGGGCACAACTTCGGCTGCGGCTCGGCGATGGAGGTGGCGGTCACGGTGGTGCTCGCCGCCGGGATCCGCGTAGTGGTGGCCCGCAGCTTCTCGCGCACCTACTGGCGCAATGCCATCAACAACGGCCTGCTGCTGGTCACCGCCGATACCGCCGGCATTGCCGAAGGCAACGCGCTGACCCTGTGCCTGGACGGCGCCAGCGCCGAGCTGACGGTGGGCCACGCCTGCGGCGCGCCCGCGCGCCGCATTCGCTGCGAACCCGTGCCGGACATCGTGCTGGCCATCCGCGCGGCAGGCGGGCTTGTTGCCTACCTGCGCGAGCATCGCAAGCTCGCCTGACCTTATCCATTCACGCTACCCAAGACAGCGCCCAAACCATGACAATCATCGCAGCCCGCCTCAAGCGGATCAAGCCATCGCCCAGCTCGATGGCAGGGCAACGCGCGCGTGAGCTTCGCGCCAGCGGCCGGGACATCGTCGGCCTCACTTCCGGCGAACCGGATTTCGACACGCCGCAGCACGTCTGCGAGGCCGCCACCCGCGCCATGTCGGCATCCAAGACCAAGTACACCGACGTCGGCGGCACGCCGGAACTCAAGGCGGCGATTGCCGACAAGTTCCGCCGCGACAACGGCCTGGACTACGCGGCCAGCGAGATCATCGTCGGCACCGGGGGCAAGCAGATCATCTTCAACGCGCTGATGTGCACGGTGGACGTGGGCGATGAGGTCATCGTGCCGGCGCCCTACTGGGTGTCCTACCCCGACATCGTGCTGCTGGCCGACGGCACGCCGGTCTTCGTGGACTGCCCGCCGGAGAATGGTTTCAAGCTGCGCCCGCAAGACCTGGAGCGCGCCATCACGCCGCGCACGCGCTGGCTGGTGCTCAATGCTCCCAATAACCCGAGCGGCGCGGCGTATTCCCGCGCGGAACTCAAGGCGCTGGCCGAGGTGCTGCTGCGCCACCCGCAGGTGTGGGTGATGACGGACGATATCTACGAGCACATCCTCTATGACGACCGCGAATTCTGCACCATCGCGCAGGTGGAGCCGGCGCTGAAGGCGCGCACGCTCACGATCAACGGCGTGTCCAAGGCCTACGCCATGACAGGCTGGCGCATCGGCTACGGCGGCGCGCCGGCGGCGCTGGTCAAGGCCATGGTCAAGTTGCAGTCGCAGAGCACGTCCAACCCATCGTCCATCAGCCAGGCCGCCGCGCTGGAAGCCCTGAGCGGCCCGCAGGACTTCATCGCCGAACGCACGCGCATTTTCCAGGCGCGACGCGACATGGTGGTGGCGCAGCTCAACCGCATCCCGGGCATCCAGTGCCACTCGCCGGAAGGCGCATTCTATGTGTATCCTTCCTGCGCAGCCCTGATCGGCAAGCTGACGCCGGAAGGCAAGCGGATCGAGACCGATGCCGATTTCGTGCTCTACCTGCTGGAGGCGCAGAACCTGGCCGTGCTACAGGGCGGTGCCTATGGCGTGTCGCCGTTCTTCCGCATATCCTTTGCCACGTCTGTTGCGCTGCTGCAGGAGGGCCTGCGGCGGCTGAGCCTGGCGTGCGAGGCATTGCGCTGACAACCTACCCGCCAGCGCCGAGCCCGGCGCTGGCTACACCCGATTCGGAGTTTCGCCATGAGTAACGATTCCCGGCAACTGCAGTGGCCGGCTGGCTATCGCATCAACCCACGCGTGGCGGGCCCGGCCGCCGACCTCGTTGCCGCCATGCGCGAGATGCCGGTGGCCGCCATCGGCGATGCCATGAGCCGTAACGTGGGCGCCATTGGCCTGCGCCAGTACCACGCCCGGCTGGATACCGTGCTGTGCGGCCCGGCGCTGACCGTGCGCGTGCGGCCCGGCGACAACCTGATGATCCACAAGGCCCTGATGATGGTCGAAGCCGGCGACGTGCTGGTGATCGATGGCGGCGGCGATGTGACGCAGGCCTTGGTAGGCGGCCTGATGCGTACCACCTGCATCGCCCGCAAGCTTGGCGGCCTGGTGATCGACGGCGCGGTGCGCGACCTGTGCGAATGGGCGCAGGAGGGCATGCCGATCTTCGCCCGGGGGCACACGCATCGCGGCCCGAGCAAGGACGGCCCGGGCGAGATCAACGTGCCCGTTTCCTGCGCCGGGCTGGTGGTGATGCCGGGCGACCTGGTGGTGGGAGATGCCGATGGCGTGATCGCGGTGCCGGCTGCCGAAGTGGCGGACGTGCTGCGCAAAACGCGCGCGCACCTGGAGAAAGAGGCCACGATCCGTGAGGGCAACCGCACCGGCACCACGGACCAGGAACGCTTTGACGCGGTGTTGAGGGCGAAAGGCTTGCCGGTTTGAAGGCTGGAGGGCCTTAGCCCTTCTCGTCTTCCTCCGCGCAGCGCAGGCGCCGCACAAAAAACGACAGGATTTCGTCGCGGGCGGCCGCTGTCGGCTCGCCCGCTTGGTCAATCAGGTGGGCGGTGACGACGCTGTGGGGGCAGGCCACGTGCTGGGCAAAGAAGGGCGGGACATCGGGGTTGGCCGCACTGTCCGGCAGCGCGCGTCCTACGAATCGGTCGCCCAGCGCCTCGGCATAGGCCGCGAAGCGCTCGGCCCTGCAAAACCGATCGCCCTCGAAGCGATAGGCCAGCACGGTGAGATCTTCCCGCTTGAGCCGCTCGCGCACCACGGCGAGATCGCCAGGCGCCATCTCGATGCCAACCGGATCGTCCAATGGCAGCGAGGGTTGGCAGATCACTGGTGCCAGCATCGCGGGCTCAAGCATCATCGACAGGGCGAAGTTGCCGGTGAAACACATGCCGATGGCGCCAACGCCGGGGCCACCGCGCTCCTTGTGCGCCAGCCTCGCCAGCGCCCTCAGCCACTGCGTCACCGGGCTTGACTGATTGGCCGCGAATGCGCGGAACTCAGCGCTGACGCAGGCGCGCCGAAACACCGCCGCGCCTGCCTCGGCATCCGGCACGGCCCCGTCGCGGCCGAAGAGCGACGGCAGGTAGACGGTCATGCCCACATCGCGAACCCACCGGGCAAAGCGTGCGACTTGCGGGCTGATGCCCGGCATCTCCGTCATGACGATCACGGCCGGCCCCGAGCCCGCCATATGGACTACCTTGGCGACGCCGTCGATCGTGATCGTGCGGCGTGTGAAATCCTCGAGGCGATCATCCTCATTCATGCTGCGGTTCACCATTGCATCGTCTCCCGTGCGCTGGATAGTCAGGCCGCATCCACCAGATGCCGCAGGTGCGCGTAGCCGGTGGCGTCGCTGATGCGACGGGCGAGATCCGCGCGGGCAGGGCCGGCAAACGCTCCTTTGGGAATGTTGATGAGGATATTGGGCATCGAAGCGTAGTTGTCATTGGGGTAGGTGCATTAGACGCTTCGATCCGTTAGACTTCGAGTGTCAATTTAGACATGTTTAATGCGTTTTCAGCCAATGAAGGATTTCACGGTCCTGGCGCTGTCCGGCGCCTATTCAACCAGCGTGGCCGCGACGATCGATATCCTGCGCGCGGCGTCGCTGCTCGCGCCGCGCATGCATCTGCCCCGGCCTACCTGGCGTGTTGTCTCGACATCGGGCCGTTCGGTGCCGTTGAGCGGCGGCATGCATATCGAAGCCGCAGCCTTGCCAGGGCGGCTGCGTACGGAGGCGAAGCAGGCGACGACCTGGGTCGTGCCGGGGCTGGGCATCGACGATGCCAATGCCATCGCGGCCCGCCTGGCGCACGAGGATGCGCGGCAGGCGGCCCGGGCTGTTGCCACGCATGCCGCGTCCGGCGGCCATGTCGCGGCATCTTGCTCCGCAGTGTTCTTGCTTCAGGCCGCGGGCCTGCTGGCGCAGCGCCGGGTCACGACGTCCTGGTGGCTGGCGGCCGAGTTGCAGCGCCTGGAGCCGCGCTGCATCGTCGATGCCGACCGCATGGTCTGCGCGGATGATCACGTAAGCACGGCCGGCGCCGCGTTTGCACAGACCGATCTGATGCTTCACCTGTTGCGCCGCCGGTTTGGCGTTGCCCTTGCCGACGCGGTGAGCCGGGTTCTGCTGATCGACGGCCGGCAAGCACAAGCCCGCTTTGTCGTACCGGCCATGCTGTCCAATGGCAACGCGCTGGTCGGCCGCCTGGTGGCACGGATCGAATCCGCGTTGCCGCATCCACCCAGCGTCCAGGCGTTGGCGGACGAGTTCGCCATGTCCCAGAGAACGTTGTCGCGCCATGTCCGTGAGGCCACGGGCAAAAGCACCTTGGCGCTGGTGCAGAGTGTGCGGCTCAATCGCGCCCGCATGCTGATCGAATCGAGCCGGATGTCCGTCGAGCAAGTGGCCGAGCAGGTGGGTTATGAGGATGCCACGGCGCTCAGGCGCCTGATGCGCAAGCGGGCGGGTGTCACCCCCAGCCAGTATCGAACGGCGGGCGAAGCGCCTTGATGCGGGATTCGGCGGAGTACTCAAAGGCCACTGAACTGCGGCCGTTAGTCAGAAGGAGTACGTCGTGGAAGTACCCACAGCATCGCACTGACTGCCTCAGCCTGGGTTCGGGTGTGCGTCTTCTCGTAGATCGCTCTCAGCTGCGTGCGGATCGTGGCAAGTGAAACACCGATGCTGGCCGCGCATTCGTCGGGCGTCTCGCCCCGGACGAGCGCCTCTGCCACCGCAGCTTCCGCCTTGGACAAGCCAAAAGCCTGCCGCAACTGTTGCGCCACAACCAGCGCGCCTGCGCACCGCCGCCGTCTAGCGGTAATCATGATGGTGGCATCGCCAAACGCTGCGCGCAGCGTTTGTGCGGGAAGGGAGGTGATGCTGAGAAAAATCTCGTGCGGGGTGTCCAATGCGCCTTGCAAGGCTAAGCTTTCGCCTTTTCTTGTCTTTGCTACGCATGCAATGGCCGCCTGAAGGTAATCATTCTCCGCCGAGACCACCGCAGTCAGGCGACCGTGCGCCAGCCTTAGGCAGGCGGTCGCACGCAACATGGATTCGGCGGCCTGATTGACAGAGACGACACGCGAGTTTCTGTCCAGGGCCAATACGGCAAGCCCCAGTTCCTCCATCAGTTCGGCACCGAGCGCGGCATCGCGGTGCAGGATTCTTGCATCCTGCCAGAGATTAATGGAGCGCTGTAGATGCCCGGTCATGCCCGCTGCGGCGTTGCGTTCCTTCTGCGAGTACGGCGTTCTGCCATATGCCCGCAGCAGGCCGAGCAGGATGTCATCGCTGCCTGGGCGAGCCAGGCGAACGCCCATCAGATAACGAATACCCGACGGGATCTGATAGTCCTGGAAGAATTCGCTGCGCTCGACATCCCGATCGGTGAGATGATCCTGGCAACAGACGAACTGGCCGATAGCCGCCTTCTCGACAAAGCCGCGGCGAGGATCGAGCGCGCCATAGTATTGGTCGTAGCGGGCAATGACGTCATCCAACTCCCCTCGAGGGGAGTACACCGAAAGATGGGGGGCGTTGCTTGCCGCATCCCAACTGAACATGTGGAATAAATTGGCACCCAGAGTCTCGGTGACCTGGTGGAACACCTCAAGAAAGCTGTCGTGGTGCAGCGCGGCCTCATAGAGGTCCCCGATAAGCTGGTCTCCGAGCAATTGCTTTCTCCCCAAAAAGCAGTGCAATTTAATTGTGGTGTATTCGGCCTAAAACTTCACGGGCCATGCCAGAACCATCTCTTTTTGCCAATTTATCACAGCTTTTCTGCGGGGGGCACCGCGAAAATCCCTGAATTTCATCCATCTGAATGATGACCGGCGAGATGGGCTTCCGGAAAATCCGGGCCACTAACTAGAACGGGTCAGGGAGGAAAAAAATGAAGCTCAAGCCTTTAGCGATCAGCTTTGTAGCGCTTTCGTTGGCCGCCTGCGGCGGCGGCGGGGATTCCGCATCCACGTCGGGCGGAACGGCCACGCAAACGCCGGCGGCGCAGACCGTCAGCGGTGTGGTCGCCACTGGTTTGCCGTTGTCCGGTGCCGCAGTCAACATGACCTGCGCGTCAGGTTCCGGAGCTACAACGACGGCCACGGACGGCAGCTATTCGGTCGCAGTCAAGGGCGCAGTCCTGCCCTGCGTGCTGACCGCCACCAGCAGCGACAGCAAGATCATCCTGCATTCAGTGGTGCCAGGCGCCGGGTCGGGCAGCAGCAACGCGACCGCGCATATCACGCCGCTCACCGAACTGCTGGTTGCCCAGTTGGGCGGGCAAAACCCGGCTCAGTTTGTGGCAGCGTTCGGCCCGACGACGGCTGTGAGCGCGACCGCGGTCAGCAGCGCCCAATCGGCCTTGGTCTCCGTACTCAAGAAGGCCGGATTCGATCCTTCCAGCGTCGGCGACTTTATCGCAGGCGCGATCGCTGCGGGGAGCCATCAGGGCTATGACGCGATTCTGGATACCCTGCAATCAACCATTGCGAGCGCAAATACCAGCCTGAGTGAATTGAGCGCCGCCATTGCCAACAGCACGGGCAGCACCACTGCCGCCGCCTCGACCCTCGGCACCATTCTGGCGCCTGCGAACGCCGATTGCACCTCGCTGAAGAGCGGCGATCACCGCCTGATCAAGCTGTCCGACGGATCTGCAAAGCTGGCGACGGTGGATGCGACGAAATTGACCGTCGCCATCAGCGGCACAACCTATCAGCTCACCAAAGGCGCGACGAGCTGCGATTTCCAAACCAGTTTGGTACCCACGGCTATACCAAAGGCGTAACCACATCGGCCACAAACTGCTTGAGTGGCTACGGCAGCTGCGCAGTCGATACCGTCACGCCATATGGGCATCTGGTCGCCACGCCCGATGGCGGCGCGGATTGGATTGACGATGGCAGCCAGGCGGGCACCGCACAGTTCCACGCGGTTGGATTCAGAAACGCGCAAGGAAACATCCTCTGGATTGCCACAGTGTTGGGCCAAGGAGGAGGCGTAGGTGTTTTTGTCCCGCAAACGACACTGCCTCTGCCGGCGGTTGGTACCGCAAGCGCCTTTTGGCAACGCATTGTTGACAACACCACGGGCCTGAGCGCGGTCACTGAAGATAGTCACACCATTACTGCGCTGAATGGGTCAACCGTCACGCGTACCTTTGCTTCGGATAGCCATTCGGACGTGCTGAGTTTCAACGATCCGTTCAACGGGATGCGTCACCGTGCCGCGAATGCCTGCACCACCTCAACGGGTGCCGCACAGAACTGTAGCGCGACACTGCAACTGCCAATGGGCGGCATGACGTTGGCGTGGTCGGGGTCCGGAGCGAGCTATCGCGTTTCGATTTCGGTGACCAAGCCCGGCAGCTTGTAAGCACCCTGTGCCCGATGTCTGGGGCGCTTGGCACCGGCTTGTGATGAGCCGGTGCCAGCTCATTTCGATTCTGTGTCACCACGGTAAGTCGCGAGTTGGCGCCGGCGCCCCTGAGGGCCTCCTTTCCATGCGACGTCTTGAGGTGGCTGTGAGGTGGCTGCGGCAATTTCCGCCATCGCCTGGCGGCTGTCTTCTTCCCTTTCAGGCAAGTCGCGCAGCGCAGCGCGATGCGCGTGCTGCGCGCCAAGGGCCTGCGTGCCAGATACTCCCCGGTGTTTCCCGTTGCCCCTTCGCCGGCCCCGGCCAGCCACGCCCGGCCAGCCACGAGAGTAGAATCTCGCAAAATTTTTCGCTTGTGGCGCACGGGAATCGACATGACACAGGGCAATGCCAACGCCGCCGCGGTGACCGGGCTGGAGCCGGCCGCGGTGGCAAATCCACCGCACGGCCGGCAAGGCCTCACTGAACAAGAGCAGGACGCCTACGCCCGCAAAGCCGTGATCGCCTCGTCGGTCGGCTACGCGCTGGACGGCTTCGACCTGCTGATCCTCGGCTTTATCCTGAGCGCGGTCTCTGCCGGCCTTGGGCTCACCAGCACCCAGGCGGGCTCGCTGGTCACCTGGACGCTGGTGGGCGCGGTCGCCGGCGGCATCGTCTTCGGCATCCTGAGCGATTACGTGGGCCGGGTGAAGGTGCTGACCTGGACCATCCTGCTGTTTGCCGTCTTCACCGGCCTGTGCGCGCTCGCGCAGGGCTACTGGGACCTGCTGGCCTACCGGACCATCGCCGGCTTTGGCCTTGGCGGCGAGTTCGGCATCGGCATGGCGCTGGCTACCGAGGCCTGCCGGCCCGGCCAGCGTGCCCGCGTTTCCTCGTATGTGGGCCTTGGCTGGCAGGCGGGCGTGCTGGCCGCGGCGCTGCTCACGCCGGTACTGCTGCCTTATATCGGCTGGCGCGGCATGTTTGCCATCGGCGTGCTGCCCGCCGTGGCGTCGTTCGTGGTGCGCCGCTTTATCGGCGAGCCGGAAGTATTTGTGCAAGGCAGCAAGGTGGCGCGCAAGGGCAATCCGCTCAAGATGCTGGTGGCCGACGCCGCGACGGCGCGGGCCAGCCTGGGCGTGGTGGTGCTGTGCTCGGTACAGAATTTCGGCTACTACGGCCTGATGATCTGGATGCCGACCTACCTGGCCAAGCAGTTCAATTACTCGCTGACCAAATCCGCGCTGTGGACCTCTGTGACCATCATCGGCATGGCCATCGGCATCTGGGTGTTCGGCCAGCTCGCGGACCGCATCGGCCGCCGGCCCACCTTCCTGATCTACCAGGTCGGGGCGGTGGTGATGGTCTTTGTCTACTCCCAGCTCTCAACCCCCTACGCGCTGCTGTTCGGCGGGGCGGTGATGGGCCTGTTCGTCAACGGCATGATCGGTGGCTACGGTGCGCTGATCTCGGAGCTGTATCCGACGCAGGCGCGTGCCACCGCGCAGAACGTGCTGTTCAATATCGGCCGCGGGGTGGGCGGATTTGGCCCGCTGGTGGTTGGCGCGCTGGCTGCCAGCTACTCGTTCGGCACCGCCATCGCCGTGCTGGCGTCGATCTATGTGCTGGATATCCTTGCTACGCTGTTCCTGATTCCGGAGCGCAAGGGCGCCGCGCTGGAGTAACCCGGATCGCCAAGCCGTTGGCTGGAGATGTCGATCAGTTCGTTCAACAGCCCGGCGCGCAGCCGGGCGCGCTCGAAACGCAGGGCGGTAATGGCGAGGACGTTGTTGGTCGCCAGCGCGGACGCCACCAGCGCCCTGAAGCGGTGCGTTTCGGCGCAGGCCGGGGACAGTCGTCTATACTTGTCAGCATGCTAACAGGTTTGGTGAGTTGAATGTCCTCTGCAAAACGTCAAACGACGCGCTCCGCGCCTCCGGACGAGGATCCGGTGCAGTCCGAAGCAGACCCGGCGAAGGAGTTGCTCTGGGCGCGGCCCGGCTTCCTGGTTCGTCGCCTGCACCAGATCCACGTGGCCATGTTTTTCGAGGAATGCAAGTCGCCCAGCATCACGCCGGTGCAGTACGCCATCCTGACGGTGCTATCGGTGCTGCCGGGCCTGGACCAGACTGCGCTGGGGCAGGAAGTCGGGTTCGACCGCACCACCACCGCCGACGTGGTGCGCCGGCTGGAAGAGCGTGGCCTGGTCGAGCGCAAGGACAATCCGGCCGACCGCCGCACGCGTCACGTGCACCTGACCAAAGAAGGGCAGACGGTGGTGGCGTCGCTGCGCGCCGATATGGAGCGTGCGCAGGAACGCATGCTGGCGCCGCTGCGCCCCGCGCAGCGCAAGGTGTTCATGGAGTTGCTGTCGACGCTGGTCGAGGCTAACAACGACTATAGCCGCACCGTATTGCGCATCATGTAATGGCGGCGCGCCGGCCCGGTGCCGGCGCTCGGATCATGCCGGCTCAGACCGGATAGACCAGGTCGTTGGCGATGATGGTGGTGTCGTACACGACCTGGCGCTCGGCCAGCAGCAGCTTGCCCTCGATACGGGCGAAGCGGTCGTGATAGGTGCCTGCCATGTGGATGGTGGTGGCGCCTTCGACCAGCGTTTGCAGCAGCAGGAAGCTGGCCTGAGCCTGGATCTCGCCAGACTCGCTTTCATCGGTGACGCGCGTATTGGTCACGAGATGCAGCATATAGCGCGGCGCGAACATCTGGGTGCGCGCAATTGCCACCGCCCGGTCGTGCATCATGCCGCGGCCTTCGGCGTAGACCAGCCCAACCGGCATGCCGAGCTCCACGTTTTCGCGCGCCGTGACGCGGTAGATGCAATGCTCGGTAAAGAACTCCGGCCACGATTCCACCATGCCGGCGTCGAGCACGGCGCAGTATTCGCTGTGGAAGGCGTCGATCTCCATGCGCAGCGCTTGCGCGCGCGCGGCGGCCAGCTTGCAGGGCCGAAAGAGGCTGTGCGCCGTCGGTGTCATGGTTGGTGTCATGCTGTTCAGAACCCCATTACGTTGCGATAGTATTGGTACATGGCGCGGATCGCGGATTCCGAGATCAGCGAGTTGGCGGTACCGACGTGGCCGGGATCGAGCTTCAGCACATTGCGCTCGGTGCTGGAGCGGCGCACACCCTCCTGCACGAACTTCATCGCCTCGTTGTCTTCCAGGCCAAGGAAGCCGGCCGGGCCCATCAGGTTGCCCTGGCGCAGGCGGTGCCGCGTCATTTCCTCGGTGTCATCCTCATAGCCGAACATGGTCCACTGCATCAGCATGCTGTCCGGGCCGTTGGGCACGATCTGGCGCACGCCCAGGGTATTCATCTCGCGCTGCACGATCAGGTTCGGCCAGATGGTCTGCATGGTGACGGACCACGGCGAGTCGAACTCCTTGATGTATTCCAGGAAGCGGTCGTCCTGCAAGCGCATGCCCTCGTGGTAGGAACGCATTTCCTTCTTGTTCTCGTCGCTCACCGCCGCGTACTTGTCCTCCTTCTTGGCCGAGGCCATGGTGCCGTGGCGGCCGTGCACCGGGTCGGCGATCATGGCCGAGTCGTTGCCGGCCACCAGCAGGCCGAACACCACCAGGAAGGAGTGCAGCAGCGTGGCGTGGTACGGGTCCTTCAGGTTCTCGTGGTACATCTTCCAGTTGCAGGGCAACTCGTTCTTGTAGTACCCGAGGATCTTGAGCGGCTTGCCATTGAACACCACATCGAAATCCTTGAGGATTTCCGGCGTCAAGTACACGTCCAGCGGCTCCATGTCGCGCCGTTGCGCGTGGCCACGTTCAGCTTCACCAGGCCATGGTCTTCGTTGCGGAAGTCCTTGGGCATGCCGCCGGCCCGGTTCACGCCGCGCTTGAACGGCACGCCCTGCAGGTTGCCCTTCAGGTCGTAGGACCACTGGTGATACGGGCAGACGAACTCCTTGGCGTTGCCCTGGCCATGGCGGCAGAATTCCGCGCCGCGATGCGCGCAGCGGTTCTCGAAGACATTGACGGAGCCGTCTTCCGCGCGCGCCACGACGACGGGCGTCGGCCCGACGTAAGAGCGCTTGAAGTCGCCGGTGTTGGGGATCTCGGCCTCCAGCGCGACGAAGTTCCACGTGCGGCCGCGAAAGATCTTCTCCAGTTCCAGGTCGTACACGGCGTTGCTGGTGTACACCCAGTCCGGGATGAAATGCAGGGCATCCTCCGGCCACTGGCAGGCCGCCAGTTCGGCATCCTTGGCGCGCGGCGTGCGGTTGATGAGCGCAGGCAATGGCATGGCGCAGTTGCGCGCCGGCCATGCCGAGCAGCAGGAATCCGGGTGGCTTGCCGCCGTCGGGGGCTTCGATGCTGCCGCGCAGCGTGTAGCGAAGCGCGGGGTCCACGGCGCCCAGCATCTGGATGTTGCAGCCGAGCTGGTCGGTCCAGAACCAGGGCACGGCGGCGGGGGCGGTTTCCACGCCGAGCATGGCGGCGGCGGCGATGCGGGCCTGCTCGTTGGCGTTCTGCCACGACTCCAGGCGCATCTGCTGGCCGAACAGCGGCTGGAACTGGCTGGCGCAATCGCCAGCGGCAAACACGCCTGGCGCGCTGGTGCGGCAGTGCAGGTCGACCTGGATGCCACCGTTTGCCGGGTGGAGCGCAAGCCCGGCCGCCTGCGCCAGGCTCACATTGGGATGCAGCCCGATGGCCACCACCACCAGCGGGGCGCGCAGCGCGCTGCCGTCCGTCAGCGTGAGCGCGACCTCATTGGCGGCCGGCGGGATCGACGCGATGCCGCAGCCCAGGCGCAGGTCGATGCCGAGGCTGCGCACACGTTGCGCCAGCCAGTCCGAGAACACCGGGGGCACGGCGCGCTGCAGCAACAGCGGCGCGGCTTCGACCACCGTGGCCGAGGAAGCCGCCACCGATCACCAGCACCGCACGCTCGCGGCGCAGAGCGGCCCGCAAGCCGCGCGCATCGGCGAGCGAGCGCAGGTAATGCACCCGGGGCTGCCCCTCGGGCAGGGCGGGCAAGGTGCGGGCGCGCCCGCCGGTGGCCAGCAGGCAGTGGCTGAAGGCAAGCGCCTGGCCATCGGCGCAATGCGCCGTGGCGCGGGCGGGATCAAGCGAGGCCACGGTGGTGCCCAGGCGCAGGTCGATGCCTTGCTCCGCATAGAAGCCCGCCGCATGCACGCCGATGCGCGCGTCCTGCTGTTCGTCAGCCAGCACGGACTTGGACAGCGGCGGGCGCTCGTATGGCGCGTGCGCTTCTCCGCCGACCATGACGATGGCGCCGTCATGGCCCAGCGAACGCAGCGTGGCGGCGGCCGTGGCGCCAGCCTGGCCGGCGCCGATGATCAGGATGGGGGCGTCTTGAGACATGGCCGGCGCTCAGGCGGTGACCATGACATCGACCATGACGTCGTTGTCCACGATCTTGACCGGGTAGACCTTGATGGCCTGGGTCGCGGGCGCGCACATGGGCTGGCCGGTGCGGATATCGAAGCGCGCCTGGTGCAGCGGGCATTCGATGCAGCCGTCTTCCAGGTAGCCGTCGGACAGCAGGGCGTACTGGTGCGTGCAGACATTGTCGGTGACGAAGAACTCGCCCTCACTGCGGTAGAGGGCCAGTTGCGCGTCCCCGAGCGTGAGCGGCATCACTTCATCGTCCTGAAGCTGGCCGGTCGTGGCGATCTTGGTCCAAGCCATGATGCATCTCCTTTAATCAGTATGCTGAATATTAATTGTCAGTGTACTGAATTAAATTGCTGACTGAATCAGCGTTAACCCTTGGGGGTGCCCGAGGCGGCGGGATGGCCGTGGAAGGCCGTGGCGGCGCTGGCCGGGGCTGGGCGCGCCAGTGCGGCCCGGCGCGCCAGCAGGGCCTGCACTTCGCCCATGATGCCGCGGCGCAAGGTGAGCACGCAGACCACGAAGACCAGGCCCGTGACCATGCTGACCGACTCGCCCAACGTGTTGAACCAGTCCACGCCTGTCATCGCGGCCAGGCTGCTGCCGGCGTCGCCCAGCTTGTTCTCGATCGCGACGATCACCAGCGCGCCCAGGATGGGCCCGGACAAGGTGCCCATGCCGCCCACCAGCACCATCAGGATGACGGATCCGGACATGGCCCAGTGCACGTCGGTCAGCGTCGCAAAGCCGAGCACCAGTGTCTTCATGGCGCCCGCCAATCCGGCCAGCGCGGAAGACAGCACAAAGGCCAGCAGCTTGAAGCGGTCGGTGTCATAGCCCAGCGAGATGGCGCGCGGCTCGTTCTCCTTGATGGCCCGCAGCACCTGC
This sequence comes from Cupriavidus basilensis OR16, assembly GCF_000243095.1. Lineage (GTDB taxonomy): Bacteria > Pseudomonadota > Gammaproteobacteria > Burkholderiales > Burkholderiaceae > Cupriavidus > Cupriavidus basilensis_D. The sequence continues at coordinate 165,351 of NZ_AHJE01000016.1, read as the reverse complement.
CCGAACGGCGAGTTGACCACGCGCGCGATCAGCAGCAGCGCGGCACCGGCCACGATGGACACCACGTAGTACATCGTCAGGTCGCTCTCCAGCGAGAGCAGCCCGAACAGGCTGCCGCGCGGCACCGCCTGCAAGCCATCCTCGCCGCCGGTGACTGGCGCCTGCAGGCAGAAGAAGTAGAACATCTGCGCCAGCGCCAGCGTGACCATCGCAAAGTAGATGCCTTGGCGCCGGATCGCCAGTGCGCCAAAGGCCAGGCCGAGCAGCGCGCCGAACGCGGTACCCGCCAGCAGCCCGAGTTCCGGCGTGACGTGCAGGGACTTCATCGCAAAGCCGCAGGCATAGGCCGCCCCGCCAAAGAATGCGGCATGGCCGAAGGACAGCAGTCCGGTAAAGCCCAGCAACAGGTTGAAGGCGCAGGCAAACAGGGCAAAGCACATCAGCTTCATCGCCAGCACCGGGTAGGCGCCGAGGAACGGCGCCAGCGCGACGGCCGCCATCAGCAAGGCGCCGGTCAGTCTTGCGCGAGAATCGAGAGTCATTATTTTTCCTTTCCGAACAGGCCGGCGGGGCGCACCATCAGCACGCACACCATGGCCACGAAGACGACGGTAGCCGAGGCCTCCGGGTAGAACACCTTGGTCATGCCTTCGAACACGCCCAGGCCCAGCCCGGTCGCGATGGAGCCGAGGATCGAGCCCATGCCGCCGATCACCACCACGGCAAACACGGTGATGATCAGGTTCTGGCCCATCAGCGGCGAGATCTGCATCACCGGCGCGGCCAGCACGCCGGCAAAGGCGGCCAGCCCCACGCCGAAGGCGTAGGTCAGCGTCACCAGCAGCGGTACGTTGATGCCGAATGCCTCCACCATGCGCGGGTTCTCCGTGCCGGCGCGCAGGTACGCGCCAAGCCGGGTCTTCTCGATCACGTACCAGGTGACGAAGCACACGGAGAGCGAGGCCACGACCACCCAGGCGCGGTAGTTCGGCAGCACCATGAAGCCCACATCGGTGGCGCCGGCCAGTGCCGCAGGCGTGGCATAGGACAGGCCGGAGACGCCGTAGCCGGAGCGCAGCAGCCCCTCGATCAGCAGGCTGATGCCGAGCGTCAGCAGCAGGCCATAGAGGTGGTCGAAGCGATAGAGGCGGCGCAGCATGGTGCGCTCCAGCACCACGCCCAGCACGCCGGCAACCAGCGGGGCCAGCACCAGCATCAGCCAGTAATTGAGGCCCAGGTAGGTGAGGCCCATCCACGCCAGCACGGCGCCCAGCATGAACAGGGCGCCGTGGGCGAAGTTGATGACGTTGAGCAGGCCAAAGATGACTGCCAGCCCGAGGCTCAGGATGGCATAAAACGAGCCATTGACAAGTCCGAGCAGCAGTTGGCTCAGCAGGGCGGGCATGGGTATGCCAAAGAATTCCATGACGATAGTTCCTTACACGCCAAGCAGGGCGTTCAGCGTGGGCATCTTGCGCTCGAGCTCGCCGGCGTCGAAACACGCCACCATGCGGCCGTGCTCCATCACGTAGAAGCGGTCTGCCAGCGGGGCGGCGAAGCGGAAGTTCTGCTCCACCATCACGATGGTGTAGCCGCGCTTCTTGAGCGTGGTGATCATTCTTGCGAGGGTTTGCACGATGACCGGCGCGAGCCCTTCCGAGATTTCATCGAGCAGCAGCACGCTCGCGCGGGTGCGCAGGATGCGGGCGACGGCCAGCATCTGCTGCTCGCCGCCGGACATGCGCGTGCCCTGGCTCTTGCGGCGCTCCCACAGGTTGGGGAACATCGCGTAGATCTCGTCCAGCGGCATTGGCTCGCGGCCTGGCGTTGCACCGTCCGGCTTGAACACCGGCGGCAGCATCAGGTTCTCCTCGCACGACAGGCTGGAGAAGATCGCGCGTTCCTCCGGGCAATAGCCCAGGCCCAGCGGCGCGATACGGTGCGTCTTCATGCCGATGGTCTCGCACCCGTTGACGCGGATCGAACCCTTGCGGGCCCCGACCAGCCCCATGATGGCGCGCATGGTGGTGGTGCGGCCGGCGCCGTTGCGGCCGAGCACGGTGACGACCTCGCCTGGATCGACCGTCAGGTCCACGCCGTGAAGGATGTGGGATTCGCCATACCAGGCGTGCAGGTCCTGGATCTGCAAGGCCGGAGTGGGCTGGCTGATGGGTTGGCTTATCATGTGGCCTCCGTCAGTGCGGCATCGGCGGTGCCCATGTACGCCTCCATCACCTGCGGGTTGCGCGCCATTTCCTCGTACGGCCCTTCGGCCAGGATGGCGCCCCGCTGCAACACGGTGATGCGCTCGGCGATGGACGACACCACGCTCATATTGTGTTCGACCATCAGCACGGTGCGTCCCGCGGAAACCTGTTTGATCAAGGCGGTCACCACCTCCACGTCCTCGTGCCCCATGCCCTGGGTGGGCTCGTCGAGCAGCATCAGCTCCGGGTCCATGGCGAGCGTGGTGGCGATCTCCAGCGCGCGCTTGCGGCCATAGGCCAGCTCGGCGGTCGGCAGTTCGGCGAAGCCTTCCAGGCCGACTGCCTTGAGCAGCGCGACAGCGCGGTCGTTGAGTTCGTCGAGCGAGCGCTTGCTCTTCCAGAAGTGATAGGCGGTGCCGAGCTTGCGCTGCAGCGCCACCCGCACGTTCTCCATCACGGTGAGCTGCGGGAATACCGCCGAGATCTGGAAGGACCGGATCACGCCCTTGCGGGCGATCTGGGCGGGGCGCTCACGCGTGATGTCCTCGCCGTTGAACAGGATGGTGCCGGCGGAGGGCGTATGGAACTTCGTCAGCAGGTTGAAGCACGTGGTCTTGCCGGCGCCATTGGGCCCGATCAGGGCGTGGATGGCGCCGCGCCGAATGCGCAGGTCGACCTTGCTGACGGCGGTGAAACCCTTGAACTCCTTGGTGAGTCCCCGGGTTTCAAGGATGACGTCAGCCTGGCTCATGCGTGCTCCGTGTTGTCATTGCATAGCGGTTGGTCATCGCGGCTCACTTCTTCACCAGGGCGCATTCGCTGGCGGACAGCGGACGGAACGCCGAGTCGCCCGGGATCGTGCCGATGTACTTGGCCAGGTCCCACGGGCCCTTCGATTCTGCCGGCGTCTTGGCTTGCGCCAGGTACATGTCGTGCACCATGCGGCCATCCACGCGCACCTTGCCAGCGTGCACGAAGTCGTCGTTGACGGCGAGGGCACGCATCTTTTCCGCCACGGCCGGGCCATCCACCGTCTTGGCCGCCTCAACCGCCTTCAGGTAGTGCAGCACACCGGAATACACGCCGATCTGCCCGTGCGTCGGGTAAGCCTTGTGCTTGGCGTAGAAGCGCTCCACGAAGGCCTTCGACTTGGCGTCGAGGTCGAGCTTGAACGGGTCCACATAGGTCAGGCCCTGCGCCACGCTGGGGCCGAGGCTCTTCAGGTCGGTGATGAAGGTCGACGGCGTGATCACGGTCTGGCCGCCCTTGATCAGGCCGAACTCGCCCGCGGCCTTGACGCCGTTGATCATGTCGTTGCCGGCGTTGGCCAGCACCACTACCTTGGCTTTGGAGGCGGAGGCCGCCACGATGGGGCTGCTGAAATCGCTGGCGTTAAGCGGATGCTTGGTGCTGCCCACGTTCTTGCCGCCGCTGGCCTCCACCTCCTTGCGGAAGTCCGATTCCAGCGACTGGCCCAGCGCGTAGTCCACGGTGATGTAGTACCAGCTGTTCTTGCCGTCGGCGATCAGCCGCTTGACCAGCGGCGCCGACACCGAATACGTATCCCAGCCCCAGTGGAAGCCGGTGGGCGAGCAGTTCTGGTTGGTCAGCGCCATGGCGCCGCCGGTGGAGACGATATTGATCTTCTGCTTTTGCTTGGCGATTTCCTGCACCGCCAGCGCGGTGGAGGAGTTGGGGAAGTCGATCACCATGTCCACGCCATCGGTGTCGAACCAGCGGCGAGCCAGCGACGAGGCGATATCCGCCTTGTTCTGGTGGTCGCCGGAGAGCACCGTGACCGGCTTGCCGAGCGCCTTGCCGCCGAACTCTTCCACGGCCATCTGCGCCGCGAGCACCGAGCCGCGGCCCGAGAGATCGGCGTAGGAGCCGGACATATCGGTGATCACGCCAACCTTCACGCCGGTGGCATCCGCCAGCGCAGCGGTGCTGCATAGCAGGGCGATCAAGGCGGGGATCAGGGCAGGGACTAAGGCAGAGACAGGGGTACGGCGTGCGTTGTGCAGAGACTTCATGGGGGCGCTCCAGACAGGGTGAATGGGATTAAACAATCAAGGTAAAAACGGCACACTTCGCCATGCATCGTTTGTGTACCGGCCGGCTTCGTCTTGGTGCGTCGATCAGTATGCTGAATATAAACAGCAGTGTACTGAGCAAATTTCGGGCCAGATGACGAAGCCGGGGGCGGATCAGGTATCCAGGTCGCGGCCCCGGGTCTCGGGCACGAAGATCAGGCCGATCACAAACGCGATGGCGGCGATCGAGACCGGATACCAGAGGCCAAAGTACACATTGCCGCTGGACACGTTCATCGCCGTCACCACGAAGGACAGCATGCCGCCGACCCAGCCCGCACCCAGGTGGAAGGGCAGGGACAGCGAGGTGTAGCGGATGCGCGCGGGGAACAGTTCGACCATGAACGCCGCCAGCGGGCCGTACACCATGGCGAGAAAGAGGATGGGGATCAGCAGCATCAGGAACAGCATCGGGCGGTTGATGGCCGCCGGGTCCGCGTGCTCCGGCCAGCCGGCCGCCACCAGCGCCTGCTTGATTGCCGCTTTGTCAAAGCCCTGCAGCGTGGTGCCGCCGATGCGCAGGTCGGGTTGCGTGCGGACATCATCCTGCGTGAACTCGTAGCCGACGCCGAGATCGGTCAGGTAGCCCTTGACCTTGTCGCAGGCCGATACCGGCTCGGCAAACAGGCGGAAGTGGCAATCGCCGGCGCGCAGCCGCACGGTGTTGTGCTGCTGGAACTGCTCCAGTGCCGGGTTGGCGTAGTGGGTCAGGCCCTTGAAGATGGGCTGGGTGGTCAGCGCCGCCAGCAGGCAGGCGGCCATCATGATGTACTTGCGGCCGATCCGGTCCGACAGCCAGCCGAAGAACAGGTAGCAGGGCGTGGCGATCACCAGCGCGATGCCGATCAGCAGGTGCACCAGTTCCAGCGGGACGTGCAGCGTCTTGTTGACGAAGAACATCGTGTAGAAATGCCCGGTGCCAAAGATGGCGCCGAGCCCGGACGCCACCACGAACAGCAGCAGCACGTACTTCAGGTTGGCCCAGTTCGTGAAGCTGTCCAGGATCGGGGATTTCGAGGTGGCATTGCCCGCCTTCATGCGCGCGAAGATCGGCGACTCATGCAGCTTGCCGCGGATATAGACCGACACCACCAGCATCAGGAACGAGACCAGGAACGGCAGGCGCCAGCCCCATTCGCGGAACTGCGCCTCGGTGAGAAAGGTCTTGAGCAGGTACACCACCAGCAGCGAGGAGAGCAGGCCGAGCGTGGCCGTGGTCTGCAGGGAACTGGTGTAGAGCCCGCGCTTTTCCACCGGAGAGTGCTCGGCGACGTAGGTCACCGCGCCGCCCACCTCGCCGCCCAGCGCCAGGCCCTGCAGCAGGCGCAGCGCCACCAGCAGGATGGTGGCGGTGATGCCGATCTGGCCGTAGGTGGGCAGCAATCCGACTCCCACCGTGGCGATCCCCATGAGCAGGATCGTGACCAGGAACGTGTACTTGCGTCCGATCTTGTCGCCCAGGCGGCCGAACAGCAGCGCGCCGATGGGCCGCACCAGGAAGCCCGCGCCGAAGGTGGCCAGGCTGGCGAGGAAGGCGGTCGTCTCGTTGCCGGGCGGGAAGAACAATGCACCAAAATAGACCGCCAGCGCTGCGTAGATATAAAAGTCGTACCACTCCATCAGCGCCCCGAAGGACGACGCGAGGATCACCTTGCGTTCTTCCCTTGTCATGCCCTGCTTGCGCACGGCGGCACCGTCATTGGTCAGGCTGATCGTCATGGTCTCTCTCTCCGGGGGCGGCCCAGCCTGCGCGTGTATGTGCTCTACACTGTCAGCATGCTGAGTAATTTCAATCAGTGTACTGAGCAGAATTTATCAGTGTTATGGGGGTTAACCCTTTTGACTCCGCCTAGACATTCCCCAACCTCGTTGCTATATTAAAAATGCTCAGCATACTGATCAATTAGGTAAGCCACCACCCAAACAGGAGTCGCCACAGCATGACGAGAATTCGCAAGATTGCCCTGGAAGAACACTTCATGGCCCCCGGTTTCCAGGCCTATTCGAAGGGATACCTCCAGCACATCGACGCAGCGGTCATGGCCGACCTTGCCAAGCGCCTGGCTGATTTCGACGACATCCGCATCGGCGAGATGGACCGCGCAGGCATCGATTTCACCGTGTTGTCCCAGACTGGCCCGGGCGTGCAGGGCGAGACGGATCGCGCCGCGGCCATCGGCCGTGCCCGCGAAAACAATGACTTCCTGGCGGCACAGGTGGCGCGCCATCCCACGCGCTTCGCGGGCTTTGCCGCGCTGCCCATGCACGATCCCGCGGTGGCGGCGGATGAACTGGAGCGCGCCGTGAAGCAGCTCGGTTTCAAGGGTTCGCTGGTTAACGGCCATACGCAGGGCGTGTATTACGACGACCCTGCCTACGACGCTTTCTGGGAACGCATGCAGGAGCTCGACGTGCCCATGTACCTGCACCCGACCGATGCTTTTGTCGCGCCGCACGCGTACTCGGGCCATCCCGAAATCAGCGGCGCGGCATGGGGCTGGGGCGTGGAGACGGCCAGCCACGCGCTGCGGCTGGTGTTCGGCGGCGTGTTCGACCGCTTCCCCCGGCTCAAGCTCATCCTTGGCCATATGGGCGAGGGGCTGCCGTTCCAGCGCTGGCGCTTCGACAGCCGTTTCGCCGTGTACTCGCACGGCATCAAGCTGGCGAAGAAGCCGTCGGAGTACATCGGCAGCAATATCGTGATCACCACGTCGGGCGTGTGCTCGCCGGCCGCGCTGAACGGCGCCATCGCCGAGATGGGCGCCGAGGCCGTGCTGTTCTCGGTCGACTATCCCTACGAATCCACCGCGATTGCCGCGGATTTCATCGAGCAGGCACCCATGGACGAGGCCACCCGCAGCCTTGTCTGCCATGGCAATGCCGAACGCATTCTCAAGCTGTGAACCCAAGCTTTGAAGATTGACTGACGGTAGACGATGGCCCTTAGCAGTCCGACGAACCTGAATATTCACTTCCGACCATTCACTTCCGACATTACGGAGCGCCCCGTGCAAAAGACCTTCCGGATCGGCCAGATCGTGCCGAGTTCCAACACCACGATGGAAACCGAAATCCCCGCGATGCTGACGTTGCGCCAGCAGGTGCGGCCCGAGCGGTTCACCTTCCACTCCAGCCGCATGCGCATGAAGAAGGTGGTCAAGGAAGAACTCGCGGCCATGGATGCCGAGTCCGACCGCTGCGCGCTGGAGCTGAGCGACGCCCGCGTCGACGTGCTGGGCTATGCCTGCCTGGTGGCCATCATGGCGATGGGCCACGGCTACCATCGCGTCTCTGAAAAGCGCCTGCAGGCCCATACCGCTGCCAACGGCGCTGATGCGCCCGTGATCACCAGCGCCGGCGCGCTGATTGACGCGCTCAAGGTCATCGGCGCCAAGCGCATCGCCGTGGTCGCGCCGTACATGAAGCCGCTGACGGAGCTGGTGGTGGACTACATCCGCAACGAAGGCTATGAAGTGGTGGACTGGCGCGCGCTGGAAATCCCGGACAACCTGGAAGTGGGCCGCCATGATCCGGCCAAGCTGCCCGGCATCGTCGCGCAGATGAACACCAAGGACGTGGACGCCATCGTGCTGTCGGCCTGCGTGCAGATGCCGTCCCTGCCGGCGGTGGCCAAGGTGGAAGCCATGACCGGCAAGCCGGTGATCACCGCCGCCATCGCCACCACCTACGCGCTCCTCAAGCAGCTCGACCTGGAGCCGATCGTGCCCGGCGCGGGCGCATTGCTTTCGGGAGCCTACTGACATGAGCACCTTTGTTTGTGGCGGCAACGTCCATGCCAACGGCATCCGCCAGCACTACCTGCGCTATGGCGGCCACAACGGCGCGCGCGTCACGCGCGATCCGGTGATCGTGGTGCCGGGCATCACCAGCCCGGCCATCACCTGGGGCTTCGTTGGCGAGCGCCTTGGCGAGCAGTTCGATACCTATGTGCTGGATGTGCGCGGGCGCGGCTTGTCGTCCGCGTCGGACACGCTGGACTACAGCCTGGACGCCCAGGCCGCCGACGTCCTGGCATTCGCGCAGGCGATGAACCTGCCAAGTTACAGCGTGGTGGGCCATTCGATGGGCGCGCGCATCGGCATTCGCGCCGCGCGCAGCCGGCCAGCGGGGCTGGCGCGGCTGGTCATGGTGGATCCGCCGGTCTCGGGCCCGGGCCGGCGCGACTACCCGGCGCAGCTCGCCTGGTATGTGGACTCCATGGCGGTAGCGCGCCATGGCGTGGACATCGAGACCATGCGGCGCTTCTGTCCCACCTGGACCGACGAGCAACTCGCGCTGCGCGCCGAATGGCTGCACACCTGCGACGAGCGCGCGGTGCTGGCCAGCTTCCAGGGCTTCCATACCGATGACGTGCATGCCGACCTGCCGGGCATCGGCATTCCCGCCTTGCTGATGGTGGCCGGCCGTGGCGATGTGGTTCGCGCCGGGGATATCGAAGAGCTTCGCGGGCTGTTGCCGCAGCTTGAAGTCAGCCATGTGCCAGGCGCTGGCCACATGATTCCGTGGGATGACGAGGCTGGATTCTACCGGGCGCTGGGCGGATTCCTCGGCGCCGACATTGTCCCCCGGCAACAGGCCGCGGCCTGAACTACTGATCCACCGATCACCAGGAGAGAACATGCCAGTCAGCGACCACGCCTTGATCCAGGCCTGGAAACAAGTCCTTACGCTGTCCCGGCTCGCCCCCGGGCAGACCGTCACCATCCTCACCAGCGCCGCCACCAACGCGCAGACACTGTCGTGCGCGCTGGTCGCCACGCAGGCGATGGGCGCCATCGTGAATCGTCTTGACCTGCCGCCCGTCAACGCAGACAAGGCCCTGAGCCGTGACCCGCTGGCCTACCTCGGCACCACGGCGCTGACCGGCAACCGCGCGGCCATTGCCGCGCTCAAGGAAAGCGACCTGGTGCTGGACCTGATGACGCTGCTGTTCTCGCCGGAGCAGCACGACATCCTGAAGACCGGCACCAAGATCCTGCTGGCGGTGGAGCCGCCCGAAGTGCTGGTGCGCATGGTGCCGACCGAAGCCGATCGTGAGCGCGTGAGCGCCGCCAACGCGCGGCTGGCGCGAGCCAGGGAAATGGTTGTGACATCCGACGCGGGCACGGACCTGCGCTGCCCGCTCGGCGAGTTTCCCGCCATCAGCGAGTACGGCTTTGTCGACGAGCCGGGCCGCTGGGATCACTGGCCCAGCGGCTTCGTGCTGACGTGGCCGAACGAAGGCGGCGCGAGCGGGCGCATCGTGCTGGACCGCGGCGACATCTTGCTGCCGCAGAAGGGCTACGTGGCGGATCGGGTCGAGCTGACGGTGGAAGGCGGCTACGCCTCGCGCATCGAAGGCGGCCTGGATGCCGAGCTGCTGAGCGACTACATGGCGTCGTTCAACGATCCGCAAGCCTATGCCATCTCGCACATCGGCTGGGGCCTGCAGCCGCGCGCGCGCTGGTCCACGCTGGGCCTGTATGACAGGGAGGCCTCGATCGGCATGGATGCGCGTGCTTACGAGGGTAATTTCCTGTTCTCGCTCGGTCCCAACAACGAGGCAGGCGGCAGCCGCACCACCGCCTGCCACATCGATATCCCGCTGCGCAACTGCACGGTGCGCCTGGACGGCGAGGACGTGGTCAGGCAAGGCAAGGTACTGGACGGATGGAACAGCCAATGACGAGACATCGCGAACTCCCCACTTATGAGCGCCAGGGCTTCGGCTCGCAGCTGCCGCTGCAAGGCCCGTTGGGCCTGCTGATCGTCGATTTCGTCAATGGCTTCGCCGATCCGGCGATGTTCGGCGGCGGCAATATCGCCGAGGCCATCGCCAACACGGTGCCACTGCTGGACAGGGCGCGGGAGCAGGGCTGGGCGGTGGCGCACAGCCGCATCGTATTTGCCGACGACGACGGCGACCACAATATCTTCACCCTGAAGGTGCCGGGCATGCTGGCGCTCAAGGAACGCGGGGCGGCCAGCGCCATCGTTGCGCAGCTTGCCCCGCGCGCTGGCGAGCTGGTGGTGCGCAAGACCGTGCCTTCGGCATTCTTCGGCACGTCGCTCGCGGCGTGGCTGACGCAGCGCGGCGTGCGCACCCTGGTGGTGGCCGGCGCGGTCACCAGTGGCTGCGTGCGCGCCAGGGGCGGGCAGGGCGTAGGCGCGCGCGTGGCGCGCAAGGAGGATGCGCGCCACCTGCATGGCAAGGGCCGCTTCGTCGCCGACATCGCCATGCCCGGCCTGCAGGAGGTTGCCTTCCTGCGCAGCCCCATGGCGCATGCGCGGCTGCTGGCGCTGCACAAGCCGCAAGGGCTGGAGCATGCGGTGATCGGGCGTGACGATATGCATGGCGCGCTCGACATCGTCGCCGACTCGGCCTTCCCGTCGTACCAGCCGTCGGCCCAGCCGCCGCTGGCCGCCGGCAAGGTGCGCTTTGTCGGCGAGCCGATCGCCATGGCCTTCGCGCCGACCCGGGCGCAAGCCGAGGACATCGCCGAGCGCATCGTCGCGGAGCTCGATGAGCTGCCGGCGCTGACCGACGTCGACGGCGCGCGGCAGGCCAGTGACACTACGCGGGTGCATGAGCACTGGAAGGACAACCACTTTCTCACGCTGGGCGCCGACAAGAATTTCGACTCGCTCAGCAAGGCCGCCTCCGTGGTGGTCAGCCGCAAGATCGACCTGGCGCGCCAGTGCATGGTGCCGATGGAAGGCAAGGCCGTGCTGGCCTACTGGGACCACCAGTTTGACCAGCTGATCGTCTACAGCGCCACCCAGGTGCCGCACATGATCCGCACGGTGCTGAGCCATTGCCTGGGCCTGGCGCAGGAGAAGGTCCGCGTGATCTCGCCGGACGTGGGTGGCGCCTTTGGCTACAAGTGCGTGCTGCAGCAAGAAGAGCTGTGCATCGCCTGGCTGGCCATGACGTACCGCCAGCCGTTCCGCTTTATCGAGGACCGGCGCGAGCATCTGACCGCTGGCGCCAACTCGCGCGAGCACCATTACGAGGTCACGGCCTATGCCGACGCGCGTGGCCGGCTGCTGGCGCTGGATGCCAGGATCGCCATTGACGGCGGCGCGTATTCGGTGTGGCCCTTCACCATCGGCCTCGAACCCGGCCAGGCCATCGGCAACCTGCCGGGGCCATACGCCTTCGACGGCTACCGCTGCATCACCGAATGCGTGGCCACCAACAAGCCCGGCTTTGTGCCGTACCGCGGCGTGGCGCGCACGGGCGTGTGCTTTGCCATGGAACTGCTGATCGATGCGCTGGCGCGCGCGGTCAAGCGCGAACCGTGGGAGATCCGCTGCGAGAACCTGGTCCAGCCGGAATCCATGCCCTACATCAACGTCACCAACAAGCACTTCGACGGCGGCGACTATCCGGCCAGCGTGCGCAAGGCCGCGCAGATGATCGGGCTGGCGCGCATCCGCGAGCGCCAGCGTGATCGGCAGAACGATCCCTCGGCGGGCTCGCGCCATCTCGGCGTGGGCTTCGGCACCTATACCGAGCAATCGGCGCACGGCACTTCGGTGTTCGCCGCCTGGGGCACGCCGGTGATTCCCGGCTTCGATTCCGCCACCGTGCGCATCACGCCGGACGGCGGGCTGGAAGTCCGCGTGGGCGTGCACTCGCATGGCCAGGGCATGGAAACCACCTTTGCCCAGATCGCGCACGAGATCCTTGGCATTGACGTGGCGCGCGTGAAGGTCGTGCACGGGGATACCGGTGTGACGCCGTTCTCCACCGGCACCTATGCCTCGCGCTCACTGGTGATGTCGGGCGGCGCCGTGTCGCGCGCCTGCAAGGCGCTGGTGCCGCGTCTGCTGAAGATCGGCGCGCATCTGCTGCAACGCCCCGAGAGCGAGGCCGCGCTGGCCGGCGGGTCGGTCAAGGCCGGCGCCGCCGCCGTGGCCATCAGCGAGATCGCCAACGCCTGGTACATCAACCCACAGCGGCTGCCCGCCGACGTGGACCCCACCGGGCTGGAAACCACCATGGGCTACAAGCCCAACGTGGATACTGGCAGCTTCACGTACTCCACCCACGCCGCGCTGGTGGAGGTGGACACCGATTCCGGCCACGTCGAGATCCTCGACTACGTAGTGGTGGAAGACTGCGGCACCATGGTCAACCCGATGGTGGTGGAAGGCCAGACCTACGGTGGCGTGGCGCAAGGCATCGGCACGGCCATGTTCGAGGAGATGCGCTACGACGGCAATGGCCAGCCGCTGGCCTCCACGCTGGCCGACTACATGCTGCCCGGCCCGACCGAGATCCCCTCGATCCGCATCCATCATTTCGAGACGCCATCGCCGCACACCGAGTTCGGCGCCAAGGGCATGGGCGAGGGCGGCGCCATTGCGCCCCCGGCCGCCATCTTCAACGCCGTCAACGACGCGCTGGGGCAGTTCGGCGTGGAGTTGCTGGAGACGCCCCTCACGCCGCGCAAGGTGCTCGAAGCGCTGGCCCGCGCCGAGCAAGCGCAACAGCCGCAAGCCACGCAAACCAGAGAGGCGGCCTGAGCCATCATGAAAGCAGCTGCATTCACCTATCACGCGGCCCCCACGCTGGCCGCAACCTGTGCCGAGCTGGCCGGGCGCACCGACAACGCCAAGGTCATGGGCGGCGGGCAATATGTTGCAATCGGTGGCGAGCGGCATCGCTTACCGCGCCATCCGCAATCGCGGCACCATCGGCGGCAGCCTGGCACATGCCGATCCCGCCGCCGACTGGGTGGTGGTGCTGAGCGCCGTCGGCGCCGAGATCGAACTCATCTCCAAGGCCGGTACCCGCGCGGTGCCCATGACGCAGTTCATGCTGGGTGCCTACACCACGGCGCTCACCGACGGCGAGCTGATCTGCGCGGTCCATGTGCCACGCCAGCCCGACGCCGCGCGCTGGGGCTACCACAAGCTGTGCCGCAAGACTGGCGAGTTCGCCGAAGCCAGCTGCGCCGCTTACTTCGATCCGTCCGCGCGTTTCGCCCGCATTGCGCTGGGCGCGCTCGACGGCGCGCCGGCGCTGCTGCGCGGTCTGGCCCACGACATCGCCGCGCAAGGCCCTGCCGCGCTCACGCCGCAGGCCGTGCTGGCCGCCGTGACAGAGGCCACGCCTGGCAAGGACGCGATCGACCGCAAGCTCTACTGCGCTGCCGTCACTCGCTGCATCGAACAATTCTTTAACTGAGGGCCGCAGTGGAAACCATCGCACTGACGATCAATGGCCGCGCCGCCGCCGGCGCCTGCGCGCACCGCACCCACCTGGGCGACTTCCTGCGCGACGGGCAAGGCCTGACCGGCACCCACCTGGGCTGCGAGCACGGGGTTTGCGGCGCCTGCACCGTGCTGGTCGACGACAAGCCCGTGCGCTCGTGCATCACCTTTGCCAGCGCCTGCGCCGGCAGCAAGGTGGTGACCATCGAAGGCTATGACGACGACCCCGTGATGCGCGACCTGCGCGCCGCGTTCAACCAGCACCACGCGCTGCAATGCGGCTACTGCACGCCCGGCATGCTCGCCACCGCGCGCGATATCGTGCTGCGCTTGCCACATGCCGATGAGGCCATGATCCGCCATGAGCTCTCCGGCAACCTTTGCCGCTGCACGGGCTATATGGGCATCGTGGCCGCGATCGGCTCGGTGCTGGCGCAGCGCAGGCCGCAGGCTGCGGGCAGCGCAGCGCCAGCCGCCGTGGCGGCCGTGAAACGCGAGTTCGTCTGCTTCACGCCCGCGCCCGACAGCGCCAGCCAGTCTCCAGCCGCGCCTGCCGCGAAGGAAGAAGCCGAACGCAGTGCCGACAAGAAGGGCTGGTCCCGCATCGACGGCGGCTTCAAGGTGCCGTTCCCGGTCGACGACGTGTGGCGCTTCATGGCGGACTTGCCGGCGGTGGCAAGCTGCCTGCCGGGCGCGGCGCTGACCGAGCAGGACGGCGACCGCGTCAAGGGGCACGTGGCGATCAAGTTCGGCCCGATGGCGGCGCGCTTCAACGGCGCGGCGCGGCTCGAGCGGGACGAGGCAAAGCGGCGCGGCGTGCTGAAGGGCGCGGGGCAGGATTCGCTGAGCAACTCCAAGGCCGCGGGCGATATCACCTATGTGCTGCAGGCCATATCGGCAAGCGAGACGGAAGTGCTGATTGACCTGCAGTATTCCCTGCAAGGCCCGCTCGCGCAGTTCTCCCGCTCGGGGCTGGTGCGCGATTTTGTCCGCCGCATGATGGCGGACTTCGGCAAGAACGTCACTCGCAAGATGGACCCGTCACTGTCGGAGAGCGAGCGCAGCCAGGTCACGCAGATGAATCCGGTATCGATGATGCTGGGGGTGATGTGGGAGAGGGTGAAGCGGCTGTTTGGAGGTGGGCGGGACTAGGAGAGGGCGGCCATCGCCGCCCTTGGCCTACAGCCGCGACGACGCCAGCCGCGCGGCGAGCCCAAGGAACACCACGCCCGCAAACCAGTTCAGCGCGCGCTGCGCGCGTGCCGAGCGCAGCAGCAGGGCGCCGAACATGGCGGAGAAGTAGGCGATGACGGAAAAGACAAGGAGGGTGGCGATGATGAACACCACGCCCAGCACCATGATCTGCAGGGCGATATGGCCACGGTCTGGCGCGACGAACTGCGGCAGGAACGCGAGGAAGAAGATCACCACCTTGGGGTTGGTCAGGTTCATCACCACGCCCCGCCGATACATCCGCCCCGCGCCGGCCTTGTCGGCGTTGCCCTGGCTCATCGCGCCCACCGGGGCGCGGAACGCCTGCCAGGCAAGATAGGCGAGGTACAGCGCGCCAGCGATCTTGAGCACCATGAACGCGACCTTGGACGCGGCGAACAGCGCGGCCAGGCCAAAGGCGACCGCGGCCGTATGCACGAGCAGCCCGGTGCACAGGCCAAGCACCACGACCATGCCGGCGCGGGGCCCCCGCATGGCGGATTGCAGCAGCACAAAGACATTGTCCGGGCCGGGCGTCAGTCCAAGCGCCACGGCGATGCCAAAAAATGGCAACAGGATCTCGATCGGTGGCATGCGCTTAACTCCTTTGCCGCGGATATCGCGTTGTCGGGTGGGATCCCGTATCGGGAAAAAGCCGTGGCCGGGGCAGCAGGACGGCCCCCCGAATACTGCCACCCTGGCAACGTCTTGCGCCAGCGCGGCGTATCCGTTGCCAGGTTACGGATGCCACGTCGCCGGACTGCCCGAGGCCGCTGCCGGCGCAGGCCGATGGCTCCCGGCCATGGCATAGGATAGCTGGTTGGCCGCGTCCACCACCGTCTGCGCCAGGGCAATCAGCCGCTCCTCGCTGAGCCGCGAAGTCGGCCCGGAAATGCAGGCGGACCCTAGCAGCCGCCAATGCAGGCCAAACACCGGCGCGGAAACGCTGGAGACTTCGGGCTCGCGCTCGCCCATCGACAAGTGATAACCCCGCCGCCGGATCGATTCATAAGGCTCGCCCGGCTCTCCTGAGAACGCCAGGATGACGCGCCCCGGCGCACCGCTGTCCAGCGGCAGCGCCGAACCGATGCGCACGTGGTGCCGGATGGCCTGCGGCCCCTCCACACGCACCAGGCACATGCGCTGCTGGCCCTCGCGCACGTAGAACGATGCGCTTTCCCCGGTCTTGATCGTCAACTCCCGCAGCACCGGCTCGACCACTTCGTACACGTTGAAGGTGGCCTGGTAGCAGGCACCCAGCCAGCCCGCCGCACGCCCTAGCCGCCAGCTCCCGTCTTCCTTCTGGACCAGGTAGTCGTCGCTCGCCAGCGTTCGCGCCAGGCGCAGCACGGTGGTCTTGTGGAAGCCGGTGCGGCGGCTGAGTTCCGCGAGCGTGAGCTGCGCGTCGCTCACGCCAAAGGCTTCCAGGACGCGCATCGCACGCCGTACAGCGATCACGCCGCCGCTGGCGTCGTCGCCAGCGTCACCCGCGATGGGAGAGGAGGAGGGGTCCATGGTGTGGAACGGGTTGCATACAGTGAAACCGTATTGTACTGCGTGCAACGAAGATCCAGAATCCGTTTCAACAAATAACGAGATATGGAGACAAGCAATGACCCTGCTGCGCCGTGGCCTGGCCACCGCCATCCTTTGCGCCCTGGCCCTCCCGGTCCTGGCCCAGACCTATCCCGCCAAGCCCATCCGCGTGATCGTGCCGTTCCCGGCCGGCGGTGGCACGGACATCATTGCCCGCGAGGTCACCAACAAGGTGGCGATGGCCCGGGGCTGGCGTTTCGTCGTGGACAACAAGCCGGGCTCGGGCGGCAACCTTGGCGTGGATGCCGCGGCCAAGGCCAGCGGCGACGGCTACACCATCGTGCTGGGCCAGACCAGCAACCTGGCCATCAATCCCACGCTCTACCGCAAGCTGCCCTACGACGTGGCGAAGGACCTCACGCCGGTGGGCCTGGTTGCCAGCGCGCCACTGGTGCTGGTGACCAACGTGGATTCGCCGTACAAGACGCTGGCCGACGTGGTCGCGGCCAGCAAGGCGCATCCGGGCACCATCAATGTGGCCTCGCCGGGCAACGGCACCGTGGCGCACCTGACCAGCGAGCTGTTCCAGAAGACCGCCGGCATCAAGCTTACCCACGTGCCGTACAAGGGCGCGGCCCAGGCGGTCAACGACCTGATCGGCGGCCAGGTGCAGTTGTACCTGTCGTCGGTGCCGACGCTGATCGGCCATATCCGCAATGGCAAGATGCGCGCGCTGGCCGTGACCTCCGTGGCCGGCCGCCGTGGCGCGCTGCACGGCCGTATCCGGGCGCTGCGCCCGCACATGAAGCTGGCCGGCACGGCCTTCACCGTGGAAGTGCGCCCCGGCGACAACCTGATGATCCATGCCGCGATGGCGCTGGCGCAGCCCGGCGACGTGCTGGTGATCGACGGCAAGGGTGACCAGAGCAGCGCGCTGATGGGCACCATCATGATGAATGCATGCCGCCAGCGCGGCATCGCCGGCGTGGTGGTCGACGGCGCGGTGCGCGACAGCCTGGAGATCGACGAAATGGATTACCCGGTGTTCTCGGTGGGCACCAACCCCAACGGCCCGACCAAGGAAGTGGGCGGGCGCATCGGCCACCCGGTCTCGGTCGGCGGCGTGACGGTCCACCCCGGCGACTTCATCTGCGGCGACGCCGATGGCCTGGTGGTGGTCGAGCGTGAAAAGATCGCATCGCTGCTGCCGCTCGCCGAGCACAAGGAGGCCGCCGAAGCCCGCCGCATCGCGCAGATCAAGGAAGGCAAGACCAATGCCCCGTGGCTGCTTGCCTCGCTTGTCACCGCCGGCGTGCTGAAAGAGGGGGAGACGCTGTGAGCGCCAAGCCAGCCATTCTCGTCACCGCGGCCGACCTCGCGCCACAAGCCGAGGCATTGCTCGGCAATTTTGAGATCATCTACGCCGGCAAGACTCCCCAGGCCGCCGATCTGGTGGCACTGGCGCAGCGCCACAACCCGGTCGGCATCATCGTGCGCTACGGCGCCGTGACGCCGGAAATCATGGACGCCGCGCCGGCACTGAAGGTCATCTCCAAGCACGGCAGCGGCACCGACACCATCGACAAGCCCGCCGCCGCGGCGCGCGGCATCGAGGTAACGGCCGCAGTTGGCGCCAACGCGGCCGCGGTGGCGGAACAGGCGCTGGCCCTGCTGCTGGGCTGCGCCAAATCCGTGGTGCAGCTCAACCAACGCATGCATGCCGGCCATTGGGACAAGGCCACGCACAAAAGCGTGGAGCTGGCGGGCCGCACCATCGGCCTGATCGGCCTCGGCGCCATAGGACGGCGCTTTGCCAGGATGTGCGATGCGATGGACATGCGCGTGATCGGTTTCGATCCGTTCGCCGCCGATCTGCCTGCCTGCATTGAACCGGTGGAGCTGGAAGCGATCTGGCGCGAATCCGACGCGATCTCGCTACACTGCCCGCTGACCCCCGAGAACAGGGCGATGATCAACGCCCAGACGCTCGCTCGCTGCAAGCCCCGCCTGATGCTGGTCAACACCGCGCGCGGCGGGCTGATCGACGAACCTGCGCTGCTGGCCGCGGTGCAGTCCGGGCAGGTGGCCGTGGCCGGGCTGGACAGCTTCGCGGTCGAGCCGATGACGGTGCCGCATATCTTCCACGGCCAGCCCGGCTTTGTGCTCAGCCCCCACATCGGCGGCGTGACCAGCGCCGCCTATGTGAACATGGGCGTGGCAGCGGCACAGAACACGCTAGGCGTGCTGGCCGCGTTGAACGAAGCCGGCTGAGCGGGCCGAAGGCGCGTGCTACGACGACGGCTGTCGCTCCCACTCCCGTCAGGGGGAGCCGAGGGCAAACCAGCGTAGAGGGCAAGACGTACGAAAGCGCGATCGGCCCCAAGAACTAAACTGCAGGAGACAACCATGAACACCAAATCAAAGCGCGCGTCGGTTCCGCACCGCTGCGTGCTAGCAGTGATCGCCTTTATCGCCATGTCGGTACACGCGCAGACCTGGCCTGACAAGCCCGTCAGAATTGTCGTTCCCTACCCCCCGGGCGGCGCCGTGGACGCAGTCACCCGCAAGATGGCGCAACGTCTTACCGAGCAAACCGGCCAGAGCTTCGTCGTTGAAAACAAGGCAGGCGCCACCGGCACCATCGGCACCACGCAAGTGGCGCGCGCCCCGGCCGACGGCTACACGCTGCTCGCCAACGACACCACGTATTCCTTGTTGCCGCATATCTTCAAGAAGTTGCCGTTCGACTACGCCAACGACTTGCAGCCAGTGGCCGCCTTCGTGTTCGCGCCAATGGCCGTGGCGGTCAAGGCCGACGGCAAGTTCAAGACCATGAACGACCTGGTCACCGCGGCCCGCGCGGGCGACGGCAAGGTGAGCTACGGATCGGGCGGCGCCGGCACCACGCCGCACTTTGCCAGCGAAGCCCTGGGCGTGGCCACCGGCGCGCACTTCATGCACGTGCCGTTCAAGGGGGCGGGCGAGGCCACGCTGGCGCTGCTCGGCGGCACGGTGGACTATCAGATTGCTTCCACGCCCGGCGTCATCGGGCAGGTCAAAGGCGGCAGCCTCCGGCTGCTGGCGGTGAGCGGCGACAAGCGCCTGGCAGCGCTGCCCAATGTGCCGACCTTTGCCGAGGCTGGCGTCAAGGGCTATGGTGTAGTCAACTTCACCGGCCTGTGGGCACCCAAGGGCACGCCGCCGAAGGTACTGGAGCGCCTTCAGAAAGAAGTGGCGACCGCCATGGCCTCTCAGGACATGAAGACCTTTGCCGAAGGCATCGGCGCGAATCCGGGCTACTGGGATGCGTCGACGTTCTCCCGGCAGCTTGCCGAGCGCACGGCGTTCTGGGGCAAGGTAGCGGCCAACACCGCATTTGAAAAGCAATGACATGACGCTACGGCACATTTCAACTCCACGCCGCATCCCGGCATGCAGCCTGCTGCTGGCCGTGGGCGCTCTGGCATTGCCAGCCGGGGTGCACGCGCAAGCACAGGCATGGCCGGGCAGGCCACTGCGGCTGGTGGTCGGTTTCTCCGCCGGTGGCCCGACCGATGTGGTGGCGCGCGCTTTCGCCGCGCAAGCGGGCAAAGGGCTGGGGCAGCCGATGGTGGTGGACAACAAGCCCGGAGCCAACACCATCATCGCGGCGCAAGCGGTAGCCAACGCCACGGATGGCCACACGTTGCTGATGGCCGCCACCAATCACGCCATGATCCCGGCGCTTTACAGCACCCGCGTCAACTTCGACGCGGTCAGGTCGTTCAAGCCGGTCTGCGTGGTCGCCGTCGCCCCCACGGTGCTGGTGGTCGGGCCTTCGTTGCACGTCAGGACATTGGACGAGTTCCTGCAGAAGGCCAAGGCAAAACCGTTGTCGGTCACCTATGGCACGCCTGGCGTCGGCAGCTCGGTGCACTTCGCCAGCGAGCTGTTCGCGCGCGAGGCGGGGATCCGCATGACCGGCGTGCCGTACAAAGGAGCGGCGCAGGTGGTCAATGACCTGATGGCCGGGCAGGTGGATGCTTCGTTCGCGTCGCTCGGCTCCGTCTTGCCGCAGATCAAGTCGGGCAGGCTGAGGGCATTGGCGATCGCCAGTCCGGCGCGCTCCGCGCAGTTGCCGGACGTGCCCACCTTCGAGCAAGCCGGCGTGAAGGGCTATGCCGCCGATGCGTGGTACGGCGTGCTTGCGCCGGCAAGCATGCCGGATGCGCACGTGCGCCTGCTCGAGCGCGAGGTGCAGGCCTACCTGGCCGCGCCCGGCACGACCGAGAGGCTGCGCGCGCTCGGGCTGGAACCCAAGGCGCTATGCGGCGAGGAGTTTGCCCGCCAGATCCGCCGTGAAGTCGCCGTTTATAGCCAGATCGCCCAGGAGCTTGGGCTCAAAGCCGACTGATTTCGCGTCAACCTCATCGCGCGCTGCGCTATTGCCATGTTCTTGCTGAATGCCCCGGAAGTCCGTGAGCTGGATACTTTTATCCGCATGCCGATGCGATACCGCCAGCCCAGGCGCACGGTCTGGGCCGATGCCAATCAGGGTGGGCGCGAGATCGATGCCTTCCTGGAGGGGCCGGTGGTCGACGGCGCCGGCAATCTCTATGTCACCGACATCCCCTATGGCCGCGTCTTTCGGATTGAGCAATGTGCCAAGCCCCAACGGCATCGTGCTGTCCCCCGACGAGAAAGTCCTGTTCGTGGCGGTGACCCGCGGCAATTGCGTCTGGCGCATGCCGATCCTTGCCGATGGCGGCGTCTCCAAGGCGGGCCAGTTCTTTACGTCGTACGGCCCGAGCGGCCCGGACGGGCTGGCCATGGATGCCAGCGGCCGGCTGCTGGTGGCGAACCCGGGGCTGGGCTACGTCTGGGTGCTGAACCACCGCGCCGAGCCGCTGCAGGTGCTGCGTGGCCCCGCCGGGCATTCCCTGACCAATCTCGCCTTTGGCGGCGCGGCGGGCAAGACGCTGTTCGTGACGGACTCCACGGCGGGCGACATCCTGCGCATCGACATGGATGTGGCGGGCCTGCCGATCGGCCCGAACAAGATTTCGATGGGAGACGAAGCATGACGCAACGCTGGAAGCATAGCCCGGAGGGCAGCCACTGGGGCGAGTTCGGAGACGACGACCAGCGCGGCCGGATGAACCTGGTGGATGAGGCCAAGGTGCTGCAAGGCATCGCCGAAGTGAAGGTGGGGAGGACGTTCTGCCTGTCCTTGCCGCTGGACGTGCCGGGCGGCTCGGCGATGAATCCGCGCCGGCAGCCGCCGCGCCGCTTCTCGGTCCTGCGGGACGGCAAGAGCGCGGGGCAGCAGGGATTCTGCTGGTCGTACGCGTCCGAGGACCCGAGCATCACCGATGTGGTCAACGACGACGTGGTGCTCATGAGCCTGCAGTATTCCACGCAGTGGGACAGCCTCGCGCACGTTGGCAGCCACTTCGATGCCGATGGCGACGGCGAGCCGGAGGCGGTCTTCTACAACGGCTTCAAGGCGGGAGAGCACATCCGGCCTGGCCATGAAGTCAGCAGCGCCGAGCCCTGGGCGCGCTACCAGGATCCGGTGGCGCAAGCGCTCAGCATCGCCGTGCTGGCGGAGCATGGGGCGCAAGGGCGCGGCGTGATGCTGGACCTCGAGCACCATATTGGCCGCAAGCGCCATGCCGTCGGGTACGACGAGCTGATGCGCATCCTCGATGCCGACAGCATCCAGGTGGAGTCCGGCGACATGGTCTGCATCCACACCGGTTTTGCCGACATGCTGCTGGCGATGAACGGCAACCCGGACGTCAAGCACTTGCATGACAGTGGCAGCGGCCTCGACGGCTACGATAGCAAGCTGCTGAACTGGATTGTCGACACCAGGCTGGCTTGCCTGCTGGCGGACAACCCGGCGGTGGAACTGGTGGTGCCGAAGCCGCTGACGCCGTCGCCGATCCGCGGCCCGCGCCTGCCGCTGCACGCACATTGCCTGTTCAAGAACGGCATTCATCTTGGCGAGTTGTGGTACCTGACGCCGCTGGCACGCTGGCTGCGCGCGCACGGCCGCAGCCGCTTCCTGCTGACCGCGCCGCCGCTGCGCCTGCCAGGCGCGGTTGGCTCACCGGCGACGCCGATAGCCACGGTCTAAGCCGGCCGTCTTATCTTCGGCGTGCACCGTCGCAAGCTACGCCTGACGCTTGCCTGCTGGCCCCGGAATGCAAAAAGCCCGTGCGGCGTGAACCGTACGGGCTTTTTTAGATTCTGGTTGCGGGGGCAGGACTTGAACCTGCGACCTTCGGGTTATGAGCCCGACGAGCTGCCAACTGCTCCACCCCGCGGGCAGAAATATACGCGGGTTGGCGCCTCGTGGATAGCCCTGATTGGGATTATTTGCCGAAATGGTCGAGGCGGATTACCGGAATCAATGCGGTTGCTGCAAGAATGAGCACGGCATTTGCGGCTTGCCAAGCATCCGGCCGATGTCCGATAGCTGACCCAAGCGGCGCATTCGCCGCACGCACAACATCAACGGCCACCATTGTCCGTGCGATTGCCAGCGCGCATCAACCACATCCCGGCGCCGGCCAGCCAACAACAACGTCCGCTTTTTACCCCCCGGCGGCGTCCTTAGGCGCCGGAGCCAGGCGGAACTGCGCGGAAAGGTCGGCCTCGGCGCCAAGCTGGGCGTCGGTCTGCACGAGGCCTTTTGCGGCGAGCTTCGTGAGTGTCCGCGCTGCCTGGATGGGGCTGACGCCCGTGGCCTTTGCGACCTGATATGCATCCATCGGGGTGCCTGTCTTTTGCAGGGCGTCGATTACTGCCTGGCGAGTGTCGTGATTGTTGTTCATTTCCGGGTGTAGGTTGAATCTGCTCAGACTAGACGAGGTGGCCCGCCGACGCAACCCCGCATTCTTGCGGACTCGCCCCCCGAAAAGGTTGCGCGGCGGGCGTCGCACGTCAGAATAGAGGGTCTGACTGTACGCATCGCTAGATTCGCAAGAACAATGAAGCACACACTACTGTTGATCGACGGCCTGAACATCCTGCGCCGGGTCTACGAAGCCAACCCGGCCGAAGACATCCCGACCAAGGTCGAGGGCGCCGTGCTTTCGGCGCTGGCCTCGTTTCGCCGGGCCTTGACCGACTGCAAGCCCACGCACGCGCTGGCGGCGTTTGATACGGGCGGCAAGACCTGGCGGCACGCGCTCTATCCCCAGTACCGCCAGCACCGCAAGCCCATGGACCCGGAACTGGCGGAGGTCTTGCCCGACTTCCGGCTGACGCTGACCGAAGTGCTGGGGCTGCAGACCGCCATGATCGATGGCTACGAGGCCGACGACATCATCGCCACGGCTTTCTATCGCTGGACCGCGAGCAAGGAGGGCCAGGTGATCCCGGTGAGCACGGACAAGGACGTGCTGCAGCTGATCGCCGACGGCGCCATCGTGCGCAATCACTTTGCCACCGCGAAGAACGGCGAGCCGTCCTGGTTCGATGAACGCTACGTCGTCGATAAATTCGGCGTGGGTAGTCACCAGCTTGCCGACTATCTCGCCTTGCTGGGGGATAGCTCGGACGATATCCCTGGCGTCGAGAAGATCGGGGCCAAGACCGCTGCCAAGCTGCTGCAGCGCTACGGCGACCTGGAGGGCGTGCTCGCCAACGCCGCCGAGGAAAAAGGCGTGGTCGGCAAGAACCTGGCGGAACAGGCGCATCTCGCGCGGCTCTCCCGCCAGTTGCTCTCGCTGAAGACCGATGCCCAGCTTGGCCTGACATGGAACATGCTGCGTGTGGGCGAATCGGCTGAGTAAGGACCGGGCAGCGGCTGGTCAGAATAGCGCGTAAGTCGCACCTGGCGTTCCTGATGGTGCCCATGGTCGGCGTGTTTTTCATCGACCTGGCCAATGCGATCGTGATCAAGGCGTACCTGCTGCTGCTTCCCGCGGTTTAGCCGCCATGACGCTGGTGCGATCGGGCTTGCGGTCGAACAGCATCAGCTTCAGTGCCATGCATAGCGTTGCCAGCACGGCGAACAGCCAGCCGCTCCAGAGCGCGCCCGTCATGCCCAATGCGGTGATGCACCAGCCGCCAGCCGCCGAGCCGGCCATCACGCCCAGGTTGGCGGCCGAGATATAGAGACTGGTCGCGAACTCCGGGGCTGCCGGCGCGGCGGATGCCAGCCACATCTGGCTGACGATCAGGCCGCTGGTGTGCGCGGCGCCCCATAGCAGGCAGACCGCGATCATCGTGACAAACGAGGCGTTGCCGCAGGTGTAGAGCACAAGGTAGGCTCCGCCCAGCACCGCCGGGTGCAGCAGCGCGGTCCGCGCCAGGCTCTTGCGCAGCAGCCGGCCGGCGATCAGATTGCCCGCCACGCCGCCGATGCCGAACACCACCAGCAGCGCGCTGATGGCCTCGCCGCGCATGCCGGCCTCGCGCGCGAGGTACTCGGCCGCATAGCTGTACACCGAGAACATCGTTGCGAAGATGAACACGGTCGCGATCAGGTTGAGCCACAACGGCGGCTTGCGCAGGATGGCCGAGGGCCGGCCGGCGGGGGTGGCCTGCGCGGGTGCGTGCCGCCGCGCCGCATCGGGCAGCATGGCCAGCAGGCCGATTCCCGCCGCCGCGTTGACGGCGGCGCAGAACAGGAAGGATGCTTCATAAGAAAAGCGCGCCGCGATCCACGCGGTGATCGGCACGCCCAGCACCAGGCCCATGCTGGTGCCCACGAAGGCCATCGCCGTGGCATGCGCGGCTCGCTCCTTCGGGTACAGCGACACGGCCGCCGCGAACGCCAGCGAGAAAAACACCGGATGCAGCAGCGCAGGGACGATGCGCAGCGCCATCAGCCCGGCAAAGTTCGGCGCCCACGCCGACAGCACGCTGCACGCGGCAAATACGAACAGCGAGCCCGCCAGCACCTTGCGCCGGGCATAGCGCGACAGCCACAGCACCATGAACGGCCCGCACATGGCCACCACCAGCGCGAACAGGCCGACCAGCCAGCCTGCCCGGGCCACCGTGATGCCGTAGCGCGCGACGATAGCCGGCAGGATGCCGACCACGCCGAATTCAATGGCGTAAAGGCCAAACAGGCCGAGCGCGATAAAGAACAGGGAGCGGCCGGCATCGATGGCCTTCCTGGGTGCCATATCGCTCATCGCGCCACCGCCTCCTGCCCATAGACGGCATCGCGCAGATCCGCAACGAAGCGTCCGGACATGCCTTCGTACAAGGTGTTGGTGAACGCGGCCACGCTCAGGCCCTGGGCGCGGTCGACGAACCAGGCGTGCCCGTAGGCGCCGCCCCAGCGCCAGGTGCCGGCCGACTCCGGCGAGCGGGCCGCCGCCGGATCGTGCAGCACCGAGAAGCCCAGGCCGAAGCCGGTGCCTGGCGCATCGGGCGGGCCCCATTCGCCGGTCTGGTTGCGGCCCATTTCATCGGCCCAGGCGGCGGGCATCAACGGCTCGCCGCCCTGGCGCAGGGCTTCCAGCAAGCGCAGGAAATCGCCCGCGCTGCCAACCATGCCGGCGCCGCCGGAGGGAAAGGCATGGCTGTCCAATGCGCGCGCCGGCGCGTAGTGGATGCCGGCCGTGCCGTGGACGACGGGGACCACATCGTGCGCGAGCATGCGGCGCGGCACCGGCAGGTCGTTGACGTAGGCGGTGGCCAGGCGCCCGGCATCGGCCGCGGTAAAGCCGGTGTCGCCCATGTTCAGCGGACCCGTGACCAGCGCGTGCACCGCGTCGGCCAGCGGCGCGCCACAGGCGCGCTCGATCACGGCGCCGAGCACATCCGTCGCCAGCGAATAGCCCCAGGCGGTGCCCGGCTTGTAGAGCAAGGGCACGCTGGCGATGCGGCGCAGGTTCTCCGCGAGCGTGATGCCCGCCTGGTCCATGCCGTCCGAGATGCCTGCGCGGGCATAGGGCCCATGCTCGTCGGCTTCAAAGAAGCGGTAGCCCAGCCCCGCGGTATGGGTCATCAGTTGCCGCACGGTGATGATGGCGGCGCTGCCGTCGGCTAGCCGCGGCGTGAAATCCGGCAACCAGCGGGTCACGGCCTCGTCGAGTTCCAGCCGGCCTTGCGCCACCAGCGCCATCGCCGCGGCCGACACGATCGGTTTGGACACCGATGCCAGGCGGAACAGCGTGTCGGCGCGCATGGGGCGGTCGGCTTCGCGGTCGGCCATGCCGGCGGCGCGGCGGTGGATCACTTCGCCATGGCGGGCGACCAGTACTACGGCACCGACCAGGCGGTGGTCGGCAATGGCTTGTCCGATGACCGCGTCGACGCGGGCGGGCAGGAGGGAGGGCATGCGTGTTTTCCTTCGTCGCAAGAATGTTGAGGGGATCAGGCGAACGATAGGGAACATCTGACTCGGGAAAAAGTAGGATAGAGTTCCTTGTTATACGGACAGAATTGTCCGTAATCGAGGATCGAGATGAATGAGATGAATGGCATGGGGGAAAGCCGATGGACAGCCTGAGTGGCTTTACCGTGTTCGTGCAGGTCGCCGAGACCCGCAGCTTCGTGGCCGCTGGCCGCCTGATGGGCGTGTCGGCATCGGCCGTGGGCAAGAGCGTGGCAAGGCTGGAGGAAAAGCTCGGCGCGCGGTTGTTTCACCGCAGCACGCGCAGCATCACCCTGACGGCGGAAGGCGCGCTGTTCCTGGAGCGCAGCCGCCGCATCCTGGCCGAGATCGAGGCGGCGGAGCAGGAGCTGTCGCGCGCAGCCGAAGCGCCGCGCGGGCGCTTGCGCGTCAGCCTGCCGCTGGTGAGCTCGCTGGTGCTGCCAGTGCTGGGCGACTTCATGCGGCAGTACCCGGAGATCGAGCTGGACCTGGATTTCACCGACCGCATGGTGGACGTGATCGAAGAGGGTTTCGATGCCGTGGTGCGCACCGGCGAGCCAAGCGACTCCCGGCTAGCGGCGCGGCGCCTCGGCGCGTTCCGGATCCTGCTGGTGGCGTCGCCAGCGTATCTCGCGCGGCGCGGGGAGCCCCGGCAGCCCGCGGACCTGGCCGGGCATGCCTGCCTGCAATACCGCTTCCCGAACAGCGGCAAGCTGGAAGCCTGGCCGCTGCGCCGCGTTGCCCGGGAGCCGGAGCTCAACCTGCCCGCCTCGATGATCTGCAACAACATCGAGACCCGCGTGAGCTTTGCCTTGCAGGGCCTCGGTATCGCCTGCCTGCCGGACTTCGCCATCCGCGAACCACTGGCTGACGGCCGTCTGCGCACCGTGCTGGACGATTACGTGGACCGTAGTGGCACCTTTCGCGTGCTGTGGCCGGCTAGCCGGCACCTGTCGCCCAAGCTGCGCGTGTTGATCGACTTCCTGGGCGAGCGGGTGTTTCCGGGCGGCCAGGATCCATCCGCATGAGCCGCGCCGGATCAACGCCAGTACGCGATCAGCCGGCAGCTTGCCGCGCATGCCGCAGCAGCGAGAGGATCAGCGGCGTGCGGGTAGAAGCGCGCTGCCACAAGATCCCGAACCTGCGCGGCTCCGTCGCTTCGGGCAGCTTCAGCTTGGCGATGCGCAGGCCCGCGGTCAGCGGCGACGCAATATCGGGCGCGAGAGACACGCCTAGCCCCCGGTCGACCATCATGGCGATCGCCACCAGCGAACTGAGTTCGAACCGCTCGTGCGCGGTGATGCCGGCCTGCCGCAGGTAGCGGTCGGCCTGCTTGCCGCCGCCCACGCTGCGGTCATAGCGGATCAGCGGCTCGGTGCGCAGCAGTTCGTGCGGATCGCGCCTGGCCAGGCGGGCGGGCGCCAGCACAACCAGGGGCTCCTCGCGCAGCAGTTCCCAAACGATGGTTTTGGGCAGCGCGAAGGGCGGATGCAGGCAGACGGCCGCATCTAGCTCCGCGTTCTTCACGGCGTCGTATAGCGCCGCGGATTTGTCGGACTGGATGAACACGGAGACGCCCGGATGCTCCGCGGCGAACCCGGAGAGCGTTTCCGGCAGCAGGCTGTGCAGCGCGGTGTTGATCGTGCCCAGGCGCAGTTCGCGCGGTGCCTCCGCCTCATTCACCCAATCGCGCAAGTGGTTGAAGTCCCGCAGCAGGGAGCGGGCGCGTTCGGCCAGCCGTACACCCGACTCGGTCGGCGCCACGGTGCGGCCGGCCCGGCCCAGCAAGGACGTGCCCAACTCCCGCTCCAGGACGTGGACCTGCTGCGCGATGGCGGCGGGCGTCACGTTGAGCCGCCGGGCGGCTTGCGCGAGAGAGCCGGTATCGACGACAACCAGGAACGCGTTGAGGTAGGCTGTCTCCATACATTTCCTATTGATTAAAGAAAGACATAGATAGTTTATCTTTGTTCTGGCGTGACCCACACTGGCGCACTCCAAAGCCATCGGTCCACGTTGCCATGAGAAGCAAACTGTTCGTCCCCGGCTCCCGCCCGGAATTGTTCGACAAGGCCTTGGCCAGCGCCGCGGACGGGCTCTCGTTCGATCTCGAGGACGCGGTGGCAGAGGCGCGCAAGCCGCAAGCGCGCGAGGCACTGCGCGAGCTGCTGCGCTCGGGCCAGGCCCGCGCCAGCGGCAAGACGCTGATCGTGCGTGTCAACGCGCTGGACACCGCGCATTTTGCGGCCGACGTGGCCGCGGTGGCGCAGCCCGGCCTGGACCTGATCAACCTGCCCAAGCCCGAGTGCGCCGACGACGTGCGCCGCGCTGCTGCCGCCATCGAGCAGGCGGCGCGCGCCAACGGGTTTGCGCATGGCGTGGACAAGCCGATCCGCCTGCTGCTCAACATCGAAACACCCAAGGCGCTGCGCCTGGCCGGCGAACTGGCCGCAGCCCACCCGTGCGTGGCTGGCTTGCAGCTAGGACTTGGCGACCTGTTCGAGCCGCTGGGCATCGCCCGGCGCGAAAGCGCGGCGATCCAGCAAGCGATGTACGCGGTGCGCCTGGCAGCCGGCGAGGCCGGCGTGTTCGCCTACGACACGGTGTTTGCCAACATCAAGGATGAAGCCGGGTTCCGCGCCGAGGCAGAACTGTCGCGGCGCATGGGCTTTCTCGGCAAGAGCTGCATTCATCCCAGCCAGGTCCCCCTGGCCAACCAGGCCTTCTGCCCGAGCGATGAGGAGATCGGGCATGCGGCGCGGGTACTGGAGGCCGCGCGCGATGCCGAGGCCAGGGGCGTGGGCGCCTACGTGGTGGACGGGAAGATGATCGACCCGCCATTCGTGAAGCGGGCGGAAGCCATCGTGGCGACCGCCAGGCGCCTTGGATTGCTGCCAGCTTGACCCCGCCGGGATCCGCTGCCGGGATCTGGCGGCGCCACGCGGGACAAGCAAAAACAGGCAAGAAGACAGACAAGAAGACAGACAAGAAAACAGAAGGAGACAGCTTGAAAACATCATCCGCATCCGTATCCATTTCCCGTAGCGTGGCGTTGGCCGCCACGGTCGTCGCCAGCCTGGTATCCGGCGCGGCCTTGGCGCAGGGCGGGTATCCAGGCAAGCCCATCACCATCGTCGTGCCCTATCCGCCGGGCGGCTCCAACGACATCTTCGCGCGCATCGTCGCCAAGGAGATCGGCGAGGAGCTCAAGCAACCCGTGGTCATCGACAACCGGCCCGGCGCCAGTGGCAATACCGGCACGGGTATGGTGGCCAAGTCGGCCCCGGACGGGTACACGCTGGTCGCCGTGTCGTCCAGCATGACGACCAATGCCGCGGTGCAGGCCAAGCTGCCGTTCGATGCGGTCAAGAGCTTCGTGCCGGTGGCGATGTTTGCGCAAGGGCCGTTCATCGTTGCGGTCAATAATGCGTTTCCCGCCAGGACGCCGCAGGAACTGATCGCGGCGATCCGCGCCAGGCCGGGCAAGTACAACTACGCCTCAAGCGGGCCGGGCAGCGTCAACCAGTTTGGCACCGAGCTGCTCAAGGCCAGGGCCGGGAACCTGTTCATCACGCATATCCCGTACCGTGGCATGGGTCCCGCCGTGACCGACCTGATCGGCAACCAGACGCAGTTGCTGATCTCCAGCGGCCCCTCGCTGCTACCGATGGTCCGTGCCGGCAAGGTGCGCGCCGTTGGCATCACCAGCCTCAAGCCGAGCCCGATCGCGCCGGAGCTCACGCCCATGTCCAGTGCGGTGCCGGGCTATGAATTCGAGCTCTGGTGGGGCCTGCTGGCGCCGGCCGGCACGCCGCCGGCGATCGTGAACCAGCTCAACGCCGCCGTCAACACCGTCCTGTCCAAGCCCGAGATCAAGGCGGCCTTCCTGAAGGAAGGCGCCGAAGCCCGGCCCGTCACGCCGGCCCAGTTCGCCGCCACCATCGGACAGGACGTGGAGCGGTGGAAGACGCTCGCCAAGCGGCAGACCATCGTCGTGGACTGATGCGCGCGCCTTGCCTCTACTGCCAATTTCCCGGAGATTTCCATGCGTTCCCCCCCTGATGACCGCGCCGCGCCGCTGAGCGAGCGCACCGGCAAGCCGGGCCCGCTGTCCGGCCTGCGCGTGCTGGACCTGAGCGCCTACATAGCAGGCCCCTATGGTTGCTCCCTGCTGGCCGACCAGGGCGCCGAGGTCATCAAGATCGAGCCGCCCGCTGGCGACAACCTGCGCAAGTATCCTTCCTCGCTGGAGGCCGAGAGCCGCGCCTTCCTGGGCGTCAACCGCAGCAAGCTGGGCGTGGTGCTCGACCTCAAGCAGGCCGGCGACCTGCAGCGGCTGATGGCGCTGGTGCGTACCGCCGACGTGCTGGTGCACAACTTCCGGCCCACCGTGCCGCCCAGGCTGGGCATCGCTTACGAACAGCTCAAGCTGGTCAACCCGCGCTTGATCTATTGCGCGGTGACGGGCTATGGCGAAGACGGCCCGCTCAAGGACAAAGCCGGCTACGACCAGGTCCTGCAGACCATGACCGGCATGTGCACGCTGCAGGGCAAGCAGGGCGGCGCGCCGGAGATCCTCTACGGCTCGGTCGTCGACTACTACGGCTCGGCGCTGGTCGCCGGCGGCGTGGCCTCCGCGCTCTACGAACGCGAGAAAAGCGGCGAAGGCCAGTACGTCGGCATCTCGCTCTTGCGCGCGGCACTGACCATGCAGTCCGCCCGCATGGTCTGGGCCGACAACGAACCCAGGGAGGTTGGCCGCGACATGCGCTCCGGCGGCATCACCGGCATCCATCCGACCAAGGAAGGCTATCTCTACATCTCCGCCAACACGCCGCATTTCTGGGCCGCGTTGTGCGAGAAGACCGGCCTGGCGGAGCTCGCCACCGAGCGCTACGACAGCGTGCGCAAGCGCGCGCAGCATCAGGATGAGATTGTTCCCGCGCTGCACCGCGCGCTGGCAACCCGCACCGCGCTGGAATGGGAAGCGCACTTCGGCGAAGCGGTCCCCTGCGCCGCCGCGCGCTCCGTGGAAGACATGTTCGACTTCCCGCAGGTGCGGGCAGAAGGCATGGTGACCACGTTCGAGCATCCTACCGTGGGCCGGTATCGCGGCTTTACCCGTGCCATCAAGTTCGGGCGCACGCCGGGGCCGCAGCCGTTCGCGGCGCCGGTGCTGGATCAGCATGGGGAGCTGGTGAAGGCGGAGGCGGACAGGTTGATGGGGGACGGCACGTAGTTGACTAGCTGGCCCGTTCGATGCGCTTGCGCCGGTGACCGTCTGCGCGACGCTGGAGTCCGCGCTGCGCGGGCAGGCATCCACGGGCTCCAACCTGGGGCTGGCGCCGCGCCCATCATCGGGAACACCGCGCCTATCAAAGGGTGTACTTCAGGCTGAGGTAGAACGTTCGCTGCGGGAAGGGGTGGTACAGGAAGTACTTGCGATTGTTCAGGTCTTCAGGTTATCCACGCCCAGCGCACCACCCCAATGCTTGTCGAGCTGGTAATGCACGCGCGCATCCATCACGAAGAAGCTCTCGAAGCCCTGGTATGTCGCAGGGTTGATGTCGGTGTTGTCGACTGTCGCGTACACCCGGCTGCTATAGCGCGCAGCCAGCGTATAGGCCCACTTGTTGTCTGGCCGGTAGGTCGCCGCCATCGTTGCGCGCCACGTGGGCACGTAGGGCACGCGCTTGCCGAGCGCCGTCGCGCCAGCGGTGGTCGGCACGTAGCTGTCGTCCGAGAGAATCCGGGAGTTGACATAGGTGACGTTGCCCGAGAGCGTCAGGCCGTTGATCAGCGCATTGTCCTGCTGGCCGGCCAACTCCAGGCCCAGTTGCCGGGTCTTGCCCACGTTCTGCGTGAAGGAGACGGGCGTGGCGAATCCCGCAATGGTCGAGGTCTGGGAGATCAGCGCGTTCGTGGCGTATTCGCTGAAGGCGGACATGCGCAGCTTGCCCGCGCTGGTGTGACGCTCGATGGCGAGCTCGCTGGACAGGACGCGCTCCGGTTGCAGGAACGGATTGGCCTGGGTAAACGTCGTCCCGGTCTGCACGCTCTGGTACAGCTCGCCGACCGTCGGGAAGCGAAGCGCCTTGCCGAAGGAGCCGGTCACCGACCACAGCTCGCTGGCCTCCCAGGTGAGCGAAGCCTTGGGGGAAAAGCCCGATTTGTCGAGGCTGGGCTGCTGGATCGGCACCCCGACGCCATTGCTGCCGATGGCGTAGTTGAAGCCGTCATAAGCGCGCCACATCTCATAGCGGCCGCCCAGCGTGGCCTGCAGGCTCGGTGTCATGCGCCAGACATCCTGCAGCCAGAGCGCGCTGGTTTGCGTCTTGCCCTGCGAGGTGCTGAACAGTGCGCCATTGCCGCCGGACACCCAGTTGGTGGTGCTGTAGGTCGGGCTGCTCAGCTTGAACTGGTCATAGTGGGCGCCAAAGCTGACGACGTTCGCGCCGGCGATGCCCTGTGGCCGCCAGATGCCCTTGACGTCAAAGGTGGACCAGCCGGAGCCGCTCATGTCGGTGGTCCGGCCGGGCCCACC
Organism: Cupriavidus basilensis OR16; assembly: GCF_000243095.1. Lineage (GTDB taxonomy): Bacteria > Pseudomonadota > Gammaproteobacteria > Burkholderiales > Burkholderiaceae > Cupriavidus > Cupriavidus basilensis_D. The sequence goes on along the minus strand of NZ_AHJE01000016.1, from coordinate 132,210 downwards.
GGTCAGCGCCGCCGGATAGAGCCCGGTGGACAAGCGGCTCGCATCCTGCAGATAGTACAGATTGCTGGCAACCACCTCCCAGTCGAACAGGTCTTGCGTGCGGGTTCCGACCTTCAGGCTCTGCATCAGGTGTTCCTGATCCACGTTGTTGCTCGAGAACTGGCCCGCAATGGTGTTGGCGCCGTACGCGAATCCACCGATATTGACGCTGCCGCTCTGCGCGCCATAGTAAGGAGAGCCGGATGCCGTGCTCAGGTAGGTCTGCGCACTCGCCTTGGATCTGTTCTGCCAATAGCCCAAGGTGTAGACCGCGCTCAACGACGGCGTGAAGTCATAGCCCAGCTTGACCGTGGCGTTGTCCTGCAGCGTATGGACGAAATTGCCCGCGCCGATCACCTGGATGGCGCCGCCGGTCCGGTTGCGCTCGGCATACGCGCCGGTGATCACGGGCAGGCCGGCGCCGGCGGCGGTCGCCGACTGGTTGACCGTGGCGAAGCTGAGCGGCTGGCTGAAGCTGTTGAGGTGGTTCGCGCTGAGCCACCACGAGAATTTCCCGCTGCGGTCGCCCAGCGTGGCGCTGGCCTGTTGTGCCGGCTCGTTCTGGTCGGTGCCATATTTGCTGAACTGCTGGACGGCGCCCGTGACTTCCAGGCTGCCCTCGAACGTCTTCGGCATCCGTGTGGTGATCTCGGTCACGGCACCGTACGAGTTGCCCGGATAGGCGGCGGCGAACGGGCCGTACATGACATCGATCCGCTCGATCGATTGCGGCGCCACCATGAACCACTGCGGTGAGCCGTTGCCATTATTGTTGTTGATCAAGGTCGACAGCAGGATCCCGTCGGCATAGATCAGGCTGCAGCAGCGTGCGCATGATTGGGTCTACCTCAAATCATTGTCCGGCGGCCGCGGGCAGTTGCGCGCGGCCGCCACGATCACGCCAAAGGGCGTGCGTTGCTTACAGACTGGATTGAGGTAAAGCCGGCGGGTCCCTGGGGCGTCCGGACGGAAAGGCCCCGAGTGGCGTGAAGCGGGTGACCAGCACGTGCGACGTGGCGATCACCAGTAGCGGGATTGCCGACAGCGCCGCAGGCGCCAGGGTAGGGAGCGGCACATGATCCGCCAGCAAATCGCAATAGCCGCAGGCGTTCAGCGCATTGCCCGGCATTTGATGCGGCGCGTCGCCGGGGTGGGCGGCCGAGCAGATGACGGCTTCGGGATCATTGGCCTGGGCCGCGGCCACGAACTGGCTGATTGCCGGCGCAAGCACGATGAGCCACATGGCGATCAGGCCAAGCCATGCGGTCAAGCGGATGCGGCGGATAAGCGTCATTGTTATTGTGCGAGCGGGCGCGGCGCAGTCTACTCCAGGCGAGGCCAAGTGGGATCTGGCCGGCCATGCGTCATTTTGACACAGGCAAGGACCGGAACCGGGGCGTCAAGCAGGGTTACCACTTCGCGGATGGTCTGCTTGATCCGTTCACGCCAGCGCGGGCGCGCCGGATCCGGTTCTGCCACGGATTGCGTGATGGACAGGCACTCTTGCGTCGATCGCCCGGACTCCACCCTACTGGTTCTCGATCCATTGAATGGCGAAGCGCATCAGCTCCTTGCCGTTGGGAATACCCAGCTTTTCCTTGATGTTGGCCTGATGTGCCTCGATGGTCTTGACGCTCCGACTCAGTTTCTCGGCAATCTCGCGGGTGCTGAAGCCGAGTCCGATCAGGTGCAGGACCTCGAACTCCCGTTCCGAAAGGCTCGCGATTGAACCCGTCGGAATTTTTTGGGGAGCCGTCAGAGCCCGCGCCAACTTTTCATTCTGCCAGCACCTCGCGAATAGCGTTCATGACATGCTCCATGGCCTCGAGTTTCATCAGATACCCGTTTGCTCCTGCCCGCAGTGCGCGTTCGGCAAACAGGGTTTCGTCATGCATGCTGAGGACGAGGATTGCCAGCTTTGGATAGTGTTGCCGGAGCGTTTTGACAAGATCCAGGCCGGAGTTCGAGTGCAGACTGAGGTCCACAATGGCCATGTCAGGCTGGCAGGCCATCACCGCCAGCGCTTCTTCGGCACAGCCGGCCGCACAGCAGACGTGCAGATCCTCATGCAGATTCAGCAGGTGGGTTAACCCCTCCCGGATGATGGGGTGGTCATCCACGATCAGGATCTGAGTCGCGCTGCCCAGGCTAGATGGCTTCCCTTTCATGTCCCCGACTCTCCGGTATCGGATAGCTGATGGCAACCGTGGTGCCCCCCAAAGCATTGCGGGCGACCATGCAAGAGCCGCCCAGGAGGCTCGCCCGGTGGCGCAGGTTGTGAAGGCCCAGTCCCGAGGCACGCTCCATTTGTTCCAGGTCGACCCCCATCCCGTCGTCACTGATGGAAAGCCTCTGCATTCCGCCTTCGCGCTCCAGGTCGATCCAGATATGGCGGCCCTGGCTATATTTCAGCGCATTACTGACCGCTTCCTGTGCCGCACGGTAAAGGTTGATCTGCATCGGCGGATCCAGCAAGTCCACATTTGACTCAATGCGGAGCGTGCAGCCTATGCCATTCAGCGCGCTGGTCGTCTGTGCCAACCCTTGCAAGGCGACCGCAAGGCCGCCAGATTCCATGGCGACCGGATCCAGGCCATGGGCAATCTTGCGAGTCATCAAGGACGCCTGCTTCACCAATTCGACAATGGTAGCCGCCTTCGCGGCGGCTGGGTGGTTATGCTTCTGTAGTTCCTGATTCAAGGTGGCGCAGTAGAAGCCCAAGCTGGTGAGGTGCTGCCCGAGGCCGTCGTGCAGTTCTCGGCCGATGAGTCTCTGCTGCTGGTCGCCGATTCGAATCAGTTCNGCTTCCAGCAGACGACGTCGCGCCATCCTCCTGCTTTCAGTTCATTGCTTGCTAGCTCCACGTCTTGGGTTCGCTCTTGCACGCGCCGTTCCAACTCGACATGGGATGCCAGCAGGAGGCTATGGACGCGCTTCTCCTGAGCATGTGCCGCCACCAGCAGCAGTCCGGTTACTGCCACGACATTCGCGAAGGCGCACCATCTCACAAGGCTGTCCACCGGGGATTCGGCGGCAAAGGGACCGGTGCCGTTCGTGGTGCCCCAGATGGCCACGATTGAGACCAGCAGGGTTGAGAGACTGGTGCCCAAATGGTCGAAGCGCAGAGCCGCCCAGATAATGAACGGAAAGATCGCCAAGGCTGCCGGATAGTAGCCGTGCCCGGTAAGTTCGGTGGCCCCGAAGATGACGTAACTCACCCAGAAGATCGCAACGGTCAGTCCGCACGCTTCCACGGCCTGCTTTGCTGAGCGGATAGGGCTCGGATACGTAAGCAAGCTGAGCAGCGGCGGGGCCACCACGAGCACCCCCATCATGTCACCGAGCCACCATTTCAGGATGGCTGCGCCGTACTCGGTGACGGATAGCAAGCCCCCTCCAAGGAGGGCGGTCGCACCGATCAGCGCACTCACTGCCGTGCTGACTGTCGCTGCCAGGATGATGAGAGCTAACACGTCCTTGATGCGGTCCAGGGTGATCTGGAATCGGGCTACCCGCTTTAACAATAATGTAGCCGTCAAGGCTGCAGCCGTTGCGCCGAGGCCAATCACCGCAGCCACCGGTAGGGGCACGCCCACCGACATGTTGGCCAAAATGGAGCCAATGGCAATTCCGGGGGCAACGGCGAAGCCCATGACTAGCATCGCAACGAGGGCGATGCCGCTGGAAAGCCACACCAGAGACACTGCCCCGCCCACTACCGCATAAGCAAGTCCCAGCTTTGCTCCTGCGTAGTACGCCACTGCGACAAATCCGGTGTGAACGAGGAGTCTAAGCCTGGAGTTGCGTGGAATGATGACCATTGTTCGCTTCAAATTCTGGGGACAGCCCCTGCCACATCCAGTCGTTTTCTCGTTAGCCGCAATGACAATATTCTTGCGAAAGTTGGTGCCCGATGCCCCTGTGGCAATTCACGAGTTGGCACCGAATCGGTGCCAGGCGAAGTGCTGCGAATCCATGGTGCTGCAGACTACTATGAATCTACGCCAGAACTCCCCCGTGCGGTAAGCGTAGCCGATGGATTCGATGCGCTAACCCGTTTGGGTTGGACGCCAGATCCGTATGAGCGCGAGCATTGCCATGCCGGCTTTTGCGCGTGGGTGAACAGGTCGCTCTCCTTGCCGTGCCGCAATGCGCGCGCTTGCGTGACATCGTCGACCTCGGCAGCCGTGCCCATCAGGGCGGCGTCCTCCCTGCCCATTCAGTAGGGCAATCCCCTAGCCATTTTTCGGAAGAAGACCTTATTCATACGCTCACCGCCAGCGCATACATTGGAGTCGTATAAAGCTGCGGCGCACAAAACTGGAGCGAAGGGAATTCGTTTCGGTGTTCTTGCAACCACCTGAAATGGAGGTGAAAAATGGTAAAAACAGTCTTACTGCTCGCTGCGGCGGGTGCGGCGCTTGGCGCCGGGGTAGCCTATGCCGGCATCGGGGCGCGAGATATATACACCGACGGCGCCAGCGTGTTGGGGCCGCGAGACCCATATTCAGATGGGGGGAAGAGCGCAAAGTTTGACGTCTATTCAGATGGGGCGAGAGTCACAGATAGACGAGACCAATTCACCGATGGCGCGAGAACCACCAACCGCGATGGACTGGTTGAGGACGGCAGGTAAGGAACGACCGAAGGGGCGGCAAGAGAACACGTGGCCGGCGCCCGGCATCCACTGCCGCAAATCAAGCATCTCCCCCGGGCAACAGCCTCGGGGGATTCTTTTTTACAGTGGCCTCACTGCCGGAGAAAGGTCAAACCAGCACGCCCCTGCCACTCGAAGGGGGCAGCAGCGTTCGCGGCGTGCCTATTTCGTCAGTTCCCGAATCAAGCTGTTGCAGGACTGAAACAGATCGTGCAGTGAGGCAAGCCACTTGCACGAAGGCGGCTTCTCGCAATCCCGTCATGCTCCTATTCGGTATGGACGATGTGGTTCGTCGAGGTGCCCATGACTCTCTTCGCAACCCCGCGGATCACGTCGAGGATGTTCTGGCGCATGTAGCTTGCTGCGGGGAGGGCGTCGACATCCGGCGTCGGCACGAAGCCGCATTCGCCGAACACAATCGCCGTAGAAGGATGCATTGCTTCAAACTGTGCATCGGGCTCGGCGTGCCGGCGCGGAGTGCAGCAATCACGTCTTCGTCCATCTTGATCATCCGCTCACCTTCGTGCCGCATCTGCGGACGCTCGGGTGACACTGCGGCCTTGGCTCAAATGTCCGCGCCCCGGTGAGGATTCACTCGGTGGATGCAGACGACTCGAACAGACCAACGCGGTCACCAGATCCGCATGCTCCTTGATTTTGGAAGCATCGTGGCTATGCTCGTTCAGGCGATCGAGAGATTGCCGCATCGTCGGAAGAAAAGGATGTTTCCACTCCCGCTGTTAGATGGAACGTTGAAGGATTCCCGTGAAAAGATTCGTGGCGGCAACGCTTGCATCTCTTGCATTACTGTTTTCCCCTCCGAGTACCTCCTATGCACAACAAGTGTTGAAGGTCGGCACCACCACGGCCGGGCAGCCTACCTCCGGTCTCAATCCACAAACGAAGCTGCCAGAGGGAATATCGGTGGAACTGCTTAGAGCGGTCGCCAGAGACGCTGGTTTAGCGATTGAATTTGAGCCCATGACTTTTGGCGAGCTTCAACCAGCTCTGCTCGACAACAAGATTGACATCATTGCGGCTGCCTATGGTGTAACTCCTGCAAGGCAGAGGATCGTAGACTTTACCGAAGGGTACGGCTCTTACCGGGATCTGCTTATTGTTCGATCCGAAGATACGAAGGTTTACCGTTCGGTGGCAGATTTCAAAGGTATGTCGATCGCAATACCGAAAGGGAGCGCGTATGTCGATGCCCTGAAGGAGGCCGGAGCAAATCTGACTCTTGTCAGCACGCCACCGGAAGCGATCAGCGAATTAGAAGCCCACCGCGTAGCTGGCGTTGTCGACAATGGGCTGCAGGTAGCGTATCGAATGCGGAACAATGCCCATCCCGACCTCAAGCTCGTGGACTCATACCAGCCGATACAGGAGGCAAAATTGGCGTATGCCGTGCGAAAGGGTAACGCTGAGTTGATCGCTAAACTGAATGCCTCACTAACGAAGCTACAGGCTGACGGTACGGTAAAGGCGATCTACACAAGGTGGGGGCTCAATTGAGGTTTTGCGTACCCTGAACATGACGACAGCCAGCATGACCGCCGGCGGCGCCCCGGAGCCGGCGATCATCGGCAAGAAGGAGTCAGGCATGCTTAAAGATGTTTTTTCTGCACTCGCCAGGTTTGCCGCGCTCGTTTTCCTGACACAGGCCGCGTTGGCCGCAAGTGCTGAGATAAAGGTTCTTAGCACTCCGACGCTGAAAACCTCGCTGGAAGCGCTGGCTCCGCAATTCGAGCTTGCATCCGGCCACAAGCTCGTGTTCAAGTTCGAAGGCGTGGCACCGCTCAAGCGGCAGATTGAAGCAGGTGAGCCATTTGACGTGGCCATTCTGCTGCCTGCGATGATTGATGACCTGACGATGCAAGGGAAGATCGCAGCAGGCACGCGTCGCGACATCGCCCGGACTGCCGTGGGGGTGGCAATACAGGCGGGCGCGCCCAGGCCCGACGTCAGCACCCGATATCAGTACTTAAGTCCCATGGACTGGACGGACCTGCACCGTAACGAGCATGGGCACCGAGCCTCCGGCCTCGACGTAGTGGGCCATCCCGTGCTTCAACGTGGAGTCTGCTCACAATCAGAGTCTTTCTATCGGCGTGTGCTCCATCTGATCAAGATGCGCGCAGCGATCACCTGGAGTTTTTGCCTTGTGGACTCTATAAATGAACGACTTCACGGATGAACTACGACCATGCCGGATGCGTATCGTGCAGCACTTGAACAGGCCTACACGCTGGCCATGGATTTCCATGGCTTGCGCGCGAAGAGAAGCCCTGCGGCGGCTGCCAGCTTCGAACAATTGTGGGCGGCCCTGAACGGCCCGACGCCCACGGACGGCATGGCGCCCGCCGACGTCATCAGACAGTTGGCCGAGGGGGTAGACGCTGGCCTGATGGGGGCGGCTGGGCCGCGTTACTTCGCCAAGGTCACGGGGGGCTCGCATCCGGTTGGCGTTGCGGCTGACTGGTTGACCAGCATCTGGGGGCAAAATAGCGGGAGCTACCTTGGGTCTCCGGCAAATGCAGTCGTTGAGCAGATAGCAGCAGCTTGGCTGCTCGATCTACTGTCGTTACCATCGGACTGCTCGATCGGCTTCACAACCGGCGCGACAATGGCAAGTTTCGTTTGCCTCGCTGCAGCGAGAAGCGAGGTCTTGCGAAAGGTCGGCTGGAATGCCGATGCGCAGGGCTTGTTCGGCGCGCCTCCGATCAACGTATGCATCGGCAACGATGCGCATGCAGCGATCTTTGCCGCGTTGCGTTATCTCGGACTCGGCCATGATCGTGTCATTCAAATCCCGACGGATGATGCAGGCCGCATGCAGGTTGCAGCGTTGTCCATGACATTGACGTCCTGTGGCGGGCCGCTGATCGTAATCGGGCAAGCCGGCCAGATCAACACAGGTGCGTTCGACCCGTTCCATGAGATGGCGGACGTCGTGCATCGCCATGGCGGTTGGCTTCACATCGACGGTGCTTTTGGTTTGTGGGCGCGCTCGTGTCCGACGTTCACCCATTTGACCGAAGGCATTGAGCAAGCGGACTCTTGGGCGACTGATGGACACAAGTGGCTCCAATTGCCCTACGAATGTGGTTATGCCATCGTCCGGGACGCACACGCCCATCGGCGTGCGATGGCATACGAAGCGAGCTATCTGCCCGCAGCCGGCGGCGAATGCCGGGAGCCTTTTCACTACGTGCCAGAACTCTCAAGGCGCGCACGTGGCTTCGCGACGTGGGCGCTTATCCGCGCGCTCGGGCGCAGCGGCATTGCAGACATGATCGAACAACACTGTCTGCTGGCCCGGCGCATGGCGGAACGGCTTGCGTCCGAAGCAGGCGTGGAGATACTCAATCCGGTAGAACTGAACCAGTTTGTTGTGCAGTTCGGCACAGGACTACCGCCGGCGCAACGAGATCAATTAACAAGGGCGGTCATAAAGTGCGTTCAGGCGGCAGGGGTCTGCTATGTAGGTGAAGCCAGTTGGCATGAGCGCGTGGTGATGCGCTTCTCCGTGATTTCCTGGGCGACCGCCGAGGCCGATATCGATCGGTCTGCCGAATCCATCATCGTGGCGTGGCGGGAGGTTGGCGCGGGCATGATGGCGGCAAGCGAGATCAGCCCGGGCAGTACGCAATAACGCCAGCGAAATCGCCGCGCGGTATTTACTCTTTTCTGATCGTTCCTTTGTCTCCCGCCGTACATTTCAGGGTTGGTCGGAGGGCAATCGTGGGCTACACTGCAAAACACTTTGCCTCCGCCAGTCCTCAGAAAGAGAGCGAGGCCAGTTGGCCAGTAGCCATGCGGGAGACCCAGATGGCACGCTTCATCCATCGTCTTTCGCGATCCAGAGTCGGCTATCGCTGTCGGCACACTCGTGCGATTCGGATTTCCATTCGGCATAGGTCCATTCAGGCATGGATACTCATCGTCCCGGGCACCGCTTCGGTGAAAGCCCGCTGCCCTTGAAATTCCCGGTCCACCTCGCGCGTACCAACCATCAGCAGGGAGCGATATCTTATGGAATCCCTTACCAAATTCGCTTCGCGCTGTGGCGGCCTTGCGCGCTGCGCGGCAGCCTCTGTTGGACTTGGCCTGGTATTCGGCGTGTTGCCGGCCCTGGCCATCGCAGGCAACAAGACCGTAGCCTCCTATAGTTATTTTGTGACCGGAACGCAGTATTTCATGGCGGGAAACACCACGCCAGTGAGGACGCTTCCCACGCCGCGGCCACAGGCCGAGCAGCCTCTGGTTCTGATGGGCGGCGGGCCCGATGTTGATGACGCTTACCGGTGGATGATTCAGCAAGCAGGCATTTCGAAAGACTCCGCTTCTGGGGGGCGCTTCGTCGTGATCCGCACCACTGGTACCGATGCATATGATCCCTATTTGCTCTACAGCGACAAGCATGACTCAACCAATATTCCCGCAGTAGATGGATTTGTCGGTGGTGCATATCTGGGTCTGACCTCGGCTGAAACCCTCATCATTACCAGCAGAGAGGGGGCCAACGACCCATTTGTCAATGCCGTTGTCAGCACCGCAAACGCTTTGTGGATTGCCGGCGGTGATCAGAGTACGTACATCAATCTTTGGAAAGGCACAAAGCTTGACGCGACGATCGCCGCGCTCATGCGGAAGAATATCCCCGTTGGCGGAACCAGTGCCGGGGCTAACGTCCTGGGCCAGTTCGTCTTCTCCGCCCTGAATGGAAGCGTCACGTCGACACAGGCGCTGGGCGACCCGTACAACAATTTAATGACCTTCGACCCGACCCCGTTTTCGGGTACCAGTTTCATGAGTATTCCGGTGTTGGGCAACACGTTTGTTGACCCCCACTTCGACTCGCGCGATCGCATGGGCCGACTGGTCACGTTCGTCTCGAGAAGCATCGCCCCTGGATCAAGCAACTCAGGGTGCGCAGGCGGGATTCTGACTCCGTCAAGCGCCAGAGGTATCGGTATTGACGTCGAGACCGCGCTAGAAATTCACTACGATAAGAATACAACGCATTACTTTGCTCAGCGAGTGACGAACATTTCAACGACAACAAGCAGCGCCGTCCATTTCCTGAGCCCACTGACGTTGCCAGCCACCTGTGCGCCAGGCAGACCATTGACCATGCAGGGTGTTTTTGTCCAAAAACTAACCGATTCGACGATTGCGTTCGACATTACCAACTGGTGGAATGGCGGTGGTAACCCCAATCTTCCAAATTACATCGTGAATGAAAATGCTGGCGTTCAGAGCCCGACCACCATTCCGTATTGAGATTTTCACGATGTGAGTCCATGGCGGGATTCATGGAGTCGAAGCTGGTGTGCGCTGCCTGAGTCATCCTATGTCGCGTTCGAATGCCGAGCGCTCTGGACATTCAGAAATTCCCGGCGCCGGTCATCGTCCGGACGAGCGCTGTCAATTGCCATTACGGCTGGCGAGATCGGGTACGAACAGATCGCTCCATTTCGTCGGGGCGGTCTTGATCTCGCCCGCGCGGTGCATGAACAGGACGTATTGCATGATGCAGGCGGCACCTTCCACGACGCTTAGCCCTCCTTGCCAGCCGACAAGGCGATGGAGGCGCGGGCACGCCTCGCGCTTTTCATCGCGAGCTTCCCTTGCGTCAGTCCCCTGGGTTGGTGCGACTCCCATTGGACGTGGCGCGATTCGGCAAATCGCGCCACGTGCCTCATACAAGGCGCCATATTCAGCGCCGAATCGCGCCACTTTGACGCCGTAGCGCCGCCGCGCAACCGGCTAGCCTAATGTGTCCCCGTTCACACCCATCGCCGGGTCGCTCACCGTATGCTTGCCCGTCTCCACCCGCCCCGCAAAGCGCCGGTAGAACGCCGGGTCGCTGTCGCATGTCACCGAGAAGTCATACCACTGGCCGCTTGCCGCGAGGGACCAATGGCGGGAGTCGCTGCCCTTGCCGGCGACCGTGACGGGCCACGGGCCGTCCTTGCGGTATGCCTGCGGCCTGATGGTAAAACTGCAGGCCTTGTCGCCGGCGTTCATCAGTTCGGCATAGACGTCGCCGCTGGTGATGTCGTAGCACACGCGGATCTCCGGTGCGGTCGCGGTCTCGGCGATCCGGCTGGTATCGCCCTTGAAGTGCCGGTGGTAGCCGTTCGGGCCGATAACCCAGAGATCGTACATGCCGAGGTTGTCCTGCAACGCGTTCCAGCTGTCGCTCAGCAACTTGCCGGCTTCGACGACGTAGCGCCGCGGCAGGCGGCTGAGCTTGTAGCGGTCGTAGACGTGGAACACCGCGGCCTGCGAGCCGGTGTTGGAGAACAGCAGCTCCACCATGCCCGAGGCATTGCAACGCGCGCTGGTGTGCAGTTCGTAAGGCAGGGCGCGTGATGGCCGCGTGCCGCTGGCCTGGATCGGCAGTTGCATATCGAGCGGCAACGGCACGGCGGGCAACGCTTGCTGCGCGCTGCGCAACTGATCCGCTGCGGCGCGCGTGCTGCGGCCGCTCAGCGTTGGCAGGGCCTCGTCGTTGGGCGTCTTGAAATTGAAGGCGCTCGTCAGGTCGCCGCAAACGGCGCGGCGGAACGGGCTGATGTTGGGCTCCGCGACGCCAAAGCGGGCCTCCAGGAAACGCAGCACCGACGTGTGATCGAACACCTGCGAGTTGACCCAGCCGCCGCGGCTCCACGGCGAAATCGCGAACAGCGGCACGCGCGGACCCGGACCGTAGACGCGGCCATCCGCCGCCGGCTGGCCGCTGCTGCCTGCCGGCGCGGGATGGCTGAAGTACTCGGCGCTCATGTCGGCATCGCTGAGCGTCGACTTCCCAGCCAGCGACAGGTCGGCGTTGCGTGACGGCGCCGACGGCGAGGGCATATGGTCGAAGTAGCCGTCGTTCTCATCGAAGTTGACCAGCAGTACGGTCTTGCTCCACACCTCGGGCACGGCAGTGAGCGCATCCAGGACTTCCTGCAGGAACCACGCGCCCTGCACCGGGCTGGACGGCCCCGGGTGCTCGGGCTGGACGGCCCCGGGTGCTCGCAATAGATCGAGGGCGCATTCATCCAGCTCACCTGGGGCAGCTTGCCCTCGCGGATGTCCCGCTTGAACGCATCCAGGTAGTTCTCGGGGCCGATCCCCGGTAGCGTATTGGCGATGCCCTTGTAAAGCGGGTTTGCGGCATTGTCCGTGGCAGCGTCGTAGCCGTGGTACGGCAGGGCCTGGCCGGTATTGGCATAGGGTACGCCGGGCGCGCCGCCGCTAGACACCGGGAAGCCGGACGCGATGTTGGCGAGGCGGAACGGCCGGAACGCGCCCAGCTGGCCGGCAGGCCGTCGATCCAGTCCCACTCGTTATTGACGAAGGCAACGCCGGCGGCGGCGCCGTTGGTTCCGGTCAGGTGGAAGGAGCGGTTGGCATCCGTGCCAGTATGCATCGAGCAGTGATATGCATCGCACAGCGTGAACGCATTGGCCAGCGCGAACTGGAACGGGATCTCCTTCTCCTTGAAGTACCCCATGGACGTATCTGTCTTGTGGGTAGGCCAGTTTGCCATGCGCCCGCTATCCCAGGCTTTCTGGCTGTCTGCCCAGGCATGAGGCGTGCCGGCAGCGCGTTGCGCGTTGTTGGCGCTGCCGTCCAGGTGATAGGGCGTGAGCACGGCGCCGCTGGCACGCTGCTGCTGCCATACTTTACGGTCATTGGGCAGCGGGATGGTGAACCTGTCGCCGAAGCCGCGAACACCCTTGAGCGTGCCGAAGTAGTGGTCGAACGAACGGTTCTCCTGCATCAGGATCACTACGTGCTCGACGTCCTTGATCGTCCCGGTCGCGTTGTTGGCGGGAATCGCCAAGGCCTTGCGGATGCTGGGCGGAAAGGCGGCCAGCGCGGCGGCGGCAAAGCCCGTGCCGGTGACTGCCCGTAGAAAATTGCGGCGTGAATTCATCGTCTGGATCTTGCGTTCGTTGGATGCGTGATCGTTCATCAAGGCGCGCAGCGCATTTCCCGCGCGGCGGGCTGCTCGGGCGTACCGGATGCTGGCGGGCTTGCGGTGGACGTATCGTTGCTGTCACCGCCGCACGCAGCGAGAGCCGCGGCTACGATCAAGGCGGCGAAGGCGGCCGCGAGCGTTCTTGCAAGGCGCTTGGGTGGCATGGGGTGTCTTGTGAATGTGAAATAAAAATGTCTGCTTGATTGCAAGCAAAGACAATAGGAAAGCCGCGAGTGTAAGAACGCGATGTGACACGGGCATGACCCAGTGCAAGCGAGGGGGAGGGGGAGAAAAGCGGCGCCGGTCTGCGCTACGCGGCAGCAGGAGGCGATGTGCCCGCACTGGCGGGCATCCGGCTGCTTTGGAGAGTTAGAGAGGGAAAGGGGAGAAGAGGGGCAGGGGGGACTGGCGGGGCGGTAGCGCCGGTGGCAGCGGCTGAAGCTGAGACTGAGGCGGCCGTTCATGGCGGGCGACGGCACCCGCCGAAACGCCTTGCCGTCAGTCCAGCTTCGGCAGCATCTTGGCGGGATTGAGCAGGTTCTTCGGGTCCAGCGCCCGCTTGACCTGCCACATCAGCTCCAGCTCCACCGGTGCTTTGTAGCGCTTCAGGTCATCGCGCTTGGCCACGCCGATGCCGTGCTCGGCGGAGATCGAGCCGTTCTCCGCATGGGCCAGCGTATCCACGGCCTCGGAGATCGGCGCGTACCACTGGCCGAGGAAGTCCGCCGCGCTGCGGTCCTTGGGGCGTAGCGGGTTGAAGTGCACGTTGCCGTCGCCCATATGGCCGTAGATCACCATGCGCGCGGCGGGCTCCAGCGCCAGCACCTTGGCCGAGGCATCGCCGATAAATGCGGCGATGCGCGACAGCGGTACGGACACATCGCACTTGATGCTGCCGCCGGTGCGGGTCTGCGCGTCCGAGATTTCCTCGCGGATGCGCCAGAAGCGCTGCGCGTCGGCGAGGCTGGCGGCTACCGCTGCGTCCAGCACCAGCTCCTGCTCCAGCCCGGCCTCGAGGATTTCCATCAGCGTGGCGTTGAGGCTTTCGTTGCTGCCGCCCGAGCTTAGTTCGATCAGCACCATCCAGTCGTGCCGCGCGGGCAGCGGCGAGGCTACGTCGCCCAGGTATTCGAGCACCAGGTCCAGCGCGGGCGCCGAGATCAGCTCGAACGCGGTGACGGCTTGGCCGCCGTGCTGCTTGGCCACGCCGAGCAGGCGCACCGCGGCTTGCGGGCTTTGCACGGCCACGAAGGCCACGGCATTGGCGCGCGGCTGCGGCATCAGCTTGAGCACGGCCGCCGTGATGATGCCGAGCGTGCCTTCCGAGCCGACGAAGAGCTGCTTGAGGTCGTAGCCGGTGTTGTCCTTGCGCAGGCCGCGCAGCGACGAGTAGATGCGGCCATCGGGCAGCACGGCCTCGATGCCCAGCACCAGGTCGCGCATATTGCCGTAGCGCAGGACGGCCGTGCCGCCGGCGTTGGTGGCCAGGTTGCCGCCGATCTGGCAGGAGCCTTCCGAGCCGATGCGCAACGGGAACAGGCGCTGCTCTTGCTCGGCGGCGGCGCGGGCCGCGTTGAGCGTGACGCCGGCCTCGACGGTCATGGTGTCGTTGATGGTGTCCACGGCCAGCACGCGGTTCATGCGGCCCAGGCTGAGCAGCACCGCGGTGCCGCTGTCGTCGGGCACCGATCCGCCCATCAGCGAGGTATTGCCGCCTTGCGGCACCACCGGCACGTCGTGCGCGTGGCACCAGGCCATGACCTGGCTGACCTGTTCGGTGGTGGACGGCATGACCACCACCTGGGCTTTGCCGCGATAGATGCGGCGGTAATCCGTGACGTAGGACTCTGTATCGGCATCGCCGCTCAGGCAGGCGCCGGCGCCGACGATGGCTTGCATGGCAGCGAGGGTGGTGCCGGTGGCAGGGGCGGCGTGGGAATCAGTTGGCATGTTGGCGTGCTCTGTGGTGCTCTGTGGGGCTCTGTCGTGTTCTGTGATTGCGGCGGCGGGCATCAGTATGCGGCAGACGGCCCTGCCGCGGGTGCGGCGCCGGTGCCGATGAAGTCCGCGGCCAGCCGGCGTGCCGCGCCGGCATAGAGCAGCACATCCACGCCAGTGGCCACAATAAAGGTGCAGCCCAGATCCAGGTAGCGGCGCGCCAGCTTGGGGTCGGAGGTGAGCGTGCCGGCGGCCTTGCCGCTGGCGACGATGGTGCGCATGGCGCCTTCGATGGCGGCCTGCACCTCGGGGTGGCCCGGCTTGCCGCGATGGCCCATGGAGGCGGCCAGGTCGGCCGGGCCAATAAAGACGCCGTCGACGCCGTCGACAGCGCAGATGGCTTCCAGGTTTGCCAGGGCCTTCGCGGTTTCGGCCTGCACCAGCAGGCAGATCTCATCGTCGGCCACGTCCAGGTAGTCGGCGCGCGCGCTCCATTGCGAGGCGCGGCCCACGGCGCTGCCCACGCCACGGATGCCCTGCGGCGGGTAGCGGGTGGCGCGCACCAGCGCCGCGGCTTGCTCGGCGGTATCCACCATTGGCACGAGCAGGTTCTTCGCGCCAATGTCCAGCAACTGCTTGATCAGCGGGACTTCGCCCGCCACGCAGCGCACCACCGGTTGCGAGCGGTACGGGGCGATGGCCTGCAGCGCATTTAGCGTGCCGCGCAGCTCGTTGGGCGCGTGCTCGCCATCGATCAGCAGCCAGTCGAAGCCGGCCGTGGCCGAGACTTCGGCGAGATAGGGCGATGCCATCGAGAGCCACAGGCCGATCTGCGGCTGGCTGGCCGCCAGCGCGGCCTTGAATGCGTTTTGTGCGGGCATGGTGTTCCGAGGATTGTCGTGGGCGTGGGTCGGGTGCCGCGCGGTCTTAGCCGAGCTGGCCCTGGCAAATGTATTTGGTGTGCATGTAGTCGTCCAGCCCGTGGCGCGATCCCTCGCGTCCGTAGCCGGATTCCTTGACGCCGCCGAAGGGCGCGGCCTCCGAGGCGATGGCCCCTTCGTTGACGCCGACAATGCCCGTCTCCAGCGCCTGCGCCACGCGCCAGATGCGGCGCACATCATTGGAGTAGAAGTAGGCGGCCAGGCCGAAGGGCGTGTCGTTGGCGTCGCGGATCACTTCGGCCTCATCGGTGAAGCGGAACACGGCGGCTACCGGGCCAAACGTTTCCTCGCACGACAGCGCCATTTGCGGCGTGGCGTTTGTGAGCACGGTGGGCGCGTAGTAATGCGGGCCGTCCGCCAGGCGCACGCGCTCGCCGCCGGTCATCACCACGGCGCCCTTGGCGACGGCGTCCGCGACATGGCGGGCGATCTTTTCCACAGCGCGCGCATTGATCATGGGGCCGATCTGCGACGCGTCCTCGGTGGCGGGCCCGACCTGCAGCGCGGCCACCCGCAGCGATAGGCGCGCGACGAAATAGTCGTGCACGCCAGCCTGCACATAGACGCGGTTCGGGCAAACGCAGGTCTGGCCCCCGTTGCGGAACTTGGCGGCCATCAGGCCATCGACGGCGGCATCGACGTCGGCGTCGTCGAACACGATGAATGGCGCATTGCCGCCCAGCTCCAGCGACAGCTTCTTCAGCGTGCCGGCGGATTCGCGGGCCAGGTGCTTGCCTACCGGCGTTGAGCCGGTGAAAGTGATCTTGCGCACGCGGCTGTCGGCCAGCCATGCATCGACCACGGCGGGCGTATTGGCGCGCGAGGCGGTGACGATGTTCAGCACCCCGGCGGGCAGGCCGGCTTGCTGCGCCAGGTAGACCAGTGCCAGCGCGGTCAGCGGCGTGTCTTCCGCTGGCTTGGCCACCACGGTGCAGCCGGCGGCCAGCGCGGGCGCGATCTTGCGCGCGATCATGGCGAGCGGGAAGTTCCACGGCGTGATGGCGGCTACCACGCCCACCGGTTCCTTGAGCACCAGCATCTTGCGCCCGGGTACGGACTCGGCGACGATCTCGCCGCTGATGCGGGTGGCTTCCTCCGCGAACCACTCTACGTAGGACGCGCCATACAGCACTTCGCCGCGGGCCTCGTTGATCGGCTTGCCTTGTTCGGTGGAGATGATCAGGGCCAGGTCTTCCTGGTGTTCGAGGATCAGGGCGTGCCAGCGCTTGATGATCTGCGCGCGGTCGCGGGCGGTGCGGCGGCTCCAGGCGGGGAAGGCGGCCGCGGCGGCATCGGCTGCCTGGACGGCGTCCCGGGCGTCGCTGTCGGGGACGCGGGCGAAGACGCTGTTGGTGGCAGGGTTGGTGACATCCAGGAGGTGGCCGGTGTGGGCGGCGGACCACTCTTGGCCTATTAGGTTGCTGGTGCGGAGCAGGGGGGGGTGGGTTAGGGGGAGTGTCATGGTTTTGGATGCTGGTGGGTTGACTGCAACTGCAACTGCAAAATCAGCTTCAGCTGCTTAACGTCAAAATCAACGGCAGTTTCACCACCCCTAAAGGCGCGCCGGATGGGGCGACTACCCCTCGGGATTCGACGAAAAGAGCGGCCGGGACCCAAACTCGCATCGCCTTAACAGGCTGCTGAAATACGTCCCGTGCAACGGTGAGTTTTCCCGCTC
This sequence comes from Cupriavidus basilensis OR16, assembly GCF_000243095.1. Classification (GTDB taxonomy): domain Bacteria; phylum Pseudomonadota; class Gammaproteobacteria; order Burkholderiales; family Burkholderiaceae; genus Cupriavidus; species Cupriavidus basilensis_D. The sequence continues at coordinate 114,976 of NZ_AHJE01000016.1, read as the reverse complement.
GCGCGGCGACGACCCTGTTTATTCCACATTCTGAAACTCAGGCGTAACTTCGCCGGCTTTTCGACCGCCTGAGGCCTGTTTTCCTCCCGCTTTGCGCCTCTATCGCTGTTGCAGGCGGATTTGTCCCAGCGATCGCATGCGCACGAGGTTGTAAGCGGCCATCGTCAACACAAACATCTGGTCGACTCTCTTCAATCCGCGCACCATCACTTGACGTATGCCACCCACCGTCTTGGCCCAGCCGAAGCCTTGCTCGATTAGCTTTCGCTTTTGCTGTGAGATCGCATAGCCTGCGCTGGCGGCAATCGGATCGGGCACCGCGGAGCGTCGCCCGTTGGTATTTTGGGCCACGTGCGGCATGACCCTCATTCTCAGGCACGCCTCGACGAACTCCGCCGCGTCATAGCCCTTGTCTGCACCGAGCGTGAGCACCGTGCCAGGATCCTCAACGGCCTGCCGAGCATCGTTGATCATGACCTTGGCGGCCTCGCGTTCTGCGCAACCATCCGCGACTGTCACCATGGCGCTGGCCACCAGGCCATGACGGTTATCGCTCAGGGTGTGTCCCATGTAGCGCAGTGCGCTGGCAGTATTGCCTTTGCGGAACAGCCGAGCGTCGGGATCCGTCTTGGACTCGTGGGTCTCGTTGCTCCGCTGACGGCCTTTGAAATCGCCGCCGTTGTCGTCGTCCTCACCGTCCTTGCGCACAAAGCTCTTGTGGCCAGCCCAAGCCTGGATCAGTGTGCCGTCCACGCTGAAGTGTTCGCCAGACAGCCAGCTCTTTTTCTGCGCGATAGCCAGCACTTCGTTGAAGAACTCGATCACGGCGTCATGCTTGATCAGTCGTTCTCGATTCTTGGTGAACACCGTGGGCACCCAGACCGCGTCGTCCATGGCCAGACCGATGAACCAGCGGAACAGCAGGTTGTATTGCGTCTGTTCCATGAGTTGACGTTCAGAACGGATGCTGTAAAACACCTGCAGCAGCATGGCCCGCAACAGCTTCTCTGGCGCGATGCTGGGGCGGCCGCCCTTGATATCTGCCTCGTACATCTCGGCGAACAGCCGGTCCATCTTTGCCAACGCCTGATTCGCCATAGCGCGAATCGAGCGTAGCGGATGCGACTGGGGGACGAAGTCTTCCAGCCGCCGCATGGTGAACAAGCTCTCAGTGAAAGTGTCTGCGCCGCGCATCGAATGTTCAGGGTCGTGTGAGGTTCTCATTTCAACGCATCAGCCAGACTTGGCGCTGACTTCCGTTCGAGGTATTTCAGCAGCCTGTTAAGGCGATACTCAAACATGGGTCCCTCTTTTCCGCTCTTTTGTCGCCCAGGCCGAGGGCTTCGCTCTTGGTTGGTTGTCCCGAGGCCGCTTCCAGAATGTGTTCGAAGATCCGCTGGCCCATCTCGTCCACGCTCAATTCGCCATCCAGCACCAGCCCGCAGTTGATGTCCATATCGCCTTCGAGGCGCGTGTACATCGGCGTATTGCTCGCTAGCTTGATGGTCGGCGCAGGCTTGGAGCCGAACATCGAGCCGCGTCCGGTGGTGAAGCAGATCAGGTTGGCGCCACTGGCGATCTGGCCGGTGGCGGCGACGGGGTCGTAGCCGGGGGAGTCCATGAATACGAAGCCGGCCTGGTCGATCGGCTCGGCGTATTCGTAGACGGCCTGCAGCGGGGTGGTGCCGCCTTTCATGGCGGAGCCGAGCGACTTCTCGAAGATGTTGGCGAGGCCGCCTTGCTGGTTGCCGTGGCCGACCACGCCGTTGAACTGGGCGTTCTGGCCGGCCGTGTAGCGTTCCCACCAGGCCAGGCGGTCCAGCAGTTTCTGGCCGACTTCCGGCGTGACGGCGCGGCGCGTGAGCATGTACTCAACGCCGTGGATCTCCGGGGTTTCCGACAGGATGGCGGTGCCGCCGTGGCGCACCAGGATGTCCATGGCGGCGCCCAGCGCCGGGTTGGCGCTGATGCCGGAGAAGCCGTCGGAGCCACCGCATTCCAGGCCGATCTTCAGGTGGCTGGCGGGCACGGGCTGGCGCGTGGCGGTGTTGGCGCCGGGCAGCATGTCTTCGATGGCGCGGATGCCGGCCTGGATGGTGGCCGCCGTGCCGCCGCTGTCCTGCATGACCATGGTGCGCACGTGGCTGCCGGGCACCAGGCCTTGCGACTCCATCAGGCCCGCTACCTGGTTGCGCTCGCAACCCAGGCCCACGATCAGCACGCCGGCCAGGTTGGGGTGGCGCGCATAGCCCGCCAGCGTGCGCCGCAGCACGTCGAAGTGCTCGCTGGGCGAGGACATGCCGCAGCCGCTGCTTTGCGCAAAGGCGGCCACGCCGTCCACGTTGGGATAGGCTGCCATGCGCTCGGGCGTGAAGTGGTCCGCGATATGCCGGATCACCGTGGCCGAGCAGTTCACCGACGACAGGATGCCGATGAAGTTGCGCGTGCCGACGCGGCCGTCGGGCCGCACGAACCCCATGAAGGTGGCGCGCTCGGCCTCGGGCACGTAGTCCACCGGCCGCACGTCCTGGCAGAAGCCCGGATCGCGGTAGAAATCCACCAGCGCCAGGTTGTGCGAATGCACGTGATCGCCGGCCTCGATGTCGCGCTCGGCCACGCCGATCACGGTGTCGAACTTGCGGATCTGCATGCCCTTGGCAATGGCGCAGGCGGCGATCTTGTGCCCGGCGGGCACCTGCGCGCGCACGCGCAGGCCCAGTTCGGGCAGGCGCTGGCCCAGGCTCAGGGCGTCCCGGGCAATCAGGACGTTGTCGTTCGCATGCAGGCGGATCAGGGCGGCGGAGTTCACGTTGGGTCAGCCTTGTTGCAACAGTTCTTTGAGCTTGAGACGCTGGATCAGGTGGGTTTCCTGGTCGTACACCGTGCTGATGTAGCGCTTGTAGTCCGGGCCGTCCAGGTACATCACCGGCGCATCGATGCGGGCCGCGACCTGCTGGAACGCCTGGCTCGCCACGGCCTGGCGGAAGGCGTCGCGCAGTTTTTTCTCCACCGCGGGGTCCAGCCCGATGGGCGCGCCGATGCCGTTGGGTGCTTCCACGACCACGTTGTAGCCCAGTTCCTTGAGCGTCGGCGTGTCCTTGAAGCGCGGCGTGCGCTGTTCGCCCCAGGTCGCCAGCGGGCGCAGCTTGCCGGCTTCCACGTGGGGCGCCCACGAGCTGGAATCGGCCAGCAGGTCCACTTGCCCGGCGAGTACGTCCTGCAAGGCCTGCGCGCCGCCCTTGTAGGCGATGGCATTGAAGCGCACGCCCGCGGCCTGCGCGAATTCTTCCATGCCCACGTGGGTGGCGCCGCCGACGCCGGCGTGGGCGTAGGTCAGCTTGCCGGGATGTGCCTTGGCTTCGGCGACGACGTCCTTGAGCGATCTGAAGCGGGAGTTCGCCGGCACCGCGATGCCGAAGGTCTGGCCGGAGGTGCGCGCCAGATAGGTCAGCTCGCTGCGCGGGTCCAGTTGCAGCATGCCGAGTTGCGAGAAGCGCGTCACCGAGATCGGCACCTGGCCGATGGTGTAGCCGTCAGGCTTGGCGCGGGCCAGCGCCTTGGTGCCGATCATGCCCGAGGCGCCGGCGCGGTTTTCCACCACGATGGATTGCTTGAGTACGCCGGACGCCACCTGGCACAGCGCGCGCATCGACTGGTCGGCGGTGCCGCCGACGGGCCATGGGCAGATGAAGGTGATGGGCCGGTCCGGATAGTCGGCGGCACGTGCGAGGCCCGGCAGCAACAAGCCAGCCGTGCCAGCCGTGGCGGCAGCGGCGCCGCTGATGAGCAGGCGGCGTCGCCCGTGGTTGATGCCGTGGGGTGCGGTCATGTGTCGTCCTCGCAGGGTGTCGTTATTGGAGTCATGGGCGGGTGGCAATGTCCACCGGTCAGGCTGGATTGTGGCAAAGCCCTTCATAACAATCCAATCAATCATCGGAATGGCTTCATAACCTTAAAGTTAAGTAAAATCACGCCATGCCCCAGATCGACCGCGCCCTGCGCTCCAATATCAAGCTACGCCACCTGCAACTGGTGGTGGCGCTGGACGAGTTCCGCCATCTCGGCCACACCGCCGAGTTCCTCTGCGTCAGCCAGCCGGCCGTCTCCAAGATGCTCACCGAGGTGGAGAAGACCCTCGGCCTGACCCTCTTCACGCGCTCCACGCGCGGCACCGAGCCCACGCCGGCGGGCGCGTCGCTGGTGCGCTTTGCCCGCTCGGTGCTGGCGCAATACGAGCGCACGCGCGACGAGATCGCCGCGGAGGCCAGCGGCGCCGCCGGGCGCACCCGGGTGGGGGCGATGGGCGCGGCCCTGCCGGCGCTGCTGGCGCAGGCCTTGAGCCTGCTCAAGCAGCGCTCGGCCCAGGCCACCGTGCTGGTGGAAGAGGGCGACCTGCCCCACCTGCTGCCCAAGCTGCGCATCAGCGAACTGGATCTGATTGTCGGGCGGCTGGAGCCCGGTTACGCCGCGCCGGACCTCATTACCGAGCCGCTCTATAACGAGCCGATGGTGGCGGTGGTGCGCAGCGGCCACGCGCTGGCAAGCAAGCGCGCACCGGGCTGGGCGGACCTGGCCGGCATGCCTTGCGTGGTGCCGCCGCCGTGGGCCTCGCTACGGGTCAAGATCGAGCAGGAATTTTACCGCCACGGGCTGCAGCCGCCGACCGGCCTGCTCGAGTCGTCGTCCTACCTGGCGATCACCACCTTCGTCTCCCAGCTGGATGCCGTGGGCTTCCTGGCCAGGTCGGTCGCGCAGCAGTTCGAGCGGGAAGGCCGCTTCCATGTCCTGCCCATGGACGTTGCGCTGGAGCTGCCGCCGGTGGGCATGATCACGCTGCGCGAGGGGCGGCCCACGCCCAGCAGCATCCAGCTGGCCGAATGCCTGCGCGCGGCGGCGGCGCAGTTTGCCGCGCCGCCTGCCGGTGCGAAAAAGCCGGCGCGCGCGCCGCGGCGCGCGAAATAGGCAGCCGGGCGCGATCAGCGCGGCTTGGCCAGCAAGTATTTCGCCAGCGCGTGAAACGCCGGAATCGTCGTTGGGTCGTTGGCGGCATTGCTGGCGACCGGGTTCGATGCGTAGCGCACGATCACCATCTCGGCCTTCGGGTCGATATAGATGCGCTGGCCATGCACGCCGCGCGCCATATAGGCGCCGTGCTCGTTATGGGTGACCCACCACATGTCGCGATAGCTGCCGCCGTTTAGCAGCGGATAGCCGGCCTTGGCAAACGCGGCCTTGTCGCCGCCACGGCGGATGTCGTCGACCACCGCCTTGGGCATGATCTGCTGCCCGTTGAGCATGCCGGCGTTGCGCAGCATCTCGCCAAAGCGCGCCAGGTCGCGCAGGCCGGTGTTCAGCCCGCCGCCGGCAAAGGGCGTGCCGATGGAATCCACCGTGAAGTACGCGTCCTGCTCCGCGCCCAGCCGGCGCCAGATGCGCTCGGACAGCAGCGCCGCCACCGAGCGCCCGGTCACGCGCGCGATGACCCAGCCCAGCGCGTCGGTGTTGACCGTCTTGTAGCCAAAGGCCGCGCCATGCTCGCCTTGCGGCTGGATGGCCTGCAGCGATTCGTAGTAATTGCGCGGGCCGGTGTAGTCCTTGGGCTTGGGCAGCGGGTTGCCCGCCTGGGCGTGCATCCAGACCTCGGCGTCGGGGTCCGCGTAATCCTCGCTGTATTTGAGCCCCGTGGTCATGTCGAGCACCTGGCGCACGGTGGCATTGCCGAACGCCGATTGCGCCAGCTCGGGCACGTAGTCCGCCACGCGCTTGCCCGCATCCAGGCGGCCTTCGGCGACCAGCATCGCGCCGAGCGTGCCGATGACCGACTTGGTGACCGACATGGCCGCATGCTGGCCGTCGTCCTTCAGCGCGCCGAGGTAGCGCTCATAGACGATGCGCCCGCGATGCAGCACCACGATGCCATCGGTGTAGTTGGCCGCCAGCGATTGCACCCAGGTCATCGGCTGGGTGGCGCCGATCGGCATGAACCGCAGCGCATCGATATCGGTGCGCTGCGCGCGCGGCAGCGGCACCGGCGCGCCAAGCCCGCGCGAGACGTTGACGGTGGGCATCAGCTCGCGCAAGTGCGACACGCTCCAGCGCAGGGCGGGGAAACGCCAATAGCTGCCGTCGTCGAAGCGCACGATGCGCTCGGGCGGCGGTGGCGCGCCCGTCATCCAGCCGAGGCCGGCGGGATCGCTGGCGGCGGCGTCGGGTGCCGGTGGCAGCGCTGTATCGGCGGCCCATGCCATGGGCATCAGCCCGAAACCGCAAAGGGCAAGCGCGATCGCCACGCGGCGGGGAACGCCGTTGCTCATCATCAAGCTCCTCTTTCGAAAGTCAAAGGCCTGCGTGCAGGCAGCCCCGGGCAATATAGATTATTCAAATTAAGCCATTCCAATGGCGGTGCTCCGCTGTCCCGTTTGCCGGCGCCGGTAGCGGGGATATTGTCGGCCATGCGCTGCCGCGCCGGCTCGGCGATCAAGGTGGGTGACCGCCTCGCGTTGATCGCCTGACAAGCGTGCCTCAGCGCGGCTTGATGAACTTCAGCGTCATGCGGTCCGATTCGCCGATGGCCATGAAGCTCGCGCGGTCGCGCTCGCCGCCGCGCAACGTCGGCGGCAAAGACCACACGCCATCGGGGTGGTCGTGGTTGTCGCGCGGGTTGGCATTGATCTCGCTGCGCCCGGCAAACGCAAAGCCGGCCGCGCGGGCGTGGTCGATGACGTAGTCTTCCGTGACGTAGCCCGTGGCGATCATCTGTTCCAGCGAGGTGCCGGGCGTGGCCCGATGCTCCTCCACGCCCAGCGTGCCGCCGGGTTTGAGCACGGCGTAGAAGGCGCGCAGGCTGTCGTCCAGGTGGCCGTCCTTGATCCAGTTGTGGATGTTGCGAAAGGTCAGCACCAGGTCAGCGCCGCCCGGCGGGGCGATATCGGTAAAGGCGCGCACCGGCAGCGCGCCGACCGTGACCTTGGCATAGTTGGCCGGATCCTGGGCCAGCTTTTTCTCGAAGTTCGCCCTTGAGCGCTTGCCTTCGTCGCTCGCATCCGGGGCACTCACATCGTAGTGGGCGGCGTACAGCTTGCCGTGGTCGCGCAGCACCGGCGCCAGGATCTCCGTGTACCAGCCGCCGCCCGGCGCGATCTCGATCACGGTCTGGTCCGGCTGCAGGCCGAAGAACCGCAGCGTCTGCAACGGATGACGGTATGCATCCCGGGCCCTGTTGGCGGCGCTGCGCTGCGGACCGGCAATGGCGGCGGCGAGCGCGTCGTCGCCCGTGACAGGCGCGGCAGCGGCAGCGCCGGCCAGTGTGCCGGCGGCTGCCAGCAGCAGGGTGAGCCGCACGAAACGGCGCCGGGCAGGGGAGGGAGCCATGACTTTCCTTGCTGAAGGTGAGAGGTGTTTATGCGTAGGCGCCCCCTGAATCTGGGCGCTGCACCGGTGGTTTGTCAAGCTGGCTGGCAAGCGCACACGGCTACAGCTTGCCACACCGGGGCAAGCGTCTTAGGAAATGCGTTTTTATTCGTTCTCAATCTTGCAGCGTCATTTCATAGTGGTGGCGTGATGGCTATAGGCGGTTGCCGTCAACGACAAAGCGTGCATCGGGCAGGCACGGCGCAAGCCCGCGCGCGGACAACTTGCTGCAAGGAGAGCGGTTCATGACAGTCGCATTGGAAGACAAGATCAAGCATCCCGTGCTGGAAGCCGCGCGCGGCGTGGCACGTTCCTCAGGCCTGCCCTATGCCGGCCGCGTGACGCCGCAACAGGCCTGGGCGCTGTTCAGCGCCGGCGATGCCGTGCTGGTCGACGTGCGCACGGCGGAAGAGCGCAAGTTTGTCGGCTACGTGCCCGACACGCTGCACGTGCCCTGGGCCACCGGCACCAGCTTCACCCGCAACCCGCGTTTTGCGCGCGAGCTGGAAGCCAAGACCGGCAAGGCCGCCGTGGTGCTGCTGCTGTGCCGCAGCGGCAACCGCTCGGCGCTGGCTGCGCAAGCCGCCACCCAGGCGGGGTTGCCGCATGTGTTCAATGTGCTCGAAGGCTTCGAGGGCGAGCTCGACGAGCGGCAACGGCGCGGCAAGAGCGGCGGCTGGCGCTTTCATGATTTGCCGTGGATCCAGGACTGAGGATGCACCAAAGCCATTCGGGATGACGACGGCGGTTACTCCCTCTCCCCTCATGGTGAGCGTGGAGCGAACCAGCGGGTGGCAAAGGTCATCTCGCAAGTCATCTCGCAACACAAAAAAACAACGCGGAACGGGGAGTAGCGCAATGGCTGACTTCGAGATCGGCGAGATCGTGCTCGCCCTGCAGCAGGTGCGCCGGCAATGGCGTGAAGGCCAGCAGCGCTTGCTGGAGCCCGGCGGGCGCGACCTGCCTTCGCGCGATGCGCTGGCGCAGGTGGTCGCCACGCTCAAGGGCGTGCTGTTTCCCATGCGGCTGGGGCCGCCCGATTTGCGGCAGGAAAGCGAGAACCTGTATATCGCGCATTCACTGGACGCCGCGTTGCACGGGCTGCTGGCCCAGGCAAGGCTGGAGTTCCACTACGCCGCACGCCACGCCGAACGCGACGAAGCCGCGCTAAGCGCGCGAGCGCTGGCGGCGGTGCGCGCGTTCGCGGCCGAGCTGCCGCGCGTGCGCAGCCTGCTCGACAGCGACGTGCTCGCTGCCTTCCATGGCGACCCCGCGGCGGGCAGCGTGGATGAAGTGCTGCTGTGCTATCCCGGCATCCTGGCGATGATCCACCACCGCATCGCCCACGCGCTCTATGGCCTTGGCCTGCCGTTGCTGGCGCGCATCGTGGCCGAGCTGGCACACGCGGAGACCGGCATCGACATCCATCCTGGCGCGCGGATCGGCGGTGGTTTCTTTATCGATCACGGCACAGGCGTGGTGATTGGCGAGACCACCATCATCGGCGAGCGCGTGCGGCTGTACCAGGCGGTGACGCTGGGCGCCAAGCGCTTCCCGCGCGACGCCACGGGCATGCTGGAGAAGGGCTTGCCGCGCCATCCGATTGTCGAGGACGACGTGGTGATCTACGCCGGCGCCACCATTCTGGGCCGCGTCACGCTGGGCCGCGGCGCGGTGATCGGCGGCAATGTGTGGGTGACGCAGGACGTGGCCGCAGCCGCCCATGTCACGCAGGCCGTCTCGCGCAACGAGACCGCCGGCGCGCCGCCCCGCAGCGTCGAGGCGATCCTGCCATGACCGACCTGGTACGGAGCCTGGGCGCCACGGTGCGCCAGTTGCGCGAGGCGCATGCATGGTCGCAGGAGGAGCTTGCCGAGCATGCGGGCATGAACCGCTCGTATATCGGCGAGATCGAACGCGGCAGCGCGATTGCCTCGATCGTCACGGTGGAGAAGCTGGCCGCCGCGCTGGGCGTGCCGATCTCATGGCTGTTCAGGCAGGGCATGGCGCACGCATCGCCGCGCGATGCCGAGGCGCTCGGCACGCGGTCTTAGCCATCCTCGCCGGACCACGCCGGGCGCTCGCGCCTCGCGCGCAAAAACCTCGCGCATTGCCGTCTATAGCATGTTGAACGGGCCGGGCCGTCTCCCGATAATCGCTACGGTAATAACGATTCTTGTTTTTCTCATATAGCCTACGGAGTAGCACATGTCGGTAAACGGGAGCGGCCAGACGGCGCTCGGCGATAACGCAGCACGGCAACTAGCCAATGCCACCAAGACCATCCCCCAGCTCGCGACCATCACGCCGCGCTGGCTGACCCACTTCCTGCAGTGGGTGCCGGTGGAAGCCGGCATCTACCGCCTCAACAAGGTGCAGGACCCCGAGTCCGTCAAGGTGGCCTGCACGCAGCGCGACGACGAGGGCAAGCTGCCCCGCACCTTCGTGAACTATGAGGAGCAGCCGCGCGAGTATTTCCTGAACGCGGTGAGCACCGTGCTGGACGTCCATACCCGCGTGTCGGACCTGTACAGCAGCCCCCACGACCAGATCAAGGAACAGCTGCGTCTCACCATCGAGACCATCAAGGAGCACCAGGAAGGCGAGCTGATCAATAACCCGGACTACGGGCTGCTGGCCAACGTGGCCGAAGCGCAGCGCGTATTCCCGCTGACCGGCGCGCCCACGCCGGACGATATGGACGAGCTGCTGAGCAAGGTGTGGAAGGAACCCGCGTTCTTCCTGACCCACCCGCTGGCAATCGCCGCCTTCGGCCGCGAATGCACGCGCCGTGGCGTGCCGCCGCCCACCGTCAGCCTGTTCGGCTCGCAGTTCATCACCTGGCGCGGCATTCCGCTGATCCCGTCGGACAAGGTGCCGGTGGCCGATGGCAAGAGCAAGATCCTGCTGCTACGCGTGGGGGACAAGCGCCAGGGCGTGGTCGGCCTGTTCCAGCCGGGCGTGGCGGGCGAGCAGGGCCCGGGCCTGTCGGTGCGTTTCATGGGCATCAACGACCAGGCAATCGCTTCGTACCTGATCTCGCTGTACTGCTCGCTGGCCGTGCATGCGCCGGATGCGCTGGCGGTTCTCGATGACGTGGAGATCGGCAAGTACCATGACTATCCTGACACCTACAAGTAATCCGGTGCGCGCGTTGTCCAATCCGCCGGCCAATCCGCCGGCCAACCCGCCGGCCGCGCTGCCCGGCGCGCCTTCGGTGCCGCCCGGCCTGCCCGATCCGGCGATGCTGGCACGCCTGGCGGGGGCGTTTTTCTCGGCCCTGCCGGGGACGTCGCCGGCCGCCGCGCAGTCGCTGCCCGTGGTGAACAACCCGGCGCCGCCGGGCGCGCCTGTGGCGGGTCCTGGCGGCACGGGCACCGGCGTGCCGGGTGCCGCGATCCCGCAGGGCCACGTGCCCGGCGCCAACCTGCTGCCCGCCGCGCCCACGCACGTGCTCTCGTTGCCCAACCGCGCGCCGGCCTTGCGACCGGCCTCGGTGGCGCAGAATGACCTGCCCGATACGGTAGTCACCGTGGTGCCCGCGATGGAAAGCCGCTTCGGCGGCCAGGCCCTGGGCGTGCCGCATGCGGCGGCGCCGTCGCCGCAGTCATCGGCCGCGCCCGCGTATTACTTCCTGGAGGGCGCCGGGCGCGACCTGCATGGCGGCTCAACCGGCCTGCGCGAGATCGCATCGTTCGGCGCGCCGCTCTCGCTGCAGTTGCCGCAGCAAGGGCAGGGCACGCATGGCGATGGGCGACGGCAGGAGGAAACGCTGCCGTGGGCCTTGCCCTCGGTACGCGTGCCGTTCGACGTCAACGCCATCCGGCGCGATTTCCCGATCCTGCAAGAGCGCGTCAATGGCAAGCAGCTGGTCTGGTTCGACAATGCCGCCACCACGCACAAGCCGCAGGCGGTGATCGACCGCATCTCGTACTTCTACGCGCACGAGAACTCCAACATCCACCGCGCCGCCCATGCCTTGGCCGGGCGCGCCACGGATGCCTACGAGGCCGCGCGCAGCAAGGCGCAGCGTTTTATCGGCGCGACCTCGCCCGACGAGATCATCTTCGTGCGCGGCACCACCGAGGCCATCAACCTGATCGCCAAGACCTGGGGCGCGCAGAACGTGGGCGAGGGCGACGAGATCATCGTCTCGCACCTGGAGCATCACGCCAACATCGTGCCGTGGCAGCAGCTTGCAGCGCAGACCGGGGCCAGGCTGCGCGTGATTCCGGTGGACGATTCCGGGCAGGTGCTGCTGGATGAATACCGCCGGCTGCTCAACGAGCGCACCAGGATCGTGTCCGTGACGCAGGTCTCGAACGCGCTCGGGACCGTGGTGCCGGTCAAGGAGATCGTCGAGCTGGCCCACCGCGCCGGCGCCCGCGCGCTGGTGGACGGCGCGCAGTCGGTCTCGCACATGCGGGTGGACGTGCAGGCCATCGACGCGGACTTCTTCGTGTTCTCGGGCCACAAGGTGTTCGGGCCCACCGGCATCGGCGTGGTCTACGGCAAGCGCGAGGTGCTGGAGGCCATGCCGCCCTGGCAAGGCGGCGGCAACATGATTGCCGACGTGACCTTCGAGCGCACCGTGTTCCAGCCGCCGCCCAACCGTTTCGAGGCCGGCACTGGCAATATCGCCGACGCGGTCGGGCTGGGCGCCGCGCTGGACTACGTGGAGCGGGTCGGCATCGAGAACATCGCCCGCTACGAGCACGACCTGCTGGAGTACGCCACCCACCTGCTGGAGCCCATCCCGGGTGTGCGGCTGGTCGGCACGGCGCGCGACAAGGCCAGCGTGCTGTCGTTCGTGCTCAAGGGCTATGAGACCGAGGAGGTCGGCAAGGCGCTCAACGAAGAAGGCATCGCCGTGCGCTCCGGGCATCACTGCGCCCAGCCCATCCTGCGGCGCTTTGGCGTGGAGACCACGGTGCGGCCGTCGCTGGCCTTCTACAACACCACGGACGAGGTGGACCGGCTGATCTCGGTGGTCAGGCGGCTTTCCGGGCGCCGCTAGAGGCTCGCCGGGCCCGTATCACGGTGGAAAACGCGGGGCGTGGGGCTTATAACCCCCCTGAATATGCATGAATCGGGACGCGCCCTGCGTTTTCTTCTAAAATCCGCTATCTTCTCACCTTGATCGGCGCGCCTTCCAGCCTTCGGACCGGAGCCCGCCTTGTTGAACGCAACCGGCAAGCTACGCCAAGCTTTTGGCATCAGACCACCGAAGCCGGCGCCATCCAGCGCATCCAGCGCCTTATTCATGAGCAATCTTAACCAGCAAGCCATCCTCTCCGTCCACCACTGGACCGACACGCTCTTCAGCTTCACCTGCACCCGCGATCCCGGTTTCCGCTTCGAAAACGGCCAGTTCGCCATGGTTGGCCTGGAAGTGAACGGTCGTCCGCTTCTGCGTGCCTACAGCATCGCCAGTGCCAACTACGAGGAGACGCTGGAATTCTTCAGCATCAAGGTGCCCGACGGCCCCCTGACGTCGCGCCTGCAGCACCTGAAGGAAGGTGACCAGATCTTCGTCGGCAAGAAGCCCACCGGCACGCTGCTGGTCGACAACCTGCTGCCCGGCAAGACCCTGTGGCTGCTGGCCACCGGCACCGGCCTGGCCCCGTTCCTGTCGATCATCCGCGACCCGGAAGTGTATGAGCGCTACGACAAGGTCGTGCTGACCCATACCTGCCGCTTTGTCGAGGAACTGGCCTACCGCGAGCTGATCTCGGAGCACCTGCCGCAGCACGAGCACCTGGGCGAGCTGATCCGCGAAAAGCTGGTCTATTTCCCCACCGTGACCCGCGAGGAGTTCGACAACCAGGGCCGCATCACCGACCTGATCGCCAACGGCGAGCTGTTCGAGCGCCTTGGCGTGGAGCCGTTCTCGCTGGAAAACGACCGCGTCATGCTGTGCGGCAGCCCGGACATGCTCAAGGACATCCGCGCAATGCTGACCGAGCAGCACTTCACGGAAGGCAATATGAGCGCACCGGGCCACTTTGTGCTTGAAAAGGCATTTGTTGGCTAAGCGTCCGACCATCTTGGCGCCGGCCGGGGCTCCTCGGCCATCGCCTAAGCAAGGGCGGACCTTGCGGCTCATCTCAAGGGGCCCCCGCCTGCCGCACGGGCTGCAACGCCATGAAGGGTCGCAGCCATGCGCGGTACGGTAGTCCACGGCATCTAGTGCCGCCAGCACACGATTGACGTCGGCATAGATCTCCCGCCGCTCGCCCTTCCGAAGGCCTGGCAATGCAGGATCGGCGACATGCCGGCCGTTCACATGCTCCATCAGGAAGAACGGCGTACCCGACACCGGGGGGATCCTCGCCATCCACACCGCCAGCACCGATCCGGCCATTATCTCCAGCCAGTCTGCCACGTGCCGCGTCCAAAGCAGTGATTCGCGGGTGGTGCCATATCGCGTCCTCTCCCTCCGGTAGCCGCGGGCATGCCCGGGCAGCGAGGCGCCCGAAGAATCATCCGTTCGAACGAGGCGACGCCCTGGCTCTCCCACAGATAATCGACTCCCAGGCTGTGTCCCTCGGCAGGGCGTCGATACCTGCGGCCAATGACAAGACAAAAACGGAGACTACCGGATGACCACTGTGCCGCTTTCCTATTCGATGGAAATGCCCATGCTGCTTTCCACGTTGCTGCATGGGGCAGCACGCCACCACCGTAAGACGGAAATCGTATCGGTGATCGACGGCAGCACGCATCGCCAGACCTATGGCGAATGTGAATTGCGCGCGCGCAAGGTCGCCCAGATGCTGCTTGCGCAGGGCGCGCGTCCGGGCGACCGCATCGCCACGCTGGCGTGGAACGATCATCGCCACCTGGAGCTGTACTTCGGCATCAGTGGCATGGGAGCAATTTGCCACACGATCAACCCGCGGTTGTTCGCCGAGCAGGTCGTGCACATCGTCAACCATGCGCAAGACCGTTTCGTGGTGTTCTCGCCTGACTTCCTGCCGCTGCTCTCGTCAATCGCGCCGCAGTGCCCTGGCGTCGAGCAGTGGATCATGCTGGACGAGCCGGGCGGCGGGCTTGCGCTGAACGGCATAGCCGTGGCCAGCTTCGAAGCCTTGTTGGCACACCACGAAGGAATCCATGAATGGCCCGAGCTGGATGAGCGCAGTGCGGCGTTCCTTTGCTACACGTCCGGTACGACCGGCCTGCCGAAGGGCGTGGTATACGGGCACCGTGCCACGGTCCTGCACGCTTATGCGTGCGCGTTGCCCGACGCCCACAATCTGTCGGCACGAGACGTGGTGATGCCAGTGGTGCCGATGTTCCATGCCAACGCCTGGGAAGCGCCTTTCTCGGCGACGCTCACCGGCGCAAAGCTCGTACTGCCGGGCGGCCGGCTCGACGGTGAATCGCTGCATCGCCTGATCGAGCAAGAGGGCGTGACGTTCTCGATCGGCGTGCCCACGGTGTGGTTCACACTGCTGCGCTACATGCAGCAGCATGGCTTGCGTTTCCGCACATTGCGCCGGCTGCTGTTGGGCGGTGCGGCCACACCGCCGGCAATGATTGAAGGCTTTGCCGAACTGGGCGTCGAGCTCTACCAGGGCTGGGGCATGACGGAAACTGCCGCGCTGACAACCTGCGCCCGCCCGCTGCACCATCAGGCGGGGCTGTCGGAGGCCGAATTGCGCGAGACGATTTACCGCAGCGCCGGCCGTGCCGCAGCCGGCGCCGACATGCGCGTAGTCGATCTCGAGGGTCGGGAAATTGCCTGGGGAAGCGGCATCGCTGGCGCCTTGCAGGTGCGGGCACCGTGGGCCATCGCCCGCTACTATGGCGCTGCCGATTCCGCGTTGCAGGACGGCTGGCTGCCCACCGGCGACATCGCCGAGATCGACGAAGACGGCTTCATGCGCCTCACGGACCGCAGCAAGGATGTCATCAAATCCGGCGGCGAGTGGATTTCCTCGGTGGAGATCGAGAACTTCGCTGCTGGCATTCCCGGTGTGCACCTGGCAGCGTGCATCGCTGCCACGCATCCAAAATGGGGCGAACGCCCGCTGCTGATCGTGCAGCGCAAGCCTGGCAGCAGTGTGTCCGAGCAGGAAGTGCTGGCCGAACTGGAGGGCAAGATCGTCAAATGGTCGCATCCAGATGCAGTCGTCTTTATTGACGAGATGCCGCTGACAGCAACGGGCAAGCTCTTCAAGCTGCAATTGCGCGAACGCTATGGCAGTTACCTGGTAGACAGGATGCCGGTGTAGAGGGCCGCTATGAGGCCATGCTCCAACATCGCGCCACATCATTCTTCGGCTAGTGCATCCTGGCCAGTACATTCCATCCGGAATTCCATGCCTACCTTCCTTGAGAATGCCGTCATGAGCCCGTCCGAAAGCCACGCACAGGTGACTGCCTGCCACCAGAGCGTTCTGCTGTTCTACCATGGCCTGGACAGGGGGGACTATTCCCTCGCCATGAAGCAAGTCGCGCCCGATTGCCTGTGGGAACGCGGTGGTGTCCTGCTGCGCGGTCCGCAGCAGATTGAAGCGTCCGTGAGGAGAAGATCGGCAACGCAAGTCGCGCGGCATATCGTCAGCAACTTTGCGGTGCTCAGGCAGGACGCGGAGAGCGCCACGGCGGCCTATTGCCTGGCCTTGCATCTGTACGACAACGGCTCGCCCCTCGCGGATGTGACATGCCAGTTCGCACTGGAGCCCGACCATGCCTGGCGCATCCGGCAGTTGGACGTCCAGCGCGCATTCAGCTATTCGCGGGAAGTGATCTCTCCCTTGGCGCAAGCACCCAGGCAGGGTTGATCTGCTCCTGCGTACGATTGCAGCCACGGATCACACGCCGCCCGTCCCCACGTCAATCAGCTTGCAATCCGGGAATGGCCACATAGGCACTTCCCTGGAGTACTCCCCGGGGACGCAAGCAAAGGGCTGCTTGCGCGGTTGCCGAATGGCGTCGATACCACGCGCACGGCAGTAGTCCTCGACGAACGCGTGCTCCTGCGGGATGCCGAGCGCAGTCAGGTCGACGCCCGCGACGCCGCGCCACAGGTCAGGTGGAACGCACCAGGACATGCAGAAGTACGAGAGGTCCGCCAGCGGATGCCCTAGCGTGGAGAGTTCCCAGTCGAGCACGGCGATCACGCGCGGCTCGGTCGGATGGATGATCAGGTTGTCCATGCGCATGTCACCATGCACGACGCAAGTCTCATCACCATCGGGAATATGCGCTGGCAACCATGCCATCAGTGCTTCCATTGCCTCGATCGGCGCACCTCCCGATCTGCGGTACTGGCGGCTCCAGCGCTCGATCTGCCGCGCGAAGTAATTGCCTGGCCGGCCGAAAGCTTCCAGCCCCGCTGCGCGGTGGTCCAGGTCGTGCAGCGCGACCAAGACACGGTTGATGTCCGCGTATATCGCCTTGCGCTCGGCCACGGCGAGCTCGGGCAGGGTGGGGTCGATAAAGTTCCTGCCGCGCATGTACTCCATCAAAAAGAACGGTGTGCCAATCAGCGCGGCGTCATCGCAATAGGCCACCATGCGAGGCACTGGAACGCCGCTGCCGTTCAGTGCCTGCATCACCCGGTATTCCCGGTCAATGGCGTGCGCGGACGGCAGCAGCGTCCCTGGCGGCTGCTTACGCAGGACAAAGGCGTCGCTCGCCGTCTGGAGCAGGAAGGTCGGGTTCGATTGTCCGCCCGAGAGTACCTGCGCACTTAATCCGCCGGGGTCCAATCCTGCCTGGCGCATCCAGTCGGCCAAGCGTTCAAGATCAAGGTCGGCGCAGCCGGCGGGGCTCTCTGATGTCGATATCACGTTGGAAGCCAATGGCGATGGGGGCATGGTGGGGCGTCTACCGGAAGGTCAGAGAGAGGAAACAAGATGGCCGCCGTCGATGGCGAGCACTGCACCCGTCATGAACGCCGCGGCATCGGAGGCCAGCAGCAGGAGCGCTCCGTTGAGATCGTCAGGCTGTCCGATCCGGCGCTGCGGCACGCGGCGGATCAGTGCCTGCCCGGCTTCACTGGCAAAGAAGTCGCGGTTGAGGTCGGTTTCGATATAGCCCGGCGCGAGCGCGTTGACCCGCACGCCATGGCGGGCCCATTCGAGCGCCAGCGCCTGCGTCAGATGGATCAATCCGGCCTTGGCGGCGGCATAGGCCGGCACTTGCTGCGCCACCCGCAGGCCGAGGATCGAGGCGATATTGAGGATCGACCCCTCGCGCTGCGCGATCATGCGCTGGCCGGCAGTCTGCGCGACGCGCCATGCGCCGTTCAGGTTAACGTCGATGACGCTCTGCCAATCGTGTGCATCGCACTCGACAGCAGGGCGCGTTACGGCAATGCCGGCGTTATTGACGACGATCTGCACAGGCCCGCCGAGCAGCGATTCCGCGGCGTCAAAGGCGTCAGCGACCGAGGCGGCGTCCGTCACATCCATGGGCACTACGCAGGCCGCGCCACGATCCTGCTTGATCTGGGCCACGATCTGCTGGCCTGCCTCGACACGACGGCCAGCCAGCGCCACCTGGACACCGGCACCGGCCAGCACCTTTGCGAAATGGCTGCCCAGTCCGCCGAAAGCACCCGTCACCAGGGCTCGCTTGCCGCGCAGATCCTCGAACATGCTGTTCTCCCGTAATCGTGATTGCCGAATCGGCACCAGGGATTGTCTGCGTCAGCAAGGGAACTTGCATCATTCGAAGGGATGAATTTCTGCCCACACGGAAGTGGGCCGCAGGCAGCGGACCACATGGCCCGCGTGAATGCACTCCATCGAACGAGGTGGCTGGAACCAACATTGCCCCAAGCTTGCCGCGACCGTCTTCGGCAATCCGCTTGCGCTGGCGAGCATCTAGGGTAAGTACTCATTCAAGAATGTTTAGGAAACTAACAATAATTGATCTGATGGATCCCGGGGTTCAGGACGAGAGGCGTCGCGAACACATGACTCGGAAACACAACGCAAGCGACGATGACTTCGGCCGCGACGGACGATAGCCGGGGACAAATGGGAAGCGAGACGATACCGGAGCGACCCAATGGCAAGAGGTACACCCGGGAATTCGCTGCCTCCCGACGCGACTGTGCCTGACGGAAACTGTGCACCCAGATCAAAAAGCCTCTGAGCGCGTCAAGGCCTGAATTCACCAAAGAATATCTTCGGAGATGTATGAATGCGGTTACTTTCGAAAACGTACTGGAATGGAACTTGGGTGAAGTTTCGCGAGCCAGTCGATGAATTTGCAACTTGCGAACAGGTTACGGCCTACGCCAACGACGGCGCACAAAGCCGAGGCCTATATTGGACGCCAAAGAAGAATCCGCGTCCTCGCGTTGCCATTGTGTCGGCCCATCCGAGGGTGGATTTTAGCCAACACTATGCATTTCCCGGGCTACTGCGCGCGGGCTATGCCTGCCTCGGCGCTAATGTTCGTACGCTGAACAATGACATGACCTGCGTCCATGAGCAGATCATCCTGGATATTGCGGCACAAGTCCGGTGGTTGAAGGAGCACCGCGGGGTGGAGAAGGTCATCTGGCTCGGCAACTCAGGTGGGGGCTCGCTCGGCGGTTTCTACCAATCGCAGGCCCAGCTGGAGCCATCGAGACGTCTTGAATTGACGCCTGCGGGTCGGCCAACAGCGCTGCGTACCGCGGTGATGCCGACCTTCGATGCGATGATCGTCTCGGCAGCGCATACGGGGCAAGGTCTGATCATCAACGAGACGATCGACCCCTCGGTCGTGGACGAACACAATCCGCTACTCACCGATCCGAGCCTCGACATGTATGACCCGATCAACGGGTTCAAGCCTGCGCCGCAGTGGTCGCAATACAGTTCGGAATTTATCCAGCGCTACCGTAGGGGGCAACTCGCCCGGGTTGCGCGCATCGACGCGATAGCGCGAGCCTTGATCGCAGAGCAGAAGGATGCGGAGTGCTTGTCTGCCGGGCCGGAGTTCTCGGCGCTGACGCCGCCACGGCAGCGGGCGGTCTTGCAGCGCTGTGCGTTTCAACCGGTGATGACGGTCTACCGAACGATGGCGAATCCAAATTACACGGATAACTCGCTCGACCCCGGAAATCGCAGCTACGGCAGCCTGCTCAGCGATCGCCCGGACCTGATGAATTTCCAACTGCTCGGTTTCGCACGCGTCGTAACACCGGATGCGTGGCTTTCCACGTGGTCCGGCTTGTCAAGCAATGCCAATTTCCTGAAGACCGCGCCAACGATCAAGGAACCGGTGATGGTCATCCATGCAGGACGCGATCTGGATTGCTACATGCAGACGCACTCCAAGGCAATCTTCGCCGCATTCGGAAGCCAGGACAAAACGTTCGAGGATTTCGCAGATCAGTTGCACTACTTCGAACCCGATGAGGGCGAGCCCGAGAACGCAGGCGCGTTGGCCCAGACCGCGAAAGTCGTGCCATGGGTGGAGTCACGGATGCCGCTGTAGTGCGCTCCGCAATCCGTCCGACACAATAAGAATGAAAAGATCAGGCCGCGGAAGGGATCACTGCCGCACACCCCTTCGGGTAGGTGCGTCGGGGTGACGCGTGCCTTTTCAGCCGGGCGGGCAGATGGCGCGGCAGCCTCGTGCCAGTTGTCGCGATCTATGTCAGCCCAATAGTGGTCTTACAGTCTGCCGCAGGCGGCTTAAGCTGTTTTCAGGGTCCTGATTTCCGCGGCCGCCTTCTCCAGGCCTGCTTTGGCGGCATCGGGCCCAAACGCCAGACCTTCAGCGCGGACCACGGTTACATCGGTGATGCCGATGAAGGCAAGCAATTGTTTCAAATGCGGAACCATGAAGTCCGCCTTTGCGGTGGGTCCTTCACTGTAGACACTGCCCGTGGCAATCAGCAGGATAGCGCGCTTCCCCTTCACCAGACCCTCCGGGCCCGAAGCCGTGTAGCGGAAGGTGCGGCCTGCTTGCAGCACATAATCGAACCACGTTTTCAATTGCACCGGCACGCCGAAGTTATACATGCCGGCGGACAGGACAACGGTGTCTGCCGATTGGAGTTCGTCGAGAGGCGGGCGGCCAGTTGACCCGAGGCCGAGGCTGCGCCACGAATACTGCTTTGGATGAATAGATATTTTGGCATCTGGCTTTCAGTGTGATGGGTGAGGGCGAACATATCTCGAATACGCCTCCGATTCGGGGTGCAAAAACGGATAGCATGCCCCCGATCGAGAGGCGTTCTGTTAGGCGCCGATCGCCGGCGCCCGATCAGAAGATAACGCGCAGGCCCGCAGCCACGGCGACCTGGCTCTTCTGGCCATTGGCAAGGCCGTTCATTGTGGTGGGGTTGCCGTAGCCGTATGACGCACCGGTTTGCAGCAGGGTGTCATAGTCCACTGGACCGTTGTGCGCGTAGGCGCTGACCAGGTAGACGGTGGTACGCTTTGAAAGCGAGTAGGTCCCCATCAGGGTGAACTGGCTGAAATTCGGCAGGCCGGCAGCCTTCGTGTTCGGGGAGAGGGACGCGCCCAGGACTTGATCGTAGTAGTAGCCCGCGATCAGCTTCATGGCGGGCGTCATACTGTAGCTCATGCCGGCCCAATAGATGTTGTCGCGAATCGCCGTGACACCATTACCGTACCTGGAGTCCCGCCAGCGATATCCGCCCATGAACCGGATGGGGCCGGTTTCATAGCTGGCGGCAATGAATGCCTTGCGGTCCTCCCCGATCGGCGACATCGCGGTCAGCGCGTTATTAATCTGGTCATAACCCGCGGCAACTCCAAGCGATTCACCAAGGTAGTAGACCCCGCCGCCGAATGCAGCCTGAGCACGAGAATTGCCTGGTACCTCGCCATTGGGGATGCTCGACATCTGGCCACCCTGGAACGCAAATCCCGTTCCGAAGGAGTAGTGCGCCAACACATGGGTGCTGCCAAAATCCCCGGTATACTTGACCATGTTGTCTTCCCGATAGGCTGCACCCGCGATCGTATTGGCTGGCTCATAGGCAACGCTAGTCTTGAACGGCAGGAAGTTCACCATCGATTCCATCAGGCTGGTGTATTGCCTGCCCAATGAAACCTTGCCGAAGCCGCTTTTCGTCAGGCCGATTGCCGCCTGGCGATAGAACAACTGCGAGGCGGAGACGAGCTTGCCGTCCCCCGGCGTGAAACCGCTCTCGAGCCAGAAGGATGCCTTCAAGCCATCGCCAAGGTCTTCCTCCCCTCTCAGGCCCCAGCGTGACGCGGAGAGTCCCCCATATTTTTGCATTCCGACGAGACCACCGACACTCGTTGCGGTCGATGCCCGGCTCACGTACTCGATCCCGGTATCGAAGACCCCGTACAAGGTGATGCTCGATTGCGCACACGCCAGAGAAGAACTCAGGCCGCAGAGCACTGCAGCAGCAACAGCTATGTTCCTCAATTTAATGTCTCCCGATTTATTTTGTTTTTTAATTTATAAAGCTGAAGCTATGCGACAACCATCCTTCGCGTGCTCAAGTGCGCGTGACCGATGCCGGTTCGCAGATCACATCGAGCTCACGTGTCCAGCATGCAAACTCAAGGCAAATGCCATCAGGATCGAAAAAGTAGACGGAGCGCATGAAGACATCATCGTTCATGGTTTCGGTGATTTTCTGTGGGGAATCGTCGTGATTCAGTACGCGCGAAATCTCGATGCCTTCTTCCTCCAACCGCGCAACATAGGCATCGAACTTCTCAGCCGGCACGTGGAAGGCGAGATGGTTCAAGGAACCATGCGCTGTCGTGATCGACCCGTTCCCCGGGAGAGATTCGGGTGCAACGATCCCTGGATGCGCTTGCGGGGCATCGGGAAACCAGAAGAAGGCAATCGCGTCGCCATTGCCCATGTCGAAAAAGAAGTGCTGGCCCCGTCCACCCGGGAGATCGATCGTCTTGATCAAGGGCATCCCGAGTCGGTCCCGATAGAACTCGATCGTCCTGGCCATATCCTTGCAGACCATGGCTACATGGTTCACGCCCCGGATGTCGAACTTGGTATTCACCTTTCTCACCATTGCTGCTTCTCCTCATTGAGTGACTTGTATTTCTTGTGTGGACCCGCGGGTAACGGCGGAGTACAGCCGAGCCGCTACTGCGGCTCCACGCCCATGCTGCGCAGCAGGTCGTTGGTCATGGCGATTTCGATGGCGATGTCGCGTGCGAACGGTGCCGGCTCCTTGCGTGGGATCAAGGTGGTTCGGCATGAAGAGGCTGGATGCACGAGCCCATCGCGATGCCTTTCACTTGCCCGCCTTCTCTGGCACCGAGGATTGCCGTGGTTTGCGTCAGTATGCAAACAGGGCGTTCCTTTGACTAATGCGCATGGCATTGAGGGCTATGCAAAAAAACTATATCCCGGGATGGACACCGCCTGATCCATCGACACGCGATGACGGTACTGGGGTGCGCCACACTCCGCCTGCCGCTTGTCTTGGTATATAGTCCCGGAGCTAGCACATGCAGTTTGCCTATAGCCCGCGAGGAGACGCGATGGACCTGTACAAGCTGAGCTTGGGTGGCATGCTCAATTGCCTGGAGGTCGAGCAGCACCGTTCGATCAACGCGGCGGCCCGTAGCCGCGATATGTCGCAGCCAGCACTGTCGCGCAGCATTCAGATGCTGGAGCGGGAATTGGGCGTGCCCTTGTTCGAGCGTTCGTCCAACGGCGTCAATCCCACGCCCTACGGCGAAACGTTGCTGCACCACGCGCGCATCGTACAAAGCGAACTGCAACGCTGTCTGACCGACATCCAGGAACGCAAGCAGACCGGTCGCATGAGCCTGCGGGTCGGGGCGACACCTTCGGTGGTGACTTGGCTGATCATGCCCACCATCGCTGCGACCTACACGGACAAAAATCAGGAACAGACGAACATCGGACTGATCGAAAGCCATCCGGACGACTTGATGTCGGCCCTCATCCGAGGCTCGCTCGACATCACCATACAGCCCCCGTCGGACGAAGACATCAATGACGACGTGGTGGGCGTCCCGCTGGCCGAATCTGCCGTGGGCGTCGTAGTGGGCGCCCAGCATCCCCTGGCGAAAAAGGGCAAGGTCGACGCGAGCGAGCTCAGTCGTTACCTGTGGATGCTGCCAGCGTGGGCCTCCACCTGGAACCGGCGGTTCCAGCTCGAGCTCCATGCGCTGGGGCTCGAGCAGCCGCAACGCGCGCTGCTGAGCAATTCGTTTCAGGCCCTGCGCCAGATGCTGCTGGACTACGACGCACTGGCCATCCTGCCGCTCGAGTACGTGGGGGCCGACTTACGGTCCGGTGTGTTGAAGCCGTTGCCGATTCGCCACGTTTTTGCGAGGACACAGTACTGGGCCTATGTCAAGCGTGGACGCGCCATGTCCTCGGCCTCCATTGCTTTTCGCGACAGCCTCATTGCCTTCGCAAGGAAGAAGGGCAAGGCGCCGGCGGCGGATCCGTTGTGAAGCGTCAATAGACAATGTGCCGCAGCCTTTCAAGTTCGGCTGGCGTACTGGCGGCCGCTATCCGAAAGCAGGACCAGACCCGAGACAAGCACCCGCTTCCCGTTCAGGTCTTCGAACATTAGCCTCCGGCTATTTCCCCGCGCACCCAGGTGCATAGTCACCTGCTGGATAGCATTATCTCCAGCCAGCCTCCCGCTTGCCTCGTTCAAAGGAGGGAATTGCGGGCGGCACCATCCCGAGCCCCCTCGCGCTGGCAACCGCGGGAAAACCCGGGCAGCGGGGCGCCCGAAGAATCATCCGTTCGAACGAGGCGATGCCTTGGCTCTCCCGCAGATAATCGACTCGCGGGCTGTGTCCCTCCGCGGATGCAGGCAGCTTGAGCGCAGCCTCCAGGCGACGCGAAACCCAAAAGCGGCAGCAGAACCGTCAACACAAATAACAGGCCAAAGCGCCAATCCAAGGAGACTATCGCATGAAATCGCAGCAATCCAGGGCAGGAGCCCGGCCCCAATTTTCCCTGTCTGTCCTGTTGGCGTTGATGCTGGCTGGGGCGGCGCCCGGCCTGGCATCCGCCGCCGCGAAGCCGGCTGGCCTGTCGGATGGGGAAGTCCGCATCGGCGTGCTGAGCGATCTGTCAGGCATCTACGCGGATGCGAGCGGCCGCGGCTCGCTGGTGGCCGCGCAGATGGCGATCGACGACTTCACGGCGCAGGCCAAGCCCGCCTTCAACGTCAAGCTGCTTTCCGGCGACATGCAACTCAAGCCGGACGTAGGGGCCAATATCGCGCGCACATGGTTCGACCGCGATGGCGTGGACATGATAGTGGACTTGCCTTCCTCGGCCGTGACACTGGCCGTGATGAACCTCGCCGCCGAGAAGAATCGCGTGGTCATTCCCACCGGGCCCGCCTCGCTGCGCATCACCAACGAGGACTGCATGCCTACCACGCTCCACTGGGCTTACGACGAGTACTCCCAAGGCCAAGGCACTGCGCGCGCCATTACCGAAGCCGGTCACAAGACCTGGTATTTCATCGAGGCAGACTACGCCGGCGGCAAGGCTCTGCGCAACGGGTTCGAGGAAGCGCTGAAGGCTGCTGGCGGCAGGGTCGTGGGTGGCGCGAAGCATCCTCTGGGCGCTGCCGACTTCTCGTCGCAGATCGTGCAGGCCCAGGCCTCCAAGGCCGAGGTCATCGGCATGGCCAATGCGGCCGGAGACTCGGCAAACCTTGTCAAGCAGGCCGCGCAATTTGGCGTCACACCCAAGCAGATCCTGGCTGCGTCGCTGATCCATATCACCGATATCCACGGGCTGGGCCTGAAAGCGACCAAGGGCATGTACTTGACCGATGGCTTCTATTGGGATCGCAATGAGGAGACGCGCGCGTGGTCGCGCCGCTTCTTCGAAAAGCAGAAGAAAATGCCAACCATGGTTCAGGTCGGTACCTACTCGGCAGTGCTCCACTACCTGAAGGGCGTCAATGCCGCGGGGACCGACGAGGCGAAGGCAACCGTGGCAGCCATGAAGGCGATGCCCGTCAACGATGTGTTCGCCAAGGACGGCCGCATCCGCGAAGACGGCCGCATGGTCCACGACATGTACCTGTTCGAGGTCAAGAAGCCCGAGGACTCCAAGTACGCGTGGGACTACTACACCCTGCGCGCGACCATCCCGGCCGACAAGGCCTTCCGCCCGCTATCGCAGTCCAGCTGCAAGTACGTCAAGCCGCAGAAGACCTGATCCGTGACCCTGCCGGCGTTGTTGCACGGCGCCGGCATGGTCAGGTGATCAGGCCCACCTTGCGCGCGACGGCCACGGCGTGCGTGCGCGACGTGGCGCCGAGCTTGGCATTGATGCTGCGCAGGTGTGTCTTGACGGTCGTTTCCGAGACAAAAAGCCGGACCGCCATTTCCTTGTTTGCCATCCCGTCCGCCAGCAGGCGGAGCACCTTCAGTTCCTTTTTGGTCAGACCCTGGCCGTCTTGAACCGGTTGGGCGTCCGCTATGGCTTGCACTACGCCCTCCGGCGCGGCGCCGGCACGCTCGGCAAACATGCCGGCGAGTTGCGCCACCAGAGCGCGGGCCGCCGGCGACAGCGGCGCGCCGCCGTGCGTCCCGCCTGCGCCCATCGCGCCTAGCATGCGAGCCACCGGCTCGCCCTCGTCGATGAACGTACTGACGAAGCCTTCGCTAGCGCCAAATTCCAATGCCGGCGCAAGCTCCTGCTGCGCCAGCGCACTGTCGCCCGCGGCCTGCAAGGCCGTTGCCAGCAGGATGCGCAGCTTCAGTGCCCGGCGCCCTCGCTGTGCTGCCTGGGCCCATGCCAGTGCCTCGCGCAGCGCTTGCGCGGCGCCGGCAGGGTTGCCAAACGCGATCTCCAGCCTGCAACGTGCCAGTTCCACGGTTTCGACGTCGTTGGCATGCGGCACAAACGCCGGGCCGAAAGACCAGGCGCGCAGGGCCTGCGCCGCCGCCAGTTCCAGTTCCGCGCCATCGCGGTCGCCGCGCTGCACCGCGATGCGCGAACGCTCCAGCCGCGCGTTGGCGACCATGCGCAACAGCCCGGTCCGGTAGCCCATTTGCTCGCAGTCGTGGAGCCACAGCATCGCGTCGTCCTCGCGGCCGTCAGCTAGCGCCCCCCGGCATAACAGCACAAAGGTGACGATCAGCGGGTCGACATAGGCCGCCTCGCGGATCAGCGGCAAGTAGGCGCTCAGCAAGCGCTGCGCCTGATCGCTGCGTCCGGATTCATAGAGGGCCTCAGCCAGGAAGGCCCCGGCGATCTCCTGCCCGTCCACGCGCTGTTCGCCCCGGCTGGCGTCGGGTTCGTGCGCGCCACGGTAGCGTGTCAGCGCCTGGCGCAACCGTCCCTGGACCAGGTCGATCGATCCGTCCAGGCAATGCGCCACGCGCATGTTCGCCCCGCCGCCGATACCCGCGTGGACCTGCCGGCTGCTGTCCAGCATCCGGCGTGCCTGGTCGAAGTGCCCCAGGTAGATATGGCAGGACGCCAACGAATTGAGTTGCACGCCATAGGGAAACACGTGGCTTGGGGAGAGCTTGCGCAAGCAGTCCTGCCATGCGGCGTAGGCCTGGTCGAGCTTGTCGCCCAGCGCCAGGATAAAGGCATGCAGCGCAAGCATGTGCGCGGCTATCTCGGCATCGCGCTCGCCTGCATCGTGCATGTCTTCGAGCATGCGCAACGCCTTGTCGCCGCGATGCAGGAACGTCAGCGCCCAGGCCTGCACCAGCCTGAGCCGTGGACGGTTCGACAGGCTGTCGGGCGGCAGGCATTCAAACCAGCGCGCCAGCAGGCGGACCCGCCCCTGCCACAGCAACGGGTCCGCGTGCTGCTGCAGCAAGTCCAGTGCAGCGCAGAAGTCTTCTGCCTTGAGCGCGTGCTCGATGGCGGGCACCGGCCGGCCCTGTCCGATAAACCATTCGCTCGCCAGGCGGTGCAACCCGGCGATCTCCACGCTGCCGT
Source organism: Cupriavidus basilensis OR16 (assembly GCF_000243095.1). Lineage (GTDB taxonomy): Bacteria > Pseudomonadota > Gammaproteobacteria > Burkholderiales > Burkholderiaceae > Cupriavidus > Cupriavidus basilensis_D. Next base: position 87,658 of record NZ_AHJE01000016.1, on the reverse strand, counting down.
GCAGTTGCGCCAGCCGTGCCTTGAGAAAGTCGGAGAACAGGCTGTGATAGCGATACCACTGGCCGGCCGCATCCAGGCTGGTAAGGAACAGATTCTCGTGCGCGAGGCGTTCCAGCATCGCGGTGCCGTCGCCGCGCCTTGTCACCGCATTGCAGAGGCCGGCGCTGAACGGGCCCAGCAGCGATGTCTTCAACAGGAAGTCCTGTACTTCCGGCGACTGGCGCGAGAGCACGTCTTCGGCCAGGTAGTCGGCTACGGCTGCATCGGAGCCGGAGAATGTACCGATGAACGCCGAAACATCCTCGCAGCGCTGCATGGCCAGCACCGCTAGCCAGATCGCCACGACCCAGCCCTCCGTGCGCAGGTGCAGCTTGCGCAGGTCTGCCATGGAAACGCTCTGCCCGATGCGCTCGCGCAGGTAGGCGCCCGTTTCTTCGCGGGTGAAGCGCAATGCGTCGGTCGTGATCTCCAGCAGCCGGCCGTGGGCCCGCAGCCTGCCGAGCCCCAGTTCCGGCGTGCCGCGCGAGCCGACCACGAACTTGCCGTGCGCCGGCATCTGTCCGACCAACTGGCGCAGGAATTCCAGTGCGGCCGGGTTGTGCAACGCCTCGAAGTCATCGAGGAATATGGCGAATGGCATCGGGAAGCGCGTCAACCGGTCGACCAGCGTATCCGTCGGCAAACCGTCTTGCCCGGCCGTGATCACGTCTTCGTCCCCCTCGCACAGGGCATCCACCGCCACGTTAAGGGATGCCAGGAAGATCGAGAAGTCGTTATCCGCGGCCCCCAACTGGCACCACGCCGTACGCATGCCGGCGGCCACGCAGGCCGCATGGATATCGAGCATGGTGCTCGTCTTGCCAAAGCCGGCTGGCGCCTGCACCGAGACGAGCCGCACGTCGCTGGCCTGTATGACGGGCACCGCCAGGCGGTCCCGGGTCAGGTGCGTGCGCAGTCGCTGGGGAACAAGGAACTTGGCGGGCGGGGTACGCATGGCAATCCGGAGGGCTTCGTTACTGGCGGGACAAACGTGGATTCTATCCGCTCATGGCGCTATCCTGTGCCAGTCATGGCATGCTTTGCTGGTATCAACGCCACAATGCGGGAAAATCGTCCCTTCGGATGAAGTATCGCCCGTGCGCAGGCGCTAATCTTGGCGGCATCCCGGCTTGGCCCGGCCCAAGTGTGTACCCGCCTGCCGGCTGCACACCGGCAGGCGTCACCACAGCACCATAGCAACAGAGCAACAGAGCAACAGAGCGAGACAGGAAAATGGACTTCAGTTTGAATGCTGCGCAGCAGGCATTGCAGGCACGCACCCGCGCGTTCATCGCGGAACACATCATGCCGATGGAGCGCGATCCCAGGCAGACCGCGCACGGACCCACCGAAGCGCTCCGCACGGAACTGGTCGCAAAGGCTCGCGCCGCGGGCCTGTTGACGCCGCACGCCTCGAAGGAAGCAGGCGGCCTGGGGCTGAGCCATGCCGACAAGGCCATTGTCTTCGAAGAGGCAGGGTATTCGCCTCTTGGCCCGGTTGCGCTGAACATCCACGCCCCCGACGAAGGCAATATCCACCTGATGGAAATCGTGGCGACGCCGGCGCAGAAAAAGCGCTGGCTGCAACCGCTGATCGACGGGCACACACGCTCCTGCTTTTGCATGACGGAGCCGTCGCCAGGCGCCGGAGCGGACCCGTCCATGCTCCAGACTGTCGCGCTCCAGGATGGCGACGACTACCTCATCAACACCTGTTTCACCGGTGGGCATGCCGTCGTGCGGTTCGACAACCTGCGCGTGCCGGCCACCGATGTCCTCGGCAAGGTGGGGGAAGGCTTTCGCTATGCGCAGTTGCGTCTCGCCCCGGCCCGCCTTACCCACTGCATGCGCTGGCTCGGCGCGGCACGGCGCGCCCATGACGTGGCGGCTGACTATGCCCGGCAGCGCCGCGCGTTCGGCCGCAGCTTGGTCGAGCACGAAGGCGTGGGCTTCATGCTTGCCGACAACGAGATGGAACTGCACATTGCCCGGCTGACGGTCTGGCATTGCGCCTGGGTCTTGGACCAGGGCGAGAAAGGCCGGCACGAGTCGAGCCAGGCCAAGGTGATCTGCTCCGAAGCCCTGTGGCGCATCGTGGATCGCTCTGTCCAGGTGCTGGGTGGCAGCGGCGTAACCGACGAGACCATCGTCGCCCGCATTTTCCGGGACATGCGCGCATTCCGCATCTACGACGGCCCTTCGGAAGTCCACCGCTGGAGCATGGCGAACCGCATCGCGCGGGGATAGGAATATGGGCGCTTCCGATGGCCGGAAGCGCCCATATTCTCCTGTCGGACTGTATGCAGCAGACCTGTGTGCGCTAGGCCATGCGCTCCGACAACCCCAGCGAGCGGCCGACAATCTCCAGCATGATCTCCGAGCTTCCCGCATAGATCCGCGACACTCGCGCATCACGGTACATGCGGCTGATCCGGTACTCGTCCATATAGCCGGCGCCACCGTGGAACTGCAGGCAATCGTCGATCAGGCGATTCTCCAGTTCTGAAGTCAACAGCTTGGCCGAGGCGGCCGTCGGTGCGTCCAGCCTCCCGGCATTGTGCTCAATCACCAGTGTGTCGATCCATGACTGCATCGCGTCGAGCTCCGCATGCTTGCGCGCCAGTGCGAACCGTGTGTTCTGGAAAGCGCCCAGCGGCCGGCCGAACGCACGTCGCGCCTTGACGTAGTCCAGCGTCAGGTCCAGCGCTACCTGCGCGTGTGCGACCGACTGGCAGGCACTGAGCAACCGTTCTTCCGCCAGTCCTTCCGCCAGGTAGCCAAGCCCCTTCGCGGGGTCACCCAGCAGGTTGGCATCCGGCACGAATACGTTGTCGAAGAACAGTTCGGCCGTGTCTTGCGCGTCAAGGCCAAGCTTGTCCAGCTTGCGCCCCCGCTCGAAGCCGGGCATGCCGCGTTCGGCAAGGAATAGCCCAAAGGCGCGTGGCTGGGCCGGATCGCTGCGGGCCACCACGATGACCGCATCGGCATTCAGCCCGTTCGAAATATATGTCTTTGTGCCCTGCAGCAGCCAGCCGCCGTCGGTTTTCCGTGCGCGCGCCTGGATGCCAGCCAGGTCCGAGCCTGTTCCGGGCTCGGTCATGGCAATGGCAAGGATGCGCTTGCCGCTTGCCGCATCGGGCAGCAGCCGCGCTTTCTGTTCATCATTGCCCAAGCGTGCGATATAGGGTGCCACCAGCCGCGAATGCAGCGTAAAGAACACGCCGATGTCGCCATGCCGGATCGTCTCTTCGTACAGGATCTGCTCGTAGCGGAAGTCCGCCATGCCGGCGCCCCCATACTGCTCGGCGGCCCACATCAGCAACAGGCCCTGCTCGCCAGCCTTCTCGAAGATGGTTCGATCACAACACCCAGCCTTGCGCCAGGCATCGACATGCGGCGCAACCTCCTTGCGGATAAAGCGTGCCACGGAGTCGCGGAACTGGTCGTGCTCGGGCTCGAAGATTCTTCGTATCGTGCTCATGCCGCCTCCGTGCGGTAGAACGGCTCGCCGCGCCGTGCGCGCTCGCAAAGGGCCTGCGTAGGCCGGAACCGGGAGCCGTAAGCGTCGGCAAGCGCATCGCACGCAAGCACGAAGGCGCGTACGCCAATGGTGTCGACCAGCGACAGAGGGCCACCAGTCCATGCCGGGAAACCGAGCCCAAGGATGGCGCCAATGTCTGCGTCTTCCGGCGCCGAGATCACCCCTTCCTCCAAGCAGCGGACCGATTCCAATGCCTGGGCGTGCAGGAGACGCCGCTTCACTTCTCCCAGGCCGGGTTGCTGTCGCGCCGCCGGGTACTCTTGCGCTAGTCCAGGCCAGAGGCGCTTCTTGCCGCCCTCCGGGTAGTCGTAGAATCCGCCGCCGCGCTTGCGGCCCAGCCTGTCAATGGCATTCATGCGGGCGATGACCGGCTGTGCGTGGACGCGGCGCAGCGGCTCGGCCACGCCGTCCGCCTCGGCCTGCCTGACCACGCGCTGCTGCAGGTCCAGCGACACTTCGTCCAGTACGGCCAACGGGCTCACCGCCATGCCGGCCATGCGGGCGGCGTTCTCGATCAGCGCTGGCTTGACACCCTCGGCAAGCATCGCCATTGCCTCGTCGACGTATGCGCAGAAGATGCGGCTGGTGTAGAAGCCCGGGCTGTCGTTGACCACGATTGGCGTCTTCTTCAGCCGGGCAGCCAGGTCCATCGCGTGCGCCAGGGTTTCGCGCGAGGTCCGCTCACCCAGGATGATTTCCAGCAAAGGCATGCGCGCCACCGGGGAGAAGAAATGCATGCCGATGAAGCGCTCCGGCCTGCCGGTGCCTGTGGCCAGGCCGGTGATGGGCAAAGTGGACGTATTCGAAGCAAAGATCGCCGTGGGCGATAGCACGGCCAGCGCGCGGGCGATCACATCGGTCTTGACTGCGCGGTCTTCGAACACGGCTTCGATCACGAAGTCGCAACCGTCGAGGTCGGCGTAATGCTCCGTCGCATGAATCAGCTTGCCCACGCGCTGCGCGGGTTCGCTCTGCGTCATTGACGCCCCAGCGCCGGTTGCCATTTCCATGGCGCGGAGCCGGCCAGCGGCCGCTTGCTCGCGCGTGGCATCGAGCAGTACCACTTCGATGCCGGCCCGCGCGGCGGCAAGCGCAATGCCTGCCCCCATCATGCCAGCGCCAAGAATCCCGAGCCGCTGCGCCGGCCCCTGGGGGATTCCCTGCGGACGGTGCGCAAGCCGCGCGTAGCGCTTGCGGTTGACGAACTGCGTGCGCACGAGGTTGCGCGCGACCGGATCCGCCGCGAGCTGCGCGAAGTACTGAGCCTCGATCGCCATGGCGCGCTCGAAAGGCAGCTGCGTGCCTTCATAAACTGCCGAGAGAATCGCCAGCGGCGCCGGATAGTTGCCGTGCGTACGGCTGCGAACCTGTGCGATGCCGGTATGGAAGCTGCGCAATGCATGCTCGGCCAGCGCGCCGGCGCCCCCTGGCATGCGGTAGCCGTCCCGGTCCCAGGGCTGGCGCGCGCCGCGATTGGCGAGGAGCCAGCGCTTGGCACGCATCACCAGCTCCGCGCACGGTGCGATCTCATCCACGACGCCGAGCGCCAGCGCACGCTCGGGGGCGAGGGGGGTGCCATCCAGCAGCAGCGGCAACGCGGCTTCAATCCCGAGCAGGCGCGGCAGGCGCTGGGTTCCGCCGCCGGCCGGCAACAGACCGACGCCGACTTCTGGCAGCCCGACGCGCGTATCGGGTGCATCCGACAGAACGCGGTAGTGGCAGGCCAGGCAGAGCTCCAGCCCGCCGCCGAGCGCCGTACCGTTGATGGCGGCAGCGAACGGCTTGCCGCCGGTCTCCATGCGGCGCATGAAACGGTTCTCGGCGACGAAACCGGGCAGTGCGCTGCGCCCCTGTGTCAGCGCCGCTTCCAGCCGCTCGAGCACCGCGTTGAGGTCGGCGCCGGCGAGGAAGCTGTCCTTGCCGGAAGTGATGATGGCGCCGACGATCGCGTCGTTGGCCAGCACGTGCTCGACCGCCTCGCCCATCCCTGCCGTCAAGGCCGGCGTATAGACGTTGACGGGCCGATCGGCGCAGTCGATTGTGATCAGTGCAATCCCGTCTTGATCGACGGAAACGGAAATGGGCTTCATCAGTACGTTTCCTGATTTGAGGTGCTGCATGGCTTGAACATGTTGCGCAGGTTAAACACGCTCGATCAGCGTCGCGGTGGCCTGGCCGGCAGCAGCGCACAAGGTAACCAGCCCACGGTGCAAGTCGCGGCGCTCCAGTTCGTCGAGCAGCGTGCCAAGCAGCATGGCACCGGTCGCACCCAGTGGATGGCCCAGCGCGATTGCACCGCCATTGACGTTGACCTTCGCGTGGTCGATGTCGAAGGCGCGCATGAATACCAACGGAACGACAGAGAACGCCTCATTGACTTCGAAGAGATCGATGTCGGCAATGCGCAAGCCGCTGCGCGCCAGCAGCTTCTTCGTGACAGGGACCGGCCCCCCCAGGTTCATGTTGGGATCGCTGCCAAGCGAGGCAAAGTGGCGGATGCGGGCACGCGGCTTCAGCCCGGCGCGTTCGCCGAACGCCTTGCTGCCGACCAGCACCACGGCGGCGCCATCGACTATGGCGCTGGAGTTGCCGCTTGTGTGGATATGCTCGATCTGCTCGAGTTCCGGATAGCGCTGCAGGGCGATCGTGTCAAAACCTTGCTTTCCCGTACTGGCAAACGCGGGCGCCAGCTTCTTCAGGCCTTCCATGCTGGTCTCGGGCCGGAGGGCTTCATCCCGCGCCAGGACGACGTCGCCGATCACGTTGCGCACCGGAATCAGCGATCGGTCGAAATGGCCTTGCTGACTCGCATGCGCCGCGCGCTTCTGGCTCTCCAAGGCGTAGGCGTCCACATCGTGACGCGTCAGGCCCTCCAGGGTGGCAATCAGGTCGGCAGCCACGCCGTTCGGCATGTAGGGAAACTCCCGAGTAACGGAAGGATCGGTATAGATTGCACCGCCATCCGAGCCGATGGCCACGCGCGACATCGATTCGACGCCGCCGCCGAGCGCCGCTTCGATCTGGCCGGCCATGATCGCCGCCGCGGCCTGGTTGACAGTATCGAGGCCGGACACACAGAAGCGGTTGAGCTGGTAGCCCGGCACGCTCTCGCCGTAGCCCGCGGCCAGCAACGCGATGCGCGGAAGATCGGAACCTTGTTCGCCGATAGGCATGACAACGCCAAAGCCTGTCTCTTCGATCAGTGTCGGATCCAGCCCATGACGCTCGCGCAGGGCCCGCAGCGTCTGCGCGGCGAGCGAGACAGGCGTGATGTCGCGCAAGGCGCCGCTGTCGCGGCTCCTGCCGCGCGGCGTTCGGACGGCGTCATATAGAAAGGCTTCGTTCATCTAGATTCCTGGTCTGCATTTGTTCGGACGGGGCGGCAAGCGTGCGCGCGGCCTCTGCGGCACCGCATTTTTTGCGAAACGATTATGTTGTGCCGTCCGGGCGACTCGCCTCGTTCAAAGGGATGAATATTCGGCGGGTGTCGGCCAGTTAGGGCTCCGAGGCTGCGTCGGCAGACTTCTCCCAGGTTCCACAAGAGGTACTTCAGCAGCTTGCGCTGGGGGTGACTAGGGTAAGTCCGCATTCGGATATTGTTAGGCCTATAAGCATAATTGTCTCAATAGGCCCAGGTGCTGACGGTGCGACGCATCGCCGTGAGGAGATCCGCATGACCGCAGCAACTGAAACGCCGGTTTCCCGAACACGGGCCAATCAAGGGGGAAGAATGAAAGATCTTGTCAGTAAGAAGCGCCGTTTTATCTTGAGCGGGCTGAGCATTGCCGCGCTGGCATCGATGCAGAAGCCGGCAATGGCGCAGCGCGGAACCTGGCCGGATCACCCAATCAAGCTCGTGGTGCCGGTCGCCCCTGGCGGAGTCGCCGACGCTATCGCGCGCCGATTCGCAAAGAACATGGCGGAACAGCTTGGACAGCAGATAGTCGTGGAGAATCGCCCCGGCGCCAGCACAATTATTGGAACCCTTGCTGTTGCGAAGGCGCCGCCGGACGGTTATACGATTCTCTTGGCACAGACCTCCCATATCCAGAATCCAATTCATTTCAAGAAGATCGCCTATGATCCGCTGAAGGATTTCACGCCTCTGGGCAGGATCGGACTAAGCGCAACGGTTGTTGTGGTTCGTCCCGACCTGGGCGTAAAAAATGTCGATGAATTCGTTAAAGCCGCTCGAGGTAAGCGCTGGAGCTATGGTGCAGGGTCAACCGGGCCGCAGGTGATTTTGGAGATTTTCAATAAGGAGAATGATCTGGGCATGACCGGGGCATTGTACAAAGGGGAGACTCCTGCCCTCACCGATCTACTTGGTGGTCAGATTGAAATGGGATTGTTCTCCGTGTTTGCTGCCAAGAGTTACTTGCTATCCGGCAAGCTCACGCCCATCGCCGTCATAGGCGAAAAGAGAGTGGCGTCACTGCCAAATGTACCGACGTTTGCCGAGCAAGGGCACAACGAGATGAGCTATGGGGGAGGCTGGTATGCTTTTTTGGCCCCGGCGAACGTCGCACCGGAAATTGCTGGCCGTCTAAGCATGGCTATCAAGGCGGTCCTCGATAACCCGGTCGAGAGAAAATATTTGGAGGAGATGGACGTTATTATAAATTGGACTAATGGTAATTCGTTCGCGCCACAAATGAAGCGGGATATGGATGCCTGGCGGGAGATGGTAAATCGCTCCAAGGTTGTTATAGATCAATGATTTTCTGGAGGAGGATGAAATATCCGCCGGGGCAATAAAGCACGCTGGAGGAAATTGCTTCGGGGATCCCATGTCTGAGTTCGGCAGGCGCTGCTCCGGCGATTGGCAGCGTCATGGCAATTGATGCGGGTTACACGGCGGCTCAGGCCGGGCAGCCGGAGCTACTCCGCCTGGGCATCGGCACCGAGATTGTTGATCATCACGAGCAGCGCATGGCGAGTTGTCTCTACGTCCTTGGCTGGAATGCCATCCAGTGCCAATGCGTTGACTTCTTCGGCCAGCGGAACAAGCAGCTTCTTCAACTTCCTGCCCAGGGGCGTCAGGAACACGTAGATATTCTTGCGGTTGTCGGGCCGCTGTTCGAGGCTGACGTAGCCCAGTTTCTCCATGGCCTTGAGCGCGACGACCGTGGTGGGTTCCATCACGCCTGCCTCGATGCTGAGCTCGCGCTTTGTCAGGCCATCGCGCTCCCATAGGATGCGCAGGAAGGTCCAGTGCCCCAATTGCACATCGTGGCGGGCAAGCCTCGTCTGCAGCGCTCGCAAAAATCCGCGCGTTGCGTCCTTGACGAGATGCGCCATCCGATCGTTGGGCACTGCTTCGTGCCAGTGCCGCAGCATGCGACTGGCAATTTCCGTATCTCTGGTGTTTCTCGGCATGGAAAGGTCCGGAAGCTCTTCAAGAGGAAGAGCGGATGATCGCAATCCCGGCGGTGGCATCGACCGCGCGCCGGGGGCCGGCAAGACGCTGCGTGCGGATGAGGGCATTGCCAGCGGGATTTGTTTATGAACCTAATATTAACACCATGCCAGGGATAGTCTGGGCAGACATGGATCGGTAGGTGGAGATCGTGCGATCCGAAGCAGCGATGTGGTCGGTCGCATCGCTGTCATTAGTGGCGGATCTTGAGCGGGGCCGCCGATGCATCCCCGCTCAAGACCCGGCGGCAACCAGCTCGGCCGTCGTTGACTGGATCACGCTACTCCGCGACTACCTGGGCCGTCTTGATGGCTTCGGCATAGCGTGCTGTCTCGTCGCTGAGCGCCTTGGCGTAGTCCGCGCTCGACCCACCCACCGGTTCTATGCCTGCGATGTGCAGCTGCGAGATGACTTCGGGCATCTTGACGGCATTCGCGATGGCGTCTGCCATCTGCTTCACCACGGCCTCAGGCGTTCCCGCCGCCGCGAGCACGCCAACGGTCACGGCATAGTCGTACCCGGGCACCACTTCCGAGATCGCCGGAATCTGCGGTGCGAGCTTGGACCGCTGCAGTGAGTTGGTGCCAAGGATCTTCACCTGGCCGGACTTCACGAAGCCCGATAGCGACGGCAAAGCGGCGAACACCACTTGCACCTGGTCCCCGATCAGCGCCGGGACGGATTGGCCGGAGCCGCGGAAGGGGATGTGCTTGATATCGATCTTGAGTGAGGCCTTCAGCGCTTCCATCGATAGTTGATGCGTGCTCCCTATGCCGGAAGAGCCGTAGTTGAGTTGGCCAGGCTTCGACTTTGCAAGGGCAATAAAGGATTGGAGCGAGTTTGCCGGCACACGGGCATTGACGGCTAGAAACAGCGGAGATCTCGCCGCCAGTGAGACCGGCACGAAATCGCGCTTGGGCTCAAGGACAGATCCTTGTAGATCGCAGGGTTGATTGTCATCATCGACCCGTCGGTGACCAGAAAGGTGTAGCCGTCGGCGGGACTCGTCTTGAGCGCCTGCGCAGCGACCACACCATTGGCGCCGGGACGATTCTCGACCACGAACGGTTTGCCCAGCCGTTGTGTCAATTGCTGCGACAGGACGCGCGCAACGGTGTCGGGCAGACCGCCCGGCGCATAGGGAACGATCAGCCGGATCGGTTTGCTTGGCCAGGAATCGGTGCTTGCCAGAGCCGCCGTTGAGGCGAATGCGGCGGCCGTCAGGCATAGGCACAGCTTGCACAGTGCGAGATGGTTGGGGGGGCGTCTCATGGTGTGTCTCCTCTCTTTATATAGTGCGCCGCTATGCCGGGTAAGTTTGATGCGGCAATTCGATGTCCCGGGCCTCACGCGCCGAAGCCAGCATCGCGAGGCAGACGGCGAGCGTGGCCTTTGCCCAGGGGCCACCGTGGATCGGGCGCTGTCCGTGAACGACGGCGTCAATCAGTTCGTCGATGACCTCGAAACGCGGCACCGACGGCGCTGGCAGCGGGATGTGTTCCCTTTCCCTATCGCCATAGACCCAGATGCCGTCCGGCATGGGGCGGATATCGGCGTACTCGCAACTGATGATGACGGGCCCGAAGTGCTGGTGAGCGAACGGGGGGGACACGCCGGCGGGCGATGTCCAGGATGGCCCGCCGTAGGTGGCATCCGCCTTGAGCCGTGCTTCCGCCTCGGGCGAGCCGATGCCGGCCAGCCTGCGCCTTGCCTTTCCGTAGTCTTCTTCGTGGGCTGAGAAGCCCATTTCGGTGAATCCGCCGTTCCACGGGTCCGAGTCGAAGCGGCCATAGCCGCTATAGGTCAGGGAGGCATAACTCCCGTTCTCGAACCAAAGCATGGCGGAATAGGCGCCTTCGGTCGGCCTGGATGGATCCCATTGGCCAAGCGTCGCCCGGACCCGGCTGGCCCGGGAGCCGGCGAGCAGGCGGACCACGTCGACCTGATGCGCCGCCTGGCTGAAGACAACCCCCCCGCAACCCCCCCGCCTGCCTCGGTCTGAAGCTCCTCCGGGCGCCGCGGCCGGTAGAGAAAGTCCGTGTAGTTCAGCGCGTGGATCATCCGCACTGCGCCGAAGCGGCCCGAGTCGAGCAGGCGACGGGTGTGCAGGTAGGGGGAGTCGAAGCTGTGGCAATGCCCGACAATCATTTGCACGCCTGCGCGGGCGCACGCCTCGATCATCTGATCGCACTCCGTCGTCGACAATGCCATTGGCTTTTCGACCAGCAGGTGCTTGCCATTCGCCGCGGCAAGGCATGCGTGGGCGGCGTGGAATTGATGCGGGCTGGCAATGTAGACGGCATCGATGTCAGGCGAGCGCGCCATCTCGGACAGGTCCTCATAAACTGGGGCGCCGAAATCGCGCGCAAACTGCCGGCGCGCAGTGTCACGCGGGTCGCAGGCGGCGGCGAGGACGATGCGGTCGTCTGCAAGGAAAGTAGGCAGCATGAGCGAGAACGCGCGGCCGAGTCCGACGACCCCTAGGCGTACCTTTCCGTCCGGTTTCCGTTTCATAGCTTGATCACCAATTCGGCGCTCTTCGCCCGCGAGACGCAGATCATCACTTGGCTCTCCATCTCTTCCGGCATCAGGACCATGTCGCGGTGGTCCGCCTCGCCCGCCACCAGCGTAGTGCGGCAGGTACCGCAGGTTCCGCTCTCGCAGGAAGACGGCACGTCACAGCCATGCTGGCGCAGGACATTCAAGATACTCATGCCTACTGGAACTTCGAAGCGTTGCCCAGTGCCGTCCAACACGATATCGAACGGCTTGTCGTCCGCGCGTACCTCGCCCCCTTCGTTGAAACTTTCAAAGTGGATCTTCGTGGCGGGCCAGTGACCCGACATGTCACGCACGGCGTCCATCAGTCCGCGCGGGCCACAGCAGTAGACGTGCGTGTCGCACGGCCGTTCCAGCACCGGCCACAGGTCGAATGCCTTGTCGGGATCCCCGTAGTCATGATGGATCTTTACCTTGGCCTGGAGTTCGGGTGCCCGCAACTCATCCAGGAACGCGGTGCTCTCTGGTGAGCGCGTGAAATAGTAGAGCTTCCATTTGGCCGTCGACAGTTCACCAAAGCTGCGGATCATCGACAGGATGGGCGTGATGCCGATGCCGCCGGCGATGAAGATGAACGCCCTGGCATTGTCGACGAGAGGGAATGCGTTCTCCGGCATGCCAACGGGAAGCAGGTCGCCTTCCTTGGCGTCGTCGCAAAGGCATAGGGAGCCGCCCTGGCCGTTGACGTCACGCTTCACGGTGATGGTGTAACGGTGACGTTCCGCGGGGTCATTGCACAACGAGTACTTTCTCAGCAGGCCGTTGGGCGTCTGCACCTTGATATGCGAGCCTGGCGTGAAAGGAGGCAGATCGGTGCCATCGGGCTGCACGAGCTCGAAGCTGCGGATCCCTTGCGCCGGGTCATGGATGCGGGCGATACGCAAGAGCAAGAGCATGCGCGTCTGCGTATCGGCGAGGGGTTGTGTGGTGGTCGTCATCATCATCAGTCTTTCTTGTCAGGCGTCGAACCGCATCGACAGGTCGATGGCGCGCACGTCCTTGGTCAGCTTGCCGCTGGATATCCGGTCCACGCCGGTGCTCGCGATGGCGCGCAGCGATTCCCAGTCCACACCCCCCGATACTTCCAGCAGCGCGCGCCCGGCGTTCTGGGCGAAGGCCCGGTGCATATCGTCCAGGCTGAAGTTGTCCAGCAGGACGCTGGTAGCGCCTGCCGCGAGCGCTTCTTCCAGTTCCATCAGGTTCTCGACTTCGATCTGGATGGACACGTCGGTGCCGAGGTGTCTGGCCCGCTCGAGTGCCGCCTTGATCCCGCCTGCGGCCGCGATGTGGTTTTCCTTGATCAGGATCCCGTCCCACAGTGCCATGCGGTGGTTCACGCCGCCGCCAACGCGAACGGCGTACTTCTGGGCCTGGCGCAGCCCGGGCATGGTCTTGCGCGTGTCGAGCATGGCGCAACCCTTCGGGTTCGGCGATACATTGGCGATACGCTCGGCATAGTGGCGCGTTACCGTTGCCACGCCGGACAGCATCTGCAGGAAATTCAGTGCCGAGCGCTCGGCAGACAGTAGCGCCCGCGCATCGCCTTCCAGGCGAACGAGCTCCTTGCCCGCCGTCGCGGTGGCACCTTCGGCGACTAGCCATTCGATCGACGTGGTCGGGTCGAGGCGCAGTACGCAAGCGCTGAACCACGGCTGGCCGGCTATCACCGCGCATTCCCTAGCGATCACGCGAGCGCGGATGCGCCTGTCGGCCGCCACGAGCCGCGCCGTCCAGTCGGCGCGGCCGATGTCCTCCCGCAGGGCATCCTCGACATTGCGATGCAGCGCCTGCTCCAGGCTCTCGTTGTACTCGAACATCCTTGCTCCCAGGTGCACGCGCCGCAGCACGATCTGCGCGCGCGATCTTGTCAAATGCTGTATGACTCGTAGGTGGACGGGTGGAAGATGTCTTCCACCGGGACCAGGCGCTTGGACAGTCCTTGGCCATGGTGATGCCGTGCGAAGGTTTCCAGGGTCCGGCGGTTCGCCTGGACACCGTAGGACCAGTAGTCCTCGCCGAGCGTCTCGCGAGCGGCCTTCAGCATTTCCTCGACAAAAGGCATGGTCACCTTCGTCGCCGACGTGTCGGACAGCTGTTCGAGTGCGTGGGCCTTGGACTGGCTGAACGCCTTGAACACGGCGCCGGGAAGCCAGGGATGGGCTTGCGCCAGGGTCTTCCGGATGCCAACCACGTGCATGATCGGAAAGACACCCGTGCGACGGAAATAGTCCTTGGCTTGCGCGGTAGGGTCATCGAACAGCCAGGCAATGTTCTCGTTACGCAATGCCGTGGCGCCAGGGGGCCGGGGGGCGATAAAGCCGTCGATCTCTCCCTGGTCGAGCATGTCCGAGATCGTGCGCCCATCCGGCGCGGGCTCGACGCGGACGTCAGCTGGCAACTGGAGCTTGACCTTCTCGGGGCGGCCCGGCGTATCGATGCCGCCGCGCACCCACGTGACATCGGACGGGAGGACCCCGAACTCGTCCTGGAGGATCGCTCGCGCCCATACGATCGCGGTGAGCTGGTATTCGGGGATGCCGATGCGGCAGCCCTTCAGGTCTTCAGGCCGCTTGATGCGGTCCTTGCGGACATAGATCGACGTATGGCGAAAAGCACGGGAGAGAAAGACGGGGACGGCGATGTACGGGCAGTCGCCACGCGAGTGCTTGACCAGATAGCTCGAGAAGGAGAGCTCCGTGATATCGAAGTCCTGGCTGCGCATCGCGCGGAAGAACATCTCCTCGGGGGTGAGCGTCATGTAGACCGGATCGACGCCGTCGATCTGGACGCGGCCATCGAGCAGGGCGCGGGTACGGTCATAGTCGCCCATGGCGACGGAAAGGCGTAGTTTTGTCATCGTGCGATGGCTCTGGGGGCTGGGTCTGATGAATCGAATGGCGCGGGGAGCGTCCTACGCAGTGATCGAGTACGAGGGTTCGAACTCCGGCCGGTCCTGGCCATCCGCCCATACATAGGAGACAGTGAAGGTCCGCCAGTCGTCCGACTTCGGCACGATGGCCTGGAACGCGCAGACGTCGGCGGGAATCGCATTGGCACCGGTGCCGATCGCGTCGCTGCCTGCCTGAAAGGCCTTGACGGCATCCAGCATCTGCTTGCGGAACTCGACGATGGCGAGATCGCTGGCGCCGAGCCGGTCATGGCTTCGGTCCGCAATCGGCCCCATGGTCAGCCACATCGCCACGTCCTGATTGGGAAAGCCAGAGATACCGGTGAAGTTGCCAGCCTTCATGGCCTGGCGATCCTGCCAGAAGCGGTTCTCCATATTGCGTAGCGGCCGGTAGTACGGGTCCAGGTCGACGCCCACGGTCTGGCGGAGGAACTTGCGCCAGGATTCGGTCTCGGGTGTCTGCGCGGGATGGCCCCAGGCGATAAAGTAAAACGCCGTGTTCGTGTCATCCATCGGGACGTTGATATTGGCGACGTTGTAGAGATTGTTTGGAGGAATCAATGCTGTCGCGGGGGCGACGAACACGGTCGAGCGGACGTAGTCGTGGGTTTGCGCCTGGTGGATGGGCCGGCGAATGGCGGCATAGCGGAATCCGTAGCTGCCTCGTTGCACCTGCAAGCACGGCGCCTTGTCGGTCGAGGGGCGGAGCCAGAGGTTCGAGGTGGCCTTTGCGCTGTTCACCCGCGCCGGAACCATATCGGAGCTGTGCAGGCTAGAGCTGTGGGCAGAATCGATCGCGCCCTCGAGCACTTGTGCCCAGTTGCATGGCAGGAGCACCTTGGCAATGCTCACCCGTGCCTCTTCGCTCGGCGCCCATCGTGGCGGCGTGAATTCCGGTACCGAATCCGCCGGGCCCATGTAGGCCCAGACCATCCCGCCCCATTCCTTGTTGGGGTACGCCTTGTGCTTGACCTTCTGCGCCATGCAGCTCGAGGGGGGCTCCGAAACCATCTCCAGTACATTGCCTGCGACGTCCATCTTCCAGCCGTGGTAGAGGCAGCGCAATCCACCTTCTTCATTGCGGCCATAGACCAGCGAGGCTCGGCGGTGCGGGCAGTATTCATCCATCACGCCGACCCGGCCATCGCTGTCGCGGAATACCACCAGGTCTTCCCCGAAGACGCGCGATTTCACGGGGGCGCCGTCAGGTTCTGAAACTTCCTCGATCAGGCATACCGGAGTCCAGTGCCGGCGCATCAACTGTCCCATCGGCGCATCGCCTTCGACTCGGCACAGCAGTTCGTTGTCTTCTTTGGTGATCATTTTTCGGCACTCCTGGCGGACGTCTCCCGGGTGGGATCGGTCGTGCGCATCGGTTGTTTTGGATAGTAAAACTTAGTTGACTAAGCATAATGAGGTGGGTTGTAGAAGGCCAGCACCTGCTCGATGCTGTCGGTGGTCTGCAGCCTGAGCACGCGTTTGGCCTTGGCGTTGCTCAAGGCATCCTGCGCGGTGCGATGAACGATTGCCCGCGGGTACAGCGGTACTTGCGCAGAGAAACCCTTGGCGAGCTTGACTGGCTTGGCCGTCGTGTTGCTGGCATCCAGCGTGATGGTCTCGACCTTGGCGATCTTCTCGCCGGGGTCGGTCTCCAGGTCTTCGGGCACGTCCTGGCTCCACGTCACCAGCGGTTGTGCCTTGGCGCGATCGAAGCCGGGCCGCAGGAAGACCGACAGCAGGCCGTGCTGGTCGTCCTGGCAGCCATTCTTGCCGCACTCGCGGTGCACCAGCGCCGCGGCCAGGACGTCGCCGCGCGCATCGAGCAGCACGGCCGCGCGTTCGGCGCCATGCGACAGCATTCGGCGCGACGACAACAGGCGCTGGCCATCGGGGAGTTCCTGCTCGGCCCGGTGGGTGCGCGACTGTAGTCCGGACAGTATCTGCTCGGCCAGCAAGCCATCCTCCCAGTAGTAGGTACCGGACGCGTTGCCGGCAAATCGGGTGATGGCGAGATCCAGGGCGGGGGCTTCATGGGTTTCCTGCTGGCGGCTGGTGTCCAGGACCAGGACGGCATCGGCGGCCTGGGCATAGGGCGCGGCGCCGAGGGTGGAGAGAAGCAATGCCAGTGCGGCACAGGAGGCAGGACGAATTCGAAGAGCCATACAGAAAGGGAAATAAGTGGGGGCTTGTCAGGCCGGTAAACAGGAAAACGGACCCTGCGAACTCCCTTTGGCGGGAGGCTGAGAGGCCGGATGTGACCGTAAGTATACTTGGCAATGCCGAGTGATCGAAGCCGCGTACCGATGAAGGCGGCAACAGGCTGGAAATGGCCCTGGCATCGTGCGTGCGGAGGTCAATCGGCGATCTCCACCTCCACATTGGTGAGGCTCGGGAAGTGCTCATTGCGCTGCGCCTCGACGGAAAACGCCACGCCCTTGCGCTTGCCGCTCACGTAGCCGCTGTTGTCATCCACGCCGGCCTCCATCTCCGCCAGCGGCGGCGACAGGCGTTTGTAGAAGGCCAGCACCTGCTCGATGCTGTCCGTGGTCTGCAGCCGCACCACGCGCCTGGCCCTGGCGTTGCTCAACGCTTCCTGCCCGGTGCGATAAAGGATCGCTCTCGGGTACAGCGGCACCTGCGGCGAGAATCCGTTGGGGCGGCGGACCGGGCTGGCGCCGGTGCGGCTTGCATCCAGCGTGATGGTCTCCACCGTGGCGATCTTCCCGCCCCTGCCAAGCATCAGGTCCTTGGGCACATCCTGGCTCCACGCGACCAGCGGCTCCGCTTGGGCGCGATCGATACCGGGCCGCAGGAAGACCGACAGCACGCCGTGCTGGCTGTCCTGGCAGATGGTGAGCCCGGTCTTGCCGCACTGCTGGTGCACCAGCGCCGCGGCCAGCACGTCGCCGCGCGCATCGAGCAGCACGGCCGCGCGCTCGGCGCCGTCGGAGAACTCGCGGCGCGACGATAGCAGGCGCTGGCCGTCAGGCAGCGCCTGCTGGGCCCTGTCGGGACGCGATGCCAGGCCGGTCAGCAGTTGCTCGGCCAGCAGCCCGTCCGCCCAGTAGTAGGAGCCGGACGCCATGCCGGCGAATCGGACCACGGCCGGTTCCAGGGCGGAAACCTTCCTGGCCTCCTGCGCGCTGCCGGTGGTCGGGACCAGGACGTATTCATTGGCCAGGGCATAGGGCGCGCCGGCGAAAGCGGAAAGAAGCAAGGCCAGTAAAGCGCAGGGGACGGGACGAAATCGAAGAGCCATGCAGAGTGGGAAAAAGGTAGGGATGTCAGTCCGGCAAACAAGAGAATGGGCTACGGAGAGTCTGTTTTTGACAGGAAGCTATGGAGCTCGATGTGACTGCCAGTATACTTGGCCGCGCCGGGTAGTTGAAGCCGGGCATCGCTGACGACGGGGTCATCCCGACGCGTTTCACGCGATGGTCCGCCCAGTAGGCCTGGGTTAAAGAACCCTGAATTCAAATGGATGAACAGAGCAATATGAACAAGAAGATGTCAGCAATCCTGATGGCGGCAAGCACGATCGTGCTTGCCGCTCCGGCTCATGCGCAAGCAGATCCGGCCGCGCTCAAGGGCATGTATGACATGTCCCGCAACGTCGTTGGCCTCACCAGCTACTGTGTCGGAAAGGGCTTCCTGAAAGCGGACAGCGTCAAGAATGCCAGGAAGATGGTGGGCTTGATCGCGGAGATCCCGGGCGTGGACACAAGCGCTGGCGAGGCCAGCGAGACCTCGGGGCTGCGCGGTAACGTGCTGATGCCTGACGGCAAGGAAGAAGGGATTGAAAGCAGCAAGCTTGGTGCCAGGCAGTGGTGCAAGGACGCGGCACAAGGTGTGTCGAACTTCTTGAAAAGCGCTGCCGCCAGCTGATCGCACAGCCTGGCAAACCTAGCCTTCGGCCGCACGAACCGGCGCTATCGGCAAGCTGGCGCCGGTTCGATCCAACTGTGCAAGCGTGCGGCGGGCCACCGTGCAAATCCGCATATCGTCCCTCGTTCTTATTCCTTAAGCATCGCCCATTCACGGCGTATGTTCCTGTCTTGGCGATACGGCGCGCATCTCCCGCGCAGCCGCTTCAGATCATCGCAAAACCAGGAACAGGAGCCTACGATGAGCGTGGAAATCATTGGCATGATCCAGAGCCAGAAGCAGTCGGAGATCCATCCGGCCAGCGGACCGGTCGTGGATCGCGACTATGTGCGGGCCTTTGCCCAGGCGCACGAGAGCGCGGGCTTTGACCGCGTGCTGGTGCCGCATCACTCCACCGGCCCGTCCGCCACGCTCACCATTGCCTATGCCGCAGCCGTGACCGGGCGCGTGCATTTCATGCTGGCGCACCGGCCGGGCTTTACCGCGCCCACGCTGGCGGCCCGGCAGATCGCCTCGCTCGACCAGTTCAGCGGCGGCCGGCTTGGTGTGCACTTCATCTCCGGCGGCTCCGATGCCGAGCAGCAGCGCGACGGCGATTTCCTTGGCCATGATGCGCGTTATGCGCGCACCGACGAGTACCTCGGCATCCTGCGCCGCATCTGGACCGAGGACAAGCCGTTCGACCATGAGGGCAAGTACTATCGCTTTACGCAAGGCTACTCCGAGGTAAAGCCGGCGCAGCAGCCGCACGTGCCGATCTTCTTCGGCGGGGCATCGGACGCGGCGCTGGAAGTTGCCGGCCGCCATGCCGATGTGTACGCCTTGTGGGGCGAGTCGCTCGACCAGGTGCGCGACATCACCGCGCGCGTGCGCGCCGAGGCCGCCAGGCATGGCCGGCAGGTGCGCTTCTCCGTGTCGTTCCGGCCCATCCTGGCCGAGACGGAGGCGCTGGCATGGGCGCGCGCCCACGCCATCCTGGAGGAAACCCGGCGGCTGCGCGACGCGGCTGGCCTGGGGCAGGGCGGCCCGCAGCAAAGCGAGGGCGCGCGCCGCTTGCTGGCCGCAGCCGACAAGGGGCCGCGCGTGGACAAGCGCCTGTGGACGGAGATCGCCGGGCTCACTGGCGCGCGCTCCAATTCCACCGCGCTGGTCGGCACGCCGGAGCAAGTCGCCGACGCGCTGCTGGATTATTACGACCTTGGCGTGACTACCTTCCTGATCCGCGGCTTCAATCCGCTGGAAGACGCCGTGGACTATGGCCGCGAGCTGATTCCCCGCTTGCGCGAGCTGGTGGCGCAGCGCGAGGCCGCGGCCGGTGCTGGTTCCAGTGCTGGCCGCAAGGCAGCCTGAAGGGGATGGCGAGGGGCAACATGACGGCATCCCGAAGACAATTCCTGCGCTACGGCGCATTGGCGGCGGCCAGCGGCGCCTTGCCGTTTTCCGTGTCGGCCCAGGGCCGCCCGGTACTCAAGGCCGGCGACCAGAAGGGGGGGCTGCGCGCCCTGCTGGAAAGCGCCGGCGAGCTCAAGGGCCTGGCCTACGACATCCAGTGGACGGAGTTTCCCGCCGCCGCGCCGCTGGCCGAGGCGCTGAACGCCGGCGCGGTGGATTCCGGCCCGATCGGCGACGCGCCGGCCATCTTCGCACTGGCCGCCGGCACGCCGATCAAGATCATCGGCGCCAACCGCTCGGACCCGTTCGGCACCGCCGTGCTGGTACGCGCCAATTCGCCCCTCAAGACGGCGGCGGACCTGCGCGGCAAGAACATCGGCACCAACCGTGGCTCCATTGGCCATTTCGTCGCCCTGAAGGCGCTCGAATCGGCCGGCTTGAAGCCCGAGGACGCCAGCCTGCGCTTCCTGCCGCCCGCGGACGCCAAGCTGGCGCTGGTCAACGGCTCGATCGATGCGTGGGCCACGTGGGAGCCGTACACCGCGCTGGCCGAGACCAGCGGGCATGCACGCGTGCTGGTCAGCGGGCGCGGGCTGTGGTCGGGCCTGAGCTATCTTGCGGCGACGGATAGCGCGCTGGCCGCCAAGCGCGAGGTGCTGCGCGACTTCCTGCAGCGCGTGGTGCGCGCGCAGGTGTGGTCGTACCAGCATGTGGACGGCTTCTCAGCGGCGCTGGCGCGCATCATCGGCATTGCGCCGGAAGCCGCGCGGCTGCAGTTCGAGCGGCGCCATACGCAGTGGCGCAACATCGATGCGGCGCTGGTTGCCGAGCAGCAGCGCACCGCGGATTTCTACCTGAAGGCTGGGCTGCTCAAGCAGCGGCTGGATGTGCGGACCACGTTCGATACTAGTTTTCCGCTGGCGGCATAGCGCAACGCGGCGAGCGGACCGGGCCGCAGGGGCTGCGGCGTGCCGGTTGGCGTGAAATTGACGGGTGCCGCGCTCAATGCAACGGCACCACCAGCTTCCCCTCGAGCAAACTGACAACCCGGTTCCGCCCACTGCGCTTGGCCTGGTACAAGGCCTCGTCCGCGCGCGCATAGGCCTGCTCGAAGGTCGTCCCGGGAGGACTCCAGCTCACGCCGAAGCTAGCCGTCACCTGCAGCCCGGCCTTGACCGGAAACACATGCTGTTCGATATCCAGCCGCATGCCTTCCGCCAGCTCGACAGCGGCGTCCAGGGAGCGTGCCGGCAGCAGCGCGGCAAACTCCTCGCCCCCGACTCGGCCAATCACCCCCGCGTCCTGCACCGACTTCTCCAGGCAATGGACAACGCCACGAATCACCGTATCGCCCACAGGGTGGCCCAGTGCATCGTTAACCCGCTTGAAGTGATCGATGTCGAGCACGATCAACGACAGGCTGCCCTCGGCCAGCAGCGCGCCGGCCCGCTCGATGATGGCGCCGCGGTTCAGCGCGCCGGTGAGGGTGTCGCGCGTTGCGCGGAATTCCAGCTCGCGGGCCAGGTCCTGCAGGCGATGGTTGAGCCGGTTCATTTCCAGCTCTTCGCGGTCGCTGCGCCGTATCAGGCGCCGGGTTTCGCGCATCAGCCGCTCGTAATAGCGCCGCTCGTAATAGCCGATCAGCTCGCCGAGCGTGTCACGGTATGCCTGGGCTCCGGCCTGGGGGTCGTCGAATACCGCCCTGGCGCCTGCCAGGACGCTGTTCTCCGACTCGAAGAGATCTGGCTCTGACATGCGCGGGTCAGCTCGCCGTGGTGGCGTGGTCGAGGAAATCGATGGCGGGGAAGTCGGCGTGCAGGTCCTGGCCGAATTCCAGGATCGTGTCGTCGTCCACGTCGTGGTACCAATGCACGATGACCCGGTTGCCCTTGTCGGCCGCATCGTTCATGGCATCGAACATGCTGAACAGCACCTTGGTGCTGGAGCTGTTGAAGTACGTCAGCGCCACGTGCACCGTGACTTCGGTGCCCTCGCAGGCCGCCAGGTATTTGCGCAGGCGCAGGATCACGTCGCCGTAGAACAACGCGGCGTTCTCCGGGTAGGACTCGCCCTTGAGCGAGAGCGTGTGCTGCTTGAAGTCAAAGCTCACCTCGGGCGAGCTCGGTGTGGCGGCAATGAACAGGTTTTCCATCAGGTTCCCTTTCGATCCCGTTCAGGTCGTTCAGATGGTGGCGGTAAGGAAGAACATCGTCGATACCGGGTCTGCGTCGATGGGCTGGAAGCTGTATTCCAGCGGCGCGCTGGCGTCGCGGGCCACCGTCAGAAATCCCAGGCCGGCGCCCTTGCTGCCCTCCGGGGCTTCAGCGCGCATCGTTTCCTTGTAGGCCTGCTTGATCTGGTCCAGCGTCATGGTGCGCAACGGCTCCAGCGCGGCGCGCAGTTGCCCCACGCGGGTGTTCGCCACCGGGTTGGAGCACATCAGCCGGTAGCGGTCTTCCACCATGCAGATGCACACCGAGCCGTGGCGCAGCTGGTTGCTGTCCTGGGTGGGCGGCGTGAGTGCGTCGGACGAGTAGTGCACGATGTTCTGCGCCATCTCCACGAACGAGGAGAACAGCTTGCGCCGGGTCGAGCCATCGACGCCGCTCACCGTCAGTTGCAGCCGGACTGCATCGGACATCGCCGCGATGATGTTCTGGGAGAAGTAGCCGACGTAGTAGAAGATCACGTTGCGTTCCCGGGCCATCTTGAAGAATGGCCCATATTCATGGTCAATCGAATTGCCGTTCATCTCGGTGCTATAGCAGGGCATTGCAGGACTATTGAACGCGAAAGCAGAAAAAGGTGAGGTCGTCGCGGCGGCGGTGATGGCCTTGCCACGCACGATACTGGTCCAGCACCGCCTCGTTGATCCGTGCCGCCGAGGCATGCCGGCTGCCGCGGATCGTTTCGCGGATACGGCGCTTGCCAAAGGCGATTTCCTTGGGGCCACCGATCTGGTCGATCAGGCCATCGGTGGTCACAAACACCACGCTGCCGGGCTGGGTCTGGACAAAGCGGTTCTGCCAGGTGAAGTCCAGGTCGGTGTCCACATAGCCAACCCCCATGCGCTCGCCGTCCACGATCTCGCCTTCCTCGTCGCCGGGCTGGAGCACGAACAAGGCGCTCTTGGCGCCGGCGAATGCGAGCCGGCGGCTTGCGTTGTCGAACCAGAAGAACGCCGCATCCATGCCGTCATTCGAGCCGGGTGTTTCATCATTGCCATCGAGCTGCCCGAGCATCTGCTTGATGCCGCGGTTTACCGCCATCAAGAGCGCGCCGGGGTCGCGCGGGCCGCGCTGCTCGATGGCCTGGGTCAGGATGGACGAGGAGATCAGGGTCAGGAACGCACCCGGTACGCCGTGGCCCGTGCAATCGGCCAGCGCGGCAAACCAGCCGTCCTCGAACGCGGCAAAGTGATAGAAATCCCCGCCAACCACATCGCGCGGCTCCCAGACCAGGCCCGCGTCGTCGAGCGTCCTGGCCAGCGCCTCGCGCGAGGGGCGCAGCATCGAGCGCTGGATGGTGCTGGCGTAGTCGATGCTGTGCATGATCTGGCGGTTCTTCTCGGCCTGCATGTCCGCGACCACGCGCATCAGCTGCAAGCCATGCCCGATGCCAAGGAAGCGGCCGTCGCGCGCGATGATGAAGCCGTCGGCAAGTGCTTTCTCGCCGTATTCCACCGCCTTGAAGGTCAGGGCCTCGATGCTCATCGCGGCATCGACCACCAGTGGCTCCTTGTCCATGAAGGCGATGCAGCTCTTGCGGTTGTACAACTCGCGATGATAGGGCTTGCTCATCTGCGACATGAAGATCGCACGATTGATCAGGCCGATCGGCATGTCGTTCTCGGTCACCGGCAAGCTGGCAAGATCGCGGTGCTTGCCGAACACATCCAGGACTTCCTGGTTGTTCTGTTCCGTGGTGACCGATGGCGTGGTGACGTCATCGTGTGGCATCCCGTGGCCGGCCGCGCCATTGCCAGCGCTAGACCCCCCGGAAATCCGTTGGCGACATGCCATAGGCCCGTCGGAATGCGCGGGTAAAGTCCGATGCGCTGTTGAAGCCCAGCCCATAGCCGATCTCCGCGATGCCGATGTGCGCAAGGCGCACCAGGTCGTCGGCCGCAGCCTGCAACCTGCAGTTGCGGATATAGGCGCCCAGGCCGCCTTCGTGCTCGAACATCCGATACAGGGTTGGGCGCGGCAACTGGAACGCTTGCAGGATGCTCTCGGGCGAGAGGCCGTCCTGGTGGAGGTTGGCCTGCACGTAGCGTTGCACCCGCTCCAGCATGGCGGCGCGGGCCGCCGCGCGCGCATTGCCGGCCAGGCGCGATTGCTTGCCGAACGCGGCGATGATCAGGTGTGCGCAGTTGCGGATGGTCCTCTCCGCCTCGGCCTCGGGCATTGCCGGCAGCCTGTGGCAGAGCGCCGTCACGTGATCGAGGATCAGGCGCGTCAGCGGCGAGGTATAGGTCACTACGCGGCCATGAATCGATTCCGCGTCGGGGATGGCCGCCTCCACCGTGGCGCGCGGCACAAAGAAGGCTAGCACCCGGGCGCGGGTGGGGCGGTTCATGTGCATCGGCTGGTTCATGTCGAGCGCCAGGATGCCCGGCACGAACTGGGCCGATTTCCGTTGCCGGGAAAAGTCCGTCACCGTTTCGGCGATCCCGTCCATGGCCACGTGGAAGACGAAGTCGCGCACGCTGTCGGTGGAGATGCGCGCGGTGGTGCGAATCTGGCCCACCGGAGCGGTGCGGCTGTCCAGGTAGGTCAGGTCCTTGAGCACATAGGTATCGAGTTCGCCCAGGAAGCCATTGGCAACCTGCGCGCGTGAAACCGGGACGTCGAGTATCCGGCCCACATAGTCGCGCCAAGCCGGCAACTGCAGTGCCACCGCCTCGTTCGCGACGGTGAAATGCTGGTGCACGATCAGCGGCGGGGGCCGGCAGGGCAGGCGGACGCAGCCGGTTGGACATGCCTTCGCAGATGGGAAGCAAGGATCCGGCTGACGGTTTCTGAATAAGCCTGGGTCATGATGGCGTCGGGTTCAGGAACTTGCGATGCGTCCAATGTCCCACGCATTGTACCGACGGCTTTGGGTGACTAGTCGCTTGCCGGTGCGCTCGCTGCCTTCAGCGCGGCCGCGTCATACTCGCGCGCCGCATCGGCGGCGCGGCCCTTTTCCAGCACGCGGAAGCTGGCCGGATCGGCGCCTTCGATTGCCACCAGGTTCACATAGCCGACGATGTAGGCGTGCGCGCGGTCACGGGCGAAGTCGGCGTCGAGGAATTCCAGGGTGGGCAGGTGCACGCGCCTGGCCGATACCGGCCGGCGCCCGAAGAAGAGCTGGTCGCCGGCCAGCAGGAAGCTGGGGTGGGGCACCTGCAGCGTAGCGTGCGGCGCGGCCACCTTGAGCGGCTTGCCGTCGCAGAACAACTGGGTGTCGTCCCACGCGTAGCAACCTGCGATGCGCAAGGCATCCGGGTCCACCCCCTTCTTTGCCGTGCCGCGATAGAAGGCCCGGCTGGCATCCCGGGCCCACGGGCCCTGCAGCACGGTAAAGGCGGCGGGATCGATCTTGCGCAGGGCTTGCGGCGTTTCATAGTGGTTGGGCGCGTAGAACACGGTGGCGCCGTCGCTGAGATAGCCATCCCCCAGCGCTTGCAGGCTGGTGATCGGCCGCGGGGAAAGCGGGGTCAGCGCGCATTCGCCCTGGCTATAACTGACCAGCCAGTGGATGCCATGGGCATCGCCGCAGAACACGCCGGCAAGGCCGTGGCCAACGGGCAGTTCCCGTACGGCGAAGGTAGCGGGATCAAGCCCGGCGAGTTGGTGGCCGTCGTATTCCACCGTGCGCGCGGATGCGGATGATGCGGCTGGCGCCTGCAGGCGATGCCACCAGTAATCCTGCAGCGCGGGCAGGGCGGTGAAAAAGTCACGCCAGCGCTCCACCTCGCCCTGGTCGAGCGCGGTCTTGCGCTTACCCTCTTCGATCGGGCCGAGCTTGTCGGTCATGCGTAACGGGCCTTCGCCGGCGGGCGCCACCACCAGGCTGGCACGGTCGGCTTCGATGCGCTGGCCAAAGTAGTAGACATGCCCGGCATCGGCGATGTAGTTGCCCGGGAGGCCCACCACGGTGGCGCCGTCCGCGCCGATGACGCGCTTGCCGTTGAAATACGCCGAATCGGCGTCCACCGCGTAGTAGGCATGCGTGCAGGCCACCGGTTCCAGCGGGCCGCTCTCCGGCCAGCGCCAGCCCTGGTAGGTGAGCGGCCGGAAGGCCTGCGGGCTGCGGGTGCGGATGGTCTTGCCGGTGACGAAGTAAGCCTGGCGGGCGTCGCGGGCGTAGCGCTCGTTGAGGACTTCGAAGGTGGCGATGTCGGCATCTTCGATCCGGTAGAAGTAGTACCAGGCCGTGCCGCTGCCTTGCTGAGCCTGCACGATCACGTGCTCGCCATCGGTGAACCAGCGCCCTTCGATGCAGCGGAATGCCTGCGGGTGGGCGATGGGCAGCGGGCTGCCGTCCTTGGCCCAGAGCGCCTGGTCGTTGTACGACCAGATCACGGTGTTGCCCTCGATGAAATACGAGGGATGGTTGGTTGGCTGGCGCGATGCGGTCATGGGAAGGCGTTGGGTGCTGGGTGGAGCAAAGTCGACATCTTAAACTGCGCGCCCAGGCGGGGGAGTGGTCGCCAAGCCTTTGGCTATTGCAATTAACGGCCAGGCATTTGTTCCATCCCTATGTGGCGCGCTAGCCTCTTGCGGCCAGCGGCCCAGGCGTGCAGGATGTGGGCGGTAAGCAAAAGCCAAAAATGACAGAATCGAACTGGAACGAACTGGAGGCCCTATGCCGTACATGCTGTTGATCGTCGAACCCGTTGGCCAGCGCGCCGAGCGTTCCCCGGAAGAAGGGCGCGAGGCCTACGCCAGCATGCAGCGTTTTGCCGAAGGCCTGAATGCGCGCGGGTTGCTGCTGGGCGTCAACTCGCTTACCTCGCAAGCCAAGGGCGTGCGCGTGCGGGTGCGCGAAGGCCGCCACGACCTGCTCGACGGCCCCTTTGCCGAGGCCAAGGAAATGATCGGAGGCTACTTCCTGCTCGACTGCGCCACGCAGGACGAAGCCATTGCCATCGCCGCCGAGTGTCCCGCCGCGGCATGGTGCACCGTGGAAGTCCGCGAGGTCGGGCCTTGCTTCCTGTAAGGCGGCCGGTGGGGGCTTTTTCTAGGTAATTACCCTTGGTATTGAGGTTTGTTTGTCGCGGATGTCGATCCGGCGGCGCGCGGTTCGTCGTACCGGTAAGAGCCAGCGAGATGGTAGCGGCGCGCCACCGCAACGACTCACCACCGACAACCTCAAGCTAAGGAGAACCGCGATGCGATTCATGATCCTGGTGAAGGCCACGCAAGACAGCGAGGCCGGCGCGATGCCGGACGAAAGCCTGTTCGCGGCGATGGCCGTGTATCACGAGCAACTGGCCAGGGCGGGCGTGCTACTGGACGCCGCTGGCCTCAAGCCCACTGCCACCGGCTGGCGCATCCGTTATGCCGCCGGCCAGCGCACCGTCATCGACGGGCCGTTTGCGCAAACCAAGGAAATGGTGGCGGGTTACACGCTGATCCAGGTGCGCAGCCGCGAGGAGGCGATGGAATGGGCGCGGCGCTTCCCGTCGCCGCACGGCGATATGGCCGACGGCGAGATCGAGGTACGGCAGCTGTTCGAGCTGGAGGATTTCGCGCCGAGCCCCGCGGTGGCGCGCCTTCGCGACCTGAACGCCGGCCAGCACTGAGTCAGCGATCCCACCCGATTCCACCCGAGCCCAACCCAACGTTTGCCAGAACCCGACATCATGCTCAAGCCCATCCTGCTCACCGCTTTCGCCGCCATTGCCCTGCTGCTGATCTACACCGCCACGCGGCCCGATACCTTCCGGGTCGAGCGCAGCGCCAGCGTCAAGGCGCCGCCGGAGCGCGTGTTCGCGCTCATCAACGACCTCCACAACTTCAACCAGTGGAACCCCTATGAAAAGAAGGACCCGTCCCTGAAGGGTACCTACGGCGCCACGCGCAGCGGGCAGGGCGCCGCCTACGCCTGGGAGAGCGACAAGGTGGGCGTCGGCAGCATGGAAATCCTCCATGCGGTGCCGGCCTCCAAGGTCATGATGCGGCTGGATTTCATCAAGCCGTTCGAGGCGCACAACACTGTCGAATTCACGCTCAGGCCGCAGGCCGATGCCACCAACGTGACGTGGTCGATGGAAGGCGGTGTGCCGTACTTTGCCAAGCTGATGCACCTGGTCTTCAATATGGACAAGATGGTCGGCAACGATTTCGAGCAAGGGCTGGTCAACCTGAAGACGCTGGCCGAGGCGCCGGCGGCCCGGTAAGCGGGGCAACCCGCCGAGCCCCTGCCCCATCACGCGACACCGAATCCAAGGACGAATCATGCATAAGCAAATCTACCTGAACCTCGCCGTGGCCGACCTGCAGCGCTCGCAGGATTTCTTCAAGGCCCTGGGGTTCACCTTCAACCCGCAGTTCACCAACGACAACGCCGCCTGCATGGTCATCGGCGAGAACATCTACGCGATGCTGCTCAAGCATGAATTCTTCAAGGGATTCACGAGCCGCAAGCTGTGTGACACCTCGGAGAGCACCGAGGTGCTGATCGCCATTACCTGCGAGAGCCGCGCCGAGGTCGACGCGCTGGTCGCCAAGGCGCTTGCCGCTGGTGCCACGAGCCCGCGCACGCCGCAGGACCATGGCTTCATGTACGCGCATGGCTTCGAGGATCTCGACGGCCACATCTGGGAACTGTTTTATATGGAACCGTCCGCTGCCGGCGCAGCCTGAGGCACACGGTGGTGACGACGACAAAGACAACCACGCACCGGGCGATCGAAGCCGTATGGCGGATTGAATCCGCCAAGGTCATCGCCCACGTGGCGCGCGTGGTGCGCGACGTGGGCCTGGCCGAAGAACTGGCGCAGGACGCCCTGGTGGCCGCACTGGAGCGCTGGGCCGAGACCGGCGTGCCGGACAACCCGGGCGCCTGGCTGATGACCACGGCGAAGAACCGTGCGCTCGACTACCTGCGCCAGCAGGCGCTGCACGCCCGCAAGCACGAGCAGATCGGCCAGGATCTCGAAGCGATGGAGGCCCATGTCGTGCCGGATTTTGTCGATGCGCTCGATGCCGCGCGCGAGGATGATATCGGCGACGACCTGCTGCGGCTGGTCTTCACCGCCTGCCATCCGGTGCTCTCCACCGATGCGCGGGTCGCCATGACGCTGCGCCTGCTGGGTGGGCTGACCACCGAAGAGATCGCACGGGCCTTCCTGACCCCGGAGCCCACCATCGCCCAGCGCATTCAGGCGCGCGCGCCGCGCCTGGCGTCCGTGCTGGAGGTGATCTACCTGATCTTCAACGAAGGCTATTCCGCCACGGCCGGCGACGACCTGATGCGCCCCGCGCTGTGCGAGGAAGCGCTGCGCCTGGGCCGGGCCGCACCCTGGCCGGCCTGGCGCCCGAGGAAAGCGAGGTGCACGGGCTGGTGGCGCTGATGGAGATCCAGGCCTCGCGCACGCACGCGCGGGTCGATGCGCAAGGCCGCCCGGTGCTGTTGCTGGAACAGGACCGCAGCCGCTGGGACCACCTGCTGATCCGGCGCGGGCTGGCGGCGCTGGCGCGCGCCGAAGCGCTGGGCGGCGCGCTCGGCCCCTACGCCTTGCAGGCGGCGCTGGCCGCCTGCCATGCCCGCGCGTCCGCTGCGGCCGATACCGACTGGGCGCAGATCGCCGCCATCTACGACGCGCTGTCGGAGGTCGCGCCGTCACCGGTGGTGGAGCTGAACCGCGCGGTGGCGGTCGGCATGGCCTTCGGCCCGGAGGCTGGCCTGGAGCTGGTGAACGCGCTGCTCAAGGAGTCCTCGCTGGCGAAGTACCACTTGCTGCCCAGCGTGCGCGGCGACCTGCTGTTCAAGCTCGGCCGCCTCGACGAGGCTCGCGCCGAGTTCGAGCGCGCCGCCGCCATGACGCGCAACGCCCGCGAGCGCGAGTTCCTGCTGGGCCGGGCGCGGGATGCGGGGGCTACCCGGTCCTGACCCGGGTCCTGGCTTGCCTGGTGAAGGAAGCGCTCGGTGCAGCGCGGACGCACGACGGCCATGCGGATAAGGTCCTTTCGGTGGTTCGGAGTCAAGCATTCATGCGCCTTGCCAGCCGAGCCCGAAAAAAGTGTCACGCACGGGCGATTATTTTTTCGGGGCGCCGGGCGACGCCGCGCAGCGGCTTGCCTTGCCGCGGCAGGCCGAAGTACGGAATCGGCGCGCCTCTCAGCCGCTGCCTAGCGGCGCGGCTGGAACTGCTCCAGGGCATGCTCGAACGTCGCGCGCGAGTATCCGCCGAGATGCGTCGACACCAGCCGGCCTTGCGCGTCATAGAACAGCGTCGTCGGATACCCTTTGGCGCCCGTGGCCTTGGCCACTTCGAGACCGGGGTCAAACAGCAGGTTGTCGATGCGGACCCGGGTTTCCTCCAGATAGCGTTGCACGATGTCGCGCGGCTCGGCCTGGTTCACGAAGACGATGTTCACGTTCGGGTTTTCTGCCTGTGCCTTGGCAAGCATTGGCATCTCGGCCCGGCAGGGCGGGCACCAGGTGGCCCACAGGTTCACCACGGTTGGCTTGCCATTGGCCATGGAAAGCGGCTGCATCTGGCCGGCCGCGTTGACCAGCGCGACGGCGGGGACAGACGGCGGGGGTCCGGAACGATTCGCCAACATGGTTGCCGCGCCCCAGGCCACCACGCCCGCCGCCGCCGCGGCAAGCAGCGGCTTGCGCATCGCCCGCCGGCGAATCAGATACCACGCCAACATGCAGGCTGCGGCCACGGCGCCCGAGGCCAGGTCAAAGCCTTGGTCCCGGATATCCAGGATGGTCGGCCAATCGGCGCGGTAGGCCGGCAGGTATTGCAGCACAAAGACCAGCCGCGCCACCACCAGGCCGGCCAGCACGATGGCAAGGATCGCGCGTTCCATGCTCGCCCGGTCCTTGCCGACGGCTCGCCCGGCCAGCACGGCCACGGCGATGCCGAGCATCAGGATGAGCGGTGCAAGCGCAAGCGCAAAGGGTCCAATCTTCATACAGCCTAGGGGTCTTGGTGGCAACAACCGCTAGTCTGCACCAGTTTCGGGTTTGCTTTTTCGCCACGTCTCACACCACGTCTCACACCAAGGCCCGCAATGCGGCCAGCAATCGCCCGATCTCCGCCTCCGTGGTGAGATAGCTGACCGAGGCGCGCGCCACCTGGTCGATCCCGCGCGCGTTCATGTCCAGCGGGGTATAAGGCACGCCGTTGCTGCCAATCGTCACGCCTTGCGCCGCAAGGCTGCCCTGCAGCGCCATGGGGTTGTGGCCGGCGACGTTAAACGCCACCAACCCTGAAAGCTCGCGGCCTTGGTCCAGCACGGTGACGCCGGGTATCTCGGCCAGTTGCGCGCGCAGCGCCCGCGCGGTGCCGTCGATGCGCGCGCGGATGTTTTCAAGGCCGATCTCCAGGGCTTCCTCCAGGGCGTTGGCCAGCCCGCAGCGCAGCGCCATTGCGGCTTCCGCCGACTCGAACCTGGCCGCGCCGGCCCGCAGCACCGGCTCACCGTGCGCATCCAGCGGCGCGGAGTACGTGTCGACGAATGCCGGCGTCAGGCGGGGCAGGAAATCCCGCCGCACGTACAGCAGGCCCGTGCCCCTTGGGCCGCGCAGCGCCTTGCGGCCCGCGCCGCTGAGCACGTCGCAGCCCAGCTGGGTCACATCGATCGGCAGTTGGCCCACTGCCTGCGCTGCGTCGATGAAGTAGGGGATGCCGTGGCGCCGCGCCACTTGCCCGATGGCCGCCGCCGGATTGATGAGCCCCCCGTTGGCCGGCAGCCAGGTCAGCGCGATCAGCCGCACCCGGCCGTCGATCATGGCCGCTAGTGCTTCAGGGTCCACGGCGCCGCTGCTGTCGCTCGGGATGGTCTCGATCGAGGCGCCAGCGCGCTGGGCCGTCAGGCGCATGGCGGCCAGGTTGCCGCCCCATTCGTGGCGCCCGACCAGGATGCGCTCACCGGGCTGCCAGGCCCCCAGGGCCGCAAACGCGGCACCCCACCCGGGCGAATTGCCCGTGGTCAGTGCGATCTCGGCGGGCTCGGCGTTCAGCAACCGCGCGGCGAGGGTGCGTGCGCGCTCTGTTTGTTCGCGCGCCGCGACACCTGCCTCCATCGGCCCCAGCATGGCCTCGCGCCGCAGATGGCTGTAGATCGCCTCGAGCGTGGCCGCGGACGGCAAGGAGGCGCCGCCGTGGTTGAAATGCGTGGTGCTTTGCGCGCCAGGGGTAAGGGCACGCAGTGCGTCGACGGCGGTAGCGGTGAGGGGGGCAGGCATGAGGGCTCCTGTGGGGCGCGTTGTGTTCAGGGCGAAGTGAGGGAGATGACCGCCTCGACCTCCACGGCAACGCCGGCGGGCAGCGAGGCCACGCCGACGGCGCTGCGCGCATGGCGGCCCGCATCGCCGAAGACCTGCACCATCAGGTCCGATGCGCCGTTGGCGATGGCGCTCTGGCGATTGAAGTCCGGCGTGCAGGCCACGAACACGCCAAGCCGCACCACGCGGGCCACGCGGTCCAGCCGGTCGCCCGTGGCGGCGGCCACCTGCGACAGGATGCCGAGCGCCGACAGCTGCGCCGCCCGCACACCGTCTTCGTCCGAAATCGTGTCGCCCAGGCGGCCCAGGTAAGCGGCCTGGCCATGCTCGCGGGAGATCTGGCCGGAGATAAAGAGCAGGTTGCCGTCCTGTACGAACGGCACGTAGTTGGCGGCGGGCGCGGCGGCGGCTTCCAGGGTCAGGCCGAGTTCGGCCACGCGGCCGGAGAGGGAGAGGGTCATGTCGGTTGCGCTGAAAAGAGATGGGGAAAGCCCATCCTATCGGCTTGGCGGCCGGGAAACCAATCAATTCTCGCCCGGCACGCATGAGCAAAACTAATACGTGCCGTCACATGGCGTGATGTCTCTTCGTAACCCATCCCGTTACATCGCATCACATCCCTGCCATCGAATCCTCGGCGGCCGCCGCCATCAACCATGCACGGAACGCCGATGCGGCCTCGCCCAGCGCCCCGCGCGGCGCGACCAGCCACCAGCCGATGCCAGGGTCATCCAGTACCGTGCCGGGGAGGGCCTGCACCAGCGCGCCGCTGGCAAGTTGCTGGGCGATCAGCCGGTGGCGGCCCATGGCAATGCCCTGGCCGGCCAACGCCGCCTCCACCACGATGTTGTAGTCGTGCAGGTGCACGGTCCGCGCCTGGTCCAGGTCCAGGCCAAAGCGGCGCGACCACGCATCCCACTCGAACGGATCCCGGGCATGCGACGACAGGAACGCGAAGCGCAGCAGGTCCTGTGGCCTGGCGGGGCGATCCGGTCCGGCGATCAGCCCCGGCACGCAGACCACCGACAGGCGCTCGGGCATGAGCTGCTGCGCCTGCACGCCTGGCCAGGCGCCGCGCCCGTAGCGGATCGCCACATCCACCTCGCCGCCCGCCACGTCAGCCAGCGCGATATCGGGCCGCAACTGCAGGTCGATGTCGGGATGCGCCAGGGAGAACGCCTGCAAGCGCGGCGCCAGCCAGCGCGTGCCAAAGGACGCCAGCAGCCCCACGGTCAGTGTCGCGCGCGCGATGGCGCTAGCCCGTACCTGCTCGGTGCCCTCGCGCAGCAGCGCGAACGCCGCATGCACCTTGGCGTAGTACGCCTGGCCAGCCGGGGTCAGCGCAACCGCACGGGCGCGCCGCTCGAACAGGGCCACGCCCAGATCGCTCTCGAGGCGCTGGATATGGTGGCTGACGGCGCTTTGTGACACAAAAAGCTCTTGCCCCGCGAGGCTGAAACTCAGGCGCCTTGCGGTGGCTTCGAACGCGCGCAGGGTCGCGAGAGGCGGCAGGGGGCGCATGGAACGCAGGGAGCGCATAAGGCGGGTCGAAGGCTGGGTCGAAGGCTTGGGCGAGCGCGACATGCTACGCCTAGTTGCGGGGGCTTGCTGGTTCCGCCATGCCCCAATACGCGGTTGGCATGCACCATATGTGTCACGTGATTGGTGCGTGATGCGACTGTTCCTTCATTTTTGGCGCAAAAAATACATATGTTTCATGGTTATCCATGATGGAACAATTGTTGCTCAGTGAATAGTATTCAAACGCGATGGCCCGTCGCATGTCTGCTAAACAAGGAGCGATAAATGAAAGCTGTGAAAGCCACCTGCCTCGGATTGGCAATGCTGGGAGCGATGCTTGGCGTGGGGGCGGTCCAGGCCGCGGACGTGTCCGCCAGCCCGACGCTGGCCCGGATCAAGGAATCGGGAACGATCACGATCGGGCATCGCACCTCATCGATCCCGTTCTCTTTCTACGACAGCAACCAGAAGGTGATCGGCTACTCGCAAGACATCTGCGACAAGGTGGTGGCCGAGGTCAGGAAGCAGACAGGGTTGGCCAAGCTTGACGTTCACATGGTGCCGGTCACGTCGCAGAACCGCATCTCCCTGGTCCAGAACGGCACGGTCGACCTGGAGTGCGGGGTCACCACCAACCTGAAAGCGCGCCAGCAGCAGGTGTCGTTCTCCACCACCTTCTTTGTCGCCGGCACCCGCCTGCTGGTCAAGAAGGGCAGCCCGGTCCACGACTTCCCGGATCTCAGCGGCAAGGCCGTGGTCACCAACGCGGGCACCACCTCCGAGCGGATCCTGCGCAAGCTTAATGACGACAAGAAGGCCAACATCACCATCCAGAGCGCCAAGGACTACGGCGAGTCGTTCCTGATCCTGCAATCAGGATGATGGACGACGTGCTGCTGTCGGGCGCGAAAACATCGTTCGAGGCCTACGGTTTCATGATGCGCAAGGATGATCCCGAGTTCAAGAAGCTGGTCGACGGCGTGATCACCGGCTTGATGAAGAGCGGCGAAATCAAGGGCCTGTACGACAAATGGTTCAGCAAGCCGGTGCCGCCGAAGAACATCAATTTCGAGTTTCCGATGAGCGCCGCGGTCAAGAAGGCTTACGACCAGCCGAACGACGAAGCGTTCGAGTAACCCGGGATTCAGAGGAGACCAGCATGACCGTTGTCAAGAACGCCGCCACCCTGGATGTCGCGGCAGAAGCGCCATGCGTTGAGAGCGGGCTGGACGCCGCCGCCTTCGCCAAGGTGACCAGGCGCATCGTGCCGTTCATCGTCCTTTGCTATTTCTTCAGCTACCTGGACCGGGTGAACGTTGGCTTTGCCAAGCTGCAGATGCAGCAGGCGCTGGGGCTGAGCGACGTGGTGTACGGCATCGGGGCCGGCATCTTCTTCTGGGGCTATATGCTCTGCCAGGTGCCCAGCAGCCTGCTGATCTACCGGCTGGGCATGCGCAGGAGCATGGCCGCCATCATGATCGTGTGGGGGCTGGTTTCCGCCGCGACCATGCTGGTGAGCACGCCAGCGGAGTTCTACTTCGCACGGTTCATGCTGGGCGTGACGGAAGCCGGCTTCTTCCCTGCCGCGGTCATGTATCTGAACAAGTGGTATCCGGCGGCCCGGCAGTCGAAGATCATGTCGATCCTGTTCCTGGCGATGCCGCTGGGGATGGTGCTCGGCGGGCCGATTTCCGGCGCGCTGATGTCCGGCACGCACGACCTGCATGGCTTGCAGGGCTGGCAGTGGATGTTCCTGATCGAAGCGTTGCCGGCGATCGTGCTGGGCCTGCTCGTGTTCAAGATATTGCCGGAGTCGCCGCAGACCGCGCCGTGGCTGACGAAGGCGGAAGCGGCGGCGATCACCACCACGCTATCGACCGAAAACGCCCGCAAGAACACGAGTTTCGTGGCCGCGCTCAAGTCCCCGGTGCTGTGGATGCTGATGGGCATCTGCCTGCTGTTCAATATCGGCAACTACGGCCTGGTGTTCTGGCTCCCGACCATCATCCAGTCCACGGGCATGCAGTCGCCCCTCGAAATCGCCCTGCTGACGGCCATCCCTTACAGCGTTGCCTGCGTGGTCATGAACCGCAACGCGGCGCATGCGCAGCGCGTGGGCGAGCGGCGCCTGCATTGCGCCGTCCCGCTCTTTATCGCGGCTGCCGCCATGTGGGCCAGTACGCTGTTTCCGCACAATACCGTCGTGGCCATGGTGTTCCTGACCATTGGCATCTCCGGCCTGATGGCGACGCTGGCAATGTTCTGGGGCCTGCCGGGCCGCGTGCTGGCAGGCACGGCCGCCGCCGGCGGCATCGCCATGATCAACAGCGCTGCCAGCCTGGCTGGCTTGATCGGCCCGGTGCTCATGGGTGGCATCAAGCAGTCCACCGGCAGCATCTCGCTGGGGGTGCTGGCACTGGCCGCCATGATGCTGATTGCCGCGGTGGTGATCCTCGCCATTCCGCGCCAGCTCATGTCCGACCGGCAGGTGTGAGATGGCGATGCAGCGCATGACGCAGGCGGAACTGCTGGCTGCCGTGGATCTGGCCATTGGCAAAGTCCGGCCGCCGGTTTCGGCGGAAGATCACGAGGCCGTCGTGGCGCTGGTGCAGGGCATGGAGGGCATGGCGCTGGGGCTTGCCGGTGCCTTGGCAAGCGGACAAGCGTGCGGCAGGGTGGAGAACGGCAATGGCAAAGACAGTGGCGGTTGATCTGCATTCTGTCGCTGGCATCGCGGCGCAGCTTCGGCACGGCAGCGTTACCGCGCAAGACGTGGTTCGCGCCAGCCTTGCCAGGGCGGCGGCGGTGGAGCCGCTGAACTGTGTCTCCCAACTGCTGGCGGCGCAGGCCATGGCCGGCGCACTCGCCTGTGACACGGCCCGCCTCGCCGGCAAGGCCCCGCTTCCCCTGGCCGGTGTGCCCTTCGTCGTCAAGAACCTGCTGGACGTGCAGGGCCACGCGACGCTTGCCGGCGCCCTTGCGCGGGCGAACGAGCCGCCCGCGGCCAGCAGCGCTGCCGTGGTGCAAGCGTGGATAGCAGCCGGCGCGATCCCGGTGGCGCTGACGCAGATGGACGAGTATGCCTGTGGCGCCACCGGCGAGAACGTGATTGGCGGGCCGGTGCGCAATCCGCTGGATCCAGCCAGGATCGCGGGCGGATCGTCGGCGGGCACCGCCGCGGCGATTGCAGCCGGGATCGCACCGATCGGCATCGGGTCCGATACCAACGGATCCATTCGCGCGCCGGCGTCGTTCTGCGGCATCTGGGGCCTGCGGCCGACCACGGGACGCATTCCGGCACAGGGCTGCTTCCCGTATGCCGAGAGCCTGGATGCGGTTGGCCCGATGGCCTCGGATGCAAGCGGGCTGGCGCTTGCGTACCGCGCGATGCAGGGGGCCGGTCCCGCCACCGGCCAGCCGATGCCGGCCGGCGGCGGGGCGATGGCGGGCCTGCGCGTGGGGATCCTGCAAGCCGGCTTTGGCGATTTCGCGCAAGACGAGGCCCAGGATGCCGTGCTGCGCGTTGCCTCCGCGTTTGGGTCCGCGCACCTGATCGATCTGCCCGAGGCCGATCTTGCACGCGACGCCGCGTCGATCATTTCCGCGTTTGAAGTCGGGCGCAACCATGCTCAGCGCGGATTCGCCGAGCGCCATCCCGGTTATAGCGCCTTTGTGCGCCGGCGCATGCTGGCCGGGCTGGCGATCCCCGAGGGCTGGTACCAGATGGCCAAGGCCTACCAGGCCGTGTGGCGCCAAAAGCTGGAGGCACTGTTCGACGAGGTTGACCTGCTGCTGGCGTGCACCACGCCTTACGCAGCGCCCCTGATCGGGGCGGAGCAGATCGGCGGCGGCCGGCGGATCTACGTGCCGCGCGCAGATGCCGGCCACCTGACTCGCCCCGTCTCGCTGGCCGGGCTGCCCGTGGTCGCCGCGCCTTGCGCCGTGGACGGCATGCCCTTCGGTGTCCAGCTAATCGGGCCGACCTGGCACGAGGCGAGGTGCCTGGACGCGGCGTTGTTCCTGGAAGCCCAAGGGCTTTGCCGCAATGCGCGGGCCGGCTGCAACAAGCTCGCCTAGCCGCGAGCCTGGCCAGCTAGCTCCGCCTGGCCGGGACATAGGCGCCAGTCTGGTGCAACTGGCCTTCGGCGAGTTCGAGCGCCTTGATCGCGCCTTTGCCCTTCTTGGCGAGCAATTGCTCGACCAGGGCTTCCGCCACCGCCACCCCGGCCGTGATGGAGGGAAAGAACGAGGGGCTGTCGATGGAAAACAGCAGCGTGCAATCGGCATGCAGGGCAATCGGCGCCACGGTGCTGTCGGTCAGTGCGACCACGCGGCAGCCGGCCTCGCGCGCGGCATCGGCCACGCGGATGCTTTCCTGGGAGTAGGGCGCAAAGCTCACCACCACCACGGCGTCCTTGGGCGTCAATGCGCGCAGCTCCATCTCGAGCGTGCCCGCATCGCCACGGATCAGGTGCACCGTGGGGCGAAACAGCCGATACACGTAGTGCAGCGTGAACGCGATGGGGTAGCACGAGCGAAAGCCGGCCACATACACATTGGGCGCGGCACTGAGCAGGTCGGCAGCCTGCGGCATCGACTCGGCATTGTTGGCGCCGGTCAGGTCGAGGTTGCGGTGCTGGGCGTCGAGCATGTCGGTGAGCATGCGGCTCGACCCGCTCTCGCGCACCAGCTTCTTGGCCCGCTTGGCGTAGGGCTGCGGGCCACCGCGGATCGACTCGACAAAGAGCTCGCGCAGGCCCTGCCAGCCCTCGAAGCCAAGGAACTGCGCCAGGCGCACCAGGGTGGCCGGCTGGACGCCGGCATCCACGGCAATCTTGCGCATGGAAAGGATGGGAATCTCTTGCGGATGATCGAGCAGGTAGCGCGCCCCGCCCTGGAACTGCGTACTGAGCGTGGCGAAGTTCTCCCGGAGATGAACAAGCAGTTCATCCAGGCTCTGCGGCGGCATGGAGGCTTCGGTAGGCATGGGGGGTTCCCGATTGGCGGATGTAACGATTGTTGCACAACCGCTCGCGCGCTGCACGGGACGTGGCTCCGGCGTGGCTTGGTGTAGCGCGGCGCGCAATGAATCGTGTGAATCTTTATGATTTTTAAGGAAACATATGTTGCATAGACGGGCGCGCTTTCTTATACTTCACCGGTGCCGGCAGTTTGTGCACGCACCCCACGCCAGAGGACAAGTTTTGAAGAACTCCACGGTTGGTTTCACACTCAAGGCCGCAGCGTTTCTTTGCTGCGCGGCGGCGCCGTTCACGGCGGCCTTGTCCGCCGATGCCTATCCCTCCAAGCCGATCCGGCTGGTAGTGCCGTCCGCGGCGGGCGGCAGCCCCGATGTGCTGATGCGGGCACTGACCGCCGAGGTGGGCAAGACGCTCGGCCAGTCGTTCGTGATCGATAACAAGCCGGGGGCGTCCGGCATCATCGGTATCTCGGAGATCGAGCGCGCCGCGCCGGATGGCTACACGCTCCGGATGGCTACACGCTGGGGTATGCCAACAACGTCACGCTGGCGATCAACAAGAGCACCTTCAGGAAGCTCAGCTACCGCCCGGACAATTTCGTGCCGGTGGTGCTGCTGTTCAAGGTGCCCAACGTGATCGCCGTCAACAACGACCTGCCGGTGAAGACCTTTGCCGAGCTGCTCCGCTATGTCAACGATCATCCCGGCAAGGTGACGTTCGCCTCGCCCGGGCAGGGCACCTCGGGCCATCTCACTGGCCAGTTGCTGGCCGACAGGGCCAGGCTCACCTGGATGCACGTTGGCTACAAGGGTAGCCCGCAGGCCGCCACCGATGTGATGGGTGGGCAGGTCAACGTGCTGATCGACAACATGCCCACGATCCTGCCGCTGATCAAGGCGGGCAAGCTCAGGGCGCTGGCGGTGACCAGCCTGAACCGCTCCCCCATGCTGCCGGACCTGCCCACCATTGCCGAATCCGGCGTGCCGGGTTTTGAAGGTGTGGCGTGGGGTGGGCTGGTAGCGCCCGGCGGCACGTCCAGTGACACCGTTGCCCGGCTCAATGCCGCGTTCAACCAATCACTGGCCAATCCGGCCTTGAAGGCGAAATTCGCTGCCCTGGGCGCAGAAGCCGTCGGCGGCACACCGCAGGCGCTGTCCGCCTTTGCGGCCCGTGAGACCGTAAAGTGGGCGGAAGTTGTCAAACAAGCGGGAATCGAACCACAGTAGGCAGGGGAGAGAAGTCATGTCGGTATTACCCATTGAGGCCGCCAGCATTGCGGACCTGCTGTTTTTGCGCGCGACGCTGGTCGATGGCACGGGCGCGCCGCGGCGGATCGCGGATGTTGCTGTCGCCGGCGACCGGGTCGTTGCCGTCGGCGACCTGGCCGGCATGCAGGCGAGGGTAGTGATCGACGCGGCGGGCCGCGTGCTGGCGCCGGGCTTCATCGATTCCCATACGCACGACGACGGCTACCTGCTGGTGCATCCGGAGATGGAACCCAAGGTCTCGCAGGGCATCACCACGGTGGTGACAGGCAACTGCGGCATCAGCGTGGCGCCGCTGGTCAGCAGCGATCCGCCGCAGCCCCTGGACCTGATGGGCCCCGCGGAACTGTTCCGGTTCGCCGAATTCGCCGACTGGCTTGATGCCATGCGCAGCAAGCCGGCCAACGTGAATGTGGTGCCGTTGCTCGGCCATTCCACGCTCCGCGTCAAGGCCATGCCGGACGTGGGCCGCGAAGCCAACGCGGAGGAAGTGGCCGTCATGCGCATGGAGGTGGAAAAAGCCATGCGGGCAGGCGCCTTTGGCGTTTCCACTGGCACCTTCTATCCGCCGGCCGCCGCCGCCACGGAGCAGGAGATCATCCAGGTCTGCGAGCCGCTGCGGGCATTCGGGGGCATCTACTCCACCCACCTGCGCGACGAGACCGACGATATCGTGCCGTCGATCGAAGAAGCGCTCAGGATCGGCGGGGCGCTGGATTGCCGCATCGTCTTCTCGCACCACAAGGTGGCGGGCAAACGCAATCACGGCCGCTCCGTGGAGACCTTGGCCATCCTGGAGAAAGCCGCCAGGCTGCAGCCGCTATGCCTGGACTGCCATCCCTATCCCGCAACCTCGACCATGCTACGGCTGGATCGCGTACGGCAATCCTCGCGCACCATGATCACCTGGTCCAAAGGCTGCCCGGAAGCGGGCGGCCGGGATTTCCAGGAACTCATGCAGAGCTTGGGGCTGGACGAACATGGCCTGCTGGAAAAGCTGAAGCCCGCCGCCGCCATCTACTTCATCATGGATGAAGCGGATGTCGAGCGCATTGCCAGCTTTCCCCTGACCATCTTTGGCTCGGACGGACTGCCGTTCGATCCGCGTCCCCATCCACGCCAGTGGGGCACATTCCCGCGGATCCTGGCGCGGATGGTGCGCGAGTCCGGGCTGATGACGCTTGAGCAGGCCGTTCACAAGATGTCCGGGCTTGCCGCCGAGCAATACGGACTCACGGAGCGCGGGCTGATCCGGGCCGGCCAGTTCGCCGACCTGGTCCTGTTCGACGCGGATCGCGTGCAGGACAACGCTACCTTCGAGGATCCGATCCGCGCAAGCGAAGGCATCCACGGCGTCTGGGTCAACGGCCAGCGCGTGTGGGAGGAAACACACGTCATTGCCGCGTTCCCCGGCCAGGTTCTCACGCATCGCCCGCACGCCTAATTCGACATGTCGCTTCAACACCAATCATCATGACCCACGTATTTCACCGCAATCCCCGCCAGACGCTTGCCGTGGCAGTCGCCGGCAAGGGCATCGAGCTCATCGACAGCAACGGCAAGCACTATATCGACGCTTCGGGCGGGGCCGCCGTGTCCTGCCTGGGCCACGGGCATCCGCGCGTGATCGAAGCCATCAAGCAGCAGGTCGACTCGCTCGCCTACGCGCATACATCGTTCTTTACCACCGAAGTGTCGGAAGAACTGGCCCGGACCTTGGCGCAGGCCGCGCCCGGCGACCTCAATCACGTCTACTTTGTCTCGGGCGGCTCCGAGGCGGTCGAGGCCGCGTTGAAGCTGGCGCGGCAGTACTTCGTGGAGATCGGGCAAACGGAGCGCCGCCACTTCATCGCGCGCCGCCAGAGCTACCACGGCAACACGCTGGGCGCGCTGGCCATCGGCGGCAATGCGTGGCGCCGCGAGCCGTTCCTGCCGCTGCTGGTGCCGGCGCACCATGTGGCGCCGTGCTACGCCTATCGCGACCAGTCCGCGGGCGAGACCGACCAGCAGTACGCGCAGCGCCTTGCCGACGAGCTCGAAGCCAAGATCCTCGAACTCGGCCCGCAGAGCGTCGCCGCCTTTGTGGCGGAGACCGTGGTAGGCGCGACCGCCGGCGCCGTGCCGCCGGTGGCGGACTATCTCAAGCGCATTCGCGCCGTCTGCGACAAGTACGGCGTGCTGCTGATCCTCGACGAAATCATGTCCGGCATGGGCCGCACCGGCCACCTGTTCGCATGCGAGGAAGATGGCGTGGTGCCCGACATCGTGACCATTGCCAAGGGCCTGGCCGCGGGCTATCAGCCGATCGGCGCGATGATCTCCACCAGCCGCATCTATGACGCGGTGTTGGGCGGCAGTGGCTTCTTCCAGCACGGGCATACGTATATCGGCCATGCCACCGCCTGCGCGGCGGCACTGGCCGTGCAGCAGACCATCGCCGAAGACCATCTGCTGGAAAACGTGCTGGCGCGCGGCGAGCAACTCCGCGCCCGGCTGCGCGAAACGCTGGGCGATCACCCCAACGTTGGCGACATCCGTGGCCGAGGGTTGTTCGTGGGCGTGGAGTTCGTCGCCGACCGCCAGACCAAGGCGACGCTGGACCCGGCCCTGAAAACGCACGCCCGGCTCAAGTCCACCGCCATGCAGAACGGGCTGCTGATCTATCCGATGGGCGGCACGGTGGATGGCGTGCGAGGCGACCACGTACTCTTTGCGCCGCCGTTCATC
Source organism: Cupriavidus basilensis OR16 (assembly GCF_000243095.1). Classification (GTDB taxonomy): domain Bacteria; phylum Pseudomonadota; class Gammaproteobacteria; order Burkholderiales; family Burkholderiaceae; genus Cupriavidus; species Cupriavidus basilensis_D. The sequence goes on along the minus strand of NZ_AHJE01000016.1, from coordinate 44,964 downwards.
TGCTCGGCGCAGGATATCGACCGCATCGTCGAGCGCTTCGCCGAGTCGGTCCAGGCCGTGATGCCGGCGACCCGCGGCGCGCTCGCCTGAGCCCGGAAGATCCGCAGGTTCAGCCGCCAGCCCTTGATGACGGGATTGGGTTCCACCACCCGGTCGATGATCTCGGCGTTGCTGCTCACGCTGACCTGCGCGCCGACCTGCGTGCCGGGGGGGAGGTTCGCCAGCACGGGGCCTTCGAAGTCGACCACGATGCCGGTACTGCCATCCAGATGGCGGATCAGGTTGGCCTGCGTGATTTCTCCCGCGGAGCGCAGCGTCTGCTTGACCGAGGCCAGGTCCTTGTCCACCAGGGCGCGCTCGTCAAGAGTCCAGTGCATCGTGTAGTCCGCCTTCAGGGGCTGGCCCTTGGGCGGCAACTGGTCCGGCGTCCAGAAGGCGACGATGTTGTCGTTGGTCTCGTCGGGCGTGGGGATTTCCACCAGCTCGACCTTGCCCTTGCCCCAGTCGCCCTGGGGCTCGATCCAGGCGCTTGGCCGCAGGTCATAGCGGTCCTTCAGGTCTTCATACGAGGAAAACGCGCGGCCCCGCTGAAGCAGGCCGAAGCCCTTGGGGTTGGTGACCTGGAAGGTGCTGATGGCGAGGTTGCGCGGGTTGTTCAGCGGGCGCCACAGCCATTCGCCGCTGCCGGTATGGATGGCAAGGCCGTTGGAGTCGTGCAGGGCAGGGCGGAAGTTGTACGGGTCGCGTTGCTGGTTCGGCCCGAACAGGAACATGCTGGTCAGCGGCGCCACGCCGAGCTTGGTGACGGCCCCGCGCAGGAAAATGCGCGCCTGCACCTTGAGGACCGCGTCCTCGCCGGGGTAGAGATCGAAGCGGTAGGCGCCGGTGGCATGCCTGGAATCAAGCAGGGCGTAGAACACCAGGTGCTTGTCCTGTGGATTCGGCCGCTCGATCCAGAACTCGCGGAAGGCCGGAAACTCCTCCGCGACGGGCAGCCCGGTATCGATGGCCAGGCCGCGGCTGGACAGGCCATAGACCTGGTTTTTGCCGACGACCCGGAAATAACTGGCGCCCAGCACGCTCATGATCTCGTCGAGCTTGTCGGCCCGGTTGATCGGGTAGAGCACCCGGAAGCCGGCATAGCCGAGCTTGCCGGTCGCGGATTTTTCCAGCTTCAGGTCGCCGAAGTCGAAGCGCGCGGGATCGTACTTGATCTCATGGACCGCGCCGCCCACGATCTCGTTGATGCGTACCGGGCTGCCGAACTGCATGCCCTGGTGGTAGAAGCCCAGGCGGAACGGCGTGCCCTGGTCCTTCCACTCCAGGTTGTCGCGCTGCGGCTGGATCTTGATGTAGTCGGCAAACTGCATCTGGCTGAACACCGGAGGCAGGTTGCTGACCGGTGCGGCATAGGGCTTGTCGGCCAGGGTCTTGGCGCGGGGTACCACGTCGTCCAGGGAGAACGCGCTGGCCTGGCTGCCAGCCAGCAGCGAACCTGCGGCAAGCAGCGTTGGCAAGGCGATTTTCATCTTGTTACGAAACGACGCGGCGATGACGGCAAGAACCACGAATCTCTCCAGAAAAACAGGTTGAGCAAGGCTGCCGCGTCACACGCGGCGGCTTCGGATAGTGTAGTGGCGGTAAACTGCGGGCGCAGTGCAGAAAGATAACGTATTTCGCTTTGCGTGCCTGTCAGGCAGGAAATGCGCACCATCGCGGGGCAGCTAGCTTGTCGCGCCACCTGGATAACACTCAGATGAGAATGCTCTCTTTGCTGGCCCTGTCGGCCAGCCTGGTTTGTTCGCCGGTTCTTGCCGGCACCGCGCCGGCTGCTGCCGGCGACAAGAACGCCTTCGTCGCCGATCTCATAGGACGGATGACGCTCGAGGAAAAGATCGGGCAACTGCGCCTCATCAGCATCGGCGGGGACATGCCCCAGCCCCAGCTGCTCAAGGAGATCGCGGCGGGCCGCGTAGGCGGCACGTTCAACTCGGTGACGCGCAAGGACAACCGGCCGATGCAGGAGGCGGCGGTGGAGCGCAGCCGCCTGAAGATCCCCATCTTCTTCGCCTACGATGTGGTGCACGGGCACCGCACCATCTTCCCGATCAGCCTGGGCCTGGCGTCGAGCTGGGATATGGAAACCGTGGCGCAGAGCGCGCGCGTCTCGGCCATCGAAGCCAGCGCGGACGGCCTCGACATGACCTTCGCGCCGATGGTCGACATCTCGCGCGATCCGCGCTGGGGGCGTACGTCGGAGGGATTTGGCGAGGATCCGTATCTGGTCTCGCTGTGCGCGCAGGCCAGCGTCAGGGGCTTTCAGGGAACATCGCTGGCCAACGCCGACAGCGTGATGGCGGTGGTCAAGCACTTCGCGCTGTATGGCGCGGTGGAGGGCGGGCGCGATTACAACACGGTCGACATGAGCCCGATCCGCATGTACCAGGACTACCTGCCGCCGTACCGCGCCGCCATCGATGCCGGCGCCGGCGGCGTCATGATCGCGTTGAACTCGATCAACGGCGTGCCGGCCACATCCAACACATGGCTGTTGCGGGACCTGTTGCGCAAGACCTGGGGCTTCAAGGGCATCACGGTGAGCGACCACGGAGCGATCGACGAGCTGACCAGGCATGGCGTGGCCAAGGATGCGCGCGAGTCCGCCAAACTCGCCATCCAGGCCGGCGTCGACATGAGCATGCACGACTCCGCCTATCGGGATCATTTGCCCGAGCTGGTGAAATCCGGAGAAGTGCCCATGCGCGTGATCGACGACGCGGTGCGCGAGATACTGGGCGCCAAGTACGACCTGGGGCTGTTCCAGGAACCCTTCAAGCGCATCGGCGCCGCCGGGCAGGACCCGGAGGACGTCGACGCGCAGAGCCGCCTGCATCGGGACGCTGCACGCGCCGCCGCGCGCAAGTCGCTGGTGCTGCTCGAGAACCGCGAGCGCACGCTGCCGCTGAAGAAGGCGGGCAAGGTCGCGGTCGTCGGGCCGCTGGCCGACGCGCCCATCGACACCATGGGGAGCTGGTCCGCAGCCGGCAAATCCGCCCAGACGGTGACGCTGCTCCAAGGCGTGCGCGACGCGCTCGGCGACAAGGGCAGCGTGGTCTATGCCCGCGGCGCGAACGTGACCGACGACGCTGGCGTGGTCGGGTACCTGAACTTCATGAACTGGGACAAGCCCGAGATTGTCCAGGACAAGCGTGCCCCCGGCGACATGATTGCCGAAGCCGTGGCGGCAGCGCGCGGCGCCGACGTGATCGTGGTGGCCGTGGGCGAGTCGCGCGGCATGTCGCACGAGGCCTCGAGCCGTACCACCTTGTCGCTGCCGGGCAGCCAGGAGACGCTGCTCAAGGCGCTCAAGACCACCGGCAAGCCGATGGTGGTGGTGCTGATGAACGGCCGCCCGCTCACCATCAACTGGGTAAAGGACAACGCCGACGCCGTGCTCGAGACCTGGTACGCCGGCACCGAAGGCGGCCATGCCATTGCCGATGTGCTGTTCGGCGACTACAACCCCTCGGGCAAGCTGCCCATTTCCTTCCCGCGCTCGCTTGGGCAGATCCCCACCTACTACAACCAGCTGCGCATCGGGCGCCCGTTCGTGCCGGGTCAGGCGCCGAACTACACCTCGCAATACTTCGAGGAATCGCCGGGCCCGCTGTACCCGTTCGGCTACGGACTGAGCTATACGGACTTCAGCGTGTCCGGCATCACGCTGTCGAGCCCCACCATGGCGCGCCATGGCCGGATCGAGGCCAGCGTGAAGGTGAAGAACACAGGGCAGCGCGACGGCGAAACCGTGGTCCAGCTCTATATCCGGGACGTCGCCGCCTCCGTGGTGCGGCCGGTGAAGGAGTTGAAGGACTTCCACAAGCTCATGCTCAAGGCTGGCGAGGAGCGCGTGGTGCGTTTCAGCATTGATGAGGACAAGCTGAAGTTCTTCAACGCCAAACTCGAATACGCCGCCGAGCCGGGGGATTTCAAGGTCCAGATCGGGCTGGATTCGCAAACGGTGCGGGAGCAGGGCTTCGTGCTGCAGTAAGGGGGAGGGCCTGGAGCTGCGTTGGCTGCGCGCGCGGCCCCAGGCCGGTAGCCTGAATAGGGGTTTGTGCCAGCTTTTCGCCGGCGCCGCGTTGCGGTCTACTGAATGCAAGTTGAGACGTGGCTGGCGTGTGGAATAGAGACTGCCGTGCTTTCCACCAACGCCCGGCCGTGGATTCCTACTTCAGGAGACAAGACCATGGTGACCAAGCAGGAAGACGCTGTCGTTTGGAAAAACCTTCTCGCGCTGGCGGCAGTGGAAGCGCTAGGCGGCGCAATTGCGCTAGGGTTCGCCTTCAACCTCCTGACCTGACTGGAGTTTAGTCAGGGACCGTCCATCGTTGCATCATTGCATCGTTGGATAAGCATTAAAGCTCCCCGGCACTGGCCTGGCTCTGGCCAGCTCGCCGGGGAACTCGCCCCGACCCTCGCTTGAGGGCCGGCGCCGTCAGCTCAGTTCAGGCTTCCCGGATTCTGCGCCGCCGCACGCTGCTTGGCCTTGGCCGCCCAGTACGCGCCAATCTGTTTCTGCGTCACCCCGCCCTTTTTCCTGGCATCGATCGCGTCGAAGTTCTTGTAGACCTCAGGCATGCCCGCCTGCGCTTCCTCTTTGGTCAGCTTGCCGTCGTGGTTGGTATCGGCGGCGGCGAACTTCTCCGCGAATTTTGCCTTGGCTTCCTTTGCATTCATCGGCTGCTGTTGCGCGCCGACGCTGCCGGCAGCGAAAAATGCGAGCAGCGCCAAGCTGGCAGTTGATACAAGCCGTGGAATCATTAGAGTCTCCTTGAGCACTTCGATGGTGAGGCCAGCCGGTCTGGCGGATGTCCGCGATCGGCTGGCTTTTGCAGGATACGGGGAGTAATCGATCCCCCCGGATCCTTGATCATGATCATCGTCGGCTTTCAGGTATTGGGGAATACAGACATTTCTGCATCTGATATTAGAGTTTTCCCATTCTGGGTGGCGAGCCGGGTAATCCCTGCCGTACCATCTAAAACACGCCGGGGATAACGCGATATCGCACATTGGCCTGATACGCGCGATAGGCAGGGTCCTGGCCCAGCAGTTGCTCTTCCCGGAATATCCGACCTGTTTGCAACGCATAGAGGCCGCCGTAGATCAGCGCATTGCGCCAGCCGAAGTTGGCCAGCAGGAAGCCGAGGTCTGTCACCACGTAGCTCAGATAGATGGGGTGGCGCACCAGCCGGTAGGCGCCGCGCGACACCACGCCGCGATTGGCTGGCAGGATGCCGAAGGAGCCGCGCAGCGAGAGCTTGGCGAACAGCTGGAACAGGATGCCGGCGATTTCCAGCGTGGCGCCGACTGTCTCGGGGACAAGGCGAACGCCGGGGTCAAGCTCGATCCCGAGATAGTAGAAGCTGCCGCCGACCGACATCGCGAAGCTCAAGGGGCGCATGTCGCGCTTCTCGGGGATGCGCGCGAACAGCGATAGGCCTACGGTCAGCAGCGTGGCCACCACGAGCAGCAGCAAGGTGATGCGCTCGGGCGCCAGGCGCCACTGCATGTACGCGCTATAGGCAAACACGCTCAGCAACAACACCACGCACAGGCGCGCGGATACCTCGATTACCATCTCGCGCACTTGCGGCTGGATGAATCCGGCAATGAATCCGCCAGTGTTGCGTGTATTGACCCCTTTGACCCCTTTGACCCCATTGACGCTACGCGACTTTGCGTCGCTATCGTTATGCATTCCCTGATACCTCTCTGTTTTTATAAGGCAACGCTTCGATACCCGGATGGGACATCCTCGTGCCACGTCGGATGGGTTCTGCATGCCAACCACGAGCAGAGATTACGCCGGGATGCGGGTGCAACCCATATCCCCCTAACGAGGGGACCACCCTGCGGCGCGCCACTGCATTGCTTGGCCGGGCGCGCAGCCAGCCGTACAGCCAGCCGTGGTGGTGGCGGTAAAGGGAGGTGACGTCGTGCGGAGAGCTGGAGCTGGTATTGGCTACGGACAAAAGCAGTGCCACTTCACGGTGTATTAATGCGGACGATAATCATTTCTATTCGTATTGAATTCGTCCCGGCACCTGCCGTGCAAGGCGGCGAACGATATGCATCCGTCTACATCTTGCCGCCCAGCGCTGCCTCGCTGATGTACTCGGCGAGCCGGCTTGCCACAGGCTGACGGCTATGGCGCGGCCGCTCCACCAGGCCGATCTCGCGGTGAAAGGTATCGTCGCCAAGCGGCAGGGCAGTCACGCTGCGCGGCCAAGGGCCTTGCGCCGCCGTTTGTGGAATCAGCGCCACGCCAAGGCCGCGCGCCACCAGTTGCACGATGCCCTGCAGCTCATCCAGCTCGATGGCGTCCCGCACCGCCAGCCGCGACTGGCGCAGGAACTGGTCGACCAGCCGGCCGCCGAACGAGCCGCGGTCATAGCGGATAAAGGGCGCGGACTCCAGCGCGTCGCCCCACTCCCGGCCTGCCATGGCGGCCGGGGCCCAGCAGCACGAACGGCTCCATCACCAGCGTGCGCCACTCCAGCTCCGACGGCAGCGCAAAGGGCGGCCGGATCATGACCGCGATATCGATTTCGCCCGCATCCACCTGGCCAAGCAGGTTCAGGGACACGCCAGGCACAACGCGGATCCTGCAGCCGGGCAGCTCGGCGCGGAAAGCGGCCATGGCGTCGACCAGGAACGACACCTGCGCCGAGGCGATCGAGCCCACCCGCACCATGCCGCTGCGCTCCGTGGCGCCGCCGTGCTCGCCGATGCGCGCGTAGAGGGTCATCAGCTCCTCCGCCAGCGCCAGGGTCTCCCGGCCGGCGGCGTTCAGCCGCGCCGAGCGGCCCGTGCGGTCGAACAGGGCGAAGCCAAACTCCTGCTCCAGGCGGTGGATCTGCGCGCTGACCGCCGACTGGGTCAGCCCGATGCGCGCGCCCGCGCTGGCAAAGGTGCCGTGCCGGGCGACGGCGATAAAGGTCTTGAGTTCGCGCAGCATGTTTGATTCATCAATTTTCGTGTAGCTAAGGTCAAAAATATATCGCTTTTTTTAATTGGTTGCCATGCCTAGACTTTCCCTCATTGGCGCACCGGCCGGAACGTTGCCGGCGGCGTGCCAAGACCCGGCCCCCCACAACACCTCGAACACTTCGATCCCCAAGCGCCATGAGCGAAATCACTCCCGTCCTCGCCCCGTTCCACCTTGCCTTCCCCGTCCACAGCATTGCCGCCGCGCGCGAGTTCTACGGCGACCTGCTGGGCTGCCCCGAAGGGCGCAGCGCGCCGGACTGGGTGGACTTCAACTTCTACGGCCACCAGATCGTGGCCCACCTGGCGCCGGAGGAAGCGGGCCACCGCAACACCAGCGCCGTCGATGGCGATGCCGTGCCGGTGCGCCACTTTGGCGTGGTGCTGCCGATGGACCAGTGGCATGTCGCGGCCGACAAGCTCAAGGCCGCCAACCTGTCGTTCATCATCGAGCCGCATATCCGCTTCAAGGGCGAGGTAGGCGAGCAGGCCACGATGTTCTTCCTCGACCCGTCGGGCAACGCGCTGGAGCTCAAGGCCTTTGCCAATATCGCTTCGCTGTTCGCCAAGTAACACCCACGTCAGACCAGAGTGAGACCGGCCACAAGGCCGGCCGCCGCACGCGGGGCAGGGCTCGCCCGCCCCGCGTGCATCGCCCCCACGCAGTAGCTGCAAGAGTTAGTCGATATGCGAAGAATCCTGGTTGCCAACCGTGGCGAGATTGCCTGCCGCATCATCCGCGCCGCGCAGGCGCTCGGCATGGAAACCGTCGCCGTGCATTCCGCCGCCGATGCGGGCGCGTTGCACTGCGAGATGGCAGACATCGCCGTCGCGGTAGGTCCCGCGCCTGCGGCGCAGAGCTACCTGAATGTGGAAGCGGTGCTCGCCGCGGGCACGGCGCACGGCGCCGATGGGGTGCACCCGGGCTATGGCTTCCTCTCCGAGAACACCGCGTTTGCCCGTGCGGCGCAAGCGCAAGGCATGCAGTGGATCGGCCCGTCCGTCGAGTCGATCGAGAACATGGGCGACAAGAACCGCGCCCGCGATATTGCCGCCGCATGCGGCGTGCCGGTGCTGCCCGGCAGTATCCGCTTCCTGCCCGAAGACCTGTCGCGCTTGCACGCGGAGGCCCAGCGCGTTGGCTATCCCGTGCTGGTCAAAGCCGCTCCCGTGCTGGTCAAAGCCGCCGGCGGCGGTGGCGGCATCGGCATGAAGCGCGTCGACGGGCCAGGCACGCTGGCGGCCACGGTGGCGTCCACCCAGGCGCTGGCCTTGAAGGCCTTTGGCGACGCCAGCGTCTACCTGGAGCGCTATGTGCCGCGCGCCCGGCATATCGAGGTGCAGGTGTTTGGCTTCGGCGACGGCACGGCGGTGCACCTGTTCGAGCGCGAATGCTCGGTGCAGCGCCGCTTCCAGAAGATCATTGAAGAAAGCCCGGCGCCCGATGTGCCGGCCGCCGTGCTGGCCAGCATGAGCGCGGCGGCGGTGGCGCTGGCCGCGCACCAGCGCTATAGCGGTGCGGGCACGGTCGAGTTCATCCTCGACGCGGACAGCGGCGAGTACTTCTTCCTGGAGATGAACACGCGCATCCAGGTGGAACATGGCGTGACCGAGGCCATCACCGGCTGGGACCTGGTGCAGGCGCAGATCCGGCTCGCCGCCGGCACGCTTGCACCCAGCGCGCAGCATGAGATCCGGCGGAGCGGCGCGGCCATCGAGTGCCGGCTGTATGCCGAGAACCCGGCGCGCCATTTCATGCCATCGCCGGGCAAGCTGGCGCGCTTCAGCCTGCCGGCGGGCATGGCCGGGCTACGCGTGGACACCGGCGTGCGCGAGGGCGATGCCATCACGCCGTTCTACGATCCTATGATCGCCAAGCTGATTGCCTATGGCACCGACCGCGAAGCCGCCATCGCCACCATGCAGGCGGCGCTCGGCGCAACCGTGATCGAAGGCATCCGGCACAACGCCGTGTTCCTTGGCCGCGTGCTGGACCATGCGGACTTCCGTGCCGGCCGCGTCGATACCGGTTTTGTGGAGCGGGAGCTGGCGGTGCTGGTGGGCGAGTCCGCCGCGCCCGTGGCTGTGCCTGCGCCATCCGCCGTGGCGGTGCGGGCATGATCGCGCAGGACGTGGAACACGCCGCGCCGGCCGCGCAAACGTCCTGGCGGATCGCGCCGTCCGGCGATCGCTGCCTGATTGTCGAGTTTGGCACGGTGGCGGATATCGCCATCAACCGCCAGGCCTGCGTGGCAGCGGTGCGGATCGCCGCCGCGGCCCTGCCCGGCGTGACCGACATCGTGCCCGCCCTGACCACCGTGGGCGTGCACTACCAGCCGATTACCGTGGCCCGCGCGACGGGTACCAGCACGCCGTTCGAGGCGCTCTCGGCCATGATCGGCGAACTCCTGCGCGAAGCGCTTTCGTCAAACGCGGGCGCGCCGCTGGTGATCGATATTCCCGTCTGCTATGGCGGCGAGCACGGCCCCGACCTGGACGATGTGGCCGCCACCTGCGGCCTGTCGCCCGAGCAGGTCATCGCGCTGCATAGCGCCGAGCCGGTCGATGTGCTGATGCTGGGCTTCGCGCCGGGGCATCCCTATGTGGGCCGCTTCGACGCGCGCCTTTCGCCGCCGCGCCGCAGCACGCCGCGTACCGCGGTGGCGGCAGGCTCGATTGGCCTAGCCAATCGGCAGACCGTGATCTATCCCATGACCTTGCCGGGCGGCTGGAACCTGATCGGGCGCACGCCCGTGGCGCTGTTTGACCCGTATCGCGCGTCGCCGTGCCTGCTGGCCGCCGGCGATCGTGTGCGCTTCGTGCCGATCTCTTCCGACGTATTCGAATCCATGCAGGCGGACGGAGGCGTGCAGCCATGAGCATCGAAGTCATCAAGCCTGGTGCGTTGAGCACCTTCCAGGATCTCGGGCGCAACGGCTACCAGCAACTCGGCGTGCCGGCCAACGGCGCCATGGACGAGCGCGCCCACCGGCTGGCGAACGCGCTGGCCGGCAACGCCGCGGCAGAGGCCACGCTGGAGATCACGCTGATGGGCCCCACGCTGCGATTCCACGTGCCGGGCGTGATCGCCGTGTGCGGCGCGGATCTGGATGCCACGCTCGACGGCGCGCCCGTGCCGATGAACCGCGCGGTGCCCGTCGCCGCAGGCGCGCTGCTGGTCTTCGGCAAGCGCCGCAGTGGCTTGCGCGCTTACTTGGCGGCGCAGGGCGGCTTTGCGTTGACGCCGGTCATGGGCAGTTGCAGCACCTTTGTGCGCGGCGGCTATGGCGGCGCGGCTGGCAAGCCGTTGCGCAAGGGCGACCACATTGCCTTGCGCAACGGCGTAGCCGCACCGGTTCGCGACGCCGGTTCCCCGGCGTTTCCGGCCGATGTCCTCACCGCGCCCGATCAGCCGGTGCGCATCGTCGCCGGGCGCGAATGGGCGCGTTTCTCCGATGCGGCCAGGCATGCGCTCGTCAGCGAGCCGTTTCGCATTGGCGCGCAATCGGACCGCATGGGCTACCGCCTGGAAGGCACGCCGCTCGCGCTGGCCGCGCCTGCCGAGCTGCTGTCCGAGGCCGTGGCCTTCGGCACGATCCAGGTGCCGCCCGACGGCCAGCCCATCGTGCTGATGGCGGATCGCCAGACCACCGGCGGCTATCCCAAGATTGCCCATGTGTGCGCGGTGGACCTGCCGCGCCTGGCGCAACAGATGCCGGGCGAGTCGGTGCGCTTTGCCTTGATCGATCTACAGGAAGCCCAGCGCCTGGCCATGCTGCAGGATGCCGTATTCGAAGCCATGGATACGGCAACGGCAGGGGAACACGCGCGTGGCTGAGATCGATTTCAACAGCGATATGGGCGAGAGCTTCGGCATTTACCGCCTTGGCGACGATGCGGCCGTGCTGCCGCATGTCACCTCCGCCAACATCGCCTGCGGTTTTCACGCGGGCGATGCACAGACCATGGCCGCCACCGTGCGCGCGGCCACCGCGCTCGGCGTCTCGCTCGGCGCGCATCCGGGCTTTGCGGATCTGCAGGGCTTTGGACGGCGTGCCATGCAACTCGGCCGCGATGAGATCTACAACATCACGGTCTACCAGGTTGGCGCCTTGCACGCGTTTGCCGCCGCGGCCGGCAACCGGCTCGCGCATGTGAAGCCACACGGCGCGCTGTACAACCAGGCCGCGCGCGACGGTGCCATGGCGCGCGCGTTGTGCGAGGCCGTGCGCGATGTGGATCCGTCACTGGTGTTCTACGGCCTGGCCGGCTCCGCGCTGGTCACGGCCGCGCGCGAGGCCGGCCTCGCGGTGGCGCAGGAGGTCTTTGCCGACCGCACTTATCAGGACGATGGCTCGCTGACCCCGCGCAGCCATCCCGCCGCCATGATCACCGACGTGGAGGCTTCCATCGCACAGGTGTTGCGCATGGTGCGCGACGGCGTGGTGCGCTCGCTGGGAGGCGTGGACGTGCCGGTCAGGGCGGACACGCTGTGCATCCACGGCGACCAGCCGGGCGCGGCCGGGTTTGCCCGCCGCATCCGCGCCGCGCTGGAGGCCGAAGGCATCACGGTGCGCGCACCGCAATCACGATAGCTACGGACAAACTGCATATGCCCCACACAAAATCCCCCATGCCCATCGTGGCAGAAACCGCCGGCACCCTCTGGAAGCTCGTGGCGCAGCCCGGCGAAATGCAGGTAAAGGACGCCACGCTGCTGATTATCGAATCCATGAAAATGGAAATACCGCTCGAGGCCGGGTCGGCTGGTTATATCGAATCGTATTGCGTGGCCGAAGGTGAGGTCGTGGAAGAAGGGCAGGTATTGGGTAGTTTTATTCCGGCCGCTTGAAATCGGATTTTTGATAAAGCTGTAAATCGGCCGCCGATATTTATCTGGCGGCGTCGGCCGGGCCGTACGGCCTGGCTGCTTTCTGAATAATCCGCAGGTTGGGGAATTAATCACCAGCCGGCCTCGAACGATACCGGTTTCGGTGCGTTCCATGCCCCAGGCGGGACGACAGTTTCATTGTTGTGGTGCGGCGGGGCGCATTAAATCCCCGAGTCAGATGGCTTTTTTTAGTCAGGAATCGTAACGCCCGGAATTCCGTGTTTTTAACGAAATAACCGCTGGCATGCTTGTTGCAAAGTATCCGGTGTAATCGATGAGGCACGAATTCCGGCGGTCTTTAAAGGCCCGCGATTCCCGGCAGGTGGTTTGCTCTCCGGAAATAAAAAGAGACGCGAGCCCGGCCTGTGCACCAGGAAGTTTCGGGCATAGGACGGCCATCGCGGCAGGTATTCGTGCTTCAGCGCTGGTTCATCCAGGGGTTTCACCACGCCTGGACTGGATTTTCTACCCCGTCGCATCCTGGAAACTGACAATATGTCCAACGCCCCCACCTCATCCCTGCCGATGCCCGAAGCGGCACCGGCATCCGCCACTGCCGCGGCGCCGGCAGGCGGCAATGCCGTCGCCCGCAAAGCCGCCATGGCTGCCGCTGCCGGTACCGCCATCGAGTATTACGAGTTCGGCGTGTACGGCTATATGGCCTCCACCATTGGCCCGCTGTTCTTCCCCAGCGATAGCGCCACGGCTTCGCTGCTGGCCATCCTGGCCGTGTTCGGCAGCGCCTTCCTGATGCGCCCGATCGGCGGCATCGTGCTTGGGCGCCTGGGCGACCGCGTCGGCCGCCGCGCCGTGCTGCTGGTCACCGTGATCGGCATGGGCATTGCCACCGGCATCATCGGCCTGCTGCCGGTGGCCGCCAGCGCGGGCATCGTGGCGCCGCTGCTGCTGCTGGCCATCCGTCTTGCGCAGGGCTTCTTCGCCGGCGGCGAAGTCACTGGTGCGGCCGCCTATGTGGCCGAGTCCGCGCCCAAGGGTAAGCGCGGCTTCTACGGCGCCTTCACGCCGGTGGGCGTGGCCGTGGGCGGTGCGCTGGCCGCGACCGTGTGCGGCATCACCACCGGCTTGCTGGAACCCGCGCAGATGCAGGCATGGGGCTGGCGCATTCCGTTCCTGATGGCGATCCCGATGGTGGTGATCTCGTCGATGGTGCGCAAGCGCGTGGAAGAGTCCGTGGCCTTCAAGCAGTTCCAGGAACATAGCGAGCCGCCCAAGGCACCGCTTAAGGAAGTCTTCACCGCACACATGCCCGCCGTGCTCAAGGTAGTGCTGCTGTCGTTCGGCCAGAACGTGGGCTACTGGGTGGGCCTGGTGTTCATGAACATCTACATGACCACCTACCTCAAGTACGACAAGGCAACGGTGTACTGGATCATGGCGTTCGTCAGCCTGACCATGGCCATGCTGATGCCGCTGTGGGGCGGGCTGTCCGACCGGCATGGCCGGCGCAAGGTGCTTGCCATTGGCTTTTGTGCCTACATGGTGCTGGTATTGCCGATGATGATGCTGATGGACAACCACAGCATCGGCCTGGCCTTCCTCGCCATGATGGTGGTGGCGCTGCCCATGCCCATCGTGCAGTCCGTCGGCTACCCGACCTATGCCGAGCAGTTCCCGACCCGCGTGCGCTACACCGGCATGGCGTTCAGCTTCAACATTGGCGCCATTCTCGGCGGCGGGCTCACGCCGTATGTGGCTACCGCGCTGATCGGCAGCACCGGCAACCTGCTCAGCCCGGCCTACCTGCTCATGGGTGGCGCGGCAGTCAGCCTGCTGGCCCTGCTGGGCGTGAAGGAAACCGCCAGCCAGGCCCTTGATTGATGACGGCCCGCAACCGGAGCATGGAGATGGAGACAGGCATCCACGCCGCGGCCGGGCTAGCCCCCGGCTGGGCCGCCACGCCGGGCGGCGCCCGTGCCGGCATCCGCAGTGGCCGGTACAACGGCAATACCAGCGGCATGGCGCCCCCCGGCCATGGGCAGGGCAACCTGATGATCCTGCCCAAGGCCTGGGCCGAGGATTTCCTCGGGTACTGCCGGGCCAACCCGGTGCCATGCCCGCTGATCGGCATGACCGAAGCGGGCAGCCCGGCGGTGCCGATGCTGGGCGCCGATATCGACCTGCGCACCGATGTGCCGCGCTACCGCGTGTGGCGCCATGGTGAACTGGTGGAGGAGCGCGACGATATTGCAGCGCTCTGGCAGGACGATTTCGTGGGCTTTGTGCTGGGCTGCTCGCTGTCTTTCGAGGATGCGCTGGAGCGGGCCGGCCTGCGCGTGCGGCACGTGGACGAAGGCAAGATCGTGCCGATGTACCGCACCAGCATCCAGACCACGCGCGTTGGCGCCTTCCATGGACCGATGGTGGTGTCGATGCGGCCTTACACGCCGGAACAGGCGGCCATTGCCTCGGCGGTGTGCGCACGGCTGCCGGGCGCGCACGGGGCGCCGGTGCATATGGGCGACCCCGCTGCGATCGGTATCGCGGACATCGATCGTCCCGACGAGGGCGAGCCGACCGCGATCCTGGCGGGGGAGATTCCCGTGTTCTGGGGGTGCGGGGTCACGCCGCAGGCGGCGGCCATGATGGCGCGCCCGCCGCTGTGCATCACCCATGCGCCGGGGCACATGCTGGTGTGCGACGTGCCTGCCGATGCGTTGAGGTTACTGTTCGCGCAGGGAGATGAGGTGTAACGAAGGGTGGCACTGGAGTTACCGGGAGCCGCCGGAAATGCATGCGCTAAGCACCGGTGGTATCGTTGCGGCGGATCACCGCCCCGGCACGTGCGCCGGTGCTCTCGCCGACGCTCCACGCGATGGCGCCATTGACGATCACCGTCTCGATGCCCCTCGCGCGGGCAACGGGCCGCGCGAAGGTCGCCATATCGGCAACGCTGGCGGCATCGAAGATGGTGATGTCCGCGAAATTTCCGGGTGACAATATCCCGCGCCCCGGGAGCCTGAAGTAGCGGGCCGTCAGGCCCGTCATCTTGTGCACGGCCTGCTCGAGCGGGAAAAGTCCGAGATCCCGGCAGTAGTGCCCCAGCACGCGCGCAAACGTCCCCCAGAGACGCGGATGCGGGGCTGGGTCGTGGGGCAACCCGTCGGAGCCAATCATGGTTTCGGGAAAGGCGAGAATGCGCTGCACATCCTGCTCGTCCATCAGGAAGTAGATCGCGCCTGCCGGCTGCAACGCATCGACGGCGTCTTCGGGGGAGAGGCCCATCGTTGCCGCAATGATATCGAGGTCCTGCCCGGCGAACTCGGGATGCGGCACCGAGCGCGTGACGATGACTCGGCTCGAAACCGCGAGCCGGTCTTTTCGCAAGATTGTGGAGCCGGCGTTGTACGGATAGCAGTCGAGTCCAATCGGCTGACGCTGCATCGCTTGTGCGATGTGCCCTAGCGTGTCGACCGAGCGCCCGTGGTTCTTTGGACCAATCAACTTGTGATGCGAGACCACGACGGGCGCGCCGCCCGCGGCGCCGACCTCGAACGCTTCGTCGAGCGCCTCGTGGATCCGATCGCCCTCATCGCGGATATGGCTGGCGTAGACACCGCCATAGCCGCGCATGACCGCCGCCACGGCGGCCATTTCGCTGGTCGTGGCCGGCATCGCGGCTGGATAGGCGACCCCCGTCGAGAGCCCGATGGCCCCGCTCTCCATGGCGTCGCGCAGCAATGCCTGCATCGCCGCGATCTCGCTGTCGGTCGCCACCCGGTCCAGCCGGTCCATCACGGCGGCCCGCAGTGTCGTATGGCCGACCAGGCAGGCCGCGTTGACGGCAGCGGGATGTTGCGCCAACTCGGCGAGATAGTCGCCGAACGCTGGGTACCGAAAGACGGCGGGATCGTCGCCGAGCAGGTCAAGCGGCGGCGGAACGGTCTGTCCCGGGGACGCACGCCAGGGCGCCAGGCTGATCCCGCAATTGCCGGTCACGACCGTGGTAACGCCCTGGCTGAGCTTGGCCGGCATCAGCGGATCGAGCGTCAGATAGCGGTCGTCGTGCGTATGCGAGTCAATGAAGCCGGGAGCAACAATGCGGTCCCGCGCATCGATCACCACCGCCGCGGAGTCGGACGCCAGCGCGCCCAGCGCCGTGATACGCGATCCGGCGACCCCGATGTCGGCGAGCCTGCGTGGTGCGCCGGTGCCGTCGATCACGGTGCCGCCGCGAATCAGTATGTCGAATTGCGCCAAGATCCGTCCTCCTCAGTCGATCGCCGCGCCCGAACTCTTGATCACTGCGGCCCAGACCGGCCGCTCCTTGCGGGCGAGATCGAAGAACGCGCCGCGCGGCCCCGTGGTGACCTCGTACGCCATGTCGGCCAGCCGCGCTTTCATGGCATCCGAGTTGGCCGCCTTGTTGAAGGCCTTGTTGAGAATGTCGAGGATCTGCGGGTCGGTCGCGGCGGGCGCGACATAGCCGGTCCACGCCACCGCCTGGTAATCCTTCAGCCCCGTCTCCGCCATGGTCGGCAGCTTCGGCAGGCGGCTGTCGCGGCGTGCGCCGGTGACGGCGAGCGGCACGACGCTGCCGTTCTTCAGATATGGCGAGATCGATGTGATGTTCTCGAAGACCAGATCCACTTCGCCACGCATCAGCGCCAGGTCCGCTTCGGGACCGCCCTTGTACGGAATATGTGTGATGGAAACACCCGCCATCGCCTTGAACATCTCGGCGCTCAGATGGCCCGTGGTGCCGTTGCCGCCCGAGCCGACAGAGAGCTTGCCCGGCGCGCTCCTGGCCAGCGTGATCAGTTCGGAGACCGACTTCACGCCGAGGTCCTTGCGCACCGCCAGCACGTTCTGCACGAAGCCGGTCAGGGCCACGGGCGCCAGTTGCTTGTCGGCGTCGTAGGGTAGCTTCTTGTACAGGGACTGGTTGATGGCCAGTGTGCCGGCGTTCGCGAAGCCGATGGTGTAGCCGTCAGCCGGCGCGTTGATCACGGCCTGCGTGCCGATGATGCCGGACGCGCCCACGCGGTTGAGGACCACTATCTGCTGCCCGATATCATGGCCGACCGCATCGGCCAGCAAGCGCGAGACGATGTCGGGCGTCGTGCCCGCATTGAATGGGACGATCAGCGTGATGGGGCGCTCGGGATAGGCTGCGAAGGCGCTCCCTGTGAACAGCATGGCGGCGGCCGTCAGTGACATCCGTCTCAATAGCCGGTCGAAATTCTGGAGAAGAGACATGGTGGCGTTCCTTTCGTGGTAGGCAAGTTGGCATCAAGGCCGGCTCGCGCCAATGCGCGCAGGGCCGGTGACACGGCTGTCTCAGGTACCGTGCGCGGCGGCTGCAGTGGGCTGCAGCATCGTTTGAAGCAAGGGCAGATCGATATTGCCGCCAGACAGGACGATGACGCCGTCGCGGCCCTCGAGATTGATCACGCCGGCGAGCAAGGCCGCCAGCGCGACGGCGCCGCCCGGCTCGACCAGCAACCGAAGCTCCTCGAGCGCGAAGCAAATGGCGGCGCGGACCTGCGCATCCGTGACCGCCACCGCGCCGTCGAGAAAGCGCTTATTGATCTCGAAGGGCAGTTCGGCTGGCGTGGTGGCCTGCAATGCGTCGCAGAGCGTTGTGGCGCCCGGCGCATTGATTTCCCTGTGGCCGCTGCGCAGCGAGCGCACCGTGTCGTCGAAACCGGCCGGTTCGGCTGCGATCAGCCGCGCGCCCGGATTCAGCGCATCGACGACCAGCCCGCAACCGGCCATCAGGCCGCCGCCGCCGCAGGGCGCCGCGAACAGTCCGAGGTTGTCGAGTGCGGCCTCGGGTAGATCCTGCAACGCCTCGAGCGCCACCGTGCCCTGGGCGGCAAGCACCGCGGGATGATCGCCCGGTGGAATCAGCGTGCCGCCGGTTTCTCCGAGCAGCCGCATCCCGATTGCCTCGCGGCTTTCATGGCGACGGTCGTAGTGAACGACGCGTGCACCCTGGGCCAGCGCGCGCTCGACCTTGTTGCGTGGCGCATCGATCGGCATCACGATGGTCGCCGCCACACCGAGTTGGCGCGCGGCCCAGGCGATCGCCTGCCCGTGATTGCCGGTGGAATAGGCGATCACGCCTTTCGCGCGCTGGTCGGCGCGCAGCGACAGCAGGGCATGGAAGGCGCCGCGTGCCTTGAACGAGCCCGTGACCTGCAGGTTCTCGGCCTTGAGCCAGACCGGCGCGCCGGCAATGGCGTCGAGTGCCGGCGAACGCAGCAACGGCGTGCGAACGACATGGGGCGCGATGTCCAGGGCCGCCAGCTCGACGTCGGCGAAATCGGGGACGCGCATGTCACCCAGCATCTCGTGCCGGATCGCGTGCGCGGGTCGTGGTCGTGCCGGATGGATATCCAGGGTTTCGGTTGGCTGCATGGAGAAGGCCCGTGGGTGGTCGAGAAAAGGGGGGACGGGATCAGCGCGCCGGCCAGGTCGGCGGAGCCACGCTGCCGACTTGGTCAGTGATGCGTGAATACGCCTCGACGCGGCGATGCAATCCGAAGTTGAAGACCGTGGACCGGCCCAGTTGGCACATGTCCAGGTTGCAGTCGGCCACGATGAGCTCGTCGTCCCAGCTGGTGGCTTGCGCCATGATTTCGCCTTGGGGATTCACGATGATCGAATGGCCGAGCATTTCGTGGCCGTCCTCGGTCCCAGCCTTCGCGACGGCAACCGCGAAGCACGCGTTCTGATAGCAGCCCGCCTGAATGGACAGCTGGGAGTGGAACACGCGCAGGTGATGCGCCTCGAAGCCGCGATTCTCCATGTTCATGCTTGGCGTGTTGTAGCCCAGCATGACGAGCTCGACCTGCTGCAGCCCGAGCACGCGCCAGGCCTCTGGCCAGCGGCGGTCGTTGCAGATCATCATGCCCATGTTCACGCCCTCGGCCTCGCCGACCGGCGCCCGGACCACCGGAAAGCCGAGATTGCCGACTTCGAAATAGCGCTTCTCGAGGTGCTGTACCTTGCGCGCCGGCGCGTACTCCGCGTGGCCGGGCAGATGGACCTTGCGGTACTTGAGGATCACCTCGCCCGACGGTGCGATGATCACCGAGGTGTTGAACCGGCGCTTGCGCATGACACCGGCTTCATCGGGTTCATACGCGATCTCGGCGTAGCCCAGGTAAACCGTCAGGCCGAAGCGGCGGATTGCCTCGAACAGCGGCGCCGTCTCCGGCGAGGGCAGCGCCGTCTCGAACCAACGGTCCGCCTCGTCGAGGTCCTCGTGGTACCAGCGTGGAAAGAACGTGGTCAGCGCAAGTTCGGGAAACACGACGACCTGCGCGCCGTGCCGATAGGCACGTTCGAGCAGTCGGACCATCCGTGCGACTGCGATCTCGCGTCCTTCGGACTTCTGAATGGGACCTAGCTGGGCGGCGGCGACGGTGATGATGCTGGACATGTACTGGAGCCTCTCGTGCGATGGGGTGGTGTCGAGTATAGGGACGCGATGCTGCCCTTGAAATGCGGCGCCCCGCGCGCCGGCAGTGCGCCCATCAGCGCCGTCTCGCACGCCCAACGCATTGATTTGAAAAGAACAAATGCGCTGGGGGCAGCCCTGGTGCGCAGCCGCCTCATAGCCCCTCGTTATGGGTCCTGGGCAATATGTGATGGGGCGCGGTAGTAGGCTGTGGCAATCGCACCACCGCACCGCCGACCTCCTCTCAGGCGAACATCGGCGGGCGCTGCGCATCCCCACGCGGTGCGGCGTCCAGCAGATGCATGAGCGTGGCAAGAAAGCCTTTGGCAAGGGTCGACATCGGGCTCTGCCGCGAATGGATCAGGTAGATCTTGTGACTGAGCACCGGGCTGATCGGCTTGAGCACGACGTCGTCCGCTCCGGATGGCGTGTATCCGAACGACTCCACCAAGGCCACCCCGACACCCTGGCGCACCAGCGCCATGGCTTCGGGTGTCGAGCGAATCTCGATATCCGGCGTGAGTGGCCCCTGCTCCGACGAAAGGAAATGCGAGGAGAGCCGGCCGAAGGGCGTGTCGCTGCCATAGCCGATAAAGGTCTGGCCGCGCAAATCGCCGGCCGTCACAACGTCCAGCGCCGCTAGCGCGTGTCCCTTGGGCAGCGCGCACAGGATCCGCCCCTCGCCGATCTCCCGGGTCCGGAGATTCGCGCCGTCGGGCGGTGCCATCGATGCAATGCAGAGGTCGGCGTGCCCCTGCACCACGAACGGCAACAAGGCGTCGAACGGCATGGGGCGGTAATGGACGCGGACGGCGGGATGGCGCAGCCGGAAGCGCTGGATGGCGCGCGGCATCAGCCATTCGCTGTAGCTCGGGCTGGAGACAATCGACAGCTTGCCTTCGTTCTGTTCCCCCAGGCTGCTCGCCACGGCATTGAACTGGGCGACGCCCCTGAGGATGACCTCGACTTCCTCGAACAGCCGGCGCGCCTCCGGCGTGGGCTGTAACCGTCCCTTGACCCGTTCGAACAGCAGGAACCGCAGGCGGCTCTCCGCGGTTGCCAGCACCCGGCTGATTGCTGGCTGTGACACGCACAGCATGCGCCCGGCCTCGCTCAGCGAGCCGGTGACCATGATCGCGTGGAAGACCTCGATCTGGCGAAGGTTCAGGGGGATGGCGGGAGGCCGGCTAATGGCTGACATACAGGGTGGCGCCAAGGCAGGCGCGCGGTAACGGCAAGTGGACTCCGTGACGACGCAAGAAGCGCGCCACCGGACGGCGGATCCGCGCTGCACGTCGGGCGCGAGCGACGTGTCAAGCCAGTGCGTCGGCCGTGACGGGCGGCAGCGTCGTCATTGCAGCGAGCGTGCGCTCCACCATGTCGCGTAGTGTCGGCCACAGCCTCGCGGCCAAGTCTTCACGATAGCCGAACGGCGCCGCTTCATCCATGTAGATGGTCTGTGCCATTTCGAGCTGCACCGCGTGCACCCCCCCGCTGCGGCTGTCCGTAGTGCCGCGTGATATGCCCGCCTCTGAAACGATCGTCGGCGACCCACGAGAAAGGACTGGCCGACGCGGCGGCGATGACGGCTTCGCGCAGCGCCGGCGCGCAACTGGCGCCGCTGTTGGTGCCAATGTTCAGATCAGGCAAGCGGCCCGCGAACAGGCGGGGCAGCACGCTGGCGATCGAGTGCGCTTCCCACAACAGCACGTGCCCGTGCACTTGGCGCAGGCGCGCGATCTCGGCGGCCAGCGTGCTGTGATACGGATTCCAGTAATCGCGGATACGGTCCGCGATCTCGGCGGAGGACGGGGCCTCGGGATCGGAATACAGCGGCTCGCCCAGGAATGTGTCGCGTGGGCAAAGCGCCGTGGTGTTCTGGCCCGGATAGAGGCTTTCGCCGTTGGCGGGGCGGTTCACGTCGATCACGTAGCGCGAGTAGTTGGCTGCCACGACCGACGCGCCCAGCGTTGTCGCGAACGCGTAGAGACGCCCCAGGTGCCAGTCGGTATCGGCACGCACGCGCGCCACGTCTTGCATTTGCGCGGCGAACGCGTCGGGCAACAGTTCGCCGCCGTGCGGAATCGAGACTACCAGGGCAATGGTGCCCTGCGTCAGCTTGCAAACGGGGGGATTCATGACTGGACTTCCTTGGATGGCGTGATAACGGGAACGCGCCTGCGCAACCACACGCGCGCATCGAGAAGGTGTTTCGGTTGCCGTCCAGCGAACACCTCGATGATCTGTTCGGCGCATTGGAGCGCCGTGGCATGCAGCGCCTCCTCGGTGGAACCGGCAAGGTGCGGGCTCAGCACGACGTTGTCGAGCCCGGCCAGCGGGGACGCCGCGCAGAGCGGCTCCTGCGCGAAGACGTCCAGCCCGGCGCCGAAGAGCCGGCCTTCCTTTAGCGCCGCGGCCAGCGCGGTTTCGTCGATCAGCCCGCCGCGTGATGTATTGATGACGATGGCGCGCGGCTTCATGTTGCGCAGCGCATTCGCATCGAGCGTGTGGCGCGTGTCGGCACGCAGCGGACGGTGCAGCGAGACGACGTCGGACGCCGTAAGCAGTTCGGGCAGCGTCGGTACCCGCGTAGCGCCGTGTGCTTCGACCTCGCACGTCTGCACGCTGGGCGACCACACCAGCACGCGCATGCCGAGCCCCGCGCGCGCCATGTCGCAGACCAGGCGCCCCGTGCGGCCGAAGCCGATCACGCCGAGGGTCTTGCCACTGAGCGAGAGCATCGGTGCCGCGTAGCGGTAGCGCCAGTCGGACTGCCGCGTGGCCGCATCCGCCAGCGGCGCCCGCCGCGCAACTGCCAGCATCAGCATCAGCGTGTGTTCGGCCACGGCGCCGATATTGGCGTCGGGCGTGGACACCACCGGGATGCCCAGCTCATGCGCATGTGCGACCGCGATCTTGTCGGTGCCGGTACCATGATTGCTGATGACCGCGAGCCGCGGTGCGGCATCGATCATTTCGGCGGTCAGGCCTTCGCGCACGATCACGGCGTCGGCACCTGCGACTTCACGGATGCGAGCGGCTTCGTCACCGGCCTGGCCCGGGCGCACCTCGAAGCCCGCGGCGCGCAGGCGCTCCGCACCGATGGGGTGGATGGGCTGGGTAATCAGGCAGACTGGCATGGGCGTTGCGTGGGAATCAGGCATGGGTTGTGTTTTGAAGTGCGATGCGGATTGTTCGGCAGGCATCCTAGCCTGCACGCGCTGCTAACGTGTCGGCCAGCAGCCGCGTGGCGATGGCGAAGTCGGCGAGGTCCATCGACTCGTTGGGGTTGTGGCTGCCATGGGTATTGCGCACGAAGATCATCGCAGCGGGTATGCCCTGGGCGGCGAACAGTGCCGCGTCATGTCCCGCACCGCTGGGCATGGCCCGCGCGCGTATTCCGCCCTGGCTCGCGGAGCAGAGCAGGGCGCGCTGGAGCGACGGATCCATCTGCGCCGCGGCGCTGGACGACGCGGCACCGAGATCGACTTGCACATGGTGCTGCGCCCCAATGCCAGCCGCGGCAGCGTGTACCCGTGCATCCATCAGGTCGAGCGTGGCGCGGCTGCGCGAACGCATGTCGATACTGAACTCGACCAGGCCGGCGACCTTGCTGAAATCGGCCTGATCCGGGTCCGTCATGCAGCGGCCGAAGGTCAGCGTGAGTTCATGCCCTTGCGCCTCGAGCGCGATCCAGTCCTGTTGCAGCGAGTGGATCAGCGCCGCGGTCGCGACCACGGCATCTTGCCGGTGGCTGCGCGGTGTCGCGCCGGAATGCGCATAGGCTCCCTGCACGCGGGCATGCCGGTAGCGCTGGCTGCCGCAGATGCCGGTGACGATGCCGACGACGTCGCCCGCCTCCAGCAGCACCGGCCCCTGCTCGATATGGAGTTCGATAAAACAATCGATGCGGTCGGCGCGCAGATGCGCCAGGCCCGCGCGGACGTCGTCGGGCCGCCCGCCCGCTTCACGCAGATGGTCGGCCAGGCTGCGCCCGGTGTCGGCTCGCACGCTGTCAAGCGCCTGCGGCTCCAGCAGTCCGAAGGCGGCCTTGCTCCCGGCATAGGACACCGGAAACCAAGCGCTCTCTTCGGCGCGGATTGCGGCCACGGTGACGTCGCGACGCGGCAAAAATCCCGCCTTGCGCCAGCCAGCCAGCACGGCGAGACCGGCGACGACCCCGGCGGCGCCGTCGAAATTGCCGCCGCGCGGTACCGAGTCGAGATGCGAACCCGTCATGACCGCTGCGGCACCGCGATCCGTGCCCGACAATGTCAGATAGAGATTGAGCGCCGCATCGGTCGCCACCTCCAGTTCGAGTGCGCGGGCGGCGTCGGCGACAAGCTGGTGCGCCCGCTGCTCGCCCGCGCCGTAGCTGTCTCGCGTGACGCCAACGCCGTCGAAACTCTGTTCGCGCAAGCGGTCGAACAGCGCGGTGGCGAGGGCGAGATCCGGTTCGGCGATGGTCATCGGATGGTCTCCATCGCGTCTGCCTGCGCCTCGGCCTGCGCGGCCGTCTGCCTGGCAAGCGGCGGATCCCAGTCACGCCCCGGCATCGCGTCGATTAGCTGGCGCGTGTAGGCATGCTGGGGTGTCTCGAAGATCTGGGCAGGGCTGCCCCGTTCGACCACGCTGCCCCGGTGCATGACCAGCACCGCATCGCAGATCTGCGCCGCCACACGCAGATCGTGGGTAATGAAGACCAGCGCGATGCCGAGGCGCCGTTGCACGTCGCGCAGCAGCCGCAGCACCTGCGCCTGCACGGAGACATCGAGAGCAGACACCGACTCGTCGGCCACGATCAGCCGCGGCTCCATCGCCAGCGCCCGCGCGATGCCGATGCGCTGGCGCTGGCCGCCGGAAAACTGACTCGGATAGCGGTCGAATGCCGAGGCATCGAGCTCGACGAGCTGCAACAGCTCGCGCGCCCTCGCCAGCGCCTGTTCCCGGGGCACGCCGCACGCGAGCGGACCATCGCAGAGGATGCGCCCGACCGTATGGCGCGGATTGAGCGAGGCAAACGGGTCCTGGAAGATCATCTGGATATGGCGGCGTAATGGCCGGAACTCCCGCTCGCTCAACGGGGCGATGTCGCGCCCATCAAAGTACATCCCACCGCCGTCGGTTCCGGTCAGCTTGAGCAGGCATTTGCCGATCGTGGACTTGCCGGAACCCGACTCGCCGACGATACCCAGCGTCTTGCCGGCGCCGACCGAAAAGCTCACGTCCTTGACGGCTTCGACCACGCGCTTGCGTTTAAACAGCCCGCCCGGACTGACATAAGTCTTGCGCAGCGCTTCGACGCGCAGCACCGGATATCCGCTTGCTGCGTCGGCCGGGTCATTGTCTTCGCGATCGCCCGGCCGGTGCGACGGCACGCTGGCGATCAGCCGCTGCGTGTAGGAATGGCGGGGCCGGTTCAGCACCTGGTCGGCCGTGCCTTCCTCGACCAGCAGGCCCTTCTCCATCACAACGACGCGATCCGCGATTTCGGCCACGACGCCAAAATCGTGCGTCACGAACATGACACCCATGCCTTTCTCGCGCTGGATGCGGGCGATCAGCGCGAGGATCTGCGCCTGCGTGGTGACGTCCAGCGCCGTGGTGGGCTCGTCGGCGATCAGCAGCGCGGGCTCAAGCGCTAGCGCCATCGCAATCATCACGCGCTGGCGCTGACCACCCGAAAGACTGAACGGCCAGGCATGGAACAGGCTTGCTGGATCCGGCAAGCCGACGAAGTCGAGCAGTTCCAGTACACGGGCCTTGCGTGCCGGACCGGGATAAGCCGCATGGACGCGCATGACCTCGGCAATCTGCTCTCCCACCGGCTGCAGCGGGTTGAGCGCCGACAGCGGCTCCTGGAAGATCATCGCCATGTCCTTGCCGCGCATGCCGCGCAGCGTCTTCTCGTCCATGCCCAGCAGATTCTTACCGTGCAGCAGGATCTCCCCTTGCTGCGGACGCAGATAGGCGGGCAGCAAGCCCATGATGGCGTTGGCGCTCATGGATTTGCCCGATCCCGATTCGCCGACGATGCAGAGAATCTCGCCGGCGTGGATGTCGAACGACACGTCGCGCACGGCATACTGGCGGTCGCCGCCTGCCGGAAGCGGGATACTCAGTCCGCGGATGGACAGCAGGGCGGCGCCCTGGTCTGGATTGCCTATGGCCACGGTATCAAGCTCCCCGCTTGCGCAGTTGAGGGTTGAGGGCATCGTTGAGCCCCTCGCCGATCAGGTTGATGGCCAGCACCGTCAGCATGATGGCGATGCCGGGCCAGAGGCTCATCCACGGCGCCTCTCGGAGCATCGTGCGCGCGGCGCCGATCATGAAGCCCCAGCTCATCAGATTGCGGTCGCCCAGCCCGAGGAACGACAACGCCGATTCGGTCAGGATGGCCGTCGCGGTCATCAACGAGGCCGTCACGATGATCGGCGAGGCCGCATTGGGCAGGATCTGGGTAAAAATGATCCGGGCCGGCTTCTGGCCGATCACGATGGCGGCCTGCACGAACTCCCGCTGCTTGAGGGTCATGAACTCGGATCGCACCAGGCGCGCCACCGGTGGCCACGACACCATGGAGATGGCCCCGACGATCGAGTACAGCGACGGCTTGAAGATCGCCACCAGGACGAGTGCCATGGCCAGCTGCGGAATGGTCTGGAAGAACTCCGTTCCCCGCATCAGGGCCTCGTCCACGCGGCCGCCGTAGTAGCCCGCCAGGGCACCCACCACGATGCCGATCAGGACGGCGACCAGCGTGGAGATCATGCCGATCATCAGCGACACCCGCGCACCGTAGGCCAGGCCTGCCGCGATATCGCGTCCCAGCATGTCGGTGCCCAGCGGGTACGCGCCGTCGGCGAACGGGGCCAGCAGCGGCTCCGCCACCATCATCCACGGCGGATCTGCATAGAGCGTCGAGGCAAGGATGCCTGTCAGGATGACCAGCAGCAGTAGCGCGAGGCCGACGGCCGCGCCGCGGTTGGCGACGAATCGTTTCAGGAAAGGCATGTGAGGCTCCTCAGGCTTGCTGGATGCGTGGATCGATCAGCCGGTAGGCGAGATCGGTGAGCAGGTTGAAGACCACCACCATCGTCGACGTCACTAGAAATACGCCGAGCAGCAACTGATAGTCGCGCTGGAGCAACGCATCGAACATCAGCCGTCCGATGCCGGGCCATCCGAATACGGTCTCGGTAAGCACCGCGCCGCCGGCCATCTGCCCCAGTTGGATCCCCGCGAACGTCACCACCGGCAGCAACGCGTTGCGCAGCGCGTGGTGGCGGATCGTCCCGCCCATTGAAACGCCTTTGGCGCGCGCCGTCTTGATGAAGTCCATGCCAAGCACTTCGAGCATGGAAGCGCGCGTCAGCCGCGCGTAGACCGCCATGAAGAAGCAGCCGAGCGACGCGGTAGGCAGCACAAGGTGATGCGCGACGTCGCGTGCACGCGCCCAGCCTGCCAACGCGCCGCCCACCGTCTCCATGCCATAGGGCGGTAGCCAGCCCAGGTGCAGCGAAAAGAAGAGAATCGCCAGCAGCGCCAGCCAGAACTGCGGCGTGGCGTAGATCAGCAACGACCCCGTCATCAGCACGCTGTCGAGCCATGGGTGCTTGCCCTGGTAGCGGCTGCGCGAGGCCACCACGCCGAACAGCACGCCGAACACAAGCGCGAAGACGAACGCGCACGACATCAGCAGCAGTGTGGCCGGCAGGCGGTCGAGAATGATGTCGAGCACCGGCAGGCGTTCCCGGTACGAGTAACCCAGGTCGAGGTGCGCCATGCCGTTCAGGTAGCTCGCCAACTGGACATAGACCGGCTTGTCGAGGCCGAACTCTTGCCGTAGCTGTGCCACGTAGGTGGGGTCGGAGGCCCCCGATTCGCCCGCCAGCACGGCGGCCGGATCGCCGGGCGCCAGGCGGATCAGCAGGAAGTTGATGACGACGACGCCCAGCACGACCAGGGCTGCCTTGCCGAGCCGCGCGAACACTGACAGTGCCTTATCCACGGAATAGATTCCAAGAAAGCTGACGAGGGGGAACGCGATGCGCCGTACAACTTGCCCGGCGCATCGCCGCGCACGGGTGCTTACTTGTCGATGTAGGCATCGGCGAACGTGTCGTTAAGACCGATCGCCGTCTGGATCAGGTTGTGCACCTTCGCGCTGTAGAGCGTCGGGATTTCCATCTCGAACAGGTACCCGTTCGCCACCTCCTCCACGAGTGTCTTCTGGATGCTGGAGTACAGCTTCTGGCGCTCGTCGTTGGACGTCGCGGCGGCAGCCTTGTCCCACATCGCGTCGACCGCGTCGTTCCGATATCCCTGGTTGTTGACGAACGCAGAGCCCTTGACCATGTTGCGGGCCAGGTAAAGACGCGAGACGCCCAGCGCCGGATCGCCATATTGCGACGTGAAGCTGAAGGTCAGGTCGAAATCGAAATCCGAGACGCGCTTGGCCCATGTGCCCGCATCCGCCGACTCCATCTCGACCTTGAAGCCGAGCTGTTCGAGGCTTTGGCGCGTGTACTCGCCGAGCCGGTCCCAGGTCGCGCCGTAGGGATACGACAGGATCTTGATCGGCGTCTTCGCGGGGTCGACACCCGACTCCTTGATCAGCGCACGCGCCTTCTTCAGCTCGAAGTTGTAGGCCGGCACGTTGGCATCGTAGAACGGCGTGGTGGAAGAAATCGGACCGGTGGCGACCTTGCCCAGACCGAAGAAGATGCTGTTCACGACGAACTTGCGGTTGATGGCCTCCATGACAGCCTGGCGCACCTTGACGTTGTCGAAGGGCGGCTTGCGCTGGTTCATCTGGATATAGGCCAGCTTGGAGAACATCTCCCAGCCCTTGGTCGTGTATTGCACGCCCGGCAGCGCCTTGAGACGTTTCACCTCCACGTTGTCCACGTCACCGGCACTCACCACCTGAACGTCGCCGCGCTCGAAAGCAACCGCGCGCGAGGCCGCATCGGGAATCACGTTGAAGACGATCTCGTCCAGGTACGGCTTGCCGGCCTGCCAGTAATCGGGGTTGCGCGTGAGGATGATGTACGCGCCCTTCTTCCACTCCTTGAACTTGAACGGGCCGGTCCCGATTGGTGTCTGGTTGGCCGGGTTCTTGGCGTAGTCGGTGCCGTCATAGATGTGCTTGGGCACGATCGGCATGTTGTCGCTGACGAAGGCTTTCAGAAACGGAGCAAATGGCGCCTTCAGCGTGATCTGCACCTTGTTTGGGCCGAGTGCCTTCACGGTGTCCACGAACTGCTCGATGATGACCCGCGCGCGCGGGTGCACCGTGCGCAGGAACTTGTCGACCGAGAACACAACGTCGTCTGCCGAGAACGGCTTGCCATCGTGCCACTTGACGTTCGGCTGCAACTCGAACGTGTAGACCTTGCCGTCGGGCGAAATGGTCCAGGACCTGGCCAGGCCCGGCTTAGGCTTCATGTCCGGCGTCCACGTCAGCAGGCTTTCATAGATCTTGCCCGCCACGTATTGGGTGGGCGTTTGCTGATTGAGGCCAAGCATGAGCGTGGGTGGCTCGGGCTGCGCGATCGCGCGCAACGTGCCGCCGCGCGTCTGCGCATGCGCGTCGGTGCCGGACAGCACGCCGAGCGCCAGCGCAACGGTGCACGCCGCGAGGTTTAACGTGTGCTTTCGGGGCGGAGTGAGCTTGGAAAACATGAGGATCACCTTGGTTCGGGGAGGGTCGGTCGGAATAGGGAGCGTTTCGTGCGTGAGTGGCGAAATACGTCAGACGGGCCGCACGCCGATGCCATCGGCATCGAACGCGGCGCGGATACGCGCCGCGAACACCGCCGCGCCGGGCTGGTCGCCATGGATGCAGAGCGTGTCGGCTGCGATGGGAACGGTCTTGCCTGCGAGCGAGATCACGCTGCCATCGGTCACCATGCGCTTGACCTGCGCGATCGATTCCGCCACGTCTTCGATCATCGCGTGCGGCTCGGAGCGTGGGGTCAGCGTGCCGTCGTCCTGGTAGCTGCGGTCCGCATAGACCTCGAAGGCCACGCGCAGGCCCATCGCGCGGGCGGCGCTCGCCATGTTGGCGTTGGCGACGTAGACCATCAGCTTGGGATCGATGTCGTGCACGGCCTGCGCTACCGCCTGGGCAAGCGCCGGGTCGCGCGCTGTCATGTTGTAGAGCGCGCCGTGTGTCTTCACGTGGTGCAGGGGGACCCCCACCGCGCGGGTGACGCCCAGCATGGCCCCCACCTGATACACAATGAGGGCATAGACCTCGCCTGGCGTCATGGCCATGGCGCGGCGGCCGAAGCCCTGCAGATCGGGGAGTCCCGGATGCGCGCCAACCGCCACGCCGGCGGCCGCGGCCGCGCGGACCGTCTCGAGCATCGTGTCCGGATCCCCGGCATGGAATCCGCAGGCAATGTTGGCGGAGGTGACATGCTGCAGGATCGCGCGGTCGTTGCCCATGACCCAGGGCCCGAAGCTCTCGCCCATATCGCAGTTGATATCGATGAACGGCATGATGGATTCCTTTTGCATTATTGGACGAGGAGGCCCAGCGCCTTTGCGGCCAGCACCCTGACGCGGGCAAAGCGATCTTCGACTTCCAGGCAGAGTGCCTCTGCCCGGGCTTGGGTGACGGCCTGGAAGCGCAGCGCATCGCCTGGCAGGGCTTGCGCCAGCGCGGGCAGGTCGGCACTGGCGACATAGGCCAGCTTCGGATACCCGCCGGCGCTCTGGCGGTCGGCCATCAGCACGATGGGACTACCCCCCGGCGGCACTTGGACGGTGCCGAAGGTCACGACTTCGGAGATCATTTCCAGTGGCTGCGCCAATCTCAACTCGGGACCTTCCAGCCGGTAGCCCATGCGGTCGGATTGCGCTGAAAGCCGGAAGCACTCGGATTCGAAGTCGCGCTGGGCCTGGCTGGTGAAGGACTGCCACTGCGGGCCAGGCACGAAGCGCAGCGCCTGCGTGGCCGATGACAGCGGTGCGGTGTCCGGTGCCGCCGCGGCGACGAAGGACATGCCGCTCTGGATCATCATGCGCTCGAGTTCCAGGACTTCTCCCCTTGGCGACGCCACCGGCACCCGGTCGCCTCGGCGCAACGCGCGGCCTTCGAAGCCGCCGAAGCTGCCGCGCACGTAGGTGCTGCGGCTGCCCAGCACAAGCGGGGCATCGAATCCACCCCGCACCGCGAGATAGAGACGGGCACCCGACCTGCGCTCGCCGAACTCCAGCCGTACGCCGTGGCGCAGCATGACGGCACAGTGCATGGGGATCTGGGCGCCGCCCGCGGTGACCCGCATATCCGCGCCGCTCAGGGCGATCAAGGTGTTGCGTGAGAAGCTGACACTGGGTCCCTTCAGCGTGCATTCGAGGGTGGCGGCCTCCTCGCCATTGCCTACCAGGGCATTGGCGACGCGGTGCGCCCACTCGTCCATCGGCCCGTTGACCGGCACGCCGTAGCGCTGGTAGCCGTAGCGCCCCGTGTCCTGGAGGAGGGAAAACACCCCGGGCTTCTCAACCAGCATATGGTTCATTGGTGTGGCTCCTGGAGCGCTTCGAACTCGCGCGGCGTGATCGGCATGAATTGCATGCGGTCGCCGATCTGCAGGCGCGTCGGAGGGCTCTTGCGGATGTCGAACAAGGTCCAGGGCGTACGGCCGATGAGGTTCCACCCGCCGGGGGATTCAGTCGGGTAGATGGAGGAGATCCCGTTGGCGATCGCCACGGAGCCGGCCGGCACACGGGTACGCGGCACTGCGCGCCGTAGCACCTGCAGCCTGGGATCCAGCGGTCCCGCGAACGGGGTGCCTGGCGCGAAGAAGAACGTATAGAGGACGAGCGGCGCGGCGGTATGCAGGCGGATGACCTCACCGGTGGAGATTCCGCATTGGTGCGCGACGTCTTCCAGGTCGGGGCCGTACTCACCGCCGTAGCACACCGGAATTTCCACCAGGCGCCCGGAGCCGGCGATTCTGGGCACGCCTTGTGACAGGAGCCGGTCTATGGCCGCGCTCAGGGACTGGGAGGCGGAGCCCTTGCCGCTTGGCAACGGCACGGGCCGGTAGTGGACCGCCACCGTGGTGAACGCGGGCACCACGTCGATGACGCCGGGCAGGGCGCGGCTGGACAGCCATGCCGTCACCGCGTGCACCGTCTGGCTGACCTCGGCATCTACCCGGTTGCCGAGGCGGATCAACAGGCAGCGGTCGCCGGCGGGCTCGATGAGCCATCCGTCGCGCAGGTGCTGGTGCGCAGGCCCGGGCTCCGCCGCGCTCCCGGTATGCGCCGGTGCATCCATGTCCGCTGCTTTCATGGCCTGGACAGCCTGCGGCAGGCCTGGACGATCTGCGCGCAAGCCATGCGCAGCCGGTCATCGGAAACCGCATAGGCAAACCGCAGGTACGGCGCCAGGCCGAAAGCCGTGCCGGGCACGACCGCGACACCCGCTTCCTCCAGCAGGTAGCGCGCCAGGTCCAGGTCGCTTTCGATGAGGTTGCCGCCCGGCGTGCGCATGCCAATCGTTCCGCTGCAATCCGCATAGAGGTAGAAGGCCGCGGGCGGCGTGCGCATGGTCAACAACGGTGCCGCCCCCGCGAGCAGATCGACGGCAAGGTCCCGGCGCCAGCGCAGGCGTACCATCCAGTCCTCCAGGAAGTCCTGCGGCCCGTCGAGCGCGGCGATGGCGGCGGCCTGGCTAACCGAGCTGGGGTTGCTGGTGCTTTGGGATTGCAACATCTCCAGCGCTTTGACCAGCCACAGCGGGCCGCCGGCGTAGCCCAGCCGCCACCCCGTCATCGCGTAAGCCTTGGAGACGCCATTGATGGTGAGTGTGCGCGCCTTCATGTCCGGTGCCGCCTGCGCGAAGGAGCAGAACTCGCCTTCGAACACGATCTTTTCATAGATGTCGTCGGACATCACCAGCACGCGGGGATGCACGCGCAGCACATCCGCCAGTCCACGCAGTTCGTCGGCGGAGTAGAGCGATCCGGAAGGATTGCAGGGCGAGTTCAGCATCAGCCAGCGTGTCCTGGGCGTGATGGCGGCGGCGAGTGCGTCCGGCGTCAGCTTGAAGCCGTCTTCGGCCGCCGGCGTCACAGCCACCGGCGTACCGCCGGCAATGCGCACCATCTCGGAATAGGACACCCAGTAGGGCGCCACGACAATGGCCTCGTCCCCGTCGTTGATGGTGGCCAGCAAGGCATTGAAGAGAATCTGCTTTGCGCCCGTCGCGGCAATGACCTCGCTCTCGTCATAGTGCAGGACATTGTCGCGCGCAAACTTGCGCACGATCGCGGCCCTGAGTTGGGGCGTGCCTGCCACGTTTGTGTAGCGCGTATGCCCGTCCATGATGCCGGCGACGGCAGCCTGCCGGATGTGCGCGGGCGTATCGAAGTCGAGTTCCCCCTCGGCCAGGCTGATGACTGCGTGGCCTTGCGCCACCATGAGGCGGGCGGCTTCGGCAACAGCCCCCGTGGCCGAGGGCCGCGCGGCGCTCAGGCGGGACGCCAGGCGGGTATCTAAGCTAAGAACAGACATGGCTTGCGCTGCTTTCCTATACGCGCCCATGGGCATCGAGCGATCGCCCATGACATTGCGTTGGTGGTTGATATGAGGTTTGTGTGCCATTGGTATGCCAATGGAGTGCAAGCAATACACGTGCCAAACGGATTGCTACGCTTGCACGGCCTGTGATGGTGTCCTGGTCAATACACGTCCCGCGCGATCGTCCCGCACTTCTCCTTTCGCGAAAGCCAGCCGTCCGTTGACCCAGACGCTCTCGATACCTGCCGATAGCGTGGCCGGCTTGGCGAAGGTCGCGCGATCCCCGACCGTGTCCGGGTCGAACAGCACAAGATCGGCCGCCTGGCCGATGGCGATATGGCCACGGTCGGCGATGCCGAGCTCGCCGGCGGTGAGGCCGCTCATCTTGTGGATTGCCGTTACCAGCGGAAAAAGCTGTTCCTCGCGGGAGTAGTGCCCCAGCACTCGGGGAAACGTCCCCCACAGGCGCGGGTGGGGATGCTCGTCGTGCGGCATGCCGTCCGAGCCGATCATGGCCTTGGGGAAGGCAAGGATGCGGCGCACGTCGGCCTCGTCCATCATGAAGTAGACGGCGCCGGCCGGTGCCAGGCGCGCGGCGGCTTGTTCATCGTCGCAGCCCATCTCGCGCGCAATATCGGCGAGCAGCCTGCCGGCATGTTCTGGATGCGGCGTGGACCAGCTGACCATCACGGCGGCGGCGCGCGCCACGAACTCCGGCCGCAGTACGGTGGAAGACGCGTTGTAGGGGTAGCAATCAAGCGATACCGGCTGCGTTTGCATCGCGGCTGCGATGTGCTGCAGCGTCTCGGCGGAGCGCCCGTGATTGGCGATGCCCGCCAGCTTGTGGTGCGAGATCAATACGCGTACGCCAAGCCGCCTGCCGATCTCGAAGGTTTCGTCCAACGCATCGATGATCTTCTCGGCTTCGTTGCGCATATGGGTGGCATAGAGCGCGCCATGGGCCCGCAGGGGCTCGCCTACCGCGACGATTTCGTCGGTGGTGGCAAGCCGCGCGGGCGGATAGAAGGTGCCGGTGGACATGCCCCAGGCACCTGCCTCGAGCGCGTCTGCCAGCAGGCGCTGCATGGCATCGCATTCGGCTGGGGTGGCCGGGCGTTCCAGGTTGTCCATGACGCTGGCCCGCAACGTCAGGTGGCCCACAAGGCAGACAGCGTTGACCGCGGTCCCGTTCGCTTCCAGGGCGTCGAGGTAATCGCGGAAGGCCGGAAAACGTAGCCAATCCGGCGTGGCGATCAGGTCCAGCGGAGGGGGGATGGCCGTCCCCGGCCGCGCAGGCGCCAGGCTAAGCCCGCAATTGCCGGTGACGACGGTCGTCACCCCCTGGGACAGCTTTGCCGTCATGGCGCCGGGCATCAGCAGGGCGCGGTCGTCGTGCGTATGGACGTCGATGAAGCCCGGGGCGACGACCCGGCCGCGGCCATCGATGCGTTCCACTGCGCTGGCGTGAGCAAGCTCACCCATGGCGGCGATCTTCCCATCCTTTATGGCAACGTCGCCAACGAAGGCGGGTCTGCCGCTGCCGTCCACGATCGATGCGCTGGTGATGCAGAAGTCGAAAGTCATGCTGTTTCCCCTGGCGTCAGTGAGCGACGTGGCCGGCGTTCGCCAAACTTGCTTCCAGGCGGCCAATCAGCCGCTCCAGCTCCGCAAGGTCGGTTGCATCCAGCACCGGTCCGGGCTTGCGCACCGCGGCACTGGCAATCGCGCCGCGCCGGCGCAGGGTTTCCTTGCGCAGTCCGAGGCCGATGCCGTACTGGAACTCATGGCGCAGCAGCGGCAGGTACAGGTTGAACAGGTCTTCGGCTTCACCGGCCTTATCCTGGGCGAAAAGGTCGCAGACCTGGACCAGCATCTCAGGGTAGGCGAATCCGGTCATCGCGCCGTCCGCGCCGCGCAGCATCTCCTGCGGCAGGAACAGCCCGCCATTGCCGGCCAGGATGCTGATGCGGCGCAGGCCTTCCGCCTCGCTCCGGGCACGGATCTGCGAGAGCTTGCGCAGGCCGGGCAGCTCCTCGTGCTTGAACATCACCACCTGCGGAAATTCCCGCACCATCCGCAAGATGACGTCGACCGAGGTATAGACGCCCGTGGCCTGAGGGAAGTCCTGCAGGCAGATCGGTATGTCCGGTCCAAGCAGGCGCGCAATGGCGGCGTAGTAGCCATGGACCTGGTCGTCGGTCCTGAGGTTTGCCACTGGCGCCAGCATGACCCCGGCCGCGCCGAGCGCCATCGAGGTCTTCGC
Source organism: Cupriavidus basilensis OR16 (assembly GCF_000243095.1). Classification (GTDB taxonomy): domain Bacteria; phylum Pseudomonadota; class Gammaproteobacteria; order Burkholderiales; family Burkholderiaceae; genus Cupriavidus; species Cupriavidus basilensis_D. The sequence continues at coordinate 9,792 of NZ_AHJE01000016.1, read as the reverse complement.
CAGCCGCTCCACATGCTGGTTCGACGCATGGCTCACCCCGATGATCACCGGCACCCGGCCATCGACCCGCTCGAGGACGCGGCGCACGAAGATCATGGACTCCTCCTCCGACAGCTTGGGCGCTTCGCCCATCATGCCGAGGATGGTCATGCCCGCGACCTTCTTGCCGAGGTAGAAATCGACCAGGCTGTCGGTGCTCTCCAGGTCGAGCGCCCCCTGTTCCGTGAAGGGGGTCGCGGAGATGATGAAGACGCCCTTTGCGCTTTCGTCAATGCGCGATGTACTTGTCATGGATGAATCTGCTGGTTGATGGACGTGTTGATGGACGCGTTGATGGACATACGAAGTCACAAGTTGGTATGGCGCGCTACCAGGCCAGCGCGGGCGTTGGCGAGGTGCAGGCTCATGGCGGCGCGCGCCGCATCGGGGTTGCGCTCGACAATGGCCTGCAGGATGGCGATATGCTCACGCGCGCAGGGCTCGAAGCGCTCGGGCGCACCGTTCTGGTCGAAGCATCTGGCCTTGATGCGCAGGTCATGGATCGTCTGCGCCAGCATCTGGTTGCCGCTGGCCGTGGCGACGGTGTCGTGCAGCAGGTTATCGATCCTGTGGTTTTCGTCCTTGGTGGTGTTGCGCGCCAGCAGGTGCGCTTCCACCTGGGCGATGACGAATTGCGCATGCTTGGGGTCCATCCGGGTCGCGGCCTGGGCGGCGGCTTCGCTTTCCAGCAGGCCCCGCATTTGCAGGATCTCCAGGTACTGGCGCAGGGTGGGCTCCTTGATCATGAGCTGCCCGCGCGGCGTGCGCACGGCAAAGCCGCCGCCGATGAGCCGGCTCATGGCTTCGCGCAGCGGCGTGCGCGAGATGCCCAGCGTTGCCGCCAGCGCGCGCTCCTGCAGCGGCGTTTCGGTGCGCAAGCGGCCCACCTGGATCATCTCGAGCAGCGTGTTGTAAGCATCGCCCGCCAGGTCCGGGATGTCCCCGGCCGGCGTGGTCGAGATTGGCGCGATGTCTTCCGGCTCGCTTGCGGTGGCGCCGTGGTCTGTCTCGATCTTTGTCAGTGTTTTCATGTTGGTGCGGTAGTGATTGTTGTGACGCGCTGCTGGTGCCCATCGGCCTTCATTGGATGGCGAATGCCATGGCGTCGCCGGAGTTGAACCCCCAGGCTACGAGCCGCCCGGGCTCGTGATCGGTACCAGCGCTGCCGGCGGGCGAATAGGCGACGATGGTCCTGTCCCGCCAGGCGATGAAGACCTTCCAGTGCAGGCCGCAGAAGGTCGACGCCACCACGCGGCCCTCGTGCCGTACGTCCGATGCGCCGAGTTGCGCGCCAACGCGTACGTTTTCCGGCCGGATGCCGAGCACGCGGGCGGGTTCTTCGAGGAAGTTGCATTCACCCAGGAAGCCCGCGACGAACGGCGTGTCGGGCGAGCGGTACAGCGCCGCGGGCGCGCCCGCCTGCACGATGCGGCCTTGGTCCAGGATGACGATACGGTCCGACAGGTTCATGGCTTCCTCCTGGTCGTGGGTGACGAAGACCACCGTCAGTCCGAGGTCGTGGTGCAGCTTCTTGAGTTGCAACTGGATCGCCTGCCGCAGGTTCTTGTCGAGTGCGCCAAGCGGTTCGTCCATCAGCAACACGTCAGGCATGAAGACCAGCGCACGGGCCAGCGCCACGCGCTGCTGCTGCCCGCCCGAGAGCTCGCGCGGCAGGCGCGCTGCCAGGGCCTGCAAGCTCACCAGTTCGAGCGCTTCGCCGACGCGCCGCTTGATGTCGTCGTGGTTGAGACGCCGCATGCGCAGCGCAAAGGCTACGTTCTCGAACACCGACATATGGGGGAACAGCGCGTAGTTCTGGAACACCATGCCGATATTGCGATCGGCGATCGGCGTGTGGGTGACGTCACGGCCGGCGATATGCACGCTGCCGGTGTCGGGCGCTTCGAAGCCGGCGATGATCTTCAGCAGCGTGGTCTTGCCCGAGCCCGAGGCGCCAAGCAGGGTACAGAATTCGCCGCGTGCCACCGATAGCGAGACATCCGGCAGCGCGACCGCGCTACCATAGGACTTGCGCACGGCGCGCACCGAGATGTCCTTGCCCTGGGCCTCGGGGCGCTCGGAGAGGTGCAGCACCGGCGGCGCCGCAAAGGGCGGGGGCGCGGTTGGCGAGAGAGTGGCTTGCATCGTCATGCTCCTTTCTTCTTTCCGAGCAACTGGTTGGCCATCAGGATGAGCGCGGTGGCGGCAATCAGCACGCAGGACGCGGAGATCACCGTTGGATCGAAATCGTGCGCCAGGCCCTCGTACATCAGCTTGGGCAGCGTGCGGTTGCGGATGGTGGTGAGGAACAGCGCCATCACGACGTCGTCGAACGAGGTCACGAAGGCGAACACCGCGCCGCCGACGAGACTGGGCAGCAGCGCCGGCAGCATCACCAGCCGGAACATGGTCGGCCACGGGGCGCCCAGGCTCAGCGCTGCCAGTTCCAGGCTGGGATCGAAACTGCGCAGCGCGGCGCGTACCGTGATGTAGACGTAGGGCGTGGCCAGCACGGTATGGCCGATGACGATCGCCAGCGAGTTGGCCACCCAGCCCAGCGGCGCCAGCAGGTAGTAGAGCGACACCGCGGTGATGATCGCGGGCACCGACATTGGCACGACGAACAGGGCATCAAGCCAGCCCTTGCGCGCCGACGCCATCTTGTGCACGCCCAGCGCCGCGGCGGTGCCAAGCAGGGTGGCTAGCACCGTGACGATCGCGCCCACGCGCAGGCTCGACCAAAGGGCATCGAGCCATTTGGCGTCGTCGAAGAAACTGGCGTACCAGCGCAGCCCATACTGCGGCGGCGGGAACACCGGGAAATCTGTGGTGCCGAAGCTCATCGGGATCACGATGACGATCGGCAGCACCAGGAACACGGCGCAGGCGATGCCGGCGGCGACGGCGAGCCGCCCGCCAGGGGTGCGCCCCGTGCCCGACGTGCTGCTGCCCTTGCCAGCCGAACCGGCGATCAGCTTGTCCAGGCCGAACAGGCGATTGAAGAGCCACAGCGATGCCAGCACCGTGAGCAGCAGCACGGCGGCTAACGCCGCGGCCAGGCCCCAGTTCAGTTCCTCGGTGATGTTGTAGGAAATCAGCTCGGCCACCATGCGCTGGGCCGGGCCACCCATCAGCGAGGGCGTGATGTAGTAGCCCACCGCATTCATGAAGACGATGATGCCGCCCGCCACCACCCCGGGGCTGGTCAGCGGCAGCACCACGCGGCTGAAGATGCTCACCGATCCCGCGCCCAGGCTCTGCGCGGCCTGCACCAGGGTGTGGTCCAGCGAGCGGAACGAGGCATAGAGCGGCAGCACCACGAAGGGCATCAGCACATGGGTCATGCCGATCATCACGCCGGTGAAGTTGTAGAGGAAGGCCATCGGCTGGTCGAGGATGCCGGCGCCGGTCAGGAGGGCGTTGAGCGGCCCGTTCTTGCCCAGCAGCGCGATCCAGGCGGAGGTGCGCACCAGCGCGCTCGACCAGAACGGTAGCAGCACCGCGAAGAACAGCAGCCTGGCCACATTGGGCCGCACGCTGGCCATCAGGTAGGCGAGTGGGTAGCTCATCAGCACGCAGGACAGCGTCACCGCCGCGGCGATGGCGAAGGTGTTGCCCAGCACGATCCGGTAGATTGGCGTGTCGATCAGGTGGCGGTAGTTGGCCAGCGTCGCCACGCCGTCCTGATAGAAGCCTTCCTTGAGCAGGCCCGCGATGGGCCCGACAAAGAAGCACAGCAGGAAGAGCAGCAACGGCAAGCTGGCGAGCACCGCCGCGCGGCTCGGACGGCGGCGCGCCTGCCTCGCGGCGGGTGCGGTCGAGGCGGGGGAAGGGGCAGGGCGGTGCCTGTCATGATGCAGTTACCTCGCGGTGGTACGAATCAACGTGCGCGGATCTGGTTGTAGCGCTCGACGATGGCCGGCCCCTGCTTTTCCCAGAACTCGGAATCGAGGAACAACGCGCTCTTCAGCCGCTCTGGCGTGGAAGGCAGGCGCTGCTTGCGAGCCTCGTCGATCAGGGGAAAGGCGGCTTCGGTGGTGGGGCCGTAGGCGATGTGCTTGCTGAACTCGGCCTGGTTCTTCGGCTGGATCATGTAGTTCAGCAGCTTCAGGGCTTCGTCGCGATGAGGCGCACCCTTGACCAGGGCAAAGTAGCCAACCTGCGCCACGGCGTTGCCCCAACCCATCTGGATCGGCAGCCCGGAATCGATGCCGGCCTGGAAGCGGCCGTTCCAGCCCAGCGCCATGACGACCTCGCCGCTGCCCAGCGCGTTGACCGGTTCGGCGCCGTTCTTCCACCACATGGCGACGCTTGGCTTGATCTTCTCGATCTGCTTCATGGCGCGGTCCACGCCCGCGGGCGTGGCGAGCACCTTGTAGACGTCGGCGGGCGCAACGCCGTCGGCGATCAGCGCGGCCTCGATGACGGTGGCCGGATCGTCCTGCAGCGTGCGCTTGCCCGGGAACTTAGCCACATCCCAGAAATCCGCGAAGGTGGAAGGTTGGGGCTTGCCGGTGGGGAATGTCTTGGACGAGAAACCCACCACGGTCGAGAAGATCTCGGACGGCACGCCATAGTCGTTGCGCGCGCCGCGGATCACGTGCTTCTGATCCACCATCTCGGGCGTGATTTTTTCAAACACGCCCAGCTTGATGCCGCGCGTAAGCCGCGCGCTGTTCTCCGTCACCACATCCCAGTTCACCGTCTTGGTGTCGATCATGGCGCGGATCTTCGCGACTTGCGGATCGGTGTCTTCCGTCACCTTGACCCCGGTGTCCTTGGCGAACGGCTTCAACCAGGCCTCGCGGATCGCGCCCTGGTAGGCGCCGCCCCAGCTCGCGAAGTTCAGCTCCGCAGCGTGGGCTGCGCCTGCCAGCAAGGCCGCGGCAGCCGCCACGGTACTAACCATTTTCTGCAACTTGCTTGTCATGCTTTCTCCAGTTGAAATGCCCGATTTTGGGGATGCGGCCATCAGGATTCTGCTGCCTGGTAAATGGCATGCATTTTGCGTGCCAGTGGTATACCAAGCGGCGCCGGGTGGCGTTTCGGAGAAAGAACGTGCGGGAAGTCGATCTGAACTCAGACCTGGGCGAGAGCTTCGGCTCTTATGAAATAGGGGGCGACGGCGCCATGCTGGCCATCGTCACATCGGTCAACGTGGCCTGCGGCTTTCATGGCAGCGATGCCGTCGTCATGCACCAGACTGCGGCCCAGGCACTGTCGCGAGGCGTCGATGTTGGTGCGCACCCCGGCTTTAACGATCTGAACGGTTTTGGCCGGCGCAAGATCATCGGGGATAGTCCCGCCGACATCGAGAAGATGCTGATCTACCAGATTGCCGCGCGTGCCTTGCAGACGGTTCGGGAGCAGGCAATTCATACCGTTGGCGGTCGCAAGGCCGACCTGCGGGTCCACACGATCAGCGTGCATGGCGACAACCCGCAAGGGGTTGCCATTGCCAGGGCGGTGCGCGTTGCGCTGGAAGGCGATGGCGTGCGCATTCGCCCGCTTAGCCAGCTCGATTTCTAGTCCTATTTGTATGCCAGCCGATTCCCAGCTCGCCCCGCTTACTTTTTCCCTCCGCAAACGTAACAAGGTTGACCCGAGGCATTATGAAATCTCAAGATGAATCGCAGGCGCGCACCTGCGGCCTGTTCAACATCGCAGTCACGCCCTTCGCGGCGGATGGCAGTCTGGATCTCCCCGCGCTGACGGAGAACATCGAGCGCATGCTGGGCCTGGGCTACGATGGCCTCCTGATCGGCGGCACCTACGGTGAATTCCCGGCCATGGATACCGCCGAGCGCGCAGCGCTCTTCCGCCACGCAATGGAAGTGGTGAGCGATCGCGTGCCCGTGTTGCTATGCACAGCGCATGCGGACATTCGCGTGGTGAAGGAGCTGACCTCGCTGGCTGGCCAACTTGGCGGATTGCCCATGCTGATGCCGCCGTTCGTGTCGGAAGTCACCGATGGCCAGATCGTGCGCTTCTTTGAAGAGGTGGCACCGCTATCCAGGACCGGCGTGATGATCTACAACGCGCCGGGCGTCGGTATCACGCTCTCGGTGCCGCTGATCGAGCGCCTGTGCGATGTGCCGCAAGTGGTCGCACTCAAGCAAGGCGATCTCAATCCGACCACAGTCGATCAGCTCGTCGGCCGCGTAAGTGGCCGCATTCGCGTGCTGGCTGCTTCCGACCTCGTAATGCTTGGGCCCCTGGTGCTCGGCTTCGACGGCGTCAGTTCCACCAACAGTTGCGCGCTGCCTGAGTTGGTCAAGGCTACTTACGATGCGGTGCGTATTGGCAACGCGGCGGACGCCGGCGGCCTGCATCGTCGCTGGTACCCGATGCGTGCAGTCGCACGCAAACTTGGCCAGCCTCAGTCCACCAAGGCCGCCATGAAGCTGCGCGGCTGGCGCGGCGGCCATGTGCGGCATCCGCTGCGGGACCTCGACGCCGACGGGATCGACGCAGTGAGCGTAGCCTTGCATGCCAGCGGCGTGCGCGAGGCGTGACTACCAGAACCTTGTGTGGGGCATTGCGGCCCTACGGCAGGGGCAGGCCAGATGTCGGCGGCAGAGCCATGGCCCAGCGATAGACCAGCAGCCGGCCCTTGTAAGCATCGACGCCGGGCGCGGCCACGCGGTCGAGCTTTTCCTCGCGCATGGCGAAACCCTGCTCGGCCATCTGCCGGTTGAAGGCGGGCCGGTTGCCGCGGTCGGGGTCGACGATCCAGATCTCGACCGTGGGGCTGGCATGCCGCCCGATAAAGTGGGCGAGGTTGGCGTTGGCATCGCGCTCGTAGAGCAGGTCGCTGCCGATGATCAGGTCGAAATGGCCGTGGACCTCGGCGGGGGCCGGGCCGGCGCCTTCAGGGGCGTCGTGCTCATGCTCCGCGGCGCTCCAGTGCCCGTGCCGGTACTTCATTGGCGCCAGGCCGTTCAGGCGCACGTTTTCCGCGAGGAAGGCGGCGGCCATCGGATGGCAGTCGCTGGCGGTCACGTCCGCGCCCCGGCGGTGTCCCACCAGGCTGGCCAGCGCCAGCCCGCAGCCGATTTCCAGCACCCGCTCGGTGGCATCCACCGGCCGCAGCGCCATACGCGCGGCCAGGTGCGCACCGGACGGCCACAGCAGCCCGAACAGCGGCCACATGGCGGAAGAAATGCCCATGCGTTCGGCCTCGCCAAGGGGGTCGGAGTACTGCTGCTTGTCCAGCAGCGAGCGAATGACGAGGTCGGTAACGCCCGCGACGGCGATGCGCTCTTGCTTGGTTTGGTAGCCGGGCATCGAGGGGGGAAGCCAGAACGCCGGCTTCGCAATGGGAGGGAGTCATTCAGTATGCCCGAAATGCCCTCCGCCGGCCCGGAATCTGACGCCAAATGCATGGAAATGCTGCCAAACAGCCCCGAAAGCACCTCGGGCCGGGGCGGCGGCATGCGCGAAGTGCGGCAAGCGCCTGAAGCGGCAATCCGTGTTTGCCGCCAGCGCCCTGTGCGAGAATTCGCGATAAGCAAAACAGCGGAGTTCGCCATCCGCCTATTCTCGGAGATTATCGCGGTGACCATCCCATCCAGCGCATCCATCCGCAAGCGCCTGCGCATGCGGCACCTGCAACTGATGCTGGCGCTGTCGGAGTCGCCCTCGCTGCGCCAGGCGGCCGAAGGGCTGGCCCTGACCCAGCCGGCCGCCACCAAATCCTTGCAGGAACTGGAAGACGCGCTCGGCGTATCGCTCTTTACGCGCCACGCGCGTGGGCTGGACCCGACAGTATCGGGCAAGGCGGTGATGCGCTACGCGCGGGTGGTCTTTGCCGACATGGACGAACTGCGCGAGGAGCTCGTCGCCATCCAGGCCGGCGACGTGGGCAAGGTGCGCGTGGGCGCGGTCATGGCGCCGGCGCCGGACCTGCTCACCCACGTGATCGTCAAGCTCAAGCAAGCGCATCCGCGCCTGCACATCATCGTGCAGATCGACACCAGCGATGTGCTGGTGCACGCGTTGCAGCAGGACCAGATCGATATCGTGCTGGGCCGCATCCCCGATGGCTGGCCGGCGGAGGAATTGTCGTTCGAGACGCTAGGGGAGGAGGCGCTGTCGATCGTCACCCGCGTTGGGCATCCGGCGGCGGAGCGCGGCAAGCTGAAACTGGCCGCGTTGACGGAATATGCGTGGATCATCCAGCCGCATCCCAGCCCGATGCGCCAGATCATCGACCAGACCTTCCGCGAGAACCGCGTGCCGCCGCCGGTGAGCACGGTGGAGACCTCGTCGATCCTCACCACGCTGTCCGTGCTGCGCGAGTCCGACATGCTCGCCGTGCTGCCCACCTCGGTGGCCCGCTACTACGAAGACCTGAACATGATCGCCACGCTGCCGGTCGCCTTGCATGGCCGGCTTGCGCCTTACGGGCTGGTGCTGCGCAAGAGCCGCCCGCCCACGCCCGCCATGCAACTGGTCATCGACATGCTGCGCGCGGGCGGCTTGGGCGAGATGAGCGGGATGAGCGAGAAAGGCGGGGCGGCCACCATCAAGCCTTGATCCCCCGCGCTCACTCCGCCGAGATCTTGGCGCGGCGGACCACTTCGCCGTAGCGCTGCATCCGCTCGGCCATCATCCGCTCGAAGGCGGCCGGGGTCATCTCCTCGGGCGGGAACACGCCGCGCGCGCGCAGTGCTGTCTGCATGGCGGGTTCGCTGGCGGCCTGGCGCACCGCCTGGTAGAGCTTTTGCACCACCGGCTCGGGCGTGCCGGCAGGCGCGGCAATGCCCGTCCAGGAGCTCAGGTTGAGCTGCGGATAGCCCAGCTCGGCCATGGTCGGCACGTCGGACCGGCTCGAAATCCTTGATCGGGTCGTAGCCCAGCTTCGGCTGGGTCAGCGGGTTGGCTAGGTGGCTGCTCTGGGACGAGACCACCAGCGTATAGCCATCGGGCTTGCTGCGCGCCACGGATTGCGTGGCGACCGAGCCGCCGGCGCCCGGGCGGTTGTCGACCACCACCGGCACGCCAAGGATGCGCGAGAGCGGCTCCGAGTACTGGCGCGCCATGATGTCCACCGACCCGCCGGGCGGGAAGGGCACCACCAGCGTGATGGGACGCGAGGGATAGGCGCCCTGTGCGTGCGCGCCCAGCGGCGCGGCGCACGCGCACGCCGCTGCGATGAGGCCGGTACGAAGGATCTTGCGGCGAGAGAATGGCACGTTCGGCATGGCGGTGTGGTGAAAGTGGTTAGAAATCGGATGCAGGCAAAAATGCCCCGGCTCAGCGCAGTGCGAGGATGGCGAGCGCCACCGCCTGTGCGCGGGGCACGAAGGTGGACAGCTCGCAGTACTCGCGCACGGTGTGCGCATGGCCGCCCACCGGGCCGGTGCCACACAGCGTGGGCGTGCCCACCGAGGATGTGAGCCCGCTATCGGCCGCGCCGCCGGTGAACTCGCCCTCTACCGAGAAGCCCAGCTGCCGCGCGCCGCGCTGGTACAGCGCCAGCAGGTCCGCGGGCGTCTGGGTCATCGGCCGGGTGCGGCGCATCTCGGTGATCCGGCCCTTGGTGCGCGGCAGCGATTCGGCCTCGATGATGGCGCGCACTTGCTCGACCAGCGCCTCGATATCCGTGTCGGCGGTGAAGCGCACGTCGAGCTCGGCCTGCGCATGCGGCGCCACCATATTGGGCACGATGCCGCCCTTCACGCAGCCCACATTGGTGGTGATGCCTTGCTCCGCGTCGGTCAGCGCATGCAGCGCCAGGATCTTGCGCGC
>NZ_AHJE01000017.1 GCF_000243095.1 Cupriavidus basilensis OR16 | reverse complement strand
CGCTCAATCGGGGGGCGGGGGCTGCGCACCCAGCGCCCGCAGCAGCCGCCAAGCCATCAAGCCGAGCACGCCCACCGCAAGCAGCAGCGCACCCCACAGGACGAAGCGCCGGTTGCGCTGGGTGTCGGCGGGCACCGCTGCGGCTTGCGGCGATGCCGTCATGGCGGTAATCCGCGCTTCGGCGATCACCGGCGCTGGCCCGGCCAGCAGCTCAGCCCGCGCGACCGCACCGGGCTCCTGCGCCGCGCCCGCGGGCTCGCCCACCGCCAGCGAGAACGGCGGCGCACCGCGCGCGACAAAGGTCACCACGGCGGGGCGCCAGCCGAGCGCCAGTAGCGGCATGCCGGCGCCAAGCCCGCCGGCGCGCGCCTCCACGCTCAGGCGCCAGAGGCGATCCGTATTGCGCCCGATCGCCAGCTGCGCGCTTTCCTGCTCGGTGCCCTGCGCGCCGGCAAGGCGATAAAGCTGTCCACGGCTGACCATGCGCCAGGACGATTGCGCATCGGGCCGGGACCACAGCGTGGCCTGCACCACCGTATTGGACTGCGGCAGGCGGATGCGCACGCGCTCGGCAGGGAAACGGCCGCCGCTGTCGAACAGGTAGTCGCCGCCGGGCTGGGCCTGCGTGGCAACGATGCCGTCGCGCCACTGCAGCGCCAGCGGAGAAGGCATGCTGAGCGCCACCGTCTCCACCTGCACGCGCGCCGGCGCGGGCGGCGCGCCCTGCCACTGCAGCCGCAGGTAACGCGCCCGCAGGCGCCCCAGCGCAATGCGGTCCTGGCTCAGCGAGCTGCCCTCGCGGCTCAGCCGCAACAGCTGCGCGCCGCCCGCGGGCTGCCAGTGCTGCAGGTCGTCGCTGCTGGCGACATCCACCCTGCCCTGGTAGTCGCCCTCCGGCAGCCCGATCACCACCGCGCTGGCGTCGTCGCGCAACTGGCTCAGGTCGAGCAGCCATGCCCCGGCCGTGCCGGCCGCGGGCGGGGTGCTGGCGGCGCGCAGCGCGCCGTCGGTGCCGATCACCACGCCCATGGGCGCGGCCTGGCGCGACTGCGCGGCCGGCAGCGCGAACCACGGCACATCGCGCAGCGTGCGCGCCTCGGCCGCCGGCTCGGGCGGCAGGTCCAGCGCATACGGCAGCAATTCGCCGGCGCCGTTGCGCACGCGCAGGTCGCCCAGTCCGGCCCGCGCGCTGTGGGTATAGACATCGGCATCCAGGGTCACGGCGTAGTACGCCGCGTCGCGGTCGGTGGCCAGCGCGAAGCGTTCGGCCTGTGCGGGTAGGGGCAGCAATAGCGGTGGCAACAGCGCAGCCACCAGGATCGGGAGCGCCCGCGCGCCTGCGGTTCGGAAAGCCGGCATCACGTCGCCTCCTCTTCCTTCGGCGGCAGGGGCGAGAAGTAGCCGATCAGCAGCAGCAGCACGCCCACGCCGATAAACGAGATGATCCGCTCGATGCCCTTGACGAAGGACAGGTCGAACAGGAACAGCTTGACCACCGTCACCCCCAGTAGCGCGCCCCCGACAAACCACAGCGCGCGCGCGCCCCGGCGGGTGGCCGCCACCATGGTAATCAGCGCCAGCACGGTCCAGAACACCGACAGCGACGCCTGTACCAGTGTGGAGCTACCCAAGGCCTGCAGCGTGTAGGGCACGCCGGTCCAGTGATGCAGCGTGCGCAGCAGCATCGCGTTAAGCCACAGGAACCAAACCAGAACACCGCCAGGCCATAGACCAGCACCTGCACCAGGTCCAGCGGGTTGAGCAACGGAGCGCGGCCCAGGATGGCGCCGGCCTGCGTCAGGTTGGCATATAGCGTCCACAGCCACATCACCACCACCAGCGGCGCCGAGGCCACGGCAAACAAGCGCAGCAGGCTGTCGCGGCGGGCCCAGAACAGCCCGGCCAGCGCGAAGGCGCCCCAGCCGGCGAGAAACACGAGCTGCAGGTTGATCGAGCGCAGCACGTCCATCACGTCGTAGCCGATGCCGAAGCGGTGATGCAGCGTGCGCAGCAGCGCGGCATTGACCCACAGGAACACCGTGGCCAGCGCGGCGTACTCGAGCGCGCGCGGGCGCGTGGCCAGGCCCTGCGCGGCAAGGCGGTGCTGCCACAATGCCACGGCCAGCATGGCCAGCAGCTGGGCGACATCGAGCGGGTTGAGCAACGGCAGGTAGAAGAGCGGTGCGGCGTCGCCATCGCTGGCCACGCTGGCAATGCTCCACAGCCACAGCAGTGCCACCAGCGGCAGCGCTCCCCACAGCAGATAGGCCTTCGAGAAGCGCGCCACCGGCCAGCGCAGGCGCCAGCCCCACACCGAGAGCAGCGCCAGCAGCGCGCCATAGCCATAGGCCCAGGCGCTCCAGCTCCAGGCGCCCTCGGGCACATAGGCGCGCAGCCGCCAGTAAGCCTCGGTGGACAACAGCACGCACACGGTCCAGAACAACAGCGCATGCATGGGCGCCAGCAAGGCATCGCGCTCATCGCCCTGCTGCCGCCACAGCAGCAGCCAGGCCGCGCCAAACACCACCAGCCAGGCGAGCGCGCCGAAGCCAAGCAAAGGCGACGCCGACGGCACGATGCAGCTGGCCACGGCCAGCACCGCCAGCAGCGGCGCCATGGCGTGCGCCGGCACGCTGGCCTGCTGCCACGCCAGGACGCGCCGCGCCAGGTGCGCCAGCCACGCGGTCAGCACCACCAACAGCGCGAGCCATGCAAACAGCGCGCGCAGCTTCCAGCCGAACACGCCGTACCAGTGGTGGATCTCGGCCACGCCGCCGCCCAGCCACCACAGCAGCCCCCACAACGCCGCGGCCAGGCCGAGCGGCGCGCATGGCGCGAACCAGGCGCGCGCCTCGGGCCGCCCGTGCAGGCGCCAGCCGCTGAAGACGCCGGCCGCCGCCAGCAGCAGCGTGCCCACATAGCGGCTGTTCAGCACCGGCCACGCCAGCTGCGTGGCCTCGAACAGGCTGCCGGCGGCAAAGGCCGCACCGGCCGCCAGCTGCAGCAGCAGCCCGCTGGCCAGCGCCAGGCGCCGCTGCTGCCGCACCCCCACCCACACCACGGCGGCGCCTTCCACGGCCCATACGGCGCTTGTGGTGCGCCCGTCGAACGCCAGCGGCACCGCCAGCGACGCAAAGATGACGCCCAGCGCCAGCACAGCCTCAAACAGCAGCCCCAAGCGATCGCGGCGCGCCGCCAGCCACGCCGCCAGCCCGAAGTAGAACGCCGCGAGCGCCACCGCGCTCCATGCCATGGCGAATGGAATGTTGCGCACCAGCGCGGCCTGCAGCCCCATGGCCAGCAGCGGCGTGCCGAACACCAGCGTGCCGTCCACGTAATCCCTCAGGCTGACCTGCCGGCGCAGCGCATAGAGCAGCGCGATGCCGGTATACATTGCCGATACCAAAGGTAAACGCAAAGCCAAGCAGGTTGAGCTGGCGCCAGGCCCGGAACCAGGCAATGGCAAAGATACCGGCATTGAGCAGCGCGTAGTAGCTGAACAGCATGACATGGCTGCCGCCGCCGGTTGAAATCAGCACCGGGGCAAGGAAGCCGCCGGCGCTGCCCGTGAAGGCCAGCGCCGGGGCGTTCTGCAGCACCGCGAGGCCACCGGCGAGCACGCAGATGGCCACCATCAGCGGGAAGGCGGCCGCGGCCGGCAGCAGGCCGTAGAGCTTGGTGGCGGCAAAGACCGTGAGGTACAGCACACCCACGCCGCCGCCCTGCAGCACCAGCGCATAGCCCGCGCGCCGCTCGCGCAGGCGCCAGCCCGCCAGCAGCAGCACCACCGCGCCGGCCGCCACGCCCGCCAGCCGGAACTCGACCGGCAGCATGGCGTTGTCCGAGGCGTACTTGAGCAGGAACGCCACGCCGAAGAACAGGATCAGGATGCCAACCCGCACCACGCTGTTGCCGCCAAGCAGCCAGCCGCGCGCGGCGGATATCGCGCGCTCGACGAAGTCGGGTTCGCGCGGCCCGAGCGTGGACGAAAGCGGTGGTTCAACGTGGCGCGCGCTTGCAGGTGCGGTTGCAGGCGCGGAAGTAGGCGTTGAGATCGGCGCGGGCGCCGCCACAACCGGGATCGGGATCGCCGCCGCGATGGACGGGGCTGGCGCCGCGACGCTGGCAGGCGGTGCGAAAGATGGCAATTCGCCGGCCGCAACCGTACCCGGCGCTGCGCCGGGGGCCAAAGTGGCCGATGTGGCTGAAGTGGCCGATGGGGTGCCCACGGTCTCGCCGCGCAGGCTCGCCATCTCGCGCCTCAGCGCGGACAGTTCCTGCTCGAGCCGGAGCACACGGGCTTCGAGCGGATCCGCCGGGGCGCCCCGCACTTCGCCGTCGCCGGGAGGCCGGGCAGGCCGGTCGCTGACCATCCAGCCAAAACCGAAGCCGAGTACCGCGCCCGTCAGCGCACCGCCAAACCCGGCCGCCACCAAGCCGAGCACCAGGCCAATCACCCCGAATATCCAGCGCATCAGATCAGGTTTCGCCTAAGAAGGTTGGGGAAGGCGGCGGCCGTTGGCGCGGATACTGCGTTTACCGGCCCCGGTCACCGCCTGCTTCCTGCGCGTCCAGTGTAACGCCAGGACGACATTTCGAGGCAACACCAGCCGACCAGGCGCTTACTCGTCGCCGCCCTCCTTATGGATATTGATCACATGCCGCGCCTCGAACCAGAGCGGCATGCCGGGCGCCATTTCCTCGGTGCAATAGGGCTGGTTGTCCAGCTCGCCGCCGTAGAGATCGCCGTCGCGGCCGGTCACGGTCACCCACATGCGTTCCACGTGCTGCTCCTCGCGGTCCTGCTCGTCCGCGGTGACGATACGAAAGATCAGTTTCACCAGCTGGCCGGCCTGCAGGGCCTGCCGCTCCGCCAGCGCCGGCACCCAAAACGTCTCGGGGTGCGCCTCGCCGATGACCTCGCCGTCGTCGAGCTGCCAGCCGTCTTCCTCGATGGTCGCCAGTCGTTTTTCCATGTCAGTCCTCTTAAGAAATTCGTCCTTCACGGGCGGCATCGTAGCAAATGCGCCATGAGGCCGCGCGAAGGGGGACATGCCGCGCGAGTCGCTTTAAGATGACAGATCGAAGGAGAAAGCACCCATGGCGGCAAACAGCAACGTGGCAAAAAAGGTGGCAACGAAGGTGCCGAAGAAGGTGGCACTGAAAGCAGCGAAGAAGGCGGCGCCACCGGCGACAAACATCGTGGCGGACACGGAGCGCCAGCGCTGCAGCTGGTGCGGAACGCTGGAAGACTATTGCCATTACCACGACAACGAATGGGGCTTTCCCGTTGACGACGACCGGCGCCTGTTCGAGAAGCTATGCCTGGAAGGTTTCCAGGCCGGCCTGAGCTGGCTCACCATCCTGCGCAAGCGCGAGGCATTTCGCCGCGCCTTCGCCAACTTCGAGATTGAAAAGGTGGCCCGCTTCGGCGAACGCGATATCCAGCGGCTGCTGGGCGACGCCGGCATCGTGCGGCACCGCGGCAAGATCGAGGCCGCCATCAACAACGCGCAGCGCGCCCGCGAACTGCTGGAGACGGAGCCGTCGCTGGCCGCGTACTTCTGGCGCTTCGAGCCCGATCCGGCCAGCCGCCCCAAGCTCCTGACGCCGGAAGTACTGCGCACGATGGCCATCTCACCAGAATCCACCGCCCTGTCCAAGGACCTGAAGAAGCGTGGCTGGCGCTTTGTCGGCCCCACCACGATGTACGCGCTGATGCAGGCGATGGGCCTGGTCAATGATCATCGGGAGGGCTGTATGACGCGCGAGGAGGCCTTGCTGGCAAGGAGAGCATTCAAGGTGCCGCGTTGAGCTGACGTAAACGCTGGGGCGATGGCTGGCGGAGGTATACCTGCGAAGCGCCATGTCGAACGCGGACAACGTATACGTCCGCCGCAATGGTCGCCCTATGTCTTTCTTTATTGTTTACGTATACCAATATAGTAGTAGTAGGTAAACGGCCTCTTTTTCCGTGGATAAGCCGGCTTTTCCCTTTCTGCTCAATGACTTGCAAATAAGATAAGTCCTAGGGAATACCCCGATCTCGCGGGATATCCGGTGGGCGTATACGTGCCGCGCAAAAACGGCCCGAAAGTTGTTCGTATACGCCCCACAACCCACCCCCAGCCGGGGCACAGCTTTCCTGCCTGCTTATCCCCAGGGTTTTGCGTAGTTATCCACAACGGGACCGGGGCATTCGTCCCTAGCCTTCATCCATCGCGTGTTGCGGCCCGACCAACCGTGGCCAGCCTGCCTGTCTGCAGTTCTCCAACAGGTTTACCGGGAAAAGTGGCGATACATCCGCTATTGGCGCCGCCAGGCGGATGGCATGGTCCATGCGGTTAAGGGTTCTGAGCGCGGCGCCGATGCACGTTTTCTCCCCCACGGTCCCGCCTGGCGTCATCGCTCCATAGGAGAACCGTCATGCACATCAACTGCCATGAACCACGAGAGAGCCGGCCCTGTTCGGGTATGCAGGGCGCGATACGCACGCTGCGGCGAGGCGTGCTGCTGATTCGCGTGCTCGCGCTCTGCGCGAACAGCATCGCCCATGCCCAGCCCGCCGCACCGGTTCAGTCATTGGTCACGCCCGAGCAGACTTTTGCGCCGGGCTACCTGGAAGCTGTCGCCACCGGCTATGACAACGGCCAGGCGCTGCCAGGATCCGAGGGCATCGCGCCCGTGCGGCTGCCGCATGCGCCCGCCATGCAGTTGCGGCCGTCCCCGGCGCCGTCGGCACCGGCATCCACGGCCGTAAATCCGTCGGTGGTCCCGGTTTCGCAGAAGACCCGCCGCGAGCGGCCGCAGTGAGCCACGAGAAACGACGTGCGCCGCGCGGGCGCACCGCGCCATCACGTCCAGCGCGATGTCGGCATGCGCGCGAGAGAGTGCCGCCCCAAACAAAAAAACGCGCTACGTCGTTAAACGTAGCGCGCTGTCTTGTACCGCGAATCTGGTGGACCGAAGGAGGATCGAACTCCCGACCTCTGAGGATCGAACTCCCGACCTCTGCATTGCGAACGCAGCGCTCTCCCAGCTGAGCTATCGGCCCGTGACGAACGATTGTAGCTCAGTTTTTCGCGGCTGTTCAATCACGTTGCCATGCCTGCGTTGCCGCTCATGCCGCGCACCGTCGGCAGGTTCAACGGGCGTGCCGTGACCTCGCCGGAGGCGCGCAGCCACTGGGCCATCAGGTCCCAGATCGGGGGGCTGCCGCCTTGGCGGGCTTCTTCCGAGACGGGTGCCCAGCCGGCTACCTTGTAGGTCTTGGCGGCGTCGATGGGCTGGCCCTTGAGGTGCATCCCGGTGATGCGCCGGCCCATCGCCGCAGTGGGGTCGATGGTGTATTGCAGGCCGCCCACGCGCACCATGTCGCCGCCTTGCTGGTAGTAGGGATCCGGGTTGAAGAGGTTGTCGGCCACGTCTTCGAGAATGGTCTTGATGGTCTCGCCGCTCATCGCGGTGACGGTGGTGTGCGGATAGGTGATGGCGGTCTGGTCCATCAGGTGTTCCATGGTGATGGCCTGCCCCGGCAGCAGCGTGGTGCCCCAGCGGAAGCCGGGCGAGAAGGCAATCTCGGCGCCTTGCACGTCCATCAGCCCGTCCAGGATCAGCTGGTCGAAGGTGCCGTTGAAATTGCCGCGGCGGTACAGCAGGCCACTGTTGCGCGCGAGCACTTCGCCGAGCTGTTTCTCGTAGGGCGCGCGCACCTTGGCGATGAGCGCGTCCATGGCGGGATCGGCGGCGAGGTAGTTGGCGAAGACCGGCAGCAGGCGGTAGCGGAAGTCGCTGACCTTGCCGCCCTTGACGTCGAAGTCGAGCACGCCGAGGAACTTGCCGTTGGAGCCTGCGTTGGTGACCAGCGTGGTGCCGCCGGCGTTCTTGACCGGCACCGGCGCGGGCATGCCGTCGTGCGTGTGGCCGCCGAGGATGGCGTCGAGCCCGCGCACGCGCGAAGCGAGCTTGAGGTCCACGTCCATGCCGTTGTGCGACAGCAGCACGACCACCTGCGCACCCTTGCCGCGCGCCTGGTCGATGACCTGCTGCAGGTTTTCTTCCTGGATGCCGAAGGTCCAGTCGGGTGTGAAGTAGCGCGGGTTGGCGATCGGCGTGTAGGGGAAAGCCTGGCCGATGATGGCCACCGGCACGCCGTTCATCTCGCGGATCACGTAGGGGTCGAAGACGGGGTCTCCGAAGTCGTTGGTCTTGATGTTCTGCGCGAGGAAGGCGACCTTGCCCTTGAAGTCGCGCTCGACGATCTCGGTGACGCGTTCGGCGCCGAGCGTCATCTCCCAGTGCGGGGTCATCACGTCCACGCCCAGCGCCAGCGCGGCGTCGACCATGTCTTGCCCGCGCGTCCACAGCGCGGTGGCCGAGCCCTGCCAGGTGTCGCCGCCGTCGAGCAGCAGCGCGCCGGGCCGGCCGGACTTGAGCTGCTTGATCAGGGTGGCGAGGTGGGCGAAGCCGCCAACCTTGCCGTAGCGGCGCGCAGCTTCGGTGAAATCGAGATAGGTGAAGGCGTGGGCCTGCGCGCTGCCGGGGGCGATCCCGTAGTGGCGCAGGAAGGCCTGCCCGACCAGGTGCGGCGGCTTGCCCGCGTAATCGCCCACGCCGAGGTTGACGTTGGGCTCGCGGAAATGCAGCGGGCGCAGTTGCGCGTGGCAATCGGTGAAATGCAGCAAGTGCACGTTGCCGAAGCGCGGCACGTCATAGAGCTTGCCGGCGGCCTGCGCGGCTTGTGCGTCAGTGGCGGGAAAGGTCATGCCGCCGGCGCCGGCGATAGCCAGCACCTGCAGGAACTCGCGTCGGTTCATTGTCTCGTCCTGTGCATGTCATGCGCCGGTGTCTGGCTCTTGCGACCCGGCATCTTGTGGCCGATGCGGCCGATGTGCCTACTTCTGCGCTGGCGTGGCGTACCTGGCCAGCGCAGCGACTTCTTCTTCCAGCATCTCGCCGACTTCCTTCTGCACGACCTTGCCGTGGCCGTCGATCACGTACAGCTCGGGCAGGCCGCGGCGCTTGCCGAGCACGGCGCGCAGGGCGGGCGTGTCCATCGCGGCCGCAAAGGTGTAGCCGTGTTTGGCCATGTAGGTGGCGGCGTCCTTGGGATCCTTGTCGATGCTGAGTGCCAGCACCTGCAACCCGCCACGCGCGCCCCCGGTGCTGTCGTAGAGCTTTTGCAGGCGCGGGTTCTGCAGCGCGCAGAAGGGGCACCACGATGCCCAGACTTCCACCACCAGCGGCCTGCCGGCCAGGTCGGCGGAGGTGACAACCCGGCCGTCGAGCAACTGCACCGGCGGCAGGCGCACGGTGTCGCCCACCTCCAGCGCGGCGGCCGCGCCGCTCCAGGCCAGTGCGGCAAACAGCAGCACGCGCGCGTGGGCGTGCCAAAGGGAGCCGGCCAGGCGGCTAGGCGTCATCGCGCCGCCTTACTGGTTGACCGGCGAGGCCGGGTCCAGCAGCAGCGCCATCACGTCGCGGATCTGCTGCTCGGTGAGGATGCCCTTGTGCCCGAAGCGCGGCATGTTGGAGCAGGCCGAGAACGCGCTGGAATCCCAGATCTTGCCCCAGGTGTACTTGAGCACCGCCTCGGAGTCGCCGCGCAGCTTGCCGTACTGGTACAGCGACGGGCCGATATTGCCAAACGAGATCTCGGCCTTGGTCATCTGGTGGCAGGCGTAGCAGTTGGCGCCGTTGGGGCTGCCGACCGTGTCGGAGAACTGCATGCCGCGGCCGTTCTGGGCGGTCTTCTCGCCCTCCTTCCAGTCGCCCAGCCATTGCTTGTCGGTGGGGTACTTGATCTGCTTGAACTCGGCGGCCTCGATCTTCCTGGCCACCGCGGCCGGCACCTTGGAGCGGTCGGGGTAGTCGCTGCAAGCCTTCTGCATGGCATCGCGATCGAGCACGCCTTCGACCGTGGCGGGGCCCTTGGAGGTGAAGGAGCCTTCGATCAGCTTCTTCATGTCGGCGTCGCTGACAGCGGCGACCTTGGTGGTGACGTTGGCGGGCTTTGTGGCCTTGGCCGGCTTGGCGCCATCGTCTGCGTGAGCCATGCCACCCAGGCAGGCCAGCATGGCGAACATGGCCAGCGTGCCGTGTGCGTATTTATGCGCTTGTCTCATCTCTGCTCTCCCTTCCCTCAGCGCTTCATGGCCGGACCGTCATACGTGCCGCCGTTCGCGTTCCTGGCGAGGAACAGGCTCAGCGCGGTGATCACGTCGGACCCGTAGGCAGGCTCGGGAAAGCGCTGCTGGCGCAGGCAATCATAGAGGCGGTGCTGCATCGAGCGGACCTCGCCCTGCGAGACGCGATAGGCGGGCCACGTGGTGTAGGCGGCTTGCGCGCCTTGCTTGGTCAGCAGGTTGGGCAGCTCTTGCAGCCGGATGCGCTGGCCGTCCACGGCGTGGCAGGTGGCGCAGGCGAAGTCGTAGGCACCGCCACGGTAGAAGAACATCTTCTGGCCAAGGGCGTACACGCGCTTTTCTTCGGGATGGTTCAGCTCCACGTTCATCTAGGCGCCCTTGGTCACGCCGGGGCCCTTGCCCAGGTCGCATTGCTCGAGCGAGGCATTCTTGGGGCCGGCAGGCTTTTTCCAGAGTTCTTCGCCCGCGGCTTCCCACAGCTCCGCCGGGTTGCCCTCGGCGAGCATCTGCCGGTACTTGGCGATTTCCTCGGCGGTGCTGCCTTGGGCGTGCACCGCCGCGGCGGCAAGCGCCACGGTGCCGGCCAGTGCCAGCGCGGCGCCGGTGCGGCGGCGTCTGATCGTTTTCATGGGGCTTCTCCTCGGGGCCTCGGGAGCCTGCCGCCAAATGGCGCCAGGCCGCGCGGGCCGGTCTTATTGCTTGTCTTCCCGTTGCGTGGCGCCCGGTGTGCGCCGCCTTGTGCCCGGTCTTACTTACGGCTTGAGGTAGGCGTAGCCCTCATCGAATTGCAGCTTGGCCACCTCGACCACGCCCGCCGGCACCACCTTGGCTTCCATCAGCAGGCTGGATTCAGGAATCTTGCGCGCCGTGAGCGTGTTGCGGCAAACGCGGAACTCGACGCCGGACGCAGCCAGCGCACCGACGGCGGCCTCAAAGGTATTGCCGCGCGCATCACGTGCGCCTTCCACAATGAAGTCCACGCCGTAGCCAAACGCCACCACCACGATCTTGGTATCCGGCGCGGCGTTCAGGTGGTTGCGCAGGTTGGCCATGGCGCGCACCGCCTGGTCCGTGCCTTCGGACAACTGATAGACCACCTTGACGCGCCCGCCCTTGCCGGCAGCCGCCGGCGCCGCTTGCGCCGCTGCCTTGGCGGTCAGGCCGATCGCCGCCAGTGCCGCCGTTGCTCGAATAAATGCTCGCCGCATGATTGCTATCCTTCCGGTCGTACCCCCGCGCGCAACATGCGCCGGCCCGGGCCCGACATTCGACCTGAACCATAGCAGAGGATGCCGCCGCCCGCTCGGTCTGGCCGGATCAGGAAATGGTGGCTTCGTCGGTCCGCTTGTCGCCGCGGTTGTCGACCCACGTCACCGTGACCTTGTCGCCCTTGGCGCCGCCCTTGAACTTGAAGTTCAGGAAGGGGTCCTTGGACACCGCCGGGCCGAACTGGGCCTGGAATACGTCTTTGCCTTTGCACTGTGCCGTCACGCTCTGGATATGCCAGGCGGGAATGGTCTTGCCGGACGCGTCCTTGCGCTGGCCGGTTTCCATATCGTGCTTCATCAGGATCTTGACGTCGACCACACCGCCGTTCTCGGCGGCACGTACGCGCATCGGGTCTGCCATGTTCTTTCCTCTTTCAGGTAGTGGTGGGGCGGGAAACCCGCCTGGGTGGATGGGAGCGTGGCCTTAGCCGCCGCAGCCGCCCAGCGTCACCTTGATTTCCTTGGACGCCACGTACCATTTGCCGCCGGCCTTGACGGCGGCGTACACCATCGAGGTCTGGCCCATCTTCACCCGCGTGGAGACGAAGGGCTCGGTGCCGGCCGGGATGATGAAATCCGCTGCCAGCGTGTTGGGGTTCTTTTCCACCAGGATGGCGATCTGCTCGGTGCCAGGGATGTTGCTGGTCACGGCGACCGGCACCACGGCGCCGTTCTCGGCGATGTCTGGGGCGGTAAAGACGATGGCGGTGCTCTTCTCGGTTCCGCTGCCGCCAAAGGCCTTGATGACATCGGCCACGCTCTTGCCGTCAAAGGCGGTCTTGTTCCACTCCGCGGCCTGCGCCTTGCTGATCAGGCCGGTGGCGGCCATCAGTGCGAGCACGGAGGTGACCCGCAATACGTCTCGTCGTTTTGAATGCATTGTTTCCTTTTCTCCTGCGTTTTCCGTTCCGGCTTGGTTTTCTGTTGGCCTGCCGCGCCTTGTTCGCGCGGCAGCGGGCGGTGCATTGCCGCCCTCGCACAGGGGCGCCAGCGGCGCCCCTTGGTCCCGAAGCCGTAACCGGTCCGGGCAGGGCTTGCCCTGGCTGTGCTTACTTGGCCGGGGCGCCTGCCAGCACCCACTCCACGACCGTCTTCAGGTCGGCATCGCTCAGGGCGGCATTGGCGGGCATCGGCACCGGGCCCCACACGCCAGCACCACCACCCTTGACCTTCTTGGTCAGCGTTGCCAGCGCGTTCTTGTCGCCCTTGTACTTGGCCGCCACGTCCTTGTAGGCCGGGCCAACCAGCTTCTTGTCGACCTGGTGGCAGCCCATGCAGGCGTTCTTGTTGGCGATTTCCTGGGCCTTGGCGGCATCGACCGCAGCGTTGGCCGAGGCGGCGCAAGCCAGCATCAGCGTTGCGATGACAAACTGCTTCATGGATATGCTCCGAACTTTGAAGAGCCGTGGGGACGGCGAAAAGCCCGCTCGCTGCCGGTGTTGCCTGTCGGCACGGCCGGCGCGGCGGCGCGCTGGCCACGCCACGGGCATGGGGCGGCCAGCCCGCTATTTTGCCTCAAGAATCCACCCCACCACGGTGCGCAGGTCGGAATCGGGAATCTGCGCTTGCGGCGGCATCGGCATGCTGCCCCAGGCGCCTTGCCCGCCTGCCCGGATCTTGCGCGCGAGCGCGTCCTGCGCATCCTGCCCTTTGTACTTGCGCGCGACCTCGGCAAAGCTCGGGCCAACCAGCTTGCGATCGGTGGCGTGGCAGGCCATGCACTGGTACTGGCTAGCCAGCTGCGCGCCGGGCACTTGCGCCGTGACGCCTGCCGGCGCTGCGGGCGCGCTGGCGCCGGCAGCCCAGCCGCGCGTGGGGCCGACAGTGCGCTGCTGCGCGGCCAGCTCGCCGTGGGCATCGCGGGCGTAGGCCGGCATGGTGGACACGACCTTGACCGTGGCCGTGGCCGTGCAATCCTTCATGCACGCCGTATTGTGCGTATCCGCCTGGCCCCGCCCGGGCCACAGGCCGTGCTGCAGGGTCATGCCATTGCGGTTTGGCATTTTCTGCTGCACCTCAGCGATATTGCGATCCGACAGCGTGAAGTCCGCCGGCACGATATCGCCCAGGTTGAGCAGGTAGGCCGTAACCGCGTAGACGTCGTCGGCGGACAGGCTCCGGGGTGCGTTCCACGGCATCGCGCGGTGGATGTAGTCCCACAGGGTGCTGACCGTGCTGACCTTCATCAGCGTGGTGCGGTAAGGCTGGTTGCCGGTCAGCGAGGCTACCCGCCCCCGCTTGATATCCTCGGCGGTGGTGCCGCCGACGATGGGCGAGAACACTTCGTTGGATTCGCCGAAATCGCCATGGCACGAAGCGCATTTACCGTCCCAGACGGCCTGGCCGCGCGACACCGTGCCGCTGCCCCTGGGCAGGCCCTGGAAGTCGGGGCGCACATCGATATCCCAGGCCTTGACCTCGGCCGGCGTAGCGGTGCGGCCGAGCGCCGCGCGCGCGCTGCCCTCCGGCGCGGCGGCCATTGCCGCATGCCCGCACAGCGCGGCGGCGCAGGCCATCAGTGCCGCGCGCCCGGCGTTAGTCAACATGGACATTGGAGACCTCGCCGCCATCGGCCACCTGCCAGCTCTGGATGGCGTTGTTGTGATAGATCGAGCGCGCGCCGCGCACCGCACGCAGTTGCGCCAGGCGGGGCTGCACATAACCGGTCTCGTCGATGGCGCGGCTCTGCAGGATGGCCGGGGAGCCGTCCCACACCCAGTCCAGGTTGAAGCGCGTCAGGCATTTGGACAGCACCGGCGTTTCCAGCCTCGCGGTGCGCCAGTTGCGCCCGCCGTCGACGGAGACATCGACGCGCTTCACGCGCCCGCGCCCGGACCACGCCAGGCCGCTGATGTTGTAGAAGCCGCGCCCCACCAGATGCTGCCCGCCGGAGGGCGTGGTGATGACGGACTTGCATTCCTGGATCGAGGTGTACTGGCGCAGCATGCCGTCGGGCATCATGTCCACGTAGTGCACGGTCTCGTCCTTGGTGTTCCACGGCTGGTCGCCGAGCTCCAGCCGACGCAACCACTTGACCCATGACACGCCCTGCACGCCGGGCACCACCAGGCGTAGCGGGTAGCCGTTCTCGGGGCGCAGCATCTCGCCGTTCATGCCCCAGGCGACGATGATCTCGTCGGCCAGCTCCATCGGGATGGTGCGGGTCATGCCCGAACCGTCGCCGCCCTCGGCCAGCAGGTAGCGCCCGCGCTTGAAATCCGCGCCGGCATCGTCGAGCAGGACCTTGAGCGGCACGCCGGTGAACTCGCAGCACGACAGCATGCCGTGGGTGTATTGCACCGTGGGCACCGCCACGTTGCCCCATTCCATGCCGGTATTGGCGCCGCACTCGATGAAGTGCATGCGCGACACCGCGGGCAGGCGCATCAGGTCGTCCATGGTGTAGACGCGTGGCGCTTTCACCAGGCCATTGATCATCAGGCGGTGGCGGGCCGGATCGATGTCCTGCCAGCCCTGGTGATGGCGCTCGAAGTGCAGGCCGTTGGGCGTGATGATGCCGAAGAAGCCTTGCAGCGGGGCAAAGGACACCGAGGCCGCCGACACCCGCGTGAGGCCGGGCGACTCGCGGCGCACCAGGTTTTTCTCGAACAATGACGGCTGGCCGTAGGGACGCGCGGCGACCGGCTGGCCGAGCGAGGTAGCCCAGGGCTGTGGGGTGAGGATGGCGGCGTCGCCGGCAGCGTCATCCGCTGCGCGTGCCCGGCCCGCGACGCCGGCGGCCAGCGCCGCGGCCGCGCCCAGGAAGCTCTTGCGCAGGAAATCCCGGCGCGGGCTGTCGGACGCGCCTACGCCGTGTTGCGTGATGTCTTGCTGCAGCGAGGCGCTGACGAAATGCTCCGGCGCACGCACGATGCGCCCGGGGCGGCTCTGTTCCGGCACTGCGGTCTCCTCCGGCTCGCGCGTGCGGCGCAAAGGCGCCGCCGGCAAACCTGTTGTGGGTCAGCGCCCGCGCAAGCGGACGGCTGCCGTCAAACCCTGGTGCGAGCGCTGCTGCCTTAGCGGCTGCGCCGACGCGGTGCCGGCGTGGCCGGCATGAAGCGATCGACCATGCTCGCCGGCAAGGCGTTGTCTTCCAGCCGGCTGGCGACCTGCACGCAAACCGTGCGGCACAGCTCGATCACGCTCTCGTCCTCGATGGCGTAGAACACGAGGTTGGCCTCCTTGCGGCGCGACAGCACGCCCGCGCGGTACATCGCGGTGAGATGGCGCGACACATTGGTCTGCGACGATCCCACCGTTTCCACCACGGTGCCCACCGGCTTCTCGCCATCGCACAGGGCGTGCAGGATCTTCAGCCTGGTGGGCTCCGCCAGCAGGCTGAAATACCCCGACACTTTCTCGAACACGCGATCCATCTCATCCATGCCGTTCAATATATTCGTATATGCGTAATTGCGCATATAGTGTTTACCCCTTTGTGCAGTGCTTCCAGATTCAGGCTGCGCTGCAACCTCGGGGACATAAGCAAAGCGCACCGTTGCCGGTGCGCGCCGTGACTGCCTTGGACGGCCGCGTGCTGCTTTCAGCCCAGCATGTCGGTCCAGATCGCATCCGCCCACGATTGCGCGTAAGTGCCTTCCAGCGCGTTCGGCGCCGCTGACAGGCCGCCCGATCCGGGCACCGTGACCATGGTCCTCTGCGCGGCATCGTAGCGATGCACGCTGGCGATATGGATGGCCTCGCGCGCGGAGGTGAAGCTGTAGCAGGTGTTGTTGTACAGCGGCTCGGGGTTGGGCGCGTGGCCGGCTAGCAGCGACACGATGGCGGCGGCGGCCACCTTGCCATGCTGGTTGGCCATATGGCCCGACTTGGGCATCAGCGGCGCGATCTGGATGGCATCGCCCAGCACGTGGATATTGGGCGCGGCCTTGGATTCGAAGGTGAGGAAATCGACCTCGCACCAGCGGCCGTTGGCGGTGGCCAGCCCGCTTGCAACGGCGATGGCCCCGGCCCGCTGCGGCGGCAGCACGTTGAGCACGTCGGCGCGTTCGTCGTCCTGCACCTCGAACTTGAGCGTGTGGGTGGCAGGGTCCACATCGACGGTGTTGTACTGCGGCCGGTACTCGACCCTGTCCTTGTAGCGCGTGGCCCAGACCTGCTTGAACAGCGCGCCCTTGGAGGTGACGTCGGGATTGGCGTCGAGGATCAGCACCTTGCTGCGCGGCTTGGCCCGGCTGAAATAGTCCGCGACCAGGCAGGCGCGCTCATAGGGGCCGGGCGGGCAGCGATACGGTGCCAGCGGAATGGTGATGGCGAAGGTGCCGCCGTCGCGCATGGCTTCGAGCTGGCGGCGCAGGCCCACCGTTTGCGGGCCGGCCTTCCAGGCGTGCAGGATCTGCTCGCCGCCGGGCTGGGCGAGGCCGGGGATCTCGCCGCTGAGCACGTCCACGCCAGGCGAGAGCACCAGCCTGTCATAGGCGAGCGTGCCGCCACCCGCCAGGCGCACCTCGCGGCGCGCGGCGTCGATCGCGCTGACATGGTCGCGCACGAGTTTGACGCCGTGGCGTTTGGCCAGGGCATCGTACGACAAGGTGATGTCGCCGATGCGCTTGCTGCCGGCGAGCACCAGGTTGGACAGCGGGCAGGAGACGAAGCTCGCGTTGGGCTCGACCAGCGTGACCTCGATGCCTTGGCCGCTCCATTCGCGCAGGTACCGCGCCGCGGTGGCGCCGCCAAAGCCGCCGCCTACCACCACCACTTTTGCCTTGCGCGCCGCGGCCTGCGCGCCAAGCGTGCCGAACATGGCCGTGCCGGCCAGCGCGCCGAGAAATTCACGTCGTTGCAGCGCTTGCCTTGCTTGAAGTCCTGCATCGCGCCCGGCGAGTGCCGGCACTGCGCTGCCCGCGGGCGCGCGGCCTGCCGGGCCGTGGCAGCCGGCGCAGGCCGCGGCCCAGTTGCGCGCCTGCAGCGTGCCGGGGTCGGGCGCCTGCGCGCGCGCGCCGCCCGGCAAGGCCAGCAGCGCCAGGGCCATTAGCGCCATTAGCGCCATTAGCGCCGTCAGGGCAGCCGGTGTGGGGGTCTGGTTCATGGTGTTCGCTCCGGGGTCGCGCCGCGAGGGCGTGCCAACCCTAACACAGCGCAGCGCGCGCATGTGACGCGAAATCCGCAGATCGAACTGCGCCGGCTGTCGCAGGGGGCGGCGCGCAAGCCGGAACCTGACGGTCCGCCTTGCGCGCCGGAGCGCTCAGGGCAGGTTGCGGCCGGGCGGCAATGCCACGGGCGAAGTAACGGGCGACGTCACCGGGCTGGCCGTGGCGCCCGCGGCTGCGTTGGGCGCGGCCGGCGCCGTCTGCGAAGGCGCCGTCTGCACCGGCGCGGGCGTGCCGGACGTTGCATCTGGCGGCGTGGTCCGCCCGGTGGCGGCGGCGTCGAGCCTGGCGGCCTCGGCTTCGGTCACATAGTCGAATGCCTTGACCACCTTGACCACGCCACTGGCGTTGCGCGCCACATCGGTGGCGCGCTCGCCCTCTGGCGGTGTGACCACGCCGAGCAGGTAGACGACGCCCTTCTCGGTGACGATCTTGATCGAGTTCGAGGGCACGCCATCGGCGGTGACCAGCATGGTCTTGACCTTGCTGGTGATGAAGGTGTCCTGGCTCTGGGTGACGAACGACGGCGACGAGACGATCTCGAGCTCGTCGACCACCTCGCGCGCATTGGGCAGGCCCTTCACGTATTGCTCGATCTGCTGCTTGACCGTGCTGTCCTTGGCTTCACCGGTCAGCAACACCTTGCGGTTGAAGACCGACACGCTGACGCGGGCCTGGCCGTTGTAGCGCGAGTTCAGCGTGTTCTCGGCCTCGAGTTGCAGGCCGCGGTCGATGGTCTGGGTGGCGGTGGGCCGGCGGTCGGTGGCCATGGTCACGCCGCCGGCCATCCCGGCGGCGATGACCGGGAAGCAGCCGGCGAGTTGGGTGGCCGCCACGGTCAGGGCCGCCACCATGGTAGCGGTGCGGGCCAGGCGTGGCAGGTGCCCGGTCAGCCGGGCGGCGCGGGATTCACGCGAATTGGGCAGAGTCGTCATGCGGTCCTTGCTGAAAGCGGTGAGGCAATAATGGGCTGAGGTAGCAAAAGGCGGCGGCACCGCGCGGCAGGCTGGAGGGGGGGCACAGGCCTCACCCCTCGCCCAGCAGCGCTTCGTCGATGCCGTCGCACAGGCAATGCAGTGTCAACAGGTGCACTTCCTGGATACGCGCCGCGCGCTCGCTGGGCGCGCACAGGTGGACGTCGAACTCGCCGAGCAGGCCGGCGAGCTCGCCGCCGCCCTGGCCGGTCAGCGCCACCACGCTCATGTCGCGCTGCTTGGCCGCCAGCACCGCTGCGCTCACGTTGGCGGCGTTGCCGGAAGCGGATATGGCGAGCAGTACGTCGCCCGGCTGGCCGAGTGCTTCGACCTGCTTGGAAAACACCAAGCTGAAATCGTAGTCGTTGCCGATGGCGGTAAGGATGGAGCTGTCGGTAGTCAGCGCGATCGCCGCCAGGCCCGGGCGCTCGCGCTCGAAGCGGCCGATCAGGTCGGCAGCGAAGTGCTGGGCAACGGCGGCTGAGCCGCCGTTGCCGCAGGCCAGGATCTTGTTGCCGCTGGTGAGCGCGCCCACCAGGCGCTCGATTGCCGCGGCGATATGCGGTGCCATCACGGCGGCGGCCTGGCGCTTGGTTTCCGCGCTGTCAAAGAAATGCTGCTGGATGCTATCGATATGCATGGCTCGATCGGCCTTCTTGTTTTCAGATGCTCTTCAAATACGGCATGCGCCGCAAGATACCGCGCATTATGACGCAGGCGCCCGGGCTGCCTGCCGCTTCATTGCCCCGCGCCGGCATCGAACGCATCGCGGATCCATTCGAGCCGGCCTGGCTCCAGCGCAACCACGTCCAGCCGGCAGCGCGGCCCGCCGCCCGGCCCCGCTTGCGCGGCCAGGTAGTGCTGCGCCGCCAGCAGGATGCGCCGCTGCTTGGCCGGCGTGACGCTGGCCGCCGCGCCGCCAAAGACGCGGCTGGCGCGCTGGCGCACCTCGACAAACACCAGCGTGCCGTCGGCCTCGCGCATGATCAGATCGATCTCGCCGCCTTTGCAGCGATAATTGCGCACCACGAGCGCCAGGCCCTGCCTTTGCAAGTAGTCCAGCGCGCGCGACTCGGCCCGGGCTCCCCGCGCCTGCGTCGGCGACATCGTGGATTTGAATGATGGATTCACCGGAAGTTCTCAAGCATGACTGACTGGATCTCCCTGGCGGCCGGCCAGTCCTACCCGTCCGGCACCCTGTATGTGGTTGCCACCCCGATCGGCAACCTGGCCGATCTCTCGCTGCGGGCGCTGCACGTGCTCGGCCTGGTCGACGCCGTGGCCTGCGAGGACACCCGCAACACCGGGCAGTTGCTCACGCGCGTGGGCCTGCACCGCCCGCTGCTGGCGGTGCACGAGCACAACGAGCGCGAAGCGGCCGAGCGCATCAACGCGCGGCTGGCGGCCGGCGAGCGCGTTGCCTATGTGTCCGATGCCGGCACGCCCGGTATCTCCGACCCGGGGGCGCGGCTGGTGGAAGCGGCGCGCGCCGCCGGCCACGCGGTGGTGCCGCTGCCCGGCCCGAGCGCGACGGTGGCGGCCTTGTCGGTGGCGGGCGCGATGCTCGACAGCGGTGACGGCCGCTTCACCTTTGCCGGCTTCCTGCCGCCCAAGGCGCGTGCGCGCGCCGATGCCATCGCCGCGCTGGCCACGCTGGACCATGCCTGGGTGGTGTATGAGGCGCCACACCGCATCGCCGACACGCTGGCGGCGCTGGCCGCCGCGCTGCCGGCCGGCCGGCGGCTGCTGATCGGCCGTGAGCTGACCAAGCTGTTCGAGGAAATCAAGGTGCTGCCCGTGAGCGAGGCGCCGGCCTGGCTGGCCGCCGATCCATCGCGCGCCAAGGGCGAGTTCGTGCTGGTGGTGGAAGGGGCATCGCCCGCGGCGGCGGACGCTGGCCTGCCCGATGCCCGCGCCCAGCAGGTGCTGGGGCTGCTGCTGGCCGAGTTGCCGGCCAAGCGGGGCCGCCAAGCTGGCCGCCGCCATCACCGGCGCGCCGACGGATGCGCTGTATCGGCTGGCGCTGGCGCAGCGCGCCGAGGGTGGCGCGGACGACCAAGCCACGGAGTAAGCCGGCGGCGAGGGCGGCGAGGGCGGCGCTGGCGCAGTCGGCGTCGCGGACCTGGCAGGGCTGCATGGTCCGCGCCCCGGCTCAGCGGCTCTTGCGCTTGGTGGCCGCCGGCTTGCGCGCCTTGCGGGCCGTGCGCGCCGGCTTGGCGGGATTGTCGGCCATCTCGGTACCGCTGGAGGCATCGTCGCCGCCATCGCCCGCATCGTCGTCGCCTGGCGCGAGCTGCGGCCCCAGCGCCGCTACCTCGGAGCGCGACAGGCGCCGGATTTCAACCTGCGTGGAGCCGTGTTCGGTGAAGCCGAGGCGCTTGGCCGCACCGTAGGAGACATCGAGCACGCGGTTGCCGTGATACGGCCCGCGATCGTTGATGCGAACCACGGCGACCTTGCCGTTGCGCAGGTTGCGCACCATCACCCAGCTGTCGAGCGGCAGCGAGGGATGCGCGGCGGTCATTGCGCGCATGTCGAAGCGCTCGCCATTGGCGGTCTTGCGGCCATGGAAGCCCTTGCCATACCAGGACGCCATGCCGCGCTGCTCGAAGGAACCGAGGTCGGGCCGCAAGCCCTCCAGCGAACCCTGGCCGGCGCCTTCGCCCAGCGCGTCGTTGCCACCGCCCCAGCGGAACAGGCCCCAGCCGTTGCTGTTGCTGTTGTCTTTCTGGGCATGATCGGCCGCCTCGCCCTTGGCGACGTCTGCGGCCTTGCCATTCTTGCCGCTGTTTTTGTCGCCCTTTGCCGTCTTGCCCGGCTTGGCAGCCTTGGCACTTCCGGGGGTGGCGGCGGTGGGCGCGCCCTCCTGCGACTCATCCGCCGGCGGGATCGCACAGGCGGCCAGCGCCAGCGCGCACGAGGCGTGCAGGCACAGGCGAACGATCCGCCCGGGGCGGGAAAAATGAGGGGGGAACCAAGGCATCGCGGGAGTCTAGCATCACGCAGTTACACCTATGGCCTTGATTATGTTACGAATTGTCTGTAACGCGCCGTAAAAACCGTACCCGATTCGGCGGCGGCCGGGCGCAATGCCAGTCCTGGCAAGGCTTTCACGGTGTGATGCCCGCATGGCTCCATACCCGGGCCGCGCTGCCGGGCGCAGCACGTTCCAGTGTGCCCGACGCTACAATGCCAAGACTATTCCAATCGCGAGGCCACCCGGCGGTTGCATCCATTGTGGCGCATCAGGCGCCCATCGGCTCCGTGGCATTTCGTGTTTCCCCTCCTGAATTCCGCTCCATGCAAGTCCTACTGATTCCCGTGACGCCCTTCCAGCAGAACTGTGCGCTGCTGATCGACGAGACCACCGGCCGCGCCGCGGTGACCGATCCCGGCGGCGACCTTGACCGCATCCATGCCGCGGTCAAGGAGCATGGCGTGACGCTGGAGAAGATCTTCCTCACGCACGGCCACGTGGACCATTGCGCGGGCGCCGCGTCGCTCGCGCGCGAGCTTCAGATCCCGATCGAGGGGCCGCACGAGGCGGAGCGTTTCTGGATCGAGCAATTGCCGGAGCAGACCCGCCGCTTCGGCTTTGGCCACGCCGAGATCTTCGAGCCGCAGCGCTGGCTGGACACGGGCGACACCGTGCAGTTCGGCAGCGAGACGCTGGAGGTCTACCACTGCCCGGGCCACACGCCCGGCCACGTGGTGTTCTTCTCGCGCGCCAACCGGCTTGCCATCGTGGGCGATGTGTTGTTCGCGGGCTCGATCGGGCGCACCGACTTTCCGCGCGGCAACCACGCCGACCTGATCCGCTCGATCCGCACCCATCTGTGGCCGCTGGGCGAGGACGTCACCTTCGTGCCCGGCCACGGCCCGGTCTCCACCTTTGGCGAAGAGCGCAAGAACAACCCCTATGTGGCGGACCACCTGATGGATGTGGGCTAAAGCCCGCCACCCCGCTCTTTTCGATCCTCATTCCCAAGGCAGGCCATGGCCAAGCAACAGGCACCCGACACCCGTCCCGAAATCTATGTGAGCACCGACGTGGAGGCCGATGGCCCCATCCCCGGGCCGCACTCCATGCTGTCGTTCGGCTCTGCCGCGATGCTGGCGGACAAGACCGTGCTGAGCACCTTCTCGGCCAACCTGGAAACGCTGCCGGGCGCGGCCGGGCATCCGGCACAGATGCAGTGGTGGCAAACCCAGCCGGAAGCCTGGGCCGCCTGCCGGCGAGACCTGGAGCCGCCCGAGCGGGCCATGGTGCGCTACGTGGAGTGGGTGGAGAGCCTGCCAGGCAAGCCGGTCTTCGTGGCCTTTCCGGCTGGCTTCGATTTCACCTGGATGTTCTGGTACATGATGCGTTTTGCCGGCCGCTCGCCGTTTGGCTGGGCCGCGCTTGATATCAAGACGCTGGGGTTCGCCATGACCGGGCTGCCCTACCGCAAGACCGTCAAGCCGGCGCTGCCGGCCGAGTGGAAGGACCCGCTGCCGCACACCCACGTGGCGCTGGACGATGCGCTGGAGCAAGGCGCGCTGTTCTGCAACATGCTCGCCGAGCTGCGCGCGCGCGAGGCCACGCTAGCCGCCGCGCAAGCGTTGGCCGGAAACGATGGCGTGCCGCCGGCTCCCGCGGCCTGAGCAGGCTTGCTGTGCGACGGCCTCGCATCCTGGGCCACGCCAACTATAGTTAAGACGTATATGGCAATCGAACCCACCCCGTCTCAGGGCTGCCGCGGTGCCACGCCATATACGGCTTGCACGGCCTCGCGAGCCACGCCCAGGAGGTGTCGCCCATGCGTTTCCATCCCGACCTGCATTTGCGCCATATGGCCGGCCGGTTGCACTGGCCGCACGTGACCTCATCCTCGCGCGAGTCCACCCGCCCGCATTCCCTGGAGGAAGACGCCGAAGTCGCCAAGGCCACGGTCTACGTGAGCGCGGTGACGCTGGTGATCCTGCTGGTGGTCCTGGCGGCAATCGCTTTCGGCCAGGAGGCCATGCACTGGCTGGGTGTTCATTAGACGACCCGCCTGAAGCAGTTCAGCCTCCCTGACCGGGCCGGCCCCCACCTAGGTGGGGGCCGGTTTTATTTCGGGGCCGAGGTTTGCCGGCGCCGGCTCAGGCCAGCAAGGAGGCGACGTTCTCGGGCGGACGGCCGATGGCGGCGCGGCGGTTGCGCACGACCAGCGGGCGTTGCAGCAGGATGGGATGGTCGGCGACCGCGCCCAGCACCTCGGCATCGGTCAGGCCCGGATCGGCCAGGCCCAGCTCCTTGTAGGGGGCTTCGTTGTCGCGCACCATCGCGCGCACCGGCACGCCCAGCATGGTGTGGAGCTGCTTGAGCGTGGACAGCGTGGGCGGCGTCTTCAGGTATTCCACGATCTCCACGGGCTCGCCCAGCCGGCCGGCGGCTGCCTCGACCAGCGCGAGGGTTTCGCGCGACTTCGAGCAACGGGGGTTGTGGTAAATGGTAATCATGGCGGTACTCCTGGTTCGACCGATGCCCCGGCACCGGGGCTGAAAGCCGCACTATACAAGCGGCGCTGCCCAACCGCATGCCCCCGAGAGGTGGCATCTCCGCTCAGGGCTGGCTTTCGTTTTCCGGCGCCAGCCGCAGCAGGGCCGCCACGGTGGCGCGCAGCCCGGCGCGCAGCGGCTTGTCGTGGCGCAGCACCAGCGCCAGCGTGCGCGCGAGCGGCGGGGCCAGCGCTCGCACGGCGATGCGCGCGCGCGGCTGGCCCGGGGGCAAGGCCATGCCCGGCAGCACCGAATAGCCCAGCCCGGCGCCCACCAGCTCCTTGATCGCCTCGACACTGTCGAGCTCCATCACAGGGCGCACGCTGATGCCGGCGCGCAAGAACCATTCGTCCACCAGCCGGCGCGTATTGCCGCCGGGCGAGAACAGCACCAGCGGCCGGCCGGCGAGATCGGCCGGCGTCACGATAGCGGGCAACGGCTCGCCGTCGGCGGGGCCGATGGCCACGAACGGGTCTTCCAGCACGGGCGTGATGTCGAACATGCGGCCAGTGGCTGGCAGCGTCACGAAGGCCAGGTCGAGGGCGTTGTCCTCCACCCCCTTGAGCGCCTCGCCCGTGTTTTCCGTGCTGACCACGATCTCCAGCGCCGGCATGGCGCGGCGCAGGTCGCGCAGCACCGCGGGCAACAGGTAGATGCAGGCGGTGGCGCCGGTGCCCAGCCGCACCCGGCCGACCACCCCACCAGCGTGGCGGGCCATGCTGTCGTCGGCGGCGGCCAGCGCCCCGGCCACGCCGCGCGCATGCGCCAGCAGGTCCTCGCCGGCGGCGGTGGGCAGCACATGGCGCCCCACCCGTTCGAGCAGGCGCAGGCCATAGCGCTGCTCAAGCTGGCGGACCTGCAGGCTGACGGCCGGCTGGCTCAAGCCGAGCCGCTCGGCTGCCGCCGAGAAGCTGCCAAGATCGCAAACCAGCGAAAAGGCTTGCAGGAAGTCGGGGTTGAGATGCCGCATGCCAAAGAATTTCTTATGCGCCGCATAAGTCAGCGAAGCTTCCTTTATAGCATCGGCACACGTTAAGGTAGCAGCGTGCCCCGGCCCTTGCCACTGCGGGGCAGCTTGCTGCAACACGGCTTTCAACCACGTATCGCTTTTCCTCCGGTATCGGCTACGCTCGAACCGGCTCACCTGTCCACACTGCTCGCCGCGCCAGCCTCATGAAAGCCCCTCTCGCCACACTCAGCGCCGCCTGCGCCACGCCGATGGCCGTGGCCAATGCCACCGCCGCCGTCCAGGCCTGCGCCAGCCCGTCGATCCGCGACGCCACCGCCGCGGACATCCCCGCCATCCAGGCCATCTACGCGCACCACGTGCGCCACGGCCGCGCGTCGTTCGAGGAGGTCGAGCCGGGCGTGGACGATATCCGCTTGCGCCACGCCGAGGTGAAGCGCCAGGGTCTGCCCTACCTGGTAGCCGAGCGTGGCGGCGAGGTGCTGGGCTACGCCTACGCCGGCGCCTACCGCACGCGCAGTGCTTACCGTTTTGCCATCGAGGATTCGGTCTATATCGATGCGCGCTACCGCGGCCAGGGCCTCGGCCTGGCGCTGCTTGCCGCACTGGTATCGCGCTGCGAGAGCGGCCCGTGGCGGCAGATGGTGGCCGTGGTGGCCTGCACCGCCAGCGGCGAAGGGGGCGGGGGACCCTGGTCAGCCGCGGTGATCCAGATTTGGGAGTGGGAAAACGAAGGGCGAAGCCGATTTGCCGTAATTAATTCTGGGAAAGAATTATAGGCAAATGGTATTTAGTATAAATATTCATCCAGCGCATGATATGGCGATCAAGGCCGACGAGGGGGAGCGGCGAACGCCAGCCGCTGCCCCCCCTCTTGCTGCTCCTGTTCCAAGGCCTGAATTCGCCCTGGAACCGTCACATGTTCATCAACCGATCAGGTCCGACAGCGCCAGCGCCACCACCTTGGTGGCACGGTTCAGGTCGTTCAGGCGCAGATTCTCGTCCGAGTTGTGGCCGCGCGCTTCCATCAGCGTGCGCGGGCCGGCACCGTACAGCACGGTGGGGATGCCGTACTTGGTGTAGTGGCGGGCATCGGTGTAGAGCGGCACGCCTTGCACCGGGATATCCACGCCGAACACTTCCTCGGCACGGCCCTTCAGGGCGCTGATCAGCTTTTCCACGCCCGGCAGTTCCGACAGCGGCTCGGCCAGGATGATGCGCTCGACCTTGACCTCGATGCCCGGACGGTCCTTGGCAGCCTTCTCGACCACGGCGCGCAGCTCGCCTTCGGCGTCAAAACCGATTTCCTCGGGGATCATGCGGCGGTCGACGCGGAAGGTCACCAGGTCAGGCACCACGTTGGTGTTGATGCCGCCCTTGATCAGGCCGACGTTCAGCGTGGCGGTATCGATGCCCAGCGTCTTCGACTTGCGCGTGGCCAGTTCGGCGCGCAGGCCGTAGATGGCTTGCAGGATGTGGGTGCCGGCTTCGATGGCGTCGACGCCGGTGTGCGGCATGGCGGCGTGGCCTTGCTTGCCCTTGACCGTCACTTCCACGTGCAGGCAGCCGTTGTGGGCCGAGGTGATGCCGTAGGAGAAGCCCGCCGAGATGGCGTAGTCGGGCTTGCTCAGGCCCTGGTCGAGCAGGAACTTGGGACCGATGTCGCCACCGGTTTCCTCGTCATACGTGAATTGCAGTTCCAGCGTGCCGTTAAGCTTGGCGCCTTGCTTCTCGGCTTCCATCAGCGCCAGCACGGCGTACGTATAAGTGGCGAAGTCCGACTTGGACACGGCCACGCCGCGGCCGTACATGACCGGGCCGTGCTCGCTGTCGGCGATCTCGCCGCCGTACGGGTCCTTGGTCCAGCCCAGGCCCGGCGGCACCACGTCGCCGTGGGCGTTCATGGCGATGGTGGGGCCGCCCGTGCCGAAGGTCTTGCGCACCAGCAGGTTGGTGGCGCTGATCATGCCGGCAGCCTTGACCAGTGCGTCCGGCACCTTGTGGGCTTCCACCTTGAAGCCCAGGCCTTCGAGCAGCGCCTTGGCGCGCGCGCCGTGCGCGTCGCAGTCGCCCGGCGGGTTGTCGGACGGCACCTTGACCAGTTCGGCCAGGAAGGCTTCCTGCGCGGGGCGTTGCGCGTCGATGTAGTTGGTGAGCGTGGTCTGCAGCGGGTTCACGTTGTCTCTTGCGGTCATGTTTATTCTCGAAAAAGTCTCTCAGGATGACGGATCGGATGCGGGCGCTTTACTGCTGCCGCGCAAAATGCTCGACGAAATCGCTGAACACGGCAGCCGCGCTGGCGGCGTCTTCCGCGGTCATGATCTCGGTGGGGTGATGGCTGATGCCACCGTTGCCGCAGCGCACAAACAGCATCGCGACATCGGCAATGGCCGCGATGGCCATGGCGTCGTGGCCGGCGCCGGAAGGCAGGTGCCGCACCGGCAGCCCCTGGCGGGCGATGGCATCCGCCCATTGCTGTTGCAGCCAGGGTGCGCACGGCACACTGACCGCCTCGTGGGTCTTGCGGATCTGCACGCGCACATTGCGGCGGGCGCACACGCGCTCGATTTCCGCCAGCACGTCGTTCGCGGCCGCCTGGCGGACGGCGTTTTCGCCAGCTCGGATATCGATGGAGAAGACCGCGCGGCCCGGCACCACATTGGCGGCACCGTTCGGCACGTTGAACTGGCCGACCGTGCCGACCAGGCCCGGCAGGCCACCGCAACGGCGCTCGATAAACAGGCCGATCTCGGCGCCAGCCATGGCGGCGTCGCGGCGCATGTCCATCGGCACGGTGCCGGCGTGGCCGGCCAGCCCTTCGAGTTCCACGATAAAGCGGGTAGCGCCGGAGATCGCGGTCACGACACCCAGCGGCAGCCCTTCATTGAGCAGTACCGGGCCTTGCTCGATATGGACTTCCACGAAAGCCAGCACCTGCTCGCGCGCATGCGCGGCGGCGGGCAGGCCGGCGGGATCGAAACCCGCCGCGCGCATCACCTCGCGCATGGTCTTGCCCGAGTCGTCCACGTTGTCGAGCACATTGGTGTCGAAGGTGCCGGCGATGGCGCGGCTGCCCAGCAGCGTGGCCTTGAAGCGCACGCCTTCTTCCTCGGCGAAGCCCACCACCTCGATGGCGAACGGGAAGCGCTTACCCTGGCGGTTCCACTGCGCCACGCAGGCGACCGGGAGGATCACGCCGAGGGGCCTTGCTCGATATGGACTTCCACGAAAGCCAGCACCTGCTCGCGCGCATGCGCGGCGGCGGGCAGGCCGGCGGGATCGAAACCCGCCGCGCGCATCACCTCGCGCATGGTCTTGCCCGAGTCGTCCACGTTGTCGAGCACATTGGTGTCGAAGGTGCCGGCGATGGCGCGGCTGCCCAGCAGCGTGGCCTTGAAGCGCACGCCTTCTTCCTCGGCGAAGCCCACCACCTCGATGGCGAACGGGAAGCGCTTACCCTGGCGGTTCCACTGCGCCACGCAGGCGACCGGGAGGATCACGCCGAGGTTGCCGTCATAGCGGCCGCCATCGCGCACGGTGTCGAAGTGCGAGCCGGTGAGCAGCGCGGGCGCATCGGGCGCGGTGCCCTCGTAACGGCCGATCACGTTGCCGGCCGCGTCGCGGCGCACCGTCATGCCGGCAGCCTGCATCCACTCGGTGAGCTGCGCGGCGGCGCCGTGGTGAGCCTCGGTGAGATAGGTACGGGTGAGCATGCCGGGCTGCTCGGTGTGGACGGCCAGTGTATCGGCCCAGGCCATGATGCGCGCACCGGTTTCGGTAGCGGGCGTGAGGGTTGCTGCCATGCGTGTCTCCTGCTTGAAGTGCGCGAATGCGGGTGGCGCCGGATCATGCAAGCCCCGCGCCAGCGGGGCCTTGACGGCGCCGCGCCGGTCCTGCCGGGACGCTCCCGGGGCGCCTTTGTCTCTCGTGCCGAGAGCTCTATTCTGTGCGATTCATGGTAGCACAGTGAATTCAAAAATTGCATACAAAAATGATATGCACTATATTGGCTTCCACGTTCCGACAATGTGCCGCGGACAATCCGATCCGGACAGCACATTGCGTGGATTCCGCTCCAACAAGAGGGCCGGTCCATGAAGCGCCGCAGCCCTCACCCGGCAGCGCGCGCGGCACGTCAGGCCGGCCGTCCCGCCCGCGGACAACCGGTAATTCCTGCAGCAATGACAGGGCGCGCCAGCCACGCATGGACGCGCCCGCATGGAGACAACGATGCACCCAGCAGTCCAGCAACGGCCCGCTTCCGGCCGCCCGCAAACGGCCTTCACCCGCTTTTTCCGATCCCTGTTTGGCCAGGTTCTTGTCGCCCTGGTGCTTGGGACCGCACTCGGGCTGTTTTTCCCCGAGTTCGCCGCCAAGCTCAAGCCGCTTGGCGACGGCTTTATCAAGCTGATCAAGATGCTGATCGGCCCGATCGTGTTCTGCGTGGTGGTGGCCGGCATCTGCGGCGCCGGCGAGCTCAAGAAGGTGGGCCGGGTCGGCATCAAGGCCGTGTTCTACTTTGAGGTGGTCACCACCATCGCGCTGGCGCTGGGCATCGCGCTGGCCTATATCTTCCACCCCGGCACCGGCATGAACGTGAACCCGGCCTCGCTCGACGCCTCGGCCATGTCCGCGTACGTGGACACCGCCGCGAAGGTCAAGAGCGCGGGCATGGTGGATTTCCTGCTCAAGCTGATTCCCAGCACCATCATGGGCGCGTTCGCCAGCGGCGACGTGCTGCAGGTGCTGCTGGTTTCGATCCTGTTCGGCTGCGCGCTGTCGCTGGTGGGTGAGCGCGGACAGCCGCTGGTGACGATCATCGACACCTTCTCGCATACGCTGTTCAAGATGATGGGCTTCATCATCAAGCTGGCGCCGCTGGGCGTGCTGGGCGCCGTGGCCTTCACCGTGGGCAAGTACGGCATCGGCTCGCTCAAGCAACTGGGCTACCTGGTGCTGGTGTTCTACGGCGCGGTGGCCTTGTTCGTGATGGTGGTGCTGGGCACGGTGATGCGCCTGTGCGGCTTCTCCGTCTTCAAGCTGATCCGCTACCTGCGCGCCGAGCTGCTGGTGGTGCTGGGCACCGCCTCGTCCGACAGCGTGCTGCCGCAGGTGATGAAGAAACTGGAATTCCTCGGCATAAAGAAATCGGTGGTGGGCCTGGTGATCCCCACGGGCTACTCCTTCAACCTGGATGCCTTTTCGATCTACCTGACGCTGGCCGCGGTCTTCATCGCCCAGGCCACCAATACGCCGCTGGCGCTGGGCGATCTGCTCGGCATCCTGGCGGTGGCGCTGGTCACCTCCAAGGGCGCGCACGGCATCCCCGGCTCGGCCATCGTGATCCTGGCGGCAACGCTGTCGGCGCACCCGGCCATTCCCGCCATCGGCCTGGTGCTGGTGCTGTCGGTGGACTGGTTCATCGGCATTGCCCGCGCGGTCGGCAACCTGATCGGCAACTGCGTAGCCACTGTCGTGGTCGCCGCCTGGGAGAAGGATATCGACCGGGCCCGCGCCCACGACGTGTTCAACGGCAGGATCGACGCCAGCGACCTCGAAGCGGGCTTCGCCCCGGCGCCGCACGAGGCCGCCCTGGCTACCCCCGGGGCATCCCCGCTGCCCGGCGCGGCCGCGGGGCGCTAGAATCTCGGGATTCCTCCTACCGAGACGCTGCGCAAGTGCGCGACCATGCCTGAGCATATCGACCCTGCCATGACCGCCGAAGCGATCGCCGAAGACATCGTCGCGGCGATCGTCTCGCACCGCCTGCCGCCCGGCACCAAGCTG
Source organism: Cupriavidus basilensis OR16 (assembly GCF_000243095.1). Lineage (GTDB taxonomy): Bacteria > Pseudomonadota > Gammaproteobacteria > Burkholderiales > Burkholderiaceae > Cupriavidus > Cupriavidus basilensis_D. The sequence goes on along the minus strand of NZ_AHJE01000017.1, from coordinate 149,312 downwards.
CGCGAAGAGGCCCTGGCCAGCGTCTACCGCGTCAGCCGCACCAAGGTGCGCGCCGCGCTGCTGATGCTGTCCAAGGACAAGCTCATCCAGATCGTGCCGGACAAGGGCGCCTTCGTGGCCAAGCCCAGCGCCGAGGAGGCACGCGAAGTGTTCGCGGTGCGCCGCATCCTGGAGGCGGCCCTGGCTCGTGAATTCGTGACGTGCGCCACCGCCGCCGACTACAAGCGCATCGACCGGCACCTCGTCGCCGAGAAGAAAGCCCTGAGCGGCAGCGATGCGCATGTGCGCACCCGCCTGCTCAGCGATTTCCACATCATGCTGGCGGACGTGGTGGGCAATGGCGTGCTGACCGGCATGCTGCAGGAGCTGTCGTTGCGCAGCGCGGTGATCACCATGCTCTACCAGTCCCGCCGCGATGCCGCCTGCTCCTCGGACGAGCATCGCGATTTCGTCGAGGCCGCCCGCGCCGGCGACACCGAGCGCGCGGTGACGCTGATGGTGGAGCACCTGAACCACGTCGAGGCGGCGCTGCATTTCGAGCAGGTGCCCGCCGCGCGCAGCAAGGACCTGGTGACGGCGCTGCTGGCCTGAGCCGGACCTGCCGCTGCGCGCCTGGCCTGCCGCCAGCCCTGTCGCCAGCCCTGTTGCTTGACCCAGGTCAAGGCGCGCCACACGCCTTTGCACCATCATCGACCTCGTCATGAAGCTGCGGGGGCGCGCTTCATGACACGCTGGCCTGTCCTTCACGGATTGGCAGCCCGCACGCCGGCCTGGGTGCGGGCTTTTTCTTTTTGCGCGCCGCGCGCCGCCATTGCCAGATCCGCGCGTGATCGAATCACGGCTTCGGAGTAGGATGTCGGAGGCCCAAGTCAGAGGCCGCTTAAAAGACAAATGGCAAAAGATAAAAGCCAGGAGACAGACATGACCCGTTCCAGCCGTCCGGTGGCGACGTTCGAGGTATCGCCAGAACCCGCCCGCGCCATCCTGCTCCCCGATTTGCCGTCGCAGGCGGCCCCGCCATCCGTCCGCCTGCGCGGGCGCGACTGATCTTCCCGCCCGACTCCCGTGCCGGGCCATCCGCTTTCATCATCCAACCCATCCCTGGGAGGGAAACCCATGTCCAACGCGTTCAAAGACGATGTCCTGGCCGGCAAGGTCGTGTTTATCGCCGGCGCTTCGTCCGGCATCAACCTGGGCATCGCCCGGCACTTTGCCAAGGCGGGTGCCAGGCTGGCGCTGGTCAGCCGCGACCCCGAGCGCATCGCCGCGGCGGCGGCCAGCATCAACGATGCCGGCGGCAGCGCCATCGGCATGGCAGCCGATGTGCGCGACTACGCCGCGGTGGAAGCGGCGCTCGCGCGCACGCGCGACGAGCTCGGCCCGATCGACATCGTGATCTCGGGCGCGGCCGGCAATTTTGTGGCGCCGGCGCTCGGCATGTCCGCCAACGGTTTCAAGACCGTGGTGGATATCGACCTGATCGGCACCTTCAATGTGTTCCGCGCCTGCTTCGCCTTCCTCAATGCGCCGGGCGCCTCGCTGATCGCCATCACCGCGCCGCAGGCGGTCAACGCCATGATGTTCCAGGCCCACGTTTGCGCCGCCAAGGCCGGCATCAACATGCTGGTGAAATGCCTGGCCATGGAATGGGGTCCGGCCGGCGTGCGCGTCAACGGCATCTCGCCAGGCCCCATCGCCGGCACCGAGGGCATGGCGCGGCTCGCGCCCACGCCGGAAATGGAGGCGCGCTTCAAGGCACGCTTGGCGCTGCGCGACTACGGCGACAAGGACGATATCGCCAATACCGCGCTGTTCCTGTCCACCGGCAACGCCCGTTATATCACCGGCACCATCGTCGACTGCGATGGTGGCAGCAAGCTCGGCGACGCGTCGGCGGATGCGCTGCATCCGCCCAAGGCACCGGGCCAGGCGGCCTGAGCCGCACGGCACTCCACGCAAGCAAGCAAGCCTTTGTGCATCAGAACACCTACGACAAGGAGACACCCATGACATCACCCGTGCTCTATCACGCCGCCGAGGGCGTGGCCACCATCACCCTGAACCGCCCCGACGTGCTCAACGCGCTCAACACCGCGCTGATGCTCGAGCTGCGCGCCGCCGTCGAGCGCGCCGCGCAGGACGAGGCCGTGCGCGCGGTGGTGCTGACCGCCAATGGCCGCGGCTTTTGCGCGGGCGCCGACCTGGCCGGGCGTGAGCCCGGGCTGCAGGATTCAGGCACGCTGCTGCGCGAGCGCTATCACCCGATCGTCCTGGCGCTGCGCAATATGCCCAAGCCCGTCATCACCTCGGTCAACGGCGTGGCCGCTGGCGCCGGCATGAGCCTGGCGCTGGCCGGCGACGTGGTACTGGCCGCGCGCTCGGCGTCGTTCCTGCAGGCGTTCTCCAAGATCGGCCTGGTGCCGGATGCCGGCAGCACCTACTTCCTGCCGCGCTACGCGGGCGAGATGCGGGCGCGCGCGCTGGCCATCCTGGCCGAGAAGATCGATGCCGAAGAAGCGCATCGCATCGGCCTGGTCTGGAAGGTGCATGAGGACGAAGCCCTGCCCGCCGAGACCGCCAAGCTGGCCGCCCATCTGGCGCAGATGCCCACCTTTGCCTACGGCCTGATCAAGGAAGCGCTCAACGCCAGCCTGGGGAGCGACCTGCCGGCGCAGCTCGAACGCGAAGCCACGCTGCAGTCGCGCGCATCGCGCAGCGAGGACTTCAAGGAAGGCGTGGCGGCGTTCCTGGAAAAGCGCAAGCCTGCATTCAAGGGCCGCTGACCGCCTTGCCCCCCTCTCCCGCTGGCGCGACAGGGGCCGGGGGAGAGGGCCGGCGCTCACAGCATCGATCCGCCGCAGACCACCGCTGATTACGCATCGCACCATCATTCCGACACCAGGAGACGCGCATCATGCTAGGCCTCATGCAAGACCGTCCGTTGCTGATTTCCTCACTGATCGAGTACGCCGCGCAGTACCACCCGCTGCAGGAGATCGTGTCGCGCACGATCGATGGCGGCACGGTGCGCTCCAACTACGCGCAGGTGCACCGCCGCGCAAAGCGGGTTGCCAGCGCGCTCACCGGGCTCGGCGGGCTCGACGTTAAGCAAGGCGAGCGCGTCGGCACGCTGGCGTGGAACACGCACCGCCACCTGGAACTGTACTTTGGCGTGTCGGGCGCGGGCGTGGTGCTGCATACCGTGAATCCGCGCCTGTTCCCGGAGCAGATCGACTACATCATCAATCACGCGGAAGACCGCGTGCTCTTCTTCGACCCCTGCTTCGCGCCGCTGGTGGCGCAGCTTGCGCCGCGACTGTCCAGCGTCACGCACTACGTGGCAATGACCGATCGCGCCGGCACCGACGCGCTCGGCCTTGCCGGCAAGCTGCCCAGCCTGCTGTGCTACGAAGACCTGGTGGAGGCCGGCAGCGAAGACGATGCGTGGCCGCAATTCGACGAGCGCACCGCGTCGTCGCTTTGCTATACGTCGGGCACCACCGGCAACCCTAAGGGCGTGCTGTATTCGCATCGCTCCACCGTGCTGCACAGCCTCAAGGCCTGTGCGTTCGACACCTTCGGCGTGAGCGCGGACAGCTCGATCCTGCTGGTCGTGCCGCTATTCCATGCCAATGCCTGGGGCATGCCTTACGCCTGCGCCATGACCGGCGCCAAGATGGTGTTGCCCGCTCAGCACCTGGACGGCGAAAACGTCTACCGCATGCTGCGCGACGAGCGCGTGACATTTTCCACCGCGGTGCCCACGGTGTGGCTGATGCTGTTCCAGTACCTCGATGCGCATCCCGAGATCGATCCGCGCTCGCTCGGGCTGAAGCTGGCCGGCGTGGGCGGATCCGCCGCGCCGGCGGCGATGATCGAGCGCTTCGAGCAGCAGTTCGGCGCGCGCTTCGTCCAGGGCTGGGGCATGACGGAGACCAGCCCGATCGGCGTGATCAGCACGCTGTTGCCCAAGCATCAAGCGCTGGGCGCGCAGGAGCGATTGAAGATCAAGCTCAAGCAAGGCCGCGCGTTGTGGGGCGTGGACCTGCGCATCGAGGACGACCAGGGCAAGGCGCTGCCGCACGACGGCCAGGCCTTCGGCCGGCTCAAGGTACGCGGGCCGTGGATCGCCTCGGCGTACTTCAAGGCGGAGCATGACGCGCTCGACGCCGATGGCTGGTTCGACACCGGCGACGTCGCCAACATCGATGCCGACGGCTATGTACAACTGGTCGACCGCGCCAAGGACGTGATCAAGTCCGGCGGCGAATGGATTTCCTCGATCGACCTGGAAAACGCCACCATGGGGCATCCCGCCGTGGCGGAAGCGGCCGTGGTGGGCGTGCCGCATCCCAAGTGGCAGGAGCGCCCGCTGCTGGTGGTGGTGCGCCGCGCCGGCAAGGACGTCAGCGCCGCCGAGCTGCTCGAGTTTCTCGCCGCGCGCGTCGCCAGATGGTGGGTGCCAGACGACGTCGCCTTTGTCGACTCGCTGCCGCACACGGCCACGGGCAAGCTGCTCAAGGTGAAGCTGCGCGAACAATTCAAAGACTATGTCCTGCCCACGGCGCAGGCCCCGATTCAAGCAAGGAGCAATGCAAGATGAGCACCAGCAGCGAACGCATCATCCTGACCATCGAAGACGGCGTGGCCGAGGTCAGGCTCAACCGCCCCGACAAGATGAACGCGCTCGACCCCGCCATGTTCGACGCGCTGATCGAAACCGGCCAGCGTCTCGCGTGCGAGCCGGACGTGCGCGCGGTCGTGCTGTCGGGCGAAGGCCGCGCGTTTTGCGCCGGGCTCGATATGCAGAGCATGGCCGGGCTGGGTGACGGCCAGGGCGATGCCATCGCCGCCGGCCGCCTCGCGGCGCGCACCCATGGCATCTCCAACCGCCCGCAGTTCGCCTGCATGGTGTGGCGCGAGCTGCCGGTGCCGGTGATTGCCGCGGTGCACGGCGTGGCGTTCGGCGGCGGCTTGCAGGTCGCGCTGGGCGCGGACCTGCGTTACGTCACCGCGGACACGCGCATGTCGGTGATGGAGATCAAGTGGGGACTGGTGCCGGACATGGCCGGCATGCTGCTGATGCGCGGCCTGGTACGCCCCGACCGGCTGCGCGAACTGATCTACAGCGGCCGCATCGTCACCGGCGAGGAAGCCTGCGCGCTGGGCCTGGCCACTGCCGTGGTGGCGGACCCGCGCGCTGCCGCGCTGGCCAGCGCGCGCGACATCGCAGGCCGCAGCCCGGACGCGATCCGCGCCGCCAAGCGCTTGATGCAGGTGTGCGAGGACGGCGACGGTGCCGCCATCCTGCTGGCCGAATCGGTCGAGCAGGACCGGCTGATCGGCGGTGCCAACCAGCGCGAAGCGGTGATCGCCAATATGGAAAAGCGGGCAGCGGCGTTCAAGCCGGCATCGTAGTGTGGCGTGGCGCCGGCTGAGGTGGGTAGCGTTTGCCTAGTGCGCGTTCGGGCGCGTTCGGGCGCGCTCAGGCGTGCTGACGCGTTCGCTGGCGCCGCATCCGGCGATAGAGCGCCACGTAGACCGCCAGGTTCAGCGCCAGCACCACGGCGCCAAGTACCATCTGGATCTCGCGCGTGAGGCCCTCGGGATAGATCAGCGCCAGCACGTAGTGCTGCACAAAATCCCCGCCATAGGCTTGCTGCCCCGCGCGCAGGCGCAGCGCATTTTCCAGCGGCGTGAGCGGGCAGATCCACCCGCTCCATTCCACCACGACGCCCCAGGCCGCTGCCGGCAGGTGCAGCCAGGCCATGCGCGGCCAGCGCAGTACCAGCAAGCCGCCCAGCATGACGAAGACGATAAAGGCGAGGTGAAGGAGGACGAGCGCGTCCGCGAGCCACGCCGCCATCATCGTCCTTGCCGTCCGGTCCAGTAGCCCGGCACCGCGAACGCCGCCTTCAGGTGCTCGATGAAAAAACGGATTTTTGCCGGCACCGGACGCTGCTGCGGGTACACCGCCAGGATGTCGTAATCCGGCAGCGCGTACTCATCCAGCACCGTGATCAGCTCCCCGCTCTCCAGCTGCGGCAGGATTTCCCAGGTGGAGCGCCAGCCCAGCCCCAGGCTCTCGCCGGTCCAGCGATGCAGCAACTCACCGTCGTTGCAGTCCAGGTTGCCATTGACGCGCACCGTCACCGTCTTGCCGTCCTGCTGGAAATACCAGCCGCGCTGCTGGCCCCCCTGCAGGTTGAACGCCAGGCAGTTGTGCTGCGCCAGGTCGTCCAGCGTCTGCGGCACGCCGTTGCGCGCGAAGTAAGCCGGCGTGCCGCACACCACACGCTTGTTGGTGGCCAGCTTGATCGCAACAAAATTCGGATCGATGGCCCCGCCGATGCGGATGCCCACGTCATAGCCCTCGCGCACGAGGTCCACCACGCGGTCGGTCAGGTTGAAGGAAATCTGCACCTCGGGATTCGCCGCCAGGAACGCCGGCGCATGCGGTGCCACATGCTTGCGCCCGAACGCCGCCGGGGCCGACACGATCAGGTGGCCGGTCGCCTTGTGCTTGCCCTCGGCGATCAGCATCTCGGCCCGGTCCAGGTCCGCCAAGGCCTTCTTGCACTGCTCCATGAACGCCGCGCCCTGCTCCGTCACCACGATGCGCCGTGTCGAGCGGTGCAGCAGCTTCACGCCGATGCGCGCCTCCAGCGCATTGATGCGGCGCCCGATCATCACCGGCGTCACCCCCTGCGTCAGCGCGGCCGCAGCCATGCTGCCGTGTTCGACGACGGCGATAAAGGCTTCGATCTGTTTTAGCTTGTCCATGCTGTGTGTCTCCTGGGCGTCATTGTGGCGCATTTGGCGGCGCCGGGCATGTGCCGGGGGCTATGGGGGCGATTTGGGCGGGGCTATGAGTGGGGGTCTTCAGGTGACGCCTTGCAGGCATTCCCATGCCGAAGCACGCTGGTTCTTGCTTCTTCCGGGTTCACCCCGCCAGGCGTGCGCCAGCGGGCGATCGGTATCCGGCCACGCGCCCGGACGAGGCATCGCCGCGCTCATCTGCCCACACGCGCCGCGGGCCGCCCTCGCGGCATCGTTTGCGCGCAGTGCCGTACCTCCTTGCTGAACTCGGCGCAGGCATGGGTCATCAGGTCTTCCGAGCGGTAGACGAGGAACACGCGGAACTCGGGTAGTTCGTCGCTGATCGGCAGGCGCGCCAATGACGAGGGATCGAGCCGCAGCGGGCCGGTGCCGTCGAAGACGAAGTCGGACCACATGCTGATCAGGTCGGTGCGCGTGGCCAGCTGCAGGCCGAGCAGGTTGGAGGCGCTCTGCACCACGCGCTTGGGCATGTCGAGACGGTGCAGCCGCATCACGCTGGCGAGCGGGCTGCCGGGGTCGTCGAGCGGGTCGAGGACGAGCCAGTCGGCGTCGAGCAGCGGCCGCAGCCGGCGCACGCGCCGCAGCGGATGGCCGGCGCGCACGGCCAGCGACATCCCGGTGGAGAACAGCGGTTCCCACTGGAAGGCGCCGGTGCCGGGGCCGCTGTTGGTGGAGATCAGCCCAAGGTCGAGCCGGCCTTCGCGCAGGCCTTCGAGGATCTGTTGCGGGCGCAGCTCGAAGCCACGCAGGGCAACGTTGGGAAAGCGCTTGCGGAAGGCGGCCATGGCGTCGGGCAGCGGGCCGCTGGAGGCCACGGCGGTGAAGCCGATGTTGAGCTGCGCGTCGGCGTGGCCGCGGATGGCTTCGATATCTTCCAGCGCATGCCGCAGCTCCTGCTCCACCAGGCTGGCGCGCTTGACCAGCGCCACGCCATAGGCGGTCAGGCTGACGCCGCGCACGGAGCGCGACATCAGGGTGACGCCAAGTTCGCGTTCCAGTTCGGCGATGGCCTTGGACAGCGCCGGCTGCGACACATGGAGGCTGCGCGAGGCTTCGTGGATGCTGCCGTGCTGGGCCACCGCCAGCAGGATGCGTAGTTGCTGCAGCTTCATCTTGGCTTTTCCCCTTTTTGTGTATTCCCAGGCGCCCCGCAACGGTGCACCCGGCCCCGGCGCCGTGCGCGAGCGCCGTTGGCCGCACTGCCGCGCGTACCCGGCGCTGCGCCGCGAATGCCCACGGCACAAGGCTTCTCGGTACTTGTACCGATAGCGGCGCAACGGTGGTTATGACGGCGATGCCATTTGGTTATCAGGATGAAAATATATGATTTTTGGCTTGCCGTGTTTGCCTCAATACTTCATCGCCAGGGAGTTCCCACTTTCCCGCGATGGATGCCCGGCAACGCCGGCCTCCACGGCCCCCACCCCCTCAACCAGTTCGTGGAGACACCGACATGAACGATGCCACCCTGCCTGCGGCGCCCTCGCTGGCCCCTTCCCTGGCCATGCCCGCAAGCCCGGCGCGCCAGAGCCAGTCCCGCCTGATCGCCGCATGCTCGATCGGCAATGCGCTGGAGATGTACGACTTCACCGTCTACAGCTTCTTCGCGCTGCTGATCGGCAAGCTGTTCTTTCCGTCCGACAGCGCATACGGCTCGCTGCTGCTGGCGGTGGCGACCTTCGGCATCGGCTTCGTGATGCGGCCGCTGGGCGGCTTCGTGATCGGCAACTACGCCGACCGCCATGGCCGCAAGGCAGCGATGACGCTGACCATCGGGCTGATGGTGATTGGCACGATGTGCCTGGCCTTCGCCCCGACCTACGCGTTCGCTGGCTTGTTCGGGCCGGTGATGATCGTAGCCGGACGCCTGCTGCAGGGCTTTTCGCTGGGCGGCGAGATTGGCGCCTCCACCGCCATGCTGATGGAGTCCGGCGGCGTCAAGGGCCGCGGCTTTCGCGTCAGCTGGCAACTCGGCAGCCAGGGCATCGCGGCGACGCTGGGCGCGCTCACGGCCGCCATTCTTTATGGCGTGCTGCCACAGGCTTCGCTGGAGAGCTGGGGCTGGCGCGTGCCTTTCGTGCTGGGCCTGCTGATTGCGCCTGTGGGACTGTATATCCGCGCTCACCTGGACGAGACGCACACGGCCGAGGCGCACGCGCCTAGCCCGCTCGGCACGCTGTTCCGCGAGCATGGCGGCACCGTGGTCAAGGGCATCCTGACCATCATCGGCGGCACGGTCGCCACCTATCTGGTGGTGTATTTCATGCCCACCTACATGATCCGCGAGCTGCATCTGCCGCCATCGCTGTCGCTGCTGTCGGGCTGCGCGACGGGTGTGGTGTGTCTGGTGATGTCGCTGGTGGCCGGCACGCTGGCCGACCGCATGCCGCGCCGCAAGCCGCTGGTGCTGGGCTCGATGGCCTTTACGCTGGTGTGCCTCTATCCCGCGTTCTGGCTCATGACCCATTACCCGAGCGTGCCGCTGGTGCTGTCGCTGTCCGCGCTGCTGACCGCCAGCGTCTACCTGGGCTCCACGCCGATGCTGCTGATGATGATGGAGCTCCTGCCGGCCAACGTGCGTGCCAGCGGCCTGTCGGTGATCTACGCGGTGGGCGTGACGGTGTTCGGCGGCTCCTGCCAGTTCATCGTCACCTGGATGCTGGCCAAGACCGGCAACCCGATGGCGCCCGCCTTCTACATGATGGCCTGCGGCGCAGTGACCATCCTCGCGGTGCTGACCATCCGTCGCCCCCTCACGCTCCCCTCCTCCACCTGGCCAGGCTGGCCAACTTGCAGCAAAGGATAACCACATGACCCGCGAACCGACCCTGACGCCCTTCCAGTTGCTGCCGCACCTGCTGCCGGCGATCCAGATCGATGCCGAGACCTTTATCGGCATCCGCCGCCAGATTCACGCCCAGCCAGAACTTGGCTTCGAGGTCGGCGCCACCAGCAAGCTGGTGGCCACCCTGCTGGAAAGCTGGGGCTACGAGGTGCACACGGGCATCGGCAAGAGCGGCGTGGTGGGACAGCTGAAGCTGGGCAACGGCCAGCGCCGCCTGGGCATTCGCGCCGACATGGATGCGTTGCCGGTCGTCGAGGCTACGGGCCTGCCGTATGCCAGCAAGATTCCGGGGAAGATGCACGCGTGCGGCCATGACGGCCACACCGCCATCCTGCTGGCCGCCGCCAAGGCGCTGGCGGATAGCCGCGATTTCGATGGCACCCTCAACCTGATCTTCCAGCCCGACGAGGAAAACCTCTGTGGCGCGCGCGCGATGATCGAGGATGGCCTGTTCGAGCGTTTCCCGTGCGATGCCGTGTTCGCCCTGCACAACATGCCGGGGGTGCCCGCCGGCACCTTCCGCGTGCTGCCCGGCCCGGTGAGCTTATCGTCCGACGTGGCCGACGTGACCATCAAGGGCGTGGGCGGGCATGGCGCCATGCCGCATCGCGCGCGCGATCCGATCGCGGCGTCCGCGGCTATCGTCACAGCGCTGCAAACGGTGGTGGCGCGCAATGTGGCGCCGGACGATACGGCCGTGCTATCGGTGGGGTTTATCCGGGGTGGCGCCACGCACAACGTGATTCCGGAATCGGTCACGCTGGGCCTGAATGTGCGCGCGGCGCGCCCGGAGACGCGTGCGCTGGTGGAGCAGCGCATTCGCGAGATCGTCAGCCTGACCGCGCAGGCGCACGGCGTCGAGGCCCACATCGACTATCGCCAGCTGACGCCGCCGATGGTCAACACGCAGGCCGAAACCACGCTGGCGCAGCAGGTTTGCGCTGACCTGGTCGGCGCCGACCAGGTCGTGACGCAAGCCCCCAAGGGCCTGAACGGCAGCGAGGACTTTGCGTGGATGCTCAACGAGGTGCCGGGCTGCTACCTGATCCTGGGCAACGGCGAAGGCGAGTTCGGCGGCTGCATGGTGCACAACCCGGGCTACGACTTCAACGATCAGGTGCTGCCGCTGGGCGCGGCCTGCTGGGTCCGGCTGGCCCAGACCTACCTGGCGGGCTGAGACAGCGTGGGCGGACCCGCCGCTGCGTGGTCCGCATGCGCGGCGTCATCTGCTTGCGGTGCCTCCCCGAGCGTGCCTGGCTGGCGAACTTCTGGCGGAACCGGCGCCGGCGATGGCACCGCGGCTGCGGGCGCTTTCCCCAACTGCGCGCTGATTTCCGCCGCTTCGCCCAGCACATAGGCAAGCCGGCGCAACGGCCGGCTGACCTGCAATTGCACGAACACCGCCAGCGCCGCGCCCGAGACGAAGACAAGGCCGTATAGCAACAGCAGCGGCAGCAGGCTGCCGCCCTTGCGCGGCAACTCGAACAGGCCCGTGACCAGCACCAGCGCGGCCGGGCTCACCGCGATCAGCAAACCGATCGTCTTTGCCATGCCCTCCCACATCCGTAACTGCGCGTCCACCCGCCGCGCCCTGGCGCGCAGCGCCTGGGCGGGGACGCGCGCCAGCAAGCGCAGCAGCGCGTTCTCCGCCTCATCGTGCCGGTCGACCTGCTCGGCCAAGGCCCCGAGCGGATCGCGCAGCCGGCGCGCGAGCGCCGGCAGGTGCGTGAGCAGCAGCGCCGCCAGCCCCGCCACGCTGCCGCTCAGCAGGCTATAGACCAGCCGCGCCAGCCATGGCGCCGGCGTCTGCTTGATTTGGTACTTGGTGTACAGCACCGCCCCGGTCACCAGCAGCGCGGCCACCGAACTAGCCCAGAACAGCGCCAGCAGGCCCCGCTGCAGCCGCATCAGGTTCATGGCGGGCGCTGGCGAACCGGCGGTATCGGATACGGCGGGCGGCTTCCGCTTGAGCGCGTCGAGCAGTTCGCGGGTGGGGGGGAGCCTGGTAAGCATGGCGGTTCGGTTGGCAATGGGTGGTTCCTGCGCCGTGTCCGGGCACTAGCGCAATACCCCTGCATTGTCGCCATTTAGCGGGCCGCAGGGTGCGCACCGGGGCCGCCGGGCGGGCTTTTCCTGCAATTTCCCACGTATCGTTGCCGTCACACAACGTAGTTCAATGACGCTCGCGGGACCGTGTCGGACGACCGTGTTTTCGACCTCGGCCGCCCTTATTCGATATCGCAGGTATCGAATCAACTGATCTCCCTTCTCTTTATCCCAACCCGCTTGCGGGAATAGCATGGGCTCCAACAGTGATTCGCAGCCATCCATAGCCATTCACAAAACATCGCATCAACGATTGGAGACAGACATGCCGAAGATGAGAGCAGTTGACGCGGCCATCGCCGTGCTGGAAAAAGAAGGTATCACCACCGCGTTCGGCGTGCCCGGCGCCGCCATCAACCCGTTCTACTCGGCCATGCGTCGGGCCGGCACCATCGACCACTTCCTGGCCCGCCACGTGGAAGGCGCCTCGCACATGGCCGAAGGCTACACCCGTGCCGAGGCAGGCAACATCGGCGTGTGCATCGGCACCTCGGGCCCGGCCGGCACCGACATGATCACCGGCCTGTACTCGGCCTGGGCCGACTCCATCCCCATTCTCTGCATCACCGGCCAGGCGCCGCGTGCGCGCCTGTACAAGGAAGACTTCCAGGCCGTCGACATTGAATCGATCGCCAAGCCGGTGACCAAGTGGGCCGTGACCGTGCGCGAGCCGGCGCTGGTCCCGCAAGTGTTCCAGCAAGCCTTCCACCTGATGCGCTCGGGCCGCCCGGGTCCGGTGCTGATCGACCTGCCGTTCGACGTGCAAGTGGCCGAGATCGAGTTCGATCCCGAAACCTACCAGCCGCTCGCCCCGTACAAGCCGGTTGCCTCGCGCCCGCAGATCGAGAAGGCCATCGCCATGCTCAACGCGGCCGAGCGCCCGCTGATCGTGTGCGGCGGCGGCGTGATCAACGCCGACGCGGCCGAGCTGCTGGTGGAATTCGCCGAGCTGGTCAACGTGCCGGTGGTCCCCACGCTGATGGGCTGGGGCGTGCTGGCCGACGACCACCCGCTGCAAGCCGGCATGGTGGGCCTGCAGACGTCGCACCGCTATGGCAACGCCACGATGCTGGCCTCGGACTTCGTGCTCGGCATCGGCAACCGCTGGGCCAACCGCCACACCGGCAGCGTCGAGGTCTACACCAAGGGCCGCAAGTTCGTGCACGTGGATATCGAGCCCACCCAGATCGGCCGCGTGTTCGGCCCGGACCTGGGCATCGTCTCCGACGCCAAGGCCGCGCTGGAGCAGTTCGTGGAAGTGGCGCGTGAAATGAAGATGGCTGGCCGCCTGCCGTGCCGCAAGAGCTGGGTGGCGGACGTGCAAAAGCGCCGCCGCACCATGCAGCGCAAGAGCGATTTCGACAACGTGCCGGTCAAGCCGCAACGCGTGTACCGCGAGATGAACCAGTACTTCCCGCGCGATGTGCGTTACGTCTCCACCATCGGCCTGTCGCAGATCGCGGCCGCGCAGTTCCTGTCGGTCAACGAACCGCGGGCTGGACCATTCCCGCCGCGATCGGCGTGAAGGTGGCCTCGCCGGAATCGGCTGATCCGCCAGGCGCAGCGCAATTTCGAGATGGACTACTGCGTGCAGCTGGCCTTCGACAACGTCAACTCGCCCGAGCTCAACGGCTACGGCGTGGACCACGTGAAGGTGGTGGAAGGCCTGGGTTGCAAGGCGATCCGCGTGTTCAAGCCGGAAGACATCGCGCCGGCCTTTGCCGAAGCGCGCGACCTGATGGCCGAGTTCTCGGTGCCAGTGGTGGTCGAGGTGATCCTGGAGCGCGTGACCAATATCGCGATGGGTACCGAGATCGACAACATCAACGAGTTCGAGCCGATCGAGGACATCGAGGAAGCCATCCTCAAGGAAGAAACGGAAACGGCGTAAGCAAACGCAGGCTGACAAGCGCGGGCCATGAGCCCGCGCGCTTCGCTGCACCTCTTACCGCGCCCCCCCGACACCACATCCGCGCGAGCGGAATCACAAGACAAGTCATCCGGAGACATCCATGCCAAAACTTGCCGCCAACCTGACCATGCTGTTCAACGAAGTGGCCTTCCTCGAGCGCTTTGAAGCCGCCGCGCGCGCGGGCTTCCGCGGCGTGGAGTTCCTCTTCCCCTACGCCTTTCACGCCGACCAGATCGCCGACCGGCTCAACCGCTTCCAGCTCGACCTGGTGCTGCACAACCTGCCGGCCGGCAAATGGGAAGCGGGCGAGCGCGGCATTGCCTGCCACCCGGACCGTGTGAGCGAATTCCAGGACGGCGTCGGCGAGGCGATCAAGTACGCCAAGGTGCTTGGCGTGCGCCAGCTGAATTGCCTGGTCGGCATCCAGCCGCAGAACGTCAAGCATGAGCAGGCACAGGAAACGCTGGTGGAAAACCTGCGCTTCGCCTCGCAGGCGCTCGCCGCCGAGCAGATCGATCTGCTGGTCGAGCCGATCAACACCTTCGACATTCCCGGCTTCTTCCTGTCGCGCACGCAGCAGGCGCTGGACCTGATCGCACAGGTCAACGCGCCCAACCTCTACGTGCAGTACGACATCTATCACATGCAGCGCATGGAAGGCGAAATCGCCGCCACGCTGAAAACGCACCTGCCGAAGATCAAGCACGTGCAGCTGGCTGACAACCCGGGCCGCAATGAGCCGGGCACCGGCGAGCTGAACTACCACTTCCTGTTCCAGTGGCTCGACCAGATCGGCTACGACGGCTGGATCGGCTGCGAGTACAAGCCGCGCACGACGACGACCGAAGGCCTGGGCTGGCGCGCCGCGCACGGCGTGCAGTAAGCACGCAGCCGCAAAGCCACAAGCCACAAGTCATCAGCAAACAGATATTCAGATATTCAGATATTCAACCATCGCACCAAGGAGACATCACATGGCAAACCAACGCAACGTCGGCTTTATCGGCCTGGGCATCATGGGCGCACCGATGGCGGGCCACCTGCGCGCGGCCGGCCACACGCTGTTCGTGCATGACGTGAACCCCGCACCGCAAGTGCTGGTCGATGCCGGCGTCACGGTCTGCACCAGCGCCGAGGAAGTCGCCAAGCGCGCGGACATCATCGTGATCATGGTGCCGGACACCCCGCACGTGGAAGCCGTGCTGTTCGCCGAGAAGGGCGTGGCCGCCGCGCTCAAGGCCGCCGGCAAGGACGCCGCGCACGGCAAGATCGTGGTCGACATGAGCTCGATCTCGCCGATCGCCACCAAGGACTTCGCCGCGCGCGTCAACAAGCTCGGCGCGGCTTACCTGGATGCACCGGTGTCCGGCGGCGAAGTGGGCGCGAAGGCCGCCTCGCTGACCATCATGGTCGGCGGCCCGCAAGAATCGTTCGACGAGGTCAAGCCGCTGTTCGACCTGCTGGGCAAGAACGTGACGCTGGTCGGCGGCAACGGCGACGGCCAGACCACCAAGGTGGCCAACCAGATCATCGTGGCGCTGAACATCCAGGCCGTGTCCGAAGCGCTGTTGTTCGCCTCCAAGGCGGGCGCCGATCCGGCGCGCGTGCGCCAGGCGCTGATGGGCGGCTTCGCGGCTTCGCGCATCCTGGAAGTGCACGGCGAACGCATGGTCAAGCGCACCTTCGAGCCGGGCTTCCGCATCGAGCTGCACCAGAAGGACCTGAACCTTGCGCTGCAAGGCGCCAAGGCGCTGGGCGTGGCCCTGCCGAACACCGCCACCGCGCAGGAGCTGTTCAACACCTGCGCCGCCAACGGCCTTGGCAAGCAGGATCACTCGGCGCTGTGCCGCGCCATCGAGATCATGTCCAACCATGAGATCGCCAAGGGCGGCGCCAAGTAAGCCAGCAGCTCCATCACGGCCTGCCTTGGCAGGCCAGCATCACTCCCGGCCGCTCGCGGCCGGGAACGCAGCACTTCCGGATCCCGTCATGCTCGCCACCGATTCCCACCCTACCCTGCTGGCGCCCCAGCACCCCGCCGGACTCACCGATCCGCGCGCCCTGCTGCGCGACCTGTTCGATACCGCGGTTGCCGCTGTCAGCGCCAGCCATTGCCTGCCGCCGCAACTGCCCACGCCGCCCAAGGGCCGCACGGTGGTGATCGGCGCCGGCAAGGCCGCCGCCGCGATGGCGCAGGCTGTGGAGGCGCACTGGCAAGGCGAGATTTCCGGGCTGGTGGTGACGCGCTACGGCCACGGCGCGCCGTGCAACCGCATCGAGGTGGTGGAAGCCGCGCACCCGGTGCCCGACGAAGCCGGCCAGCGCGCGGCGCAGCGCATGGTGGCACTGGTCGAGGGCCTCACCGCCGACGACCTGGTGCTGTGCCTGATCTCCGGCGGCGGCTCCGCGCTGCTGGCCGCCCCGGCCGAAGGCATTACGCTTGCCGACAAGCAGGCGGTGAACAAGGCGCTGCTCAAGAGCGGCGCCAATATCGGCGAGATGAATTGCGTGCGCAAGCACCTGTCGGCGCTCAAGGGCGGCCGGCTGGCGTTGCGCTGTGCGCCCGCACGCGTCGAGACCCTGTTGATTTCCGATATTCCCGGTGACGATCCCACGCTGATCGCCAGCGGCCCGACCCTGCCCGACGCTACCACCTGTGCTGACGCGCTGGCGGTGATCGCCAAGTACGGCATCGAAGTGCCCGCCAATGTGCGTGCCCACCTGGAGAGCGGCGCGGGTGAAACGCCCAAGCCCGGCGATGCGCGCTTCGACGGCCATCGCAGCGTCACGCTGGCCACCGCGCAGCAATCGCTGGAGGCCGCGGCCGCGCGTGCGCGCGAACTCGGATTCGAAGCCCATATCCTGTCCGACAGCATCGAAGGCGAGTCGCGCGATGTGGCGCTAGTGCATGCCGCCATCGCGCGCCAGGTTGCGCAGCATGGCCAGCCGTTCAGGAAGCCCTGCGTGATCCTGTCCGGTGGCGAGACCACGGTGACCGTGCGCGGCAGCGGCCGCGGCGGGCGCAATGCGGAATTCCTGCTGGCGCTCGCGGTCGCGCTGGATGGCCTGCCGGGCGTGCATGCCATTGCCTGCGACACCGACGGCATCGATGGCTCCGAAGACAACGCCGGTGCGTTGCTCGCCCCCGATACGCTGACCCGTGCCGCGGCACGCGGACTGTCGGCGCGCGCGCACCTGGGCAACAACGACGGCTACGGTTTCTTCGCCGGCCTGGACGACCTCATCGTCACCGGCCCGACCCGTACCAACGTGAACGATTTCCGCGCCATCCTGATTGTGTAAGCCACGTGTTTGAACAAGGGCGCGCCCTGGGCGCGCCGCCCGAGATTGGAAGAGGAGACAAAATGAGACGCCAGCGCAAAGCCAAGATCGTTGCCACGCTCGGACCGGCTAGCACCGACATTGAAGTGATTCGTCAGTTGTTCGAAGCCGGGGCGGATGTATTCCGCCTGAACTTCAGCCATGGCACGCACGACGACCACAAGCGCCGCTACGATGCCGTGCGCCAGGTCGAAGCCGAGACCGGCCGCCCCATCGCCGTGCTGGCCGACCTGCAAGGGCCCAAGCTGCGCATCGGCACCTTTGCCGCGGGCAAGGTGGCGGTCAAGGCCGGCGACGCCTTCGTGCTCGACAGCGATCCCAGCCCGGGCGACGCCACCCGCGTGCACCTGCCGCATCCGGAGCTGTTCCGCGTGGCCGCGCCGGGTCAGTCGCTGCTGATCGACGATGGCAAGGTGCAATTGAGGATCGAAGCGGTGACCAGCGGCAGCATCGCCACGCGCGTGGTCAACCACGGCACGCTGTCCGACCGCAAGGGCGTGAACGTGCCCGACGCGGTGATCCCGATCCCCGCCCTGACCGAGAAGGACCGCAAGGACCTCGACTTCGCGCTGGCGCTGGGCGCCGACTGGATCGCGCTGTCCTTCGTGCAGCGCCCGGCCGACATCGTGGAAGCACGCGAGATCATTGGCACCCGTGCCGGCGTGCTGTCCAAGATCGAGAAGCCCGCCGCGCTGCAGCAGCTCGAGGAGATCGTGCGCGTGTCCGACGCGGTGATGGTGGCGCGCGGCGACCTGGGCGTGGAACTGCCGCCGGAGCGGGTGCCCGGTGTGCAAAAGCGCATCTTGCGCATCTGCCGCCAGCATGGCAAACCCATCGTCATCGCCACGCAGATGCTGGAATCGATGATCGATTCGCCGGTGCCCACGCGCGCTGAAGCGTCCGATGTGGCCAGCGCCATCTATGACGGCGCCGACGCGGTCATGCTGTCGGCCGAGTCGGCCAACGGCCGCCACCCGGTGCCGGCGGTGGCCATCATGAACCGCATCATCACCGAGGTGGAGCGCGATCCGCTGTACCGCAAGCTGCTGGATGCTGGGCATGAGGCGCCGCTGTCCACCCGCCAGGATGCGATCTGCGCGGCGCTGCGCGAGGTCACGCAGATCATCGGCGCGGTGGCTACCGTCACCTACACCTCGTCGGGCTCCACCGCGCTGCGCGCTGCGCGCGAGCGGCCGTGCGCGCCCATCGTCAGCATCACGCCGAACCTGGAAATCGCGCGGCGGCTGGCGCTTGCGTGGGGCGTGCATTCGACCGTCAGCCCGGACGTGCAAAGCGTGGATGAAATGGTGAATGCGGCAACCCGCGCGGCGCTGGCGGAGGGCTATGCCGAACCCGGCGACCAGATCACCATCGCGGCAGGCATGCCGTTTGGCCAGGGCGGCACCACCAACCTGCTGCGCGTAGCGGAGATCGGCGGCGCGGAGGCGGGCAAGGCGCAAGGGCAAGCGGCTGCGAGCACGGCGCCGGCGGTTACCGCCTGATACACCGCACGCATGCGCTGGCGGCATTGCCGTTGCTATACTGATCGACACGCTGCGGCCACCTTTTTGCCGCAGCGATCAACCAGTAAAGCGGAGCCACCATGCGTCTCGACGACGAAGCCGAAAGCCAGAATGTAGAAGACCGCCGGGGTGAAGGCTCCGGCGGTTTCGGCGGCTTCGGCGCGGGACCCAAGACGCTCGGCATCGGCACCATCCTGGTGGCGCTGGCGGCGTCTTATTTCTTTGGCATCGATCCTTCCGTGATCATGCAGGGTGCCTCGGTGCTGCAGGGCTCGCAGCAGCAGGCGCCGCAGCAACAGCATGTGCCCAGCCATCCCCCCGCCACCGACCAGATGACGGTCTTCGTGCGCAAGGTGCTCGGCAATACCGAGCGCACCTGGTCGCATATTTTCGAGAGCGACCTCAACCGCCGCTACGCGCCGCCCACACTCGTGATCTTCTCCGGCGCAACGCCCACCGCCTGCGGCACCGGCCAGTCGGCCATGGGGCCGTTCTATTGCCCGGGCGACCAGAAGGTCTATATCGACCTGGCCTTCTACGATGAGTTGCGCCAGCGCTTCGGGGCCGGTGGCGATTTTGCGCAGGCCTACGTGATTGCCCACGAGATCGGCCACCACGTGCAGAACCTGCTCGGCGTGTCCGGCAAGGTTGACGCCGCGCGCCGCCGCATGGGCGAGGCGCAGGCCAACCAGTTGTCGGTGCGCGTGGAACTGCAGGCCGATTGCCTGGCCGGCGTGTGGGCCGCCACCGCGCAGCGCATGAACCAGCAGTTGCTGGAACCCGGCGATATCGAGCAAGGCCTCAAGGCCGCCGCCGCCATCGGCGACGACCGCCTGCAAAAGCAAGCCCAGGGCTATGTCGTGCCGGAGGCGTTCACCCACGGCACCAGCGAGCAGCGCACGCGCTGGCTGCGCCAGGGCCTGGCCAGCGGCGATATCCGCAAGTGCGACACCTTCGCGGCCAAGCAACTCTGATCCATCCCCCGGCATGGCTGCGCCGTGCCGGGGCACTGGGCAGCAAGCCCCTCGCGCGTGGGGCTGGTGTTTGTGCTGAATTCGCCATGTAAACGTTGTTCACGAAGTGAGCGGTGTTTATAATCGCGGCCATGCCCGCCACCCGCCCAACGCAATCCAGCCTGTCGGCCCTGCCCGCGAATGCACCTGTGAATGCACCCGCGAGCGCACCTGTCACGCCGGCTGCCGGACGTGCTGGCGCGCCCGTCGCGCGCGCCAGCGGTGCCGCGCTGCGGCGCGAAAGCGTGCGCGAAGCCTTTTTCAATGCGGCCCGCGCGTTGTTTGCCGAGGCGGGTTTCAGCGGCGTCACGCTGCGCCGCATCGGCGAGCGCTGCGGCTATAGCGCGGCCGCCATCTACCGGCATTTCGAGGACAAGACCGCGTTGCTGTTCGAGCTGTGCGCGCAGGACTGGGTACGCCTGGCCGCTGCGCTGGCCGGCGCGCGCGCCGCCGCCGGCACGCCCGCCATGGCGCTGCCGGCGGTGCTCGATGCCTATGTGGCATGGGCCCTGGCCAACCGCCACAGCTATCACCTGATGATGATGATGGGCCTGCCGGCCGACGCCGAGCGCGCGATCGACCTGCGCTGGAGCGAGCGTTTTCCGGAAGACCCGGTCAGCGCCGTGCTGCTGGCGTGCGTGCATGACCAGCAAGCTGCCGCGCTGATCGATGCCCTGCACGACCCCGGCGATGTCACCGACGCGCTGTGGACTGCCGTGCACGGGCTGGCCGCGCTCGATATCACGTTCGAGCACCTGCCGCGCGAGGACTGGCAGCCGCTGGCGCATCGCCAGCAGGTGCTGCTTGCGGCGCTGCTGCGCGGCTTCTCCCGACCGTCCCGCTAGAGCGACGGCCAGACCCACTTCCCCCACGGCGTTCTGCCACGCTGCCGGCGTCTTTCGCGTTTCGCGTTTCGCGTTTCGTGTTTCGCATTTCGCATTGCCTGTGCGCCGGATCCGTTCCACCGTGCCCGGGCGGCTAGCGGCCGCCCGGGCACCAGAAAATTCAATTTGCCATGGCGTCCTTTTTTCTTCGCCGGCCCGCGTTCGCGTGGGTTATTGCCATCCTCACCATGGTGGCGGGCCTGATCGCCCTCACCCGCATTCCCATCGCCCAGTATCCGGCGGTGGCGCCGCCCACCGTGATCGTCTACGCGGACTATGCCGGTGCGTCGGCGCGCACCGTGGAAGATGCGGTGACCGCCGTGCTAGAGCAGCAGATGCATGGCATTCCCGGCCTGCTCTACCTGGATGCCAGCAGCGAGGGCGGCGCCGCCACCATCACGCTCGGCTTTCGCCAGGGCACCGATGCGCAACTGGCGCAGGTCAACGTGCGCAACCGCGTCATGCAGGCCGAGCCGCTGCTGCCGGAGGCGGTGCGCCGCGGCGGCATCTTTGTGGACCAGGCCGGCAGCAGCCCCTTCATCTATGTCTCGCTGGTGTCGGATAACAGCCAGCTCGATGAAACCGCGCTCGGCGATTTTGCCGCCGCTTCGGTGCTGCCGATGCTGCGCCGCCTGCCGGGCATCGGCAAGGCCGAGCCGTATGGGTCCGAGTACGCCCTGCGCATCTGGTTCGACCCCGACAAGCTCAACGCCTACGGCCTCACGGCGGCGGATGTCGAGCAGGCCATCAGGGCGCGCAACGGGGACGTCACGCCGGGCCAGCTCGGCGGCGCGCCGGCGATGCCGGGCCAGTCCTACCAGGCGCTGGTGCGCCCGCCTCGGCCGCTCGCCGAGCCGGAGGCCTTCGGCCAGATCGTGGTGCGCGCCGGCGGCGACGCCTCGCTGGTCCGGCTGCGCGATGTGGCGCGGGTGGAACTGGGCGCCAGCGACTACCGCTACAGCTCGCGCCACGATGGCCAGGTGGCAGCCTCGATCGGCCTCAAGCTGGCTGATGGCGCCAATGTGCTGGCCACCTCGCGCGCGGTGCGCGCCGCGCTCGACGATGCCGCGCGCAGCTTTCCCGCCGGCATGCGCTACGAGATCTCGTCCGATAGCGCGCTGTTCGTCGAGCGCTCGATCTGGCGTGTGCTGACCACGCTGGGCGAAGCCACGGCGCTGGTCTTCCTGATCCTCTACCTGTTCCTTGGCAACCTGCGCGCCACGCTGATCCCCGTGATCGTGGTGCCGGTCTCGCTGCTTGGCACGGTGGCCTGCCTGTACGCGCTCGGCCTGTCGCTCAACGTGATCACGCTGTTCGGCGTGGTGCTGGCAATCGGCATCCTGGTCGACGACGCCATCGTGGTCGTGGAAAACGTCGAACGCATCATGCGCGAGGATGGCGTGGACGCCGTGGAAGCTGCGGCC
Organism: Cupriavidus basilensis OR16; assembly: GCF_000243095.1. Lineage (GTDB taxonomy): Bacteria > Pseudomonadota > Gammaproteobacteria > Burkholderiales > Burkholderiaceae > Cupriavidus > Cupriavidus basilensis_D. Next base: position 127,423 of record NZ_AHJE01000017.1, on the reverse strand, counting down.
CGCTCGATGCGGGAGGTGTCCGGCGCGCTGGTGGCGGTCACGCTGGTGCTGTGCGCGGTGTTCGTGCCGATGGCGTTCCTGGGCAGCGCGGTGGGCGTGATCTACCGGCACTTCGCCATCACGCTGGCGATCTCCATCGCCTTCTCGCTGTTCTTTGCGCTGTCGCTGGCGCCGGCCATGTGCGCCAGCCTGCTGCGCCATGCGCCGCATCCGCAGCGTGGCCCGCTGGCCTGGTTCGAGCGCGGCTTCACGGCGTTCACAGCGCGCTATGCCGGCTGGGTGCTGGCGCTGCAGCGCCGCCGCCTGCGCTGGCTGGGCACCTACCTGGCGCTGGCGGTGGCCGGCGGCGTGCTGATGTGGCAGATCCCCGCCGGCTTCCTGCCGGAGGAGGACACCGGCGAGCTGGTGATCGACATGGAGCTGCCCGCCGGTGCCACGCAGGAACAGACGCGCTCGACCGTGGCGGCGCTGGAGAAATGGCTGGAAGCAGGCAAGTATCCGGTGCGCTCGACCTTTGCCGTGTTGGGCTGGAGCAACTCCGGCAGCGGCGAGCAGCGCGCCAGCATGTACCTGGCGCTGCGGGACTGGTCCGAGCGCGGTGCCGGAGAACGCGCAGACGCCGTGCTGGCCAGGCTCCAGGCCGGGCTGGAAGCGTGGCCTGGCCGCGGACAGGCGCAGCTGTACGCCTATAACGGCGCGGCCCTTCCCGAGCTGGGCAGCACCGGCGGGCTCGACATGCGGCTGGTGGCGCAGCCCGGCACCGGGCGCGAAGCGCTGTTTGCCGCGCGCGACAAGCTGCTTGCCGCCGCCAAGGATGAGCCGTCGCTGGGTGAGGTGCGCGCCACCACCGCCCAGCCGGCGCCGGCGCTGGACTTGCACATCGACTACGAGCGCGCGCGCAGCTTCGGCGTGGAGCCGGAGGCCATCCACCATGCGCTGTCGGCCACGCTGGGCTCGCGCTACATCGACGAAGTGGCGCGTGAAGGCCGCATCCGCCGGGTGATCCTGCAAGCGGACGCGCCTTACCGGATGGACCCGGCCCAGCTGTCCCGGGTCCATGTGCGCAATGCGCAAGGCGGCATGGTCTCGCTGGGCGCCTTTGCCGAACTGGTCTGGGGCAAGGGCGAGGCCACGCTGGAGCGGTTCAACGGGCTTACCTCGGTGCGCATCAACGCCGAAGTGGCGCCCGGCCGTAGCACGGGTGTGGCCATGGAACGGCTCACTGCCATGGTGCGCGACCTGGGCGGCGCCTACGACGTGCGCTGGACGGGACGCGCCTTCGAGCAGCAGCAAAGCGGCGCGCAGGCGCCATGGCTGTTTGCCCTGTCGATGCTGTTCATCTTCCTGTGCCTGGTAGCGCTCTACGAAAACTGGACCCTGCCGCTGGCGGTGCTGCTGATCGTGCCGGCGGGCCTCGTCGGCGCGCTGGTGGCGATCTGGCTGCGCGGCATGCCGAACGACGTCTACTTCAAGGTGGGCGCGGTGGTGATCATGGGGCTAGCGGCCAAGAACGCCATCCTGGTGGTGGAGTACGCCGAGCAGTTACGCCGCGGCGGCATGGACCTGCTGGACGCTGCTGCCCAGGCGGCCCGCCAGCGCCTGCGGCCGGTGGTGATGACCTCGCTGGCCTTTATCCTCGGCGTGGTGCCGCTGGCGATCAGCACCGGCCCGGGCGCGGCCGCACAGCGCGCAGTCGGCACCGGTGTGCTCGGCGGCATGCTGGGCGCCACCGTGATCGGCTCGCTGGCGGTGCCGCTGCTCTATGCATGGATCGGGCGCAGGCGTGCCGGACGCGAACGGGAATGACAAGGCGCATGCCGGCAAGTGGCATTCAGGATGATCGAGGGGGCGTTGCGAAACTGCCGGAGGAAAGACGAAGGGCAGCGGGTGCGGGGAGCGGCGGGTAAAAATCACCCACCCGGCGGGAGAGAGAAGGAGGAGGAGGTCAGCCGGGCAGGTGGGAGATAAAACGGGAAAACAAAAGTGCCACCCAAGCGGCCACCGAAGTGGCCGTCAGGTAACACCGGGTCGGCATCAGACCCTGTAGCCGTACAGCGAGCCGTCGCCGGTGCGCGAGTTGTCCAGCGAGCTGGCAGCGATCTCGCCACGGAAAGCGCCGCGGGCGCCGTCGGTGAACGTATCGAACTTGCCGGCCTTGGCGCCGTCGGTGTACGGATCGTACCTGCCTTGGCGGGCGCCATCGGTGAACGTATCGAATTTGCCGGCGCGCAACGCGTCGGCGTAGACGTCGAACTTGCCGACCTTGCTATTGGCGGGGGCCGCCAGTGCGACGGCCGACGAGGCCACCATCAGCACGGCGAGAGCGCTGCCAAGGATGCGTTTGGCATTCATTTGGGACTCCTTCAACTGATTGTGTAATTCTTGTTTTTAATTTCGGTTACTAGCTGCCCCGGCAAATCTATGTTGCGCTGCGAGCACGGACTGAAGATTAGTGGCTGGGCGGGCAAGGAGAAATACCACTGCGACGAATGGTGCGTTGCGAGTCGTGAAACGCTGGAAAGTCTGACGAACGGCGCGGATTGGCCGTTGAATGGCGTGGCGGGGGGAGGTGCCAGGGCGCGCCGCAGGTGGCCGAAGCGATGCCTGATGGCCCGCCAGCCCTTACCAGAGGCGGCCCCGCCGGTGAAGCGCTTGCTTGGCGAGCCAGTGGTTTGCGGCGCGGGCGGTGCTGATTAGCGCGCGCCAGGGCGCCGCGGCTGACGCCCTGGCGCCGCTTGAAAACGCCTAAAAGTGACGAATAAGCTTTCGGCCTGGCCTTAGATAGTGTACTGGCCGTTGGCCTCGGGCTGGTAAGACAGCTCCACCACCGTGACGCTTTGCTCACGTCCATCCGGCAGGCGGTAACTCACGGTCTGCCCGGCACGCGCGCCAAGCAGCACACGGCCAATCGGCGACAGTACCGACAAGCGGCCTTCCTCGAAATCGGCGGTGTCCGGATAGACCAGGGTCCAGCGGCGCGGCGTGGCTTCACCCTCCAGCGCACACAACAGGCTGGAGTTCATGGTGACCACATCCTTGGGAATGGCCTCGGCCGGCACGATGGCCGCGCGCTCGAGGATGCTGTCGAGCATTTCGGCCAGCGGCGCGGCGCCGGCGCGGCCCGCGATGCGCTCCAGACGGGTCACGTCGAGCTCGGTCAGGTAAAGGGTCGGTTGTTGTTTGGACGATGCCGTCATGATGAATCCTCGCTAAGTGGCGATGCGGCGACCCGGAACAGGCCGGAGCGATCCGTCGGGGATCGGCTTCTGGCGTAACCAGGTCATGAAATAAGGTGGGCCGTTACCGGCGGTCAGTACCGGCGGGAAAACCGCGAACAGGGAGTGACTCGGCCCGGTTCAGCGTCTGCCTGCGTTGGGGGGAACGTCAGGCTGGGAACCGGGCAGGATCAAGCGGTACGCTGATCCGGCGGCAGGCAATCGCCTGTTTGGCTTGTGCGCGCGGCGCCTGGACTGCGCGCGCGGTCGCGCCGGCCTGCCCGTTAGGGGCGAGCTCGACAGCAATCGGCGACAGGCGGCAAGGCGTCATTGGGTGCGGCAGCAATTTGAAATGGAAAATCGGGAAAGCGCGCCACGCGGCGAAACTGGCGAGAGCAATGGCTCACTCAAGGGTTTCATTACGGGCTTGACCCGCTGCTTGTTCACCAGCTTGGTGCGCGGCAGGTAAAGGGATCGTAGCATAGCCGGCACCTTTCCGGCAGCGGGCCGCAACCCTTAGCCGTGGGCCGCCGGATGCGGGTGGCATTCGCAACCGGCGCCCGCGGCGGCCTGCTGCAGGTTCTGCAGGATGCCGCATTCGCTGGCGGGATGGGGCTGGTCGCAAGTGTGGCGAAGTGCCCGCAACTGCCCTTCCAGCGCCTCCAGCGCCATGCGCTGGGCGTGGATCTGCTCGATCTGACGATCCAGCAGCTTGTTGATATCGTCGCAGGCAAGTGTCGGATCGCGCTCGAAGTCCCGCAGCCGGCGCACGTCGGACAGGCTCATGCCAAGGGAGCGGCAGTGCCGCACGAAGTTCAGTTGCAGCAAATGGCCGTCGCCGTAGCGGCGATAGCCGTTTTCCTCGCGCTGGGGCGCGTCAAGCAGCCCTTCGCGCTCGTAGTAGCGGATGGTCTCCACGTCGCAACTGCTGTGCTTTGCAAGCTCACCGATACGCATGCCGACTCCAGGTCACTCTTGCCCCTACCTTTACCCTTGCTCTCACTTCAGCAAAATACCCTGTAGTAATTACGGGGTTACATTGTAGTGTAGACCATCGTGGCAAGCCTTGCCAGCCGCGCCCTCAGGCCGGCGCCGGGCCTCGCGCCTGGTCGCGCAACGTGAGCGTGCGCGGCGCGAAGGCCGCGCGCATGACTTCCACCGCCAGTTCGGGCCGGGCTGCGCCACACATGAACACATCCACGGCGGCAAAGCCGTACTCGGGCCAGGTATGGATGCTGATGTGCGATTCCTTGAGCAGCAGCACCCCGGTCACGCCCAGCCCGGGGCCAAAATGACGGAAGCGCGCGTCGACCACGGTGGCGCCGGCGGCCTGCGCCGCCTGGTAGAGCACGCGCTCGACGAGGGCGGCATCGGCCAGCAGATCGCTCGCCACGCCTTGCAGGTCGGCAAGCAGGTGATGGCCGAGCACGGCCGGGCAAGGCAGGGCCGGCGCGTTCATGGCCGCCTGCTCATTTGTGGCCGCCGCCGGAGGACCAGCCGCTGGAGCCGGAAGAGCCGCCGCTCCAGCCACGCGAGCTCGCATAGCCGGACGAGCCGGAGCCGGTGGATTCGCCGATGTTGAAGAAGGTCGTGCCGAACAGCACGATGATGCCGTAGACGAGATAAAGCAGGCGCACGCTGACTCAATCCTTTCCGGCCCAGCGTTGGACCAGCCAGATCGGCACCCATAGCAGCAGGAAGCCGATGACGATAGTGAACCAGCCCCGATCGGTGACGAGGGCCACCGGGACATTGAGGATGGCGAGGAGGATGGCGTAGACCTGGGCGCTCTTGCGGCAAAAGGCGAGGTCGGCGCTATTGCCCGAGGCCGATGCGCGCGCTGCCTGCGGCGCGCGGGCGGCCTCGGCCAGCCCCGGGCTGGACTTGAACCACTGCGCCAGCTGCGCGCGTGCCACGGTGGTGGACAACGTCCAGACGATCTCCGTGTCGGAGGTCTCGCGCGTGAGCCGGCGCGCCGGCTTGCCGAATTCGGTCAGGCGCGTGGTGTCGCCCACCTTGACGCGCCAGTTGAAGGTGCCGGCCGCGTACAGCACCTCGCTCTCGTAGTCGTAGCCTTGCTGGAAGGTCTGGCCCTGGTAGCTTGCGGCCGTGCCGGAGACCATGCGCGGCCAGGTATCCAGCACCTCGACCCGGTCCCAGCCGCTGTCCTGCTCCACCAGCCACATCAGGCCCTGCTGTTCGTTGAACAGCAGGTACTCGACCCAGGTCGAGGCTTCTTCCTCGTCGTTGTCGGTGCACTGCATCAGGCCCAGCACCGTATACGGCTTGCCGTCGATGTTGCCGATGTCGCCCGGCGCCAGGCTGGTCTTGAGCGCATCGAGCTCACGCTGCTTTTCCAGCACCAGCGCCGTTGAAGTGGAGCAGTCGATCTCGCTATGGCAACTCGGGCAGACCACGAAGCTGGCCACGCCCGCGCGGTAAGCGATCGGGCCGCCGCAGCCCGGGCAGGCCAGCGGCACGGCCTTGCCGCGGTAGCGCTCGGCGGTGCCGGCGATCTGGTCGGCCTCGCGCAGCAACTGGCATTTGAGCTGGTCGAGCGTGACCGCCTGGCCGGTATAGATGGCGGGCGGATCGCCGTCGGCGTAGTCGAGCGTGAGGAAACGGCCCTCGTCGCGGAAGTCCGCGACCTGCGCGGTCCATCCGGCGCCTACCGTGAACGGCAGTTCGCCCTGGCCGCCGGTGCAGCGCGCGCTGCGCACGTCGCTGGCCAGGTAGCGATGCTTGTCGAAGTACAGGGGCGTGCCGGGCGTGAGCTGGTCATAGCGCGGCAGCGCCACGCCGTTAAGCTGGGCGGCGGATTGCCCGGCGGTGACGCGCCGGGTCAGCATGTACTGGCCGGAGGCATCCGCCAGCCAGCCGTCGCTGCCATCGTCGAACAGCAGGTACCACTCGTTCCACAGGCCGGAGTCGTAGCGCAGCTGGATGCGGCCGACCAGGGTGAAGCCCTGCCCGTCCCACTGGCCCGAGGTGTGGATCTGCAGCGGCGTGTAGTCCTCCAGCACGGTGGACATCTTGCCGATGTCCTTGACCGTGTCGGCGTCCTTGAGCAGCGTGCTGTGGCAGAACTCGCACACCACCATCACCGCGGCGGACGAGCGGAAGGCCGCCGGCGCACCGCAGCTTGGGCAGTTGATTTCTTGCATGCTTAAGGGATAGGGGTGCGCTCAGCCGACCAGTTTCTTGAGGATCTCGGCCTTGGCGGTGTCGAACTCAGCCTGGGAGATCAGGCTCTTGTCGAGCAGGTCCTTGAGCTTTTGCAGGCGCGCGGCGGGATCGTCGGCGGGCGCTGCCACTGCAGCCGGCGCCGCTGCCGCGGCGGACGCGGCAGGCTGGACGCCCGCGGCGGCGCCAAGCCCGCCCGCCATGGCCTGGCCCATCACCGCGCCGGCCGCCAGGCTGGCGCCAAGGCCGGCCACGCCGCCCTCGTTCTGCGCGGCCAGCGGGATCGAGGTGGCGACCTGGTACTGCGTGAACTTCGCCATATCGCCCATCATGCCCATGGAGATACGGGTGTCGATGGCCTTTTGCAGTTCTTCCGGCAACGACACATTGGTCACCGCGAAGTTGTCCAGCGCCACGCCATAGCGCTCGAACTCGGGCGCCAGCTTGTCGCGGATGGTCTGCGACATCAGCGCCTGGTTGGCGGCCATGTCCAGGAAGGGCACCGAGGCGCCGCCCAGCGTGGCGGTCATGGTGGCGATCAGCAGGTTGCGCAGTTGCTCTTCCACCTCGTCGCGGGTGTACTCGGCGCGCGTGCCGCTGATCTCGGTATAGAACTTGGCGGCGTCGGCCACCTTGTACGAGTACAGGCCAAAGGCGCGCAGCCGCACCATGCCGAAATCGGCGTCACGGATGGTGATCGGCTGGGCAGTGCCCCACTTGCGCCCGATCTGCAGGCGCGTGCTGAAGAAGTACACATGTAGGTCAGCACCGGCAGCGTTTGCGTGGTGAGCTTGTGCATGCCGGGCCCGAACACGTCGGCGATCTTGCCTTCGTTGACGAACACCGCCATCTGTGACTCGCGCACGGTCAGGCTGCCACCGTACTGGATTTCCATATCCTCCATCGGATAGCGCCAGGCCAGTACGCCGTCCGTGTCCTCCGTCCATTGGAGGATGTCGATAAACTGCTTCTTGATGAACGATCCGATGCTCATGGCAATCCCCAGGGTTCTCAGCAATGTTCCAGCAGGTTCAGGAAGTCACGAAGTCACGAAGTCACGACAGGCAGGCGGCATTGATCAGGCCGACCGTCACTGAAATAGCGCCCATCAGGCCGCCCATGCCGATATTGTTCGATTCGATCGCGGCGTCCATGTCGGGCAGCGCGCGCGCCAGGCCCGCATAGGCCAGAGCTTGTACCAGCATCGCCCCCACCGACCACACCAGGAACATCAGGAAGGTGTCGTTGTGCTGGATGCTGGACGACAGCGTAAAGCAAAAACCGATCATCGCCCCCGACAGCGAAAGCGCCGCCGCGAGGTTGCCCTGGCGGATCAGCGAGAACTCGCGAAACGGCGTGATCCTGGTGTAGACTCCGACGAACACCGCCAGCAGGGCGAGGCCGGCCAGCAGGTGCAGCACGTAGGCGTAGATGGCTTGCATCTTGGTTGTTCTCCGGCTGGTTCTACAACGGTGTCCCGGGCTGCGGCAACGGTGAGCAAGCTGTGAATCGTGAAGCCATATTGGCGATATCAGCATTGTTGGCAGTTAGCGCCCAAGTATATCCGTTGTCCATTTCGGTTCATCACAACTTTTTGCGGTCTGCCAGGCGAGCGCGCATCGCGCGGCGGCTCGCCTGAGCGTCACGCCTGCCTGCCCGGCTCCCTATCCGATTCCTACCCTGATGCGCGACCGTACCCTTGTTCTTTCGGTGTTGATCGTGGCGTCCTGCGGGCTCGGCTACGAGCTGATTGCCGGCGCCCTGTCCAGCTACCTGCTGGGCGACTCCATCCTCCAGTTTTCTTCCATCATCGGCTGCTACCTGTTCGCCATGGGCGTGGGCTCCTGGCTGTCGCGCTATGTGAAGGACGAGGACGTGCTGGCGCGCTTCATCGATATCGAGATCCTGATCGGCCTGCTCGGCGGCATCTCGGCAGCGCTGCTGTTCGTGGTGTTCGCCTGGCTGTCGGCGCCCTTTCGCACCGCGCTCTACGCCATGGTGTTCGTGCTCGGCGTGCTGGTGGGCATGGAGATCCCGCTGGTCATGCGGGTGCTCAACACGCGCCGCACCGCCTTTAGCGAACTGGTCAGCCGGGTGCTGACGTTCGACTACCTTGGCGCGCTGGCTGTCTCGCTGGTGTTCCCGCTGGTGCTGGCGCCGCGCCTGGGGCTGTCGCGCACCGGCTTTTTGTTCGGCATGCTCAATGCCGGCGTGGCGCTGGTCACCATCCATATCTTCCGCGATGAGCTCAAGCCGGTAATGTCGCGCATGCTGCGCGCGTCGCTGGTGCTGGTGCTGCTGGCGGGCGGCTTCCTGGCCTCCGGGCGGCTCACCCACTGGGCCGAGCGCGGCATGTTCGGCGACGAGATCATCCATAGCGAAAGCACGCCGTACCAGCGCCTGGTGATCACGCGCTGGAAGGACGACATGCGCCTCTATATCAACGGCAACCTGCAGTTCTCCTCGCGCGACGAACACCGCTACCACGAGGCGCTGGTGCATCCGGTGCTGCAGGCGCTGCCGTGGGCACGCCGCGTGCTGGTGATCGGCGGCGGCGACGGGCTGGCGGTGCGCGAGATCCTCAAGCACAAGAATATCGAGCACGTCACGCTGGTCGACCTCGACCCGGCCATGACCACGCTGTTCTCGCGCAGCGAGCCATTGGTGGCGCTCAACCAGGGCTCGCTCAAGGATGCGCGCGTGCAGGTGGTCAACGCCGACGCCGCGCAATGGATGGAGCAGCACAACGAGATGTTCGACGCCATCATCGTCGACCTGCCCGACCCGTCCAACTTCGGTCTCGGCAAGTTGTACTCGGTGCCGATGTACAAGCTGATGTCGCACCATCTCGCCGAGAAAGGCTATGCGGTGGTGCAGTCCACCTCGCCGTACTTTGCGCCGCGCTCGTTCTGGGATATCGACGCCACGCTGCGCGAGGCCGGCCTGCATACCTGGCCCTACCATGCCTACGTGCCGTCCTTCGGCGAATGGGGCTTCATCCTCGCGGGCAAGCGCGGCGACTACACGCCGCCCACGCGCTACACCGTGCCGCTCAAGTTCCTCGACGCCGACAGCACCGCGCTGATGTTCCGCTTCCCCGCCGACATGGCGCCGCGCGAGGCGCGCGCGAACCGGCTCAACGAGCAGTCGCTGGTGCATGATTTCGAGCAGGACTGGCGCAATGTCATCCGCTGATCCACATCACCCGCATCACCCGCACCATCGGTACCTCCCGCAATCGGAGCCGGCATGGATCGCCGCCGCTTCCTGATCGCCGGCGCCGGCGCCGGCGCGGCCGGCCTGGGCTTGCTGTCCGGCTGCGATCGCCTGGGCGACGATGCCAATCGCTTCCTGGCCGGCGTCGGCCTGCGCGAGCCCATGCCCGTCGTGCTGCGCCCCGGCATGGCCGAGGGCCACGCGCTGCGCGATGCCGCCAGCTGGCCGTCGGCCGTTGCCGCGCAGGACGAGATCGTCACCGATGTTGCCATCCTGGGCGGCGGCGTGGCCGGGCTCAGCGCCGCGTGGCAACTGGCGCGTGGCGGCCTCACGGACTTCCTGCTGGTGGACGGGCCGGAGTTCGGCGGCAACGCGGCGGCCGGAAGCTTCGGCGGCGACCTGGCTTTCCCGCGCGGCGCGCACTATCTGCCGCTGCCCTCGCCCGAATCCACGCATATCCGCGAGATGCTGGCCGACACCGGCGTGATCCGGCGCGACCCGTTTGCCGCGCGGCCCGAGTTCGACGAGCGCGCGCTGGTGCATGCGCCGGACGAGCGCCTGTTCTTCGAGGGCAAATGGCACGACGGCCTGCTGCCCAGCGACGCCGCGCCGGACGAAGTGGCGGCGCAGCACACGCGCTTTCTCGCGCGCGTCGAGCAACTCAAGAGCGCGCGCGGCAGCGACGGCCGCAAGGCCTTTGCCATCCCGCTGGCGCTGGCCTCGCAAGACCCGGCCTGGACCGGGCTTGACCAGCAAAGCATGCGGCAGTGGATGCTGGCCGAGGGCTTTACCGCGCCGACGCTGCACACCTATGTCGACTACTGCTGCCGCGACGACTACGGCGCGGGGCACGACCTGATCTCGGCGTGGGCGGGGCTGTATTACTTCGCCAGCCGCGCGGGCCATGCGCGCGATGCGGCCGATGGCGCGGTGCTGACCTGGCCGGATGGATTGCATGCGCTGGTGACGCGGCTCTCGGCGCGGATCGATGCGCATCGCGGCGTCAAGCCTGGCGCCCCGCCCTGGCGCCGCCCCGGCATGGCGCTGCAAGTGCAGGAGCAAGGCCGTGAAGTGTCGGTGCTATGCGCCTGGTGGCCGGATGGCGTCGGCGCCGGGCCGCCCAAGCGGTACCGCATCCGCGCGCGGCGCGTGATCTGCGCCATGCCCCTGCATGTGGCTGCCCGCGTGGCGCCGCTGCGCGAATTCGGTTTCGACCCGGCGCGCCACCTGCCGCCCACCGCGTCGTGGATGGTGTCCAGCTTCCGCCTGCGTGGCTTCCCGCCGGAAGCGCCCGGCGTGCCGCTGGCGTGGGACAACGTGGTGCACGGCGGACGCGGGCTGGGTTATGTGGTCAGCACCCATCAGCTGATCCGGCAGGCCAGGCCGGCGGCCACGGTCTTCACGGCGTATTGCCCGCTCGACGCTGCGGCCGCTACCGGCACCGATGCCGGTAGCGCACTGCGCTCGCTCGCCGACACCCGCCGCTGGCTGGCCGGGGCCAGCCCCGCCGAACTGATGGACTACGCCACCACCGATCTGCGCACGGTCTACGGCCGCGCCTTCTGGCGCCACGCGGATGCGGTGGAGATCACCGTGCGCGGGCACGCCATGGCCTCGCCGCGCACGGGCTTCCTGGGCAACGCCGGTGCCGCTGCCCTGCGCGCCGCCGACGGCCGCATCCTGTTCGCCCATGCGGACCTGTCTGGCGTGTCGGTGTTCGAGGAGGCAGCGTGGTGGGGCACGCGCGCCGCGCGGAGGATCCTCGGCTGTGCGCCGTCAAGTGCTTCTCTCGCCATAACATGCCGCGGCGCGGCATCCTGTAGAATTCTTTGCGCGATTTCGTGTCGAACCCGCTGACACGCAATCCCGACTTCGATTTTTTTGTGCGCGCAATCCGCTTCCTGCTGCTGCTCCTGATGCTTGCCGTTATGCCCTTCCAAAGCTGGGCAGGCGCACGCGCGTGCGCAGTGGGCAACGCGGTGCTGGCGGACGCGTGCAGCACGGCGCCCCAGGTGGCACAAGACCAGGCCGCTTTCGCCACGGCTGCCGATGTGGATCATGCCGCCGCCATCGATGCCAGCGGCGCTCCGGGTGCCGTTGATGCCGTTGATGCCGTTGATGCCGGCGACGCAAAAGATCCTTCGCAGCCCGGCGCCGACCTCGCCGAATCCCTGTTGCCGGCCTCGCCCCTGCGTTTTACTGCGGGGCTTGCCTGCAGTGGCGCACCCACGCACCGCGCGGGCGCCATGCCGGACCCCGACCTCCCACTTCAGCAGCGCCCTCCCAGCGCCTGAGTCTGCTCCGCGCGCGCGGTTGCACCTCGTGCGCCCTCGTTGTAGCTCCCGGCTTTCCTGTCGTTAATCTCCAGCACGCGCGCGCGTGCTAGCGATGCGCGCCCTCCGTTTTCAACATGGCATTGATCACTTCCTCACATAAAACATGAAACGCGTCCTGCTCTTCCTGGCGACCAACCTCGCCGTCATGCTTGTCCTCAGCTTCACCGCCAGCTTGCTGGGCGTGAATCGCTTCCTGAGCGGCAATGGCCTGAACCTTGGCATGCTGCTGGCATTCGCCGCGCTGATGGGCTTCGGTGGTTCCTTTATCTCCCTGCTGATGTCGAAGACCATCGCCAAGTGGTCGACCGGTGCACAGGTCATCACCCAGCCCAGCAACGGCACCGAAGTCTGGCTGGTGCAGACCGTGCAAAAGCTGGCCGACCGCGCTGGCCTGCCGATGCCCGAAGTGGCCATCTACGAGGGCGAAGCCAATGCGTTCGCCACCGGCGCCACCAGGAAAAGCTCTCTGGTCGCCGTATCCACGGGCCTGCTGCAGACCATGTCGCACGATGAAGTGGAGGCCGTGCTCGCGCACGAAGTCGCCCACATCGCCAATGGCGACATGGTCACGCTCACGCTGATCCAGGGGGTGGTGAACACCTTCGTGATTTTCCTGGCGCGGATCGTCGGCTACTTCGTGGATTCGATGCTGCGCAAGAACGATGAAGAATCGAGCGGCCCAGGCATCGGCTACATGATCACGGTGGTGGTGTGCGAGATCGTGTTCGGCATCCTGGCCAGCATCATCGTGGCGACCTTCTCGCGCCATCGCGAGTACCGCGCCGACGCCGGCGCGGCCAAGCTGATGGGTAGCCCCACGCCGATGGTGGCGGCGTTGCGCCGCCTGGGCGGCCTGGAGGCGGATGGCCTGCCGCAGAACATGCAGGCGATGGGCATCGCCGGTGGCAAGTCGTGGCTGTCGCTGTTCTCCAGCCACCCGCCGATCGAGCAGCGCATTGCCGCGCTGCAGGCTAAGGGCTGAGATCCTTGCCGGGCACTTCCGGCTTCGCCCGGAACGCTGCCCGGTAGCGTTCCGGCGTGGTCTGCACATGGTGCTGTAACGCCTGGCGCATCACGTCGGCGTTAGCAAATCCGGTAGCACGGGCGATGCCATCCAGGCGTCGCCCGTCGTCCTCCAGCATCCGGCGCACCGCCTCCACGCGTAGCCGCTCCACGTAGCGCGCCGGCGTTTCGCCGACCTGCCGCGCGAACACGCGCGCGAAGTTGCGCGGGCTCATCGCCACGCGTTCTGCCAGCACCTGCACCGACAGGTCACGCGCCAGGTGCTCGGCCATCCATCCCTGCAATTCACGCAACTCCGGGCTCTGCGCGCTCTGCGCCTGCAGCAGCGTGGAGAACTGCGCCTGGCTGCCGGGACGGCGCAGGAATAGCACCAGTTCGCGCGCCACCGCCAGCGAAGCGGCATGGCCCAGATCGTCCTCCACCAGCGCGAGCGCCAGGTCCATGCCCGCGGTAACGCCGGCCGAGGTGTACAGATCGCCCGCGCGGATCCAGATCGGATCCGGGTCCACCTCCACCAGCGGATGGCGCTCGGCCAGCCGCGCGGCGTGGCGCCAGTGCGTGGTTGCGCGATGGCTGTCCAGCAGCCCGGTACGCGCCAGCACGAAGGCGCCGGTGCAGACCGCGCCGAGGCGGCGCACGCGTGGTGCCTGCTCGCGTATCCAGCCGATCAGGCGCGCGTCGTCGGCCGCCGCCGCGTGGCCGGAGCCGCCGGCGATCAGCAAGGTATCGATAGGCCCGGGCAGCATCGTGCCGATGCGGTGGTATGGCGCGTCGGCCAGCAGCCGGATGCCGCTTTCGGTGTGCACCAGGCTGTCGTCCCGCACGCTGGCAATGCGGATGTCGTAGGCGGGCGAGGCCCGGCCGGGGAGCCGGTTGGCATGGCCAAATACCGCGCTGGGCCCGGTCACATCAAGTTCCTGCGCGGGGTCCGGCGCGACGAGCACGACGATGCGTGGCGGATCGCCTGGCAGGGGAATGGGGGGCGGCATGGACGGTGACCCGGGGGCGAAAGTGTAGATGCGGTTGCCGCAGATCATACTGGCGGTGGTGCCTATCCGGCCAGCACCACCGCGCGCGGTGCGCTGCGCTGCCAGCCCAGCGTGAGCAGCAGCGCCACCGCCAGTGCCGGCAGCACAGCGAGGTTGACCGCCTGCCAGCCATAGCGATAGAGCACCTGCCCGGCCGCGAGCGTGGCCAGCGCGGTCAGCGCGGCGGCGGAGAATTCGGCCAACGCCTGGGTCCGCGCGCGTTCGGCGGGCCGGTAGCTTTCCGCCAGCAGCGTGGTGCCGCCGACAAACATGAAGTTCCAGCCGATGCCCAGGCACAGCAAGGCCGCGTAGAAGGCCGGCAGCGCCGTCGATGCCAGGGCCACGAGCGAACCCATGGCAGCGAGCGCGATGCCGCACATCAGCATCGGCCCGCGCCCGAAGCGCTGCAGCAGCCAGCCGGAGAAGAACGACGGCGCGTACATCCCCACCAGGTGCCACTCGATGATCTGCGCGCCTTGCGCGATCGTATGGCTGCATGCCACCGCGGCGATCGGCGTGGCGGTCATCACGAACATCATCACCGCGTTGCCGATGCCGTTGTTGGCGAACGCCGCCAGGAACACCGGCTGGCGCGCGATCTGCGCGAGCGGGCGCGCGGGCAGCGCGGTGGCGCCCGGTTCGGCTGGCGCCGCAGCGGCGTGCGGGTTCGGCTCCCGATAGCCAAATGCCAGCAGCACGACCGTGGCCATCCCGAACAGCGCAACCACCGCATACGATCCGGCGAAGGGCTGCGCCACCATCAGGTCGCTGCTCCACGCGGCAATGGCGGGCCCGCACACCGCGGCCACAACGCCGCCGGTGAGCACGGTGGAAATGGCGCGCGGCTTATCCACAGGCGCGGCGGCGTCCGCCGCGGCCAGCCGGTAGAAGCGCGCGAATGCCTGGAATACGCCGACCAGCGCCGTACCGACGCAGAACGCCACGAAGTCATGATGCGAGATGGCCCACACCGACACCAACCCGCCCGCGCAGCACGCCAGCCCGCCGAGGGAAAAGGCGATACGGCGGCCCAGCCGCTCGATCAGGAAGGCGGCCGCGATGGCGGTCAGCGCCGACGCCACCGTGATCAGCGCGAACGGCAGCGTGGCCAGCGCCTTGTCGGGCGCGAGCGTGTAGCCGACCAGCCCGGTCAGGGTCAGGTCGACCGACAGGGCCGAGGTGAACAAGGCCTGGCAGAGTACCAGGACCCGGGCTTGCGACATCGCGGGACGTGCCATCGGGCGCTCCGGTAGGAAAGAGGCGGGGATGGCATCGAGCGTACGAGAAGCGGGACCATGCCGGCTGACAACGATCCGCAGAATCCTGCCAACCGGCTCCTGGTTGGGCTAGTTGAACACGTCCTGCCGGTAATGCCCTCGTGCCACCATGCCCGCCAGCCAGTCGGAGGCCGCGGCCTCGCTCATGCCGCCCTGCTGCGCCGCGATCTCGATCAGCGTGCGCCGCACCGCCGGCGCCATCTGCCGCCCGTCGCCGCACACGTAGATCGTGGCGCCGTCCCGCAGCATCGCCCACACGGCTTGCCGATCGCGCCATAGCAGGTGCTGCACGTAGCGCTGGTCCGGGGCGGCGCTAGTGGAGTACGCCGCATGCGCCTGCACCACGCCTTCGGACTGCCAGCGCGCGACGTCATCGCGGTACAGCCAGTCGTGCTGCGGATGCCTGCAGCCGTAGTAAAACTGGCTGGCGGCCACCGCTTGCCCGGCTGCTTTTTGCGCCGCGCGCTCTTCCAGGAACCCGCGAAACGGCGCAATGCCGGTGCCCGGCCCCACCAGGATCATCGCGCGCGCCGGATCGGGATCCGGCGCGAACGGGGGGTTGGGCGTGCGGATGGCGGCCGCCACCACCGCGCCCGGCGCGAGCCCTTGCAGCCACGTGGATGCCACGCCACGGAACATGCCGCGCCCTGACAGCGCGGGCGACCACACGGTGCCAACGGTGATGGTCGCCACCTCCGGCGAGACCAGGGGTGACGAAGCGATCGAATAGAAACGCGGCCGTATTGCCACGGTGCAGGCCAGCAAGCCCGGCAGCGTGAGCTCGATGGCGGGATGGCGCACCAGCACGTCCACCAGCCCCATCCGCCGGGCCGCTACCTGTGCCGCGTAGCCGTCGTCCGCGTGGTCCGAGCCGAGCCGCTCCAGCGCCGCGCGCGTGACCGGGCAGCGCGTGTATTGCAGCAGCGTGCGCAGCGTCTGGCGCGACACCACGTCCTGCAGCTCGATGAAATGCGTCAGCAGCTCGCGCAAGGGCAGTGCCTCGTCCAGCGGCAAGCCGCGCGCGGCGCCCGCGTGCGCGGCGGACAGCGTCACCATGGCATCGGGATCGAGATCGAGCCGCTCGCACAGGTCCCGCACGGTGGCGCGATGGTTTTGTGGATAAACCGCGAGGTGATCACCGGTCGCGTAGCTTGCGCCGCCCGGCAGGCGCAGCTGGATGTCGCGCGTGGCGGTGCGCGGCGCTTCCAGCGCGAAGTCCCAAAGGCCCGCCGGATCGTTCACCAGTTCCGTGTTGGCCAGCACCGTGAAGGCTTGCGTCGACGGCGGCAGCGTGCTCGCGCGGATGGTGGCGATATCGCGCAGCCGCACCGCGATCTGGCTCGCGCCCGCCGCATCGGGTGCCGCGCCCTGCTCCACGCGCAGCGCTTGCAGCGATTGCCACAGCGCGGCAAGCCACGACTCCGCAGCGTGGTCGAAATCGCCATTGCCATCCGCCTCGCCACGTGCGAGCAAAGGCACCGCGCCGGCCGCGCTGAAAAAGCCGTGCAGGCGCTTGGGGAATGCCTGGTACGTAGCCCATTGCGAATTGCCGCAGCCGAGCAGCGCAAAGCGCAGGTTCGCTGCGCGGTAGCCGCCGGCATCGCCGCTATCGAGCATGGCTTCGAAGCGCCGCGCTGAATCGGGTGCGCGCCCGTTGTAAGTGGCCGCCACGATCACGGCGAGCCCATCGGTAGGCAACGCGCCCACCGCTTCGTCGAGGTCACGCAGCGTGGCGGCAAAGCCGGCCGCCAGCGCACCGGCATGAATCTGCTCGGCCAGTTCGCGCGCGGTGCCCAGGCTGGAGCCGCACAGCACGGAGAGGGGCTGGCCATTGCCGCGCACCACCGGCGGTTGCGACTGCGCGCTGGCAATGCTGGCCGCAGCGGCGGTGACGATGCGTTCATGCGCACGGCGCCGCCGCGCGCGCAGCGTGAACGCATCCGGCTTCAGGGTCAGCGTTTCCTTGATGCGGAACTGGTAGTCATGCGGATCGCTGAACTGGAAGTTGCGCAGCATCAGGGCCAGCGCCAGCTTGGCTTCGGTCAGCGCGAACTGGCGGCCGATGCAGGCGCGCTCGCCGTTGCCGAACGGCTTGTAGGCATGCGGATGAAGCTCCGCTTCGTTCTCGGGCAGGAAGCGGTCGATGTCGAACGTCTCCGGATCGGCCCACACCTTCGGATCGCGATGCAGCGCGGTGAGCACCACCGAGACGCGGCGGTCCTTGCGGATCAGGTAGCGCCCGCCGATCACCGTGTCCTCGAACGGCGCCACCGCAAACGCAGGCGCCGTGGGCCACAGGCGCAGCGTTTCCTTGAGCACGCGGTCGATCACCTGCAGCTTCGCCAAGTCGGCATAGACCGGCGGCGCGTCGCCCGGCAGCACCGCGTCCACCTCGGCGTAGGCTTGCGCCAGCACGCCGGGATGGCGCAGCAGCTCATACAGCGCGAACGTGAGCAGGCCGCTGGTGGTCTCGTGCCCCGCGATCAGGAAGGTGATGACCTGGTTGCGAATGTTCACGTCGTCCAGGCGCTGGTCGGTATCGGGGTCGCGCGCCTCCAGCATCAGGTTGAGCAGGTCGTGCGGCGGCGGCTGGCTGGCGTCCTTACCCGCCGCGGCGCGGCGCTGCCGCACCACGTCGTCCACCAGCTCTCGCATGTACTGGATATCATCGGCGAACTTGCGGTGCGCCTTGTGCATGAACTTGTCCTGCAGCGCGAAACGCGTGAGCTTGCCCATGGCCTCCTCGAGCGCGCCGACCATGGCGTTGATAAAGGGATGCAGCTGCTCGCGCGCGAACGAATCGAAGTCATAGCCGAATCCCGACAGCGCGATGGTGTCCAGCGTGAGCCGGGTCATGTCGTCGGCGATCGGGATGTCGGTGTCGGCGCCCTGGCGGTCCCACTTGTCGACCAGCCGGTTGGCCACGCGCAGCATCACGTCGAAGTAGCCCTTCATGGCGCGCTGGCTGAAGGCTGGCATCAGGATGCGGTGGGCACGGCCCCAGTTCTCTTCCTCGGCGTGCGCGGTAAACAGGCCGTCGCCAGCCAGGTCGCGCAGGTAAGACAGCGGCGGCCCGACGATCTTGCGAAAGCGCTGCCCGTCCGACAGCTCGCCCACCAGCGCGGCGTCGCTCACGAACGCCACGCGGCGCCCGGCGAAATCCAGCTCGAAGATGCCATCGAAGGCGCGGCTGCGCGCCAGCAGGTGCTGCCCGATCTTGCCCGGCGTGACCTGCAGCAGGTTGCCGACCAGCGGCCAGCCCGGGTCGCGCGGGATCGGTTCGAGCGCGCGCGCGGGGTGCGCGGCAGGCGCGGCGGTGGCAGGAGCGGCCGGGGCGGTGGAGGCGGGAGTGGAGACGCGCTGCATGTTCAGGTCACCAGATGGTTATCGGCGGGCGAAACGCCAGGATCGGGCCAAGGGGCGCCAGGCGCCGTCTTGAGTCTCTTGCTCATTGTTCTGATTTTTGCCGGGTGCATGGCTTTTCCTGTGCAAACCGGCGTAGACAAACGTCTACTTTTGCAGCAAAGTAGACGAATGTAGACCGAGTGTCAATTCCAAACCGGATGCGCTCACGCCGGGGTATCCCGGCCTTAACTTTTTGCCTGACACCATGGAAGACGTTGCCGGCGGCAAACGCAAACTGATCGACGCGGCGCTGCGCCTGGCCGCAGCCAGGCGCAGCTTCGCCGGCCTCGGCCTGCGCGAGCTGGCGCGTGAGGCGGGGCTGAACCCCAACACCTTCTATCGCCACTTCCGCGACATGGAAGACCTGGCGCTGAGCGCCGTGGCCGAGGTCGGCAACGAGCTGCGGCCCATGCTGCGCGCGGTGCGCTGGGCCGTGGCGCAGGACAGCCCCGGCGAGGTCGCCACCCGCGCCTGCGACGCCTTCTTCGCCTACGCCGATGCCCACCCCGGCGCCTTCTTTGTCGGCGTGTGCGGCAGCACCGGCCCGCAGCCGGCGCTGCGCGAAGCGGTGCGCCAGGTACTGGCGGATATCGCTGCCGAGATGGCGGAAGACATCGAACGGCTGGCGCTCTGTCCCGGGCTGTCGCGCCCCATCATCGACGACCTCTGTGGCTATGTGGTGTCCTACCTGTTCCACCTGTCCACGGACTATCTCGAAGATAACGCCAAGGGACGCCGCCTGCGCATCCAGCAGTCCAGGCAGCTGATCAGCTGGCTGCTTCGCGGCGCGGCCGAACAGCAGCGGGCGCAGGATCAACCGGCGCCCGTACCCGCACCTGCGCGCAAGCGCAAGCCGACGGAACGCCGGCCGCATTGAACTCAGCAACGATCATCACGGCGTGATGTTCCACGGCGACTCCATCGGCCGTGGGGCGCGGCTGTACCTGGACGCCACCGTTGCCACGGAGCCGCTCGCCGCGCCGCCCTACGCGGCTGCGTTTGCAACGCGGGTGGCAGGCGGCTGAATACCTGCCCAGCCGGGTTTCCTCGGTATTTTCCCTGAGCCGGCCGCGCAACGGCGGGAAAGCTGGATGAAGGCTTGCCATGCCTACGATGCAGGGGCTTCTCTCATGGCCGTGACATGTGCGCGGCCCGTGAGCAGCCCCGAATCATCGACAAGACTAGCGAGCCCCCGAGGAGACCATCTTGAAAACGAAATACACAGCCCTCGCGCTGGCGATCGGCGCGGCCTTTGCCGGCCACGCCAACGCACAATCGAACGTGACGCTTTACGGCCTCATCGACACCACCATCAGCACCATCAGCAATGCCGATGCCAGCGGCCACCGCCTCACCGGCTACCACCAGCCTGCCTGGTTCAGCGGCAACCGCTGGGGCCTGACCGGCGCGGAAGACATTGGCTTTGGCACCAAGGTGATCTTCAAGCTGGAGAGCGAGTTCACCAGCTACGACGGCAAGATGGACACCCCCGGCGTGCTGTTCAACCGTGACGCCTGGGTCGGCATCAACAGCGACGTCTTCGGCAAGCTGACCTTCGGCCGCCAGAATGCGCTCGGGCGCGACCCGATGGCCTCCGGCCTCTATGGCGATCCCTACGGCCCGGCGGCCATCACCACGGAAGAAGGCGGCTACACCAACAACAACAACTTCAAGCAGCTGGTGTTCTATGCAGGCAGCGCCACCGGCACCCGCATGGACAATGGCGTGGTGTGGAAGAAGCTGTTCGACAACGGCCTGACCGCCGGCGCGGGCTATCAGTTCGGCGAAGTGCCGGGCGCGCCGTCGCGCAACACCACCGAAACGGTCACCCTCGGCTACAACGGCGGCAATTTCCACCTCTCCAGCTTCTTTACCACGGCCAACGTCGCGGGCAACCGCAACCGCACCTACTCGGTGGGTGGCAACTATGTGTGGGGCATCGTGCGCGCCAACGCGGGTTATTTCCACTACACCGCGGACCAGGGCGCGCTGGGCCAGCGCAAGGACGATGCCTACACCGTGTCGCTCAAGATCGACCCGGCAGGCGCCTTCGACTACGAGATCGGCTACCAGATGATGAAGGCCGGCCACGCCGCCCTGAATGCCGATGGCTTCACGATCAACGCTTACGGCAACACCACAAACTCCACCGCGACCGACAGCGGCCGCAAGAACACGGTGTACGGCTCGGTCTTCTATCACTTCTCGAAGCGCACCGAGGTCTACCTGGCGGCGGACTACATGTTCCTGCAGCACGGCTACCATGCCGCGCAATCGAACGGCTTCGCGCATCAGAGCGAGTTCGCCGTGGGTATGCGCACACGCTTCTGATCCTGCTGCATCGGCCCGCGCCTCGCGGCGCGGGCCTGGCTCCGAACTTTCCTTGTCCCGGCCACAAGCCGGGTTTTTTTCGTCCGGACGTTGCGTTCAGTGCTTCAGGTTTGCTCCCCCCTCCCACTTGTGGGAGAGGGGCCGGGGGAGAGGGTGAGCGCTCCCAAGTCATCCACCGCCCGAAGTAAAAAAGCCCACGCCGACGGGGAGTCGGCGTGGGCAAGGGAGATAGAGAGCGCCGTGACGCTCAGGCCAGGTTGCCCGGCTTCCATTTGAGCAGGCGGTTTTCCAGCGTGGTCAGCAGGAAGTCGGCCGCCAGTGCCACCACGGCCAGAACGATCATCGCCGCGAACACGCCGCTGGCATTGAAGGCGCCCTGCGCGGTGGCGATCAGCAGGCCGATGCCCTGCTTGGAACCCAGGAACTCACCGACCACCGCACCGACCAGCGCGAAGCCAAAGCTGACGTGCAGGCTGGCCAGGATCCAGCTCAACGCCGACGGCACCACCACGGCGAAGGTCAACTGGCGCTTGGAGGCACCGAGGATCTGCGCATTGGCGATCAGGTAGCGGTCGGCTTCGCGCACGCCCTGGAAGGCATTGCCGAACACCACGAAGAACACCATCACCACCGCCAGCGCCACCTTGGAGGCCATGCCAAGGCCTAGCGCGATCACAAAGATCGAGCCCAGCACCACGCGCGGGATGGAGTTGGCGATCTGGATGTAGATGCTGAACACATCAGCCAGCAGCTTGTTGCGCCCGAGCACGATGCCGCAGATCACGCCGGCGACCGAGCCGATCAGAAAGCCCAGCCCGGTCTCTTCCAGCGTGACGGCCACCTGCGCCAGCAGGGGTCCCTGCGAGGTGCCGTTGACGAACCAGTCGTAGATCTGTTCCGCGATCAACGAAGGCATGGAAAAAAAGAACGGGTCGATCCACTGCAGCCGGCCCGCCAGCTCCCACCCGCCCAGCGTCACTACCAGCAAGGCGATGCGCAGGGTGATGATCAGTTGGCGCCGCCGCCGGATGGCTAGCCTGGCTTCCCGTTCAAAGGCGTCGAGTTCGTCGGCCAGGGCCGTGTTTGCTTCCATATTCATATTCATTGGCGTTGACGGTGGCTACGGTTGGCGAAGCCGCTTCAGTCGATGTGGACTTCCTCGCGCAGATCGGCCCAGATCTCGCGCGACAGTTCGACAAAGTGCTTGTCGTAGCGGATCTCCGAAGTCACACGCGGGCGCGGCAGGTCGATTTCGTAAACACGCTTGAGGGTGGCCGGACGCGCGGTGAGCACGAAGACCCGGTCGGCCATGGCGATGGCTTCTTCCAGGTCGTGCGTGACGAACACCACCGAGCCGGCGTTCTGCGACCAGAGCTGCAGCAACTCGTCCTGCATCAGCGTGCGGGTCTGCATGTCCAGCGCGCTGAAGGGTTCGTCCATCAGCAGGATCTGCGGGTTGTTGATGAAGGTCTGCGCCAGCGCCACGCGCTTGCGCATCCCGCCCGACAACTGGTGCGGGTAGTGGTTGCCGAACTTGGCCAGCCCGACCTTGCGCACCCATTCTTCGGCAAGGCCATAGGCCTGGTCACGGCGGGCGCCGCGGAACAGCGGCCCCGCCGCCACGTTATGCAGCACCGAGCGCCACGGGAAGACCGCATCGGCCTGAAACACGAAACCGATGCGCGGGTCGATGCCGTTCACGCGGTTGCCCATGAGCCGCACCTCGCCGGTGCTCGGCTTGAGCAAGCCGGTGATCAGGCTGAGCGTGGTCGATTTACCGCATCCTGTCGGTCCGACGATGGCGACGAACTCGCCCTTGCCCACACGCATGGAGAAGTCGCGCAAGGCCACGGTGGCGGTGCCATCGGGCGCGATAAAGCGGCAGGAGACACGCTCGAATTCGATGGCTGGCACGTCTTGCGGCACGGTATTGGTCATGATGGTTCCTTGCAGTCCGCGCGCGCCGCGCGGCGCGGACCGGATGTTCGCCTGGCGCCTTACTTGGCGTGGTCGACGAACTCGTTGGTAAACGTGCGGCCCAGTTCGATGTGCTTGCCCTTGACGGTCGGATCGAACGAGGCAAGCACCTTGAGCACCGTTTCCGGACCGCCGGCGGGCATCCTGCCGTCGTCCGTGAACATGGCCCGCGAGGCGTCCAAGGCCTTGACGTAGAGCTCGCGGTTATTGCCGTAGTAGTCCTTGGGCATCTTTTGCGCGATCTCCTCGGCGCTGTGGGTCTTGATAAAGCGCATGGTCTTGACGAAGGCGCGCGCCAGCTTCTGCACCTGCTCCTTGTGCCCCTCCACCCAGGCGCGCTGCATATAGAGGCTCGAGGCCGGGTAGAGCCCGCCCAGCGCCTGGGTGGTGCCCTCGGCCGTGCGCATGTCGACCAGCACCTGCGCCTCGCCGGTCTTGAGCAATTGCGAGATGGTGGGTTCGGTGGTCATGCCGGCATCGATGCGGCTCTGGCGTATCGCGGCCATGAAACTGTTGTCGGCACCGACCGGCAATACCGTGTACTGGCTGGGCGGCACGCCCGCCTTGAAGGCCAGGTACTGTGTCAGGAAGTTGGTCGACGAGCCCAGGCCGGTCACGCCGAGCGTCTTGCCTTTCACATCGGCCATGCTCTTGAGCTGGCCGGCCGCGCGCGTGGCCACCATCTCCACCTCGCCAGGCACCTTGCCGAAGACCACCACGGCCATCACTTCCTTGCCCTTGCTTTGCAGGTCAATGGTGTGATCGTAGAAGCCCACCACGCCCTGCACCGCGCCGGCCAGCAGTTCGTTTTCAGCGTCGACCCCGGCCGGTTGCGAGAGAATCTCGACGTCCAGCCCTTCGTCCTTGAAGTAGCCCAGTTGCTCGGTCAGCCTGGCGGGCAGGTAGATGATCTTGGTCGCGCCGCCGACCATGATCGACAGCTTCGCATCGGCCGCCTGCGCCGTGTGCGCTACCGCAAGTGCCGCAAAGGCGACGGCGAGCGCGCCCTTCCTGTATGGATTCATCGTTGTCTCCCTGGTTTTGCCGACGCCAGATCTTGGTGGCCCGGCCATTATTGGGCTCTCTGGTAGTGGGATGCCCCCGCGCTCGCCGGCCACGGCGAGGGGGTCGAAGCATTCTAGGCAGCGCAAACCTTCACGCAGCTTTCGCCGCCTCTCAGGGAATATCCCGATACGGCACGATGTCCTGCGGCAGGGCGGGCGGTGGTAAAAGGAGACCCCGGTAACAGTAGGTCCCAACCAGAGCGGTTCATGAAGGTATTGCTGATCGAAGACAACGCTTCGCTCATCCACTGGCTCGCGAGGCTGCTGAAGGAAGAGCGCTTCATGGTCGATACCGCGCTGGACGGCGAGTACGCCGACCAGCTGCTGCAGACGCAGAGCTACGACGTGGTGCTGCTCGACCTGCAGATCCCGCGCCTGGCCGGCAAGAGCGTGTTGCGCCGGCTGCGCTCGCGCCGCAACAACGTGCCGGTGCTGGTGGTAACCGCCAGCGCGTCGGTGGACGAAAAGGTGGAGTGCCTGGGCCTGGGCGCCGACGACTATCTCGTCAAGCCTTTCGAGATACGCGAACTGGTTGCGCGCATCAAGGCCCTGGCGCGGCGGCAGACCGGAGAGAAGCAAGCCGAACTGGCTTGCGGCGACCTCACCTACAACACCGACACGCGACAGTTCTACGTCGCGGGGGAACTGCTTTCATTGCGGCTGAAAGAGCACACCGCGCTGGAAATCCTGATGATGCGGCTGGGCAAGACCGTGTCCAAGGCGAGCCTCATGTCGGGCGTGTATTCGCTCGACGAGGAGGCCAGCGAGGATGCCATCGAGATCTATATCCACCGCATCCGCAAGAAACTCGAGGGCTGCCAGGCCACCATCATGACGCTGCGCGGCCTCGGCTACCTGCTGCAGCAAAAGCAATGATCCACAGCCTGCGCGGACGGCTGCTGCTATGGCTGCTGGTGCCGCTGGCGGCCTTTGTGGGCATCAGCAGCTACGCCGCTTACCTGAGCGCGGCCGATACCGCAAACCGCGTGCAAGACCGCGCGCTGCAGGCTTCGGCCGATGTCATCGCGGGCCACATCGCGTGGACGGACGGGCGCATCACGGTGCAGGTGCCGCCGTCGGCGCTGTCCCTGTTCGACTCGCCCTATGGCGACCACGTTTTCTACAATGTGGTCGACGATCGCGGCCGGATCCTGGCCGGCAATCCGCAGTTCGAGCAACCGCCGATGCCTGGCGCCGCCAGCCCCGTGTTCTACTCCTCCCGTTTCCAGTCGCAGCCGGTGCGGGTAGTGCAGGCCACCCGCACGATGTTCGACTCCGGAGAGGCCCGCAAGGTCACCGTCACCGTGGGGCAGACGCTGCTCGGCAACCGCGAGCTGGTCCGTAGCCTGCGCATGCCGGCGCTGCTGCGCGAAGTGGTGATGCTGGTGCTGGCGGTGGGGCTGGTGATGATCGGGCTCACGGTGGAGCTGAGCCCGCTACTGCGCGTGAAAGACGAAGTGGCGGGACGCGACCCGATGGATCTGGTGCCGCTGGGCGCACGCGACCTGCCGCAGGAATTGCGGCCCATCGTCGAGGCGATCAACCAGTGCATCCAACGCCTGAACGAATATGTTCGCCAGCAAAAGCGCTTTATCGCCGATGCCGCGCACCAGATCCGCACGCCGCTCGCGGTGCTGGGCGCGCAGCTGGAATTTGCCGCGCGGGTGGACGATGAGGCGCGGCTGCGCGAGATCCTCGGCTCCATGAAGACCAGCACGCAGGCCATGACCAACCTGGCCAACAAACTGCTGTTGCTGTCGCAGGCCGAAGCCGCGCGCAATGCCGGCGCGGCGCAACAAGGCACGGACCTGGTGCCGCTGGTAACGGCCGTGCTGGAAGACATGGTAGTGCTGGCTCAGCGCAAGGGCATCGACCTGGGCGCCGAGCTGGCGCTCGACTGCGCACGCGTAGGCGCCAACGAGTGGATGATGGCGGCCGTGGTATCCAACCTGGTCGACAACGCGATTCGCTACACGCCGGCGCAAGGCCAGGTCACCGTGGCCCTGACGCGCGAAGCGGATTGTGCCGTCCTCGCGGTGAGCGATGACGGTCCCGGCATTCCCGCGGAAGCGCGGCCCAAGATATTCGATCGCTTCTATCGCAACGCGCTGCCAAACCAGGAAGGCAGCGGCCTGGGGCTTGCCATTGTCAAGGAGATCGTGCTGACGGCACAAGGCCAGATAAGCCTGAGCCCGGGCATCGGCGGGCGCGGCGTCACGCTGACGGTACGCCTGCCCCTGGCAGCCTGAGCGCCGAGCGTCGCGCCTAGTCCACCACCTTGCCGCGCTGCGCCTTGACCTGGCTGCGCTGGTTCTTGCCTTCGAGGCGCCGCATCTTCGAGCCAAAGGTGGGCCGCGTGGGACGGCGCGTGCGCGGCGGCGTGGCCACGCTGCGCACCAGGTCGTGCAGGCGCTGCACGGCCTCTTCCCGATTCATCTCCAGGCTGCGGTGCTGCTGGGCCTTGATCACCACCACGCCGTCGCGCGTGATGCGGTGGTCATGCAGTTGCAGCAGCCGCGCCTTGTGCCCTTCTTCCAGCGACGAGGCGCGGACATCGAAACGCAGGTGCACCGCGTTGGACACCTTGTTGATGTTCTGCCCGCCGGCGCCTTGCGCGCGGATCGCGGTGATCTCGTATTCGGTGTGGGGGATGGTGATGTCGGGCAGCATGGGGCGCATGATAGCAAGGGCCAGTGCAGCCCGCTCCCAAGCGCAGCCCGTGGGCTAGCGGGCGGGCGGCAGCTTGCCCCAGGCCACCAGGATCCGCTGGATGCTGCGCGCGTGGAGACTACCAGGCGCACCACAGGCACAAGGCTCTTGCGTTCCTGCGCGGGCGGTGCTTTCATCCTGGCCCTGGCGGTGTGCCCCACCCGCGGCGCACTGAGTTCGCCATTGCCCGTCGCGGGCGGCAGCATCGCCAGCGGATGTTCGAGTGGGCGATTTCGGAATGCCGGCCGGGCGGCTCGCAATGCGATTCGCCAGTCACTACGACCAGAACAAGGCTTGGTCCGAGGCGTTTGCATTCACAGCTTTTTTGCTCGATGAGCAGGGCGTGAGCAGGCGCTCCAAATAGGGCAGGGCAAAGGCATGCAAGCGTGCGCTATGCCACTTCTCTTTTTTCCCTTCCACAGCAGGGCTGCCACTCGTCTACTCTTTCCCTATGCTCGCCGGCCGCATCATGGCCTCTGACCTGGGGGCGCAATGCAGATCTCCACGCCTGTCAGCGGCCCCTGGTTGCAGCCGCCCCGAAGAAAGCCATGAGAACCGAATCTCGAGCGGAACTGATCGCAAAGATCGCGCACGTGACCCAAATGCCTGTCGCTGACGTGGAGCGCGCTTTCTGCTCCACCTGGGACGAGCTTTATGCAAGTGCGAAGATCCACGACTACCTGCCTTTGTTCGTCGCAAAGAGGGTCACCGAGGACTTGCTCAAGGTAAAGAAGGGCCAAGTCTAGCGAGCGCGTGTGCGAAAGCGGAAGCATGCCGGCATGCCCGCTTGTCTCAGGTCCCCCACCCTATTCGCTTCGGACGCCGCCACGCAGCGCGCAGCTATCGACGCGCGCCACCCTTTCGTTGACCATTCCCGCAATGATGGCCTCGCTTCGTTGCGTGCGAACACCTCCGGCACGGGCAACAGCTGGATGCCGGCCTTCTTTCCGTTGGCGCGCGCGTGACTACCGGGGCAAGCTGGCCGGTGTAATGCGGAACGCACGTGGGGGGGCTAAAGGAACTAGGCGGCTGGGAAACGCGGTTGGGAAACGATGGAGATCGTTGCAAGACTTGGTGCGCCCGGCTGGGATCGAACCAGCAACCCCTGCCTTCGGAGGGCAGTACTGGTATCTCCAGCCTCCAGCAAGAAAAAACGACGATCCCTGTCGACCCTCGACCACGTCAACTTGAGCAGCTCCGACTTGCGCGCCCCAGTGTTCAATGCGAGCCGAATGAAACACGGCAGATGAGGCCTCCTCGCGTGCAATTCCGCAGCATCCACAAGGCTAGTCGCCTCATCCCGCGTTATCCATCGAACACGCCCCTCGGAAGAGTCAAGGCCCAAGCGTTGCACCGGGTTGGCCAACTCAGGCCTATCGTGCTCCAGACGAACGAAATTAATGGCAGCAGAGAAAAAGCGCAACTCACGCCCGATGGTGGATTCCTTCACCCCCTCGGATTGCCTAAGAGCGATATACGACCGCACATCTACGCGACGCAGATCGGCAACCGATCTACCCCCGAAGTAGGGTTGTAACCGCTGTAGCGAATAATGATCCCGCTGTTTGCTGCGGTGATTCGACCCCGACAGATAAATCCCAACTACATCCTCGAAAATCATCGACCCGACACCTTGTGTTTTTGAATCGATTGTAGCGAAACAAAAGACCGCTAGAATGCCTCGAAAAGAGGAACGATCATGGGAATCTACGACCGGGACTGGTGGCGCGAGCGTTATAACAAGCAAACCAAGACCAGCGAAGACGCTGCCAAGCGCGCCATCTACAATCCCCGAGAGTTTCGCGGAGAGAAAACACGCAGGGCCGCCACATCAAAGCCCGCTAAGCCTCTCGTGAATCCACCAGATCTACCGGGTTCCGGCTGGCACTGGTCGATTAAGGTTGTCTTTCTTGGATGGTGCGCAATGCTGCTCTACCTTGCCGCAAAGTTAGCAATGGGAATGCGCCTGTAGAACCGATCTGAACGCAAGGACGCTACAGGCTCTCAGAGCAACGCCCGCAGGTCACGACCTCCGTGGGAATAGGCCTTCGGCCCGGCTTGCATGGAAGAGGGGCTACAGCGGCCCCGCAAGCGTCAAAGATGGTTGTGCAGATAGATGACCATACAGACGCCCACCCAAACGAGCGCGATCACAGCGAGCGGGTCTTTCATCAACGTTTCCTCAGCAGTTGCGTGCGAAGCAGCTTGGCGAATACCTCGTTCTTCGTCATGTCCTTGTACCGCAGGTAATCGTTCAACGCATCCACCAGCTCAACCGGAAGTTCAACCGTGACCGGCACCAAGCCAGCCCGCGCCCGTTGCGCAGCCTTGCGCTCCGCTGCCGTCATCGCCTGCCCCGTCGAAGGCCGACCCCGCCCGCGCTTCGGCAGGTCCACGAGTTCAGCCGTCACCTTGTCATCCGTGTCTTTCATCGCCCCCCCCAATCAGGAGTCTTAATTATCGTGACAAGTCACGCTAATTGCAATGGGCTTCACCCGGTCAACCGCCCTCTACCCTCCGCATCCTCCTCAAGCACCGGGAACAGCGCCGCCCGCCCCTCGCTCCGCTACGGGTCGCACGTCGCTGCCCCCAGCGCTCTCCTCTTCTTTGTACGGATCGAACGGCGGATTGCGAAGCCAATCCCGGCACTGCATCTCATCCAGCCCCGCATCGCGGCCCTGCTGGTTGTAGCACTTGCAGCCCCGCTTGTTGCAGGCCCCGCCGACGACCCGCGGCATCGCCTTCACCTGGCGCAAATCAGCATAGGCCGGGGCCGACTCCGGACGACCCGGCACCAAGGGCGTGAACGACGCAAGATACTCGCCACCGTCCGCGACCGTGCTTGGCTTCACAGGTGGCGGCACAGAAGGCCCACCAGACGGACCAGACGGCCCCTTGGCGGCCTCGATCTGTGCTGACGCTGCCTCTGGATGCACCTTGGCGGAAATCGAACCATAGACGCGCCAGATGGCGACAACGCCAATCAGCAGCATGACGATGAACATCACCATCACCGGCGGCAAGGTGTACTTGCGCTTGATGTGCAAGCTCGCCGACTTGTACAGGCCAAAGCTGGCTTTGGGCAACGCCCACTTCTTTTTGATCGGCGCAGTAGCAAACGAATCAGGATTGCCGCACTCCGGCCATTCGTAGTACCACCGACCGAGCAGGCCCACATCACGCAGATGGATATGCTGCCCCACCAGCTTGCGAATGTGCGAATCCAGAAAGGTCGGATTCTGCGTCATCAGCAAGAACGTAACCCCGGTATGCCGCACCGTCTCGAACGCCGCCACATGGTCCGGCACCTTGGCCCCATTCGACCGCACCCGGAAAATCCGCTGAGCTTCATCCAGCACGATCAGCGCATTCTCGGGGAAGGTGAAGTACGGAAGCTCGTTCTTGTCCGGATCCTCCGGGTCGATCCGCATCTCGGTCCAATCCGAGATAGGCGGCGTGGGAATGTAGGGCAACTTGAGCTCAGGAATCCCAAGCTGGAAGAGCGGACGCCCCTTCGCCACCGCCTCCTGCATCAACTGCACCGCCAAGGCGGTCTTGCCCCCGCCCGGTGTCGCCGTGATCAGCGTAATGGGTTGCGTGCCTGCACTCATCCTGTCACCCCGAGTTTCTTCATCGTCATCATCGACACGCGTGCTGTGACCCCACCCGCGAGGATGGACATTGCCGTGAAAATCCCGCCCCGCGCCAAGATCGCCGCCGCGCTGGCAGGCATTCCGCCGAGACTGCTTTTCGCAGCCGATAGCGCCGCCGACACCGCGAGATCAAGCCCTAGATACGTGATCAGTCCAATGCCGAGCGCCACCAGCACCTGACGTGCAAGAGGCCCAGCCAATGCCATCAGAAACGCGCCCATTAGTCCCCCTTCCGCCCGACACCGAGCGCGATCAGTACTGCACCAACCCAAGCCATCCCGATGATGATGGGCCGGAACATATCAGCCCCATCGCAAGCTGGCTTGAACGAGTAAGCGACCGTGGTACCGCCGTTGCGAAGCGTGGTGGTCAGGTCTGCCGGACACGCCATCGTGTCGGCACCCCAGCCGCCATCAGGCGTGATCGAAATCGTCTTGCTGTTCTTGCCGAGGTCGGGACCGGTCGGCACGTCACCAAGCTCCATGCACCCGAGCCACTTCTCGTGCCCCAAGCACGGGTCATCCGCCTTCTGCGGCTGCGCTGCCACCCCGGAAGCGTCCTTCGCCGGCTCCCCTGTGGCCGGGTCCACCTCCTGCTTGGCTACCTGCAAATCCGCTGTCTTGCCATCACTGTTGGGCGTCACATAGCCCACGTCCTGGAAGGTCTTGCCGGTGACCGGGTCGTAGTACGGATTCGACAGCGGAACGATTTGCCGCTTAGTGTCGACCATGGGCGAATCGAGCGGCAACGACACGTTACCCTTCATGATTTCCATCGCCAGCGCATCAGTCATCGCCGAGGCCGCCGCCTGCCAATCAGCATCCACTGCAGGAAGGGTCTGCGCCGGCTTCAAGCAGGTGCCGTTCGCCTGCAACACATAGCCGGAGGCACACCCGGGTTGCTTGTTGAAGCGCACCCCAGTGATACGGTTGCCGTTCGCGTTAAACAGCCCAATCACGAAGGTGGTGCTAGAGCTTTCATCCACCACGTAGCTCTTCGCGCTGTACAACGGCATGACCTTGACAGCGGCGTCCTCGATGCTGGAAGCATGCATCTGAAGCCCGGTGGTGAACCAGTCCCAGCCCTCGGTCGGGGTCTGCGCAGGCTGCGAGGTATGGCACCAGTCCCAGGCCCCCGTCGCACACTTCTGCAAGCCGTACTGCGCCGCCCAGGACAGCACCACGGAGGTGGCGAGACCCGCAGGATTGATGCGCAGGGCGCCCACCGCAATCTGCCCCGCGTTCGAAGCCATGCGCCACGTTGCAGGCACCGTCACCGCCTTGCCCGCCACCTGCGTGGTCAGCCTACCAGCAGCAGGAACCGCATACGCCCTCCTATTTATCGTGACACGTCACGGTTATTCCCTACAGGGTTTTCAAAATGATTACTGCCGGGAGCACCGGCAGTAGAAACCCGACCCACAGCCAGAAATCAGTGGCTAACATGCTTCCCCCACATCGGCCTCGAAGAGGCCACGGTGATATCAATCGGCTGCTCGGCACCCTGCCCGCTCAGCAAACAACGGATGCCTTCGATAGCCGACTCCGAACTCGGAGCGTTGACTTCAAACTTGCGCTGACCACCGGCACGCATCGTCGCGAAGATCACGTACACAAACCACTCCATCACAGTCCCCTACGAAGCACCGTCACACCCCACGCAAGCACCATCGCCGCCACCACGCCCCAACCGACCGTCATGCCGTCCTTGAAATTCTCCAGCGGGTCGCACGCCGGAAACGTCATGGTTGGCAATACCGCATCCGTCAGCGTCGCAACCTCCCCAGCACTATTGACCTGATACCGCCGCAACTTCCACACGCCCGCGTCTTTGACAAACGCCGAGAGGTACGACGTACCTCCCGGAGTCTGCGAGGGCGCTGCCCCGCTGTAGTACGCGTCCGCCGCCGCATCTGGCGAGGCGTAGCACATCGCACCGAGTAGCGCCCCGGCCATCGCTCAGACGCCCTTGCGCATGTACTTGAAAGCCGCGATCGCGATGATGATCACCAGACCCAGACCAGCGACCGTCAGCGCGTCTGCCTTGCCGTCCGACATGGCCGAGGACACCTCGGGCGGCACCGTTGCCATTGCTTGACCAGCAGCCAGCGACAGGGCGGCCAGAGCCGAGAGCTTTGCCTTCTTACCGAACTTGAACATGATTGACCCCTTATGTGAGGGTTGGAAAACCCGCCCGGTTGTTCAGGCCGAGCAGGAAGAAACTGGTGTTACTGCACTGCCCGCAGCACGTTGGTGTACTTGATCCACATGCCCTGCTTGCCTTGGATGCGCTGGCGGAAGCCCGACACCTTCACCACCTGACGCACCATCTCGCCTTTTTGGCCGATGCGCTTTTCCGAGTACACGTGCACGAAGCCAGGGGACGAGAATTCATCCTCCGCAGGCAGCGCAATGGCCGTGTCAAAGCCGCCGTTCTCCAGCGCCGTTACCTCTTCCACACGGCCCGCGATGATCGCTTGGCACGTACCCGATTCGACTGCTTGACTCATGATGTAACCCCCTGGAAATAACTACCCGGAAAGAACGTGCCAGCGCCCTTCAGGACGAACGGCACCATGCGCTTCGGTGCGCCCTCGCGCCGAAGCAAAGAAATGATTTGCTCTGCAGTGAATTTCGCCAGCACAAGCTGATTGATGAAGCGCCCGTAGGCATCCCGCCCGCAGTCCGCCAGCTTTTCCGCCACGATGGCCGCGCCCTTAGCAATCGTCTTGACCATGCGCGGGACGGTAGCCAAGACAGTGGAGAAAAAAGGCGCAGCACCGACGAAGTACGCATCGGTATCGACCAGCGCGTCATAAGGAATCACTCGGTCCCGATTTCCCCACTGCACTTCCATGCGCAGCCACGGCGACTCAGGATCGCCAAGCTGCTTGCCCTTCTCGTAACAGCGAATCAGCTTGCCGTTCTTGGCCTTGCCGATATAGAGCGTGCGCCCCCTGCCCTGATGCTCCAGCCAGTCGCCTGCCTGATCGTAGCTAGGCCGCGACGACTGGCGCTGAAACATCCCCGCTTGGTAGGCGTCCCAGCAATCCATCACGCCGAGCGCTTCGGTGTCGAACGCAATATCCAGTCGCGTGATGGTGGCCTGTACCGACTGCAGCACGATGCGCAGATTCTCCCGGTCGAGGCGATCCTCGTTGAGCTTGAGCGCGTTGCAGCCCGTGCCAGTGACCTGCAGGAAAGCCATGTTGGCTTGCCGCTCTCTGCCGCCCCATGCCAGCACCGCGACGCGCTGCCACTCGCCGCCGACCTGATACAGCACGTCCTCGGACTCTGCGAAGCCGAACAGCCCCTTGCCCTCTTGCCGCATGAAGCGGAAACCGTCGCAGAAAATCATGTCGCGCACCCACACCGGGTCCCCTTCCGCGCCCTTCATTTCCCACGAAGCGTGCAGCCAGTCGATCTTTGTTTTAAAACAATCGATACCCTCGGCAAGTTCAAGTTCCCCCCGTGTTACAGGACGGGGGGAAGAACCCGGGGCCGACGCAAGCGCAGCCGCAACAGCGCCAGCAATAGGCGAGACGAGAATCTCGCCCGTCTCCATGTCGACAACCGCATCCAGAACAGGACCGAGACTCTTCGCCATCACGCACCCCTCCGGACGTCCACGATGGCCGAGGCGATGCCGGTAGCGATCCATGCCGGTAGCGATCCACAGCCCCACCCACGCACCCACAGCGGCGGCTGCACCCACGCCCGCTGCAACAGCTAGAAACAACCCTGCTTGCGCCATTCGTTTACCCCTTGCGGTTTACGAACTATGATTCCGTTCGGCTTAAGGCCAATCGACCTTAGGCCAATCGGCCTAATTAGGACCGAAGGTTAGGCCATTCGGCCTAGGCGCGCAAATAGGGGATAGCTATGAGTTACCGTGAATTGATTGAAATGGCACTGCATGGCCGAAGCGTGAACCAAGCCGCCAAGGACTTGGGCATGCAACAGACCACGCTCAACCGCTACGCCCGAGGCGACCGCCTACCCGATTACGACGACGCTCTGCGCCTGGCGCATGAGGCAGGAATTGGAGAGGCGGAAGCATTCCAGATCCTCGCGGCCGAAGCTGCTCGGAAAAAGCAGACGAAGAGTGCAGTTGTGCTAAGGCACGCCGGCGCTGTCGCAGCTACGGTAGTGATGACTGTGTCGGGGGTGATGGGCGGTGCCGCTGATGCGAAGGCACAGCAAGTGGTGCGCCCGGCTGGGATCGAACCAGCAACCCCTGCCTTCGGAGGGCAGTACTCTATCCATTGAGCTACGGGCGCACAGGGTATGACGGGGTACGACATAGGCAGCGCGCGAGTGCCGCTGCCGGAAAGTCGCATAGCATACCGTGTTTGGCGAGAGACGTCCACGCCGGGCTGAAAAGTGCGGCTAGATGACGTCTCTTGCAAGCCGCTTTTGCCTCCATGCGGTAGATCTTTGAGGCTATAATCGCGAGTTATTTGTGTAAAAACGGGGCTGCGCAACGTCCACATCAGGTCCGGGGATGATGGTGCCGCGCCCTGCTGGCTGGCCCGTTTCGGGGCAGTTGGCACCGGATAATAGTCCGATGCGCGCAATTGGCCAGGAGGAATTGGCCACCGAGCAAGCGGCCACATAAGCAGCCGATCGCGAGCGGCCACAGGTTTCCTGCAAAATTGAGAGTTGAGTATGAGCGACGTCCACAACGCACAAGACGAACACGAGTCTCCCATCAAGACCCCCAAGCAGCTGATCGCTGTGGTGATTGCCGCCTTCCTGGTGCCAATCATCGTGATCATCCTGCTGGTCAACTTTGTCGGACACGGTGCCAAGGAAGGTGCGGGTTCCACCGCTAGCGCGGAATCCGTCAATGACCGCATCAAGCCGGTCGCCTCGCTCGAATTGAAGGACCCGAACGCACCGCGCGTCTACAAGACCGGCGAGCAGGTCTATAAGGAAGTCTGTGCCGCCTGCCACGCCACCGGTGCTGCCGGCGCGCCCAAGTACAACACCGCCGGTGACTGGGCTCCGCGCATCGGCCAGGGCTTTGCCGGCCTGCTGAACTCCGTGCTGCACGGCAAGGGCGCCATGCAGGCCCGCGCCGGCACTACCGCCGACGACTACAGCGATTACGAACTCGGCCGCGCCGTGGTCTACATGGCGGACGCCGGTGGCGCCAAGTTCCCGGAACCCGCCGCGCCTGCCGCTGCTCCGGCTACGGCTGCCGCTTCGGACGCCACCGCGGCGCCTGCCGCAGCCGCTGCCCCGGCCGCTCCCGCAGCTGCCCCCGCGGCCGCTGCCGCACCGGCTGCTGCAGCCGCCGCGCCGGCTTCCGCCGAAGTGGGCAAGAAAGTCTACGAACAAGTCTGCGCCGCCTGCCACGCGGCTGGTGTTGCCGGTGCGCCGAAGTTCGGCGACAAGGCTGCCTGGGCACCGCGCCTGAAGGAAGGCATGGACGCCGTGCACGCCTTCGCCCTGAAGGGCAAGGGCGTGATGCCGCCGAAGGGTGGCTACGCCGGCCCCGACGCCGACGTGATGGCCGCGGTGGACTACATGGCCAACGCTTCGAAGTAAGCGCAAGCCGCTCTCAACAAAAAGCCCACGGCATGCCGTGCACGGCATGCCGTGGGCTTTTTGCTTTCCGGTCACTGCGTTGCCTGTAGCTTAAACCACCCGAGAGTAGCGCTGCGGCATCGGCAAGGGCGTACCTACATCAGCGCTGCGCGTGGCAAGCGCCCGAGCGGGGTCACCTCGATGCGGCCGGGCTCGCAGCGCACCAGCCCGTCTTCGGCCAGCCGCGCCAGTTCCGCAAGTTCGGTGGCAAAGTGCGCCGCGAAATCGATGCGGTGGCGCGCTTCGACCGCCGCGACATCCAGCACGCCATTGCACATCAGGGCGCCAATGACATCGCGCCGCAAGTGATCTTCATCGCGCATGGCGAAGCCGCGCATCACCGGCAGCACGCCGGCGTCGAGGCCACGGTAGTAGTCATCGAGCGTGCGGGCGTTCTGCACGTAGCGGCCCGCCACCGCGCCGATCGACGAGACGCCGAAGCCGAGCTGGTCATGGCCGGCGTGGGTGGAATAGCCCTGGAAGTTGCGCTGCAGCCGGCCCTCGCGCTGCGCCACGGCGAGCGCATCGTCCGGCAGCGCGAAGTGGTCCATGCCAATGTAGACGTAGCCGGCGGCGGTGAGCTGCCCGATGGTGCCGACCAGGATGTCGAGTTTTTCGGCGGCGGCCGGCAGCGCGCTTTCGTCGATGCGCCGCTGCGGTTTGAACACGTGCGGCAGGTGCGCGTAGCTGTACACCGAGAGCCGGTCCGGGCGCATCGCCAGCACCTGCTCCACGGTGGCGGCAAAGCGCGCCGTGGTCTGGTGCGGCAGGCCGTAGATCAGGTCCATGCTGACCGAGCGGAAACCCAGCCGGCGCGCGGCGTCGACCACGGCCTGCGTCTCGGCCAGCGATTGCACGCGGTGGATGGCGCGCTGGACCTCGGCGTCGAAATCCTGCACGCCCAGGCTGATGCGGTTGAAACCGAGTTCCGCCAGCAGCGCCATCTGCGCGTCGCCGATGCGGCGCGGGTCGATCTCGATCGAGTGCTCGCCCTCGGGCAGCAGGCGGAAGTGCTGGTGCAGCGCGCCCATCACGCGGCGCATCTCGGCTGGATCGAGGAAAGTCGGCGTGCCACCGCCCCAGTGCGACTGCACCACCTCGCGCCGCACGCCGAGCTGCTGCGCCACCAGCGCCATCTCGCGCGCCAGGTAGTCCACGTAGCGGGCGCTGCGGCGGTGGTCCTTGGTGATGATCTTGTTGCAGCCGCAGTAGTAGCAGATGTTCTCGCAGAACGGCACATGCACATACAGCGAGAGCGGCGCGGCGGCGTTGGTGGCGCAGTCGGCCAGTGCCTGCCGGTAGTCCTGCTCGCCGAAGCCGCCGTGAAAACGGTCGGCCGTCGGATACGAGGTGTAGCGCGGGCCGTTGATATCCATGCGGCCCGCCAGCGCGCGAAAGTCCGACAAGGCGTGCCGGTCCGGCGCTGCCGCAGCCCGTCGCACCGGCTGGCCGGTGCAGGCAGCGCCGCACTTGCCGGAGCAGGTGCGGGGTTGGCCCGGAACGACGATGGAGGTGGCGATGGAAGTGGCGATTGCGTTGGAGAACGCGGCGGGGGCAGTCGCAGCCATGGGGCGGCCTTTGTCGTGGATTCGATGGCCCATCGTAGGGCGCGCCGCTCGCGACTGCGTTGACCGGGGTCAAGCCGCGGCCCATGACATCGCAACGCGCCGCAGCCAGGCGTGCCGGGCGTCATGCCAGCGTCACCTGGAACAGGTAGGCTGCGCGGCGCTTTCCCCAATCACGCAATTCCTCTGCACCTGGCCACGCGGGTTCCCATGCATATTTCTTCCCTGAATGCCAACCCCGCGCGGCTGCCGCGCCGCCGGGTCCTGGCCGCACTTGGCAGCGCCATGCTGGCGCCCGCCTCCCTGCTGGCACAGGTGCCGCCACGGCGCCCGCTGGTGATCGGCCACCTGGTGGACCGGGGCGGCGCGCAAGCCGACCTGGCGCGCGACTACCTGGCGGGGGCCAAGGTGATGTTCGACGCGGCCAACGCCGGCGCGCGCGAACCGCGCGTGTTGCATGTGGTGCGCGAGGTCGACGCCGATCCGCGCGCGGCCACCGCGCAAGCGGTGTCGCTGGTCGACGGCGAGCGGGCTGAGTTGCTGTTCGGCCCGAGCGACGCCTTGCTGCCAGTGCTAGCCGCCTCGCCCGAGCTGGCCCGGCGCGGCGTGCAGATCGTGGCGCCGTTGTCCGGGCTGTCGCTCGCGGCGGATCACGTCTGGTACACGCGGGCCGACTACCGCACCGAGCTGGACGCGGCCATCCGGCAGTTGCGCAGCTATGGCCTCAAGCAGATGGTGCTGGCCGTGGCGCCGGATTTTGCGGCCGGCAGCCTGGCTAGCGGCACGCCCTGGCGGCGCCAGCTCGAGCAAGAGACGGGACTGCAGGCCCTCACGCTGGAAGCGGGAAAAGCCGGCGAGACTAGCGCGGTGGCGCAACGCATCGCCGCCGCGCGCCCGGCCGCGGTGATCGTGGCGGGCGATACGCTGGCCTATGCCAATCTCGGCCGCGCGCTGGCGGCGCGGGGCTGGTACGGCTTCCTGGTGGGCTTGTCGGCGGTCAATTCGCTGGCGGCGCGGGAGATCCTTGGCGCCGGCTACATCGGCGGCATCGTGTTGACGCAGATCGCCCCGGGGCCGCAGGACCTGACCTTGCGGGTGGTCAAGGAGCACGTGGGCCGGATGAAGCAGTTCCTGGACGAGCCCGCCTCGCCGGCCACGCTAGCCGGCTATATCGGCGCCGCCTGGCTGGTGCGCACGGCGTTGTCCGGGCCGCGCGGCGCTACGCCGGCGGACCTGCGGCGCGCGCTGCAGGCCCGCGTCGACCTGGGCGATTTCGTGCTGGATTTCACGCATGGCGCGCGCGGCTCGCAGTATGTGCAGCTCGCGGCGATGGGCGGCGGCACGGCGCGGTGAGCGCCGGCGCCGGCACCTGGGCGCGACCTGGGCGCGCGCCACTCAGGCGCGCGGCAGCACGATGCGCACCCGCAGGCCGCCCTCCGGCCGGTTGGCCAGGCTGAGCTCGCCACCGTGGCGCGAGACGATATCCGAGGCGATCGACAGGCCCATGCCGACCCCGCCGGTGGCACGGTTGCGCGAGG
Organism: Cupriavidus basilensis OR16; assembly: GCF_000243095.1. Lineage (GTDB taxonomy): Bacteria > Pseudomonadota > Gammaproteobacteria > Burkholderiales > Burkholderiaceae > Cupriavidus > Cupriavidus basilensis_D. The sequence continues at coordinate 88,312 of NZ_AHJE01000017.1, read as the reverse complement.
ATTCGAGCCGGTAGAACGGCTCCAGCACACGCGCCATTTCCTCCGGCGCAATGCCGGGGCCGTTGTCGCTCACATCGATCACCACCCGCTCGGCGCTGTCGGCCAGTTCGATATGCGCGCTGCCGCCGTAGCGGTGCGCGTTCTCGACCAGGTTGACCACCGCCCGGCGCAGTTCGGCCGGATAGGCCAGCAGCGGCTCGGCGTCGCCGGACAGGGTGACGTCCTGGCCGATCTCGGTGGCATCGTCCACCACAGCCTGCAGCAAGGCATGCACATCCACCCGCTGGCGCGGCGCGGCGGCGCCGTCGCGCTCACGCAGGTAATACAGGGTGGCATCGATCAGCCCGTTCATCTCCGCCAGGTCCTGGCGCAGGCGATAGCGGACCTGGTTGTCGTCCACGCCTTCGATGCGCAGGCTCATGCGGGTGAGCGGCGTGCGCAGGTCGTGCGACACAGCGGCCAGGAAGCGCGATTGCTGCGCCAGTTGCGTGCGGATGCGTTGCTGCATGTGGTTGAAGGCCTTGGCCGCCGCGCGGGCCTCGACCGGGCCGCCGTCCTCGTCCAGCGGCGAGGCATGCACGTCCTGGGCGAGCCGGCCGGCGCTGCTGGCCAGACGCTGCACTGGCCTGGCCAGCAGGCGCGCGCCCACCCACGACGCGGCCACGATGGCGGCGAGCTGGAACAGCAGCCCCAGGCGGGGCGGCCCGAAACCATTGGTGCGGCGCTGGCGGCGTGGCGGCGCGGGTGCGCCGGCGTGAGCATTGTCCGCGCGCGCCCCGGTATCCGGTGGCGGCGGCGGCTCGCCCCGCTGCCCCTCTTCGCCCGGCGGTGGCGGCGGTGGCTCGTCGCCGGGGACGAAGGTGAACCCGGTATGCCCCGGGCGCGGGAACACGCTCTCGATGACCGTGACGCCGAGCAGGTGCACGGCCAGCATGATCGCGGCCATCACCAGGAACAGCCGGATGAACATGGAGTCGTGGCGGGCCACCCAGCCCGCGCGCTCAGGCTTCGACGGCGCCGGTGAAGACATAGCCCTCGCCTCGCACGGTACGGATCAGTGTTGGGTCGCGCGGATCGTCGCGCAGCTTCTGGCGCAGGCGCGAGACCAGCAGGTCGATGCTGCGGTTGAGGCGCCAGCTGCCGAAGCGCAACTCGTGGCCACCCACCGCTGCCGGGCGCTTCACGCCGCCACCCCGGGTGCGGCGCAGCACGGTGTGGATGCGCGCCACCAGTTCGCGCATCTCGAAGGGCTTGGTGACATAGTCGTCGGCGCCCACCTCCAGCCCGACTACGCGGTCGGCCAGTTCGGTGCGCGCGGTGAGCATGATCACCGGGAGGTCTCCGTGCTCGCGGATCTCGCGGCATAGCGCCAGGCCGTTTTCGCCGCGCAGCGAGAGGTCGAGCACCACCAGGTCGTAGTCGCGCGTGGCCATGGCGGCGCGCATGGCGGCGCCACCCTCGGCGCCGTCGGCTTCCATGCCAAAGGTGGCGAGGTATTCGGCCAGCATGGAGCGGATCTGCGGATCGTCGTCGACGATCAGCAAATGAAGAGGCGAGGCGGGAGAATGGTCCATCGGGTTTCGTCGTGCTTTGCAGCGGTTCGCCGCGTCGTTCGCGGCAGGTTTGTGCACCGGCATGCCGGTATTGCAGCGGATTTGGGCGAATTGGAGCGGCCCCGCAAGCGGCCACCGCCAGGGATTCACTCTACCAGCCCGGCGTGGCGGCCTGATAGGCAAGGTGTGGCCGCTTTGTACCGGGCCTGATACAAAACAGCGCGCCCGGGAGCCGGCTTTGTACCGCATTGCTTCCGCGCGCTGACCAAGCGCTCAAGCAACAGGGGGCGAGCCTTTCTAAGATGTCATGTCGTTATCCCGCCGCTTTTGCGCCTGCCAGTCCCTGACCGGCAGGCCACGGCAGCCCGGCGCCCCCGCTATGCTTGAAGCCATCGGCATCACGTCGGCAATCCCGGGCCTCTCCCCGCATGACCTCCATGGAGAATCCTTGTGAACCAGCCCCAAGCCTTGCTGCCCCGCATCCGCTCCCTGCTGTCCCTCGCCGTGCTGTGTGGCGCGTGCGCCTTGACGCTGCCGGCGCACGCGCTGCAGACCGGCGCACCGGCCGCTGCCGGCCCCGGCCAGCCAGCGGCACCCTTATCGCTGCGCGAAGCGCTGGCGCTCTCGCCTGCCCAGGCCACCCTCTGGCAGGCTGCCCGAGCCGCGGCGCGCGAGGCTCGAGCGCACGCCCTGGAACTGCGAGCGCGCTTTATCCGCGAGGGCGGCGGCCCCGATTGGCCGGATTGGCCGGAGGGGCCAGAGTCGTCGCTGCGCGCCCGCGCGGAGCGGGAAGACCACCTGCACGATGCGCTCGACAAGGACCGCCGCGCCGCGCGCGATCGCTGGCTCGCGTTTGAAGAGAGCCTGGATGCCGGCCAGCGCGAGCGCCTGCGCGACATGCCGGAGGATCGCTTGCCGGGTTCGCGGCCGAGCCCCTTCGGCCCGGGTCCCCACCCGTTCCCGGGCGCGATGGCAGGCTCCATGCCGGGCCACGGACCGGCGCCCATGCCCTGCGCCTTCGGCGCGAGCGGCCCGTTCGGCGTACCCGGTGCTGCGGGACTTCGCCGGCAAGGAGCGCCAGATGGCCAATAAGCCCCTCGCCTACGCAGGCCCGATAGCGGCCGATGACGGCCGCCGCCGCTTCCTCGGCGGTGTACTGGGGGGATCCCTCGGCACCGGGTTGATGGGGTTGGCGGGCGATGCCGCCGCGCGACCAGCCGCCTGCCTGCTCACGCCGGCCCTGACCGAGGGTCCGTTCTATATCGACCAGGCGCTGCTGCGCCGCGATATCCGCGATGGCCGGCCGGGCCAGTTGCTGCAGCTGAGGCTGGTCGTGGTGGACACCGACCGTGGCTGCGCGCCCGTGGATGGCGCGCTGGCCAGCATCTGGCATTGCGATGCCGGCGGCAGCTACAGCGGCTACGACCAGGGCAGCATGCCGCCGCCGCCTGCGGGCGGCCCAGGACAGGGACGGGGACCGGGCGCTGGCCCGGACGGCGGTGGCATGCACGCCGTGCCCGCCAGCGCCGCCCGCTTCCTGCGCGGCGTGCAGCCTACCGGCCCCGATGGCGCCACGCAGTTCCTCACCATCTACCCGGGCTGGTATGCGCCACGCGCGGTGCATATCCACCTGAAGATCCACCTGGGCAAGACCGAGGTGCTGACCACACAGCTGTTCTTCGACGATGCCCTCAGCCGCGAGGTGCATCTCCAGCACGCCGCGTATCGGGCCCGGGGTGCTTCGCCGGTGCAAAACGCGCAGGACGGCATTGCCGGCGCGCGCCCCAACCTGCTGCGGGTACGCCGCCTGCGGGATGCGGACGGCACGCTGGAAGGCGAGTTCACCCTGGGCATCGCGCGTGCCTGACAGCCACGGGGTCTGGCGGTATCCAAAAAAAACGCCCCCGGACTAAAGTGCGGAGGCGCTGAACAGGGAAGAAGTCGGGCGTGATGCCCGGCCACGCCGCTCCGAAGGGACGGAATGGCGCGGCGCCCGGTCCAGTAAGTCGGGCCAGGCGCTGGCCATGTTAGACAGACATCGCGCGGGGGTCATGTCTCGCTTGTAGGCTTATGTATCGACTTTGTACGATTGGCACCGGAATGGGGCATCAAGGCCATGCCGGCGCCGGTCATGCCGGCGTCTTGCCTGGCGTGCCGGGCGTTCCCAGCAAGGCCTTGAGCCCGGCCAGGCGGTCCTTGGGACTCATGGCTGGCGTCTCGTCCTTGATCGCGGGCGCCTCCTCGAGCTTCATCTCGCCGATAAAGCGCGAGGGCTCGCAGGAGTAGGTATCGCGGGCGCGCTTGCGCTTCTTGCACCAGCTGATGTGCAGGCTGCGCTGGGCGCGCGTGATACCCACATACATCAGGCGGCGCTCTTCCTCGATCTTCTCGTCGCTCATGTCTTCGTCTTCGCGGCAATGGGGCAGGATGCCCTCCTCCACGCCGACCAGGAACACGTGCGGGTATTCCAGCCCCTTGGAGGCGTGCAGCGTCGACAGGCGCACCGCATCCGGATCTTCCTCGCGGCCTTCGAGCATGCTCATCAGGGCTACGGTCTGGGTCAGCTCCAGCAGGTTCTTGCCTTCGTCGCCAAAGCCATCGGCGGTGTCGAAGCCGGTAGCCTCTTCTCCCTCGCCCGTGGCTTCCGGCTTGGTGCCCTTGCGCTTGAGCCAGTCGAGGAATTCCAGCGTATTGGTCCAGCGCGACTGGGCCTGGCGCTCGTCGAAGGTGTCGTACAGATAGGCCTCGTAGTGGATGCCCTCCATCATGTCGTCGAGCACCTGGGTGGCCGGATCGCTGGCGGCGCGCCCGGCCAGGCGCACCATGGCCTCGCAGAACACGCGCAGCGGCTCCAGCTGGCGCGGCTGCAGCTTGCCCTCGATGCCGCCCATCATGGCGGCCTCGAACAGCGAGACCTTGGCCTGGCCGGCGAAGGTGCCCAGCACTTCCAGCGTGGTGTTGCCCACGCCCCGCTTGGGCGTGGTGATGGCGCGGATGAAGGCGGGGTCGTCGTCCGGGTTGGCGATCAGGCGCAGGTAGGCGCAGATGTCCTTGATCTCGGCCTTGTCGAAGAAGCTCTGCCCGCCCGACAGCACATAGGGAATGCGCTCCCGGCGCAGGATCTGCTCGAACAGGCGCGCCTGGTGGTTGCCGCGGTACAGGATGGCGTAGTCGCGGAACTGCGCACGCCGCTCGAACTTGTGCGCCGACAGGCGGAACACCACGGATTCCGCCTCGTGCTCCTCATCGTTCATCGGGTTGATGGCAATGGGGTCGCCCATGCCGTGCTCGCTCCACAGCTTCTTGTCGAACAGCTTGGGATTGTTGGAGATGACGGCGTTGGCCGCTTCCAGGATGCGCACGGTGGAGCGGTAGTTCTGCTCCAGCTTGACCACCTTGAGGTCGGGGAAATCGGTCTGCAGCAGCTTCAGGTTGTCCAGCGTGGCGCCGCGCCAGCCGTAGATGGCCTGGTCGTCGTCGCCCACCGCGGTAAAGGCCGGCGCGCGCAGGTGCGAGCCGCCGGCGAGCTGCTTGAGCAACTGGTACTGGCAGGCGTTGGTGTCCTGGTATTCGTCCACCAGGAAGTAGCGCAGCCGGTTCTGCCAGCGCATGCGCACCTCTTCGTTGCGCGCGAACAGCTCGGCCGGCAGGCGGATCAGGTCGTCGAAGTCCACCGCCTGATAGGCGTGCAGCGTCGCCACGTAGTTGCGGTAGATCAGCGCCGCCTGGTGATCGTCGGGATTCTCGGCCTGGGCGATGGCGGTCTCGGGATCGACCATGCCGTTCTTCCACAGCGAGATGGTGCTCTGCACGCTGCGGATCAGCTTCTTGTCGGTGCTGGCGAGTTGCTCCTGCACCATGCCGAAGCAATCGTCCGAGTCCATGATGGAAAAGCGCGGCTTCAGGCCCACGTGCTCCGCCTCGGCGCGCAGGATCTGCACGCCCAGCGAGTGGAAGGTGCTCACCGTGATCTGCTTGATGGGGATGCGCTTGCCCTCGCGCGTGGTCTTGCCCTCCATCAGCTTGGCGATCCGCTCCTGCATCTCCTTGGCGGCCTTGTTGGTAAAGGTCACCGCGGCGATGTGCTTGGGCTGGAAGCCCTTGTCCTCGATCAGGTGCGCGATCTTCTGCGTGATCACCCGGGTCTTGCCCGAGCCGGCGCCGGCGAGTACCAGGCAGGGGCCGTCGAGGTAGCGAACGGCTTCGGATTGGGCGGGATTGAGTCCGTGGGTCATGCAAGAGGGGGGGGGTGACGGATGCGCAACGCGGCGTGCGCGATTGCTGGGCGGAGGCTGGATGTTAACACGCGGCCATGCCCCAGCCCCAAGCACTAAGTGGCCATCACGGAACCGGTAACACTTCGTAAGGCCGGGAGCCGCAAGCCTTCTGCCCCGTCTAATTTCTATGCCCGGCAGGAGTGTGCCCGGTGCCGGATGCACTTCACGATACGTTGGAGGGAATCATGAACACCCTGCATTCCTTGAGCAAGGCGGTCCTGGTCGGTATCGCGGTAGCGAGCTTGGCGGGATGCGCCGATATGACGCCAAAGCAGCGCAACACGGCGATCGGTGCCGGCGTCGGCGCAGTAGGCGGTGCCGTGCTGACTGGCGGTGACGCGCTAGGCACCCTGGGCGGCGCCGCGGTAGGCGGTGTGATCGGTAACGTCACGACCGACAATCATCGCAGGCGCTAGTGCGCAGCAGCAGGACGGCGGCGCCAGCCGGATGCGTTGACAAAGCCAGGACGCTCCCGTAAATTGCGCGCATCCGACCGGGAGAGCGCGCAGATCTTGCGCCGCCGAAGGGGTATCACCCGAAAACTCTCAGGCACCATGGACTGGTCGGATCGGCTTGCAACATGCACACGATGCACGCCGTACTCTGGAGAGCGGCACCCGCCATTGCGGAATCAATGGTGAGCGTGCCCACCGAAGGGGCGCGCAAGGCCTGGGTCCTGGTTTAGACAGGGCCGCCTTGTAATCTCTCAGGTATCGAGGACAGAGGGGTCATCCGCCGCAGCGGATCTGGCAGCGCTATGGCGCGCCGAATCCTGCGGCGGATGGCCCTTTTTTCGTTTTCGAACCGAGATTAGCCTTCCCCCGAGGATTCCATGACGCTCCAGGCCACGCCCCTCAACGCCATCCACCGCGCTCTCGGCGCCCGCATGGTCGACTTTGGCGGCTGGGACATGCCGGTCAACTACGGCTCCCAGATCGAGGAACACCACGCCGTGCGCAGCGATGCCGGCATGTTCGACGTCTCCCACATGTGTGTGGTCGATCTCAACGGCGAGCATGTGCGTGGCTTCCTGCGCGGCCTGCTGGCCAACAATGTGGACAAGCTGCAAACGCCGGGCAAGGCGCTGTACTCCTGCATGCTCGACGAAAAGGGCGGCGTCATCGACGACCTGATCGTCTACTTCTTCGCAGAGGATCACTTCCGCCTGGTGGTCAACGCTGGCACCGCCAACAACGATATCGAATGGATCGCCGCACGCAACGCCGCCACCAATAGCGGCGTGCGCATCACGCCGCGCCGCCACGACAACGCGCCCGATGGCGTGGTCCCGCTGGCCATCGTCGCCGTGCAGGGCCCGAACGCCCGCGCCAAGGTGTGGAGTGCGTTTCCCGCGACCCAGCTCAGCGAAGCCCTGAAGCCGTTCAACGCCGTGGTGGTGCAGGATCCCGCGCTTGGCGAAGTGATGGTGGCACGCACCGGCTATACCGGCGAAGACGGTTTCGAGCTGGTGGTGCCGGCCGAAAACGTGGCCGGCCTGTGGGAAAAGCTGATCGCCGAGGGCGTGCGCCCGGCTGGCCTGGGCGCGCGCGACACGCTGCGCCTGGAGGCCGGCATGAACCTGTATGGCCAGGACATGGATATCCACACCTCGCCGCTCAATGCGGGCCTGGGCTGGACCGTGGACCTGCAGAGCGAGCGGGACTTCACCGGCAAGGCGGCACTGGCCGCCGGCGGCAAGACCCAGCAGTTCGTCGGCCTGATCCTGCGTGACAAGGGCGGCGTGCTGCGCGCCCACCAGAAGGTGATCACCCCCGCCGGCGAGGGCGAAATCACCAGCGGCACCTTCAGCCCCTCGCTCAGCCAATCCATCGCATTTGCCCGCCTGCCGCTCGACGTTGCACCCGGCGCCGAGGTGCTGGTCGAGATCCGCGACCGCAAACTCGCCGCGACTGTGGTTAAACTGCCGTTTGTGCGCAATGGCAAGGCACTCGTGAGCTGAACGCTCGCACCCGGTCACAGCGCGCCCGCCGGCGGTTACCCATCGATCATCATGTATCGGAACCTCCGCCCGGCTGGCGCTGAATAACAAATTGAATCTGGAGCAATCCCATGAATTTCCCCGCCGACCTGAAATACACCGAGTCCCATGAGTGGGTGCGCGTCGAAGCCGACGGCACCCTGACCATCGGCATCACCGACCACGCGCAGGACGCGCTGGGCGACATCGTCTTCCTGGAACTGCCGGAAGTGGGCAAGTCGGTCGGTGCCGGCGACGCGCTGGCCGTGGTGGAGTCGGTCAAGGCCGCATCCGACATCTACGCCCCGGTGGCAGGCGAAGTGATCGCCATCAACGACGCCGCCGCCGCCGCGCCGGAAAGCGTCAATGCCGACGCCTTCGACGCCTGGCTGTTCAAGCTCAAGCCGGCCAACAGCGACGACGTGAACGGCCTGATGTCGGCTGACGCCTATAAGGCCAACGTCGGCGCGTAATGCCCTGCGCCATTCCCGCCACGTGCGGGAGTGGCGCGCAAAGATTGACGCGAAGCGCACCGGGCCGACCACCCGCCGCACCGCCCCACGAGATTCTTGCCATGAACGCTCCCCTGCCCATGACTGCCGCCCAAGTTGCCCGGCCCACGCTGGCCGAACTGGAGGCGCGCGACGCCTTCGCCTCCCGCCATATCGGCCCCGATGCCGCCGAGCAACAACATATGCTCAAGGTGCTCGGCTATGACAGCCGCGCCGCGCTGATCGACGCCGTCATTCCCGACGCCATCCGCCGCCGCGACGGCATGCTGCTGGGCGAGTTCACCGCGCCGCTGACCGAAGAAGCCGCGCTGGCCAAGCTGCGTGGACTGGCCAACAAGAACCGCGTGCTCAAGAGCTTTATCGGCCAGGGCTACTACAACACCCTGACCCCGGGCGTGGTGCTGCGCAACATCTTCGAAAACCCGGCCTGGTACACCGCCTACACGCCTTACCAGCCCGAGATTTCCCAAGGCCGCCTGGAAGCCATGCTGAACTTCCAGCAGATGGTGACCGACCTGACGGGCCTGGACATCGCCAACGCGTCGATGCTGGATGAAGGCACCGCCGCCGCCGAAGCGATGACGCTGCTGCAGCGCGTCAACAAGCACGCCTCCACCACCTTCTTTGTGGCCGACGACGTGTTGCCGCAAACGCTGGAAGTGGTACGCACCCGCGCCCTGCCGCTGGGCATCGACGTCAAGGTCGGCCCTGCCGCGCAAGCCGCTGGCGCCCATGCCTTCGGCGTGCTGCTGCAGTACCCGGGCGTGAACGGCGATGTGGCCGACTACCGCGCCATCGCCGATGCCGTGCACGCTGCCGGCGGCCTGGTGGTGGCTGCCGCGGACCTGCTGGCGCTGACCCTGATCGCCGCGCCTGGAGAATGGGGCGCCGACGTGGCGGTGGGCAACTCGCAACGCTTTGGCGTGCCGCTCGGTTTCGGCGGCCCGCACGCCGGCTATATGGCGGTCAAGGATGCCTTCAAGCGCTCCATGCCCGGCCGCCTGGTGGGCGTGACCATCGACGCGCAAGGCAACAAGGCCTATCGCCTGGCCCTGCAGACACGCGAGCAGCATATCCGCCGCGAGAAGGCCACCTCGAACATCTGCACGGCGCAGGTCCTGCTGGCCGTGATGGCCTCGATGTACGCCGTGTACCACGGTCCGCAAGGCCTCAAGCGCATCGCCCAGCGCGTGCACCGCCTGACCGCCACGCTGGCCGGCGGCCTGGAGCGGCTGGGCTACGCGCGCACCAATGCCACCTATTTCGACACGCTAACGCTGGAAACCGGCTTCAACACGGAAGCCATCCACGCCTCGGCCACCGCGCGGGGCATCAACCTGCGCCACGCCGGCGCCACCCGCATCGGCATCTCGCTGGACGAGACCGCCTCGCGCGAGGACGTCGTCGCCCTGCTGGAGATCTTCGCGCACGGCAAGCCGGTGCCTGATTTCGACACGCTGGAAGCCGCCGCGCAAGACGCGTTCCCGGCGGGCCTGGCGCGCCAGAGCGCCTACCTGACCCATCCGGTGTTCAACACGCACCACGCCGAGCACGAAATGCTGCGCTACCTGCGCATGCTGGCCGACAAGGACCTGGCGCTGGACCGCACCATGATCCCGCTGGGCTCGTGCACCATGAAGCTCAACGCCACCAGCGAAATGATCCCGGTGACGTGGCCCGAATTCAGCAAGATCCACCCGTTCGCGCCGCTCGACCAGACCGTGGGTTACCGCGAGATGATCGACCAGCTCGAAGCCATGCTGTGCGCCGCGACCGGCTACGCCGCGGTGAGCCTGCAGCCCAACGCCGGCTCGCAAGGCGAGTACGCCGGCCTGCTGATCATCCATGCGTACCACGCCAGCCGTGGCGAAAGCCATCGCGACATCTGCCTGATCCCCTCCTCCGCGCACGGCACCAACCCGGCCTCGGCACAGATGGCCGGCATGAAGGTGGTGGTGGTGGCCTGTGACGAGAACGGCAACGTCGACCTGGAAGACCTGGCGAAGAAGGCGGAGCAGCACAGCAAGAACCTCGCCGCCATCATGATCACCTACCCGTCCACGCATGGCGTGTTCGAGCAGGGCGTGCAGCAGATCTGCGAGATCGTGCACCGGCACGGCGGCCAGGTCTACGTGGACGGCGCCAACATGAACGCCATGGTCGGCACTGCCGCGCCGGGCCAGTTCGGCGGCGACGTGTCCCACCTGAACCTGCACAAGACCTTCTGCATCCCCCACGGCGGCGGCGGCCCGGGCGTTGGCCCGGTGGCGGTCGGCGCGCACCTGGCGGACTTCCTGCCCAACCAGGACAGCGTGGGCTATCGCCGCGACGACCAGGGCATCGGCGGCGTGTCCGCCGCGCCGTTCGGCTCGGCCAGCATCCTGCCGATCTCGTGGATGTACATCGCCATGATGGGCTCGGCCGGCCTGACCGCCGCCACCGAGAACGCCATCCTGGCCGCCAACTACGTGGCCCGCCGCCTGTCCCCGCACTTCCCCGTGCTCTACACCGGCCAGCACGGCCTGGTGGCGCACGAGTGCATCCTGGACGTGCGCGCGCTGCAGAAGACCACCGGCATCTCCAACGAGGATGTGGCCAAGCGCTTGATGGACTACGGCTTCCACGCCCCCACCATGAGCTTCCCGGTGCCGGGCACGCTGATGATCGAGCCGACCGAGAGCGAGGCGCTGCACGAGCTGGACCGCTTTATCGACGCGATGATCGCCATCCGCGCCGAGATCGCTCGCGTGGAAGACGGCAGCTTCGACCGCGAGGACAACCCGCTGAAGAACGCGCCGCACACCGCCGCGGTGATCACCGCCGACGTGTGGGAGCACAAGTACACGCGCCAGGAAGCCGCCTACCCGGTGGCCGCGCTGCGCACGCAGAAGTACTGGCCGCCGGTTGGCCGCGCGGACAACGTGTATGGCGACCGCAACCTGTTCTGCGCCTGCGTGCCGATGAGCGAGTACGCTGAAGAGTAAGCTGGCATGAGGCCGGGGCCGCCGCTCTTCGCGGCAACCCCGGCGTGTCGCCAACGCGCTATGCTCGGTGTGGATGCGCGGCCACCCGGCCGTGCCGGCAAACGGAGCACGCATGTGGAATCTCAGCGCCCCATGGTGGGAATTCGTCCTGCGCGGACTGATCGTCTACGGCAGCCTGCTGGTGCTGTTGCGGCTGTCCGGCAAGCGCCAGATCGGGCAGCTCACCTCGCTCGACCTGGTGCTGCTGCTAGTGCTGTCCAACGCCGTGCAGAACTCAATGAATGCCGGGGACAACTCCGTCACGGCCGGGTTGATCCTGGCGGTGACGCTGGTCGGCGCCAACCTTGTGCTGGCGTGGCTGAGCTGGCGCAGCCGGCGCTTCGAGAGCGTCGTCGAGGGGCGCCCTCAGATACTGATCCACGACGGCATGGTCTTCGGTGACGTGATGAAGCGTGCCTTCGTGACGCGCGACGACCTGCATAAGGCACTGCGCCATGCGGGCTGCGAACGTGTCGCCGATGTGCATTTCGCGATCCTCGAGAATGACGGCACCATCAGCGTGCTGGTAAAGAAAGACGTGCCGTCCGCGCCGCCCAATGCACCGGGCTCGCTTTGGCGCGCCCCCATCAATTACGACATGGACGCGCCGGTCTGATTCCGGCGCTAGCCTGCCCCAGGAGCCTACCGTGGCTGTCAGCGTCTTCGACCTGTTCAAGGTGGGTATCGGCCCATCGAGCTCGCACACCGTTGGTCCGATGCGCGCCGCGCTGATGTTCGCCCAGGGCCTGGCGCGCGACGGCCTGTTGCCACAGGTGGCCAGCGTGCGCGTGGAGCTGTACGGCTCGCTCGGCGCCACCGGCCGCGGCCACGGCACCGACAAGGGCGTAATACTCGGCTTGCTGGGCGAGGCCCCCGACACCGTCGACCCCGACGCCATCGACGTGCGGCTGGCCGCGCTGCGCGCCAGCCGCACGCTCTCGCTGCTGGGCACGCACCCGGTACCCTTCATCGAGAAAGAGCACATCGTCTTCTACCGCCGCGAGGCGATGGCCGAGCATCCCAACGGCATGAAATTCCACGCCTTCAATGCCGGCGGCGAGACGCTGCGCGAAGGCCGATCAACTGCCGCACCCCTTCCGCAGCGGACGCGCCATGCTGGAGATGGCCACCGCCAGCAAGAAGAGCATTGCGCGGCTCATGATGGAAAACGAATGCGTGTGGCGCAGCGAGGCCGAGGTCAACGCCGGCCTGCTGCAGATCTGGGCGGTGATGCAGGCCTGCGTGGCGCGCGGCTGCCGCACCGACGGCGAGCTGCCCGGCCCGTTCAAGGTCAAGCGCCGCGCCCACGACCTGTTCCGCAATCTCACCGAGCACGCCGAGCGCTCGCTGGCCGATCCGCTCTCGGTGATCGACTGGGTCAACCTGTATGCGATCGCCGTCAACGAGGAAAACGCGGCCGGCGGCCGTGTGGTCACCGCGCCTACCAATGGCGCCGCCGGCATCATCCCGGCCGTGCTGCATTACTACGACCGCTTCGTGCCCGGCGCCAACTCGCAAGGCGTGATCGACTTCCTGCTGACAGCCGGCGCCATCGGCATGCTCTACAAGCTCAATGCCTCGATCTCCGGCGCCGAAGTCGGCTGCCAGGGCGAGGTCGGCGTGGCCTGCTCGATGGCCGCCGGCGCGCTTGCCGCCGTGATGGGCGGTACGCCGGAGCAGGTCGAGAACGCAGCCGAGATCGGCATGGAGCACAATCTCGGGCTGACCTGCGACCCGGTCGGCGGGCTGGTGCAGATCCCCTGCATCGAGCGCAATGCCATGGCGTCGGTGAAAGCCGTCAATGCGGCGCGCATGGCCTTGCGCGGCGACGGCATGCACTATGTGTCGCTCGACTCCGTGATCAAGACCATGCGCGAGACCGGCGCCGACATGAAGACCAAGTACAAGGAAACGGCGCGCGGCGGGCTGGCGGTGAATATCGTGGAGTGCTGAAGCCGCCGCCACGGGCAAATCCGATCGCACGCTTTCTGCTAGGCTTGCCGGGCATCCACCCTCACTTACCTGGAGCCCGGCATGATCAAGGTCAGCTTTCTCTACCCGCACAGCAAAGGCGGCAAGTTCGACATGGATTACTACCTGCAGCGCCATGTGCCGCGCGCAGTCGAATTATTCGGCGTGCAACCCGGCTTCCGGGGCGTGGCCGTGGAACGCGGGCTGGGCGGCGGCGCGCCGGGCTCGGATCCGGCCTACACCGTGATGTTCCATTTCCTGTTCGAGTCGGTGCCGGACTTCGTGGCCGCCGCCAAGGCTGCCGGCAACGAGCTGCAGCTCGATATCCCCAACTACACCGATGCGGTGCCCGTGGTGCAGATCAGCGAGGTGCTGAAGATCGGCTGACGCGCACGCAAGCAGCGTTATCATGTGGCGTTCCCCAACCGGCGGCCACGAGCATGCAGACCTTCCATCAGCTATTTGACGAAACCTCGTCCACCTTCACCTACCTGCTGATCGATGCCGCCACGCGCCAGGCCCTGCTGATCGACCCGGTAGACCACCAGCTCGAGCGCGACCTGGCGCTGCTGCAGGCCAGCGGCGCCACACTCGCGTGGGTGGTCGAGACCCACGCCCATGCGGACCACATCACCTCTGCCGGCCATGTTGCACTGCAAACCGGCGCGCGCACCGCGGCCCCCTCGGGCTGCGACATCCGCCCCGCGGAAAAGCAGCTGATCGACGCCGACACGCTGCAGTTCGGCACGCAAACGCTGCGCGCCATCCATACGCCGGGGCACACCGCAGGCAGCATGAGCTACCTGTGGGAAGAAGCCACGCCCGCCGGCCCGGTGCGCCGCATCTTCACCGGCGATGCGCTGCTGATCGACGGCTGCGGCCGTACCGATTTCCAGTCCGGCGACGCCGGCACGCTGTACGACAGCCTCACGCAGAAACTCTTCGCCCTGCCCGACGACACCGTGGTCTATCCCGCCCACGACTACAAGGGCCGCACCGCATCCACGATCGGCTTCGAGCGCGCCAACAACAGCCGCGTAGCCGGCCGCACGCGTACCCAGTTCATCGAGATGATGGGCCAGTTGCAGCTGCCCAAACCGAAGATGCTCGATGTGGCGGTCCCCGCCAACCAGCGGCTCGGGCTGCGGGATGGCGAAAGCGTGCCGCACGGGGCGTGACGCGCGCGCTGGCTACCGGCCTTCGCATGCGCTTCAATTAAGAATGATTGATAGATGGATAGATAGAGAGAAAAGACATGGCCCAGTACACCGCAGAAATCCTCTGGCAACGTGGCGAACAGGATTTCCTCGGCAACCGCTATAGCAGGAAGCACCTGTTGCGATTCGACGGTGGCGTGGAAGTACCCGGATCCTCGTCGCCCCATGTCGTGCCGCTGCCCATGTCGGACGCCACCGCCGTCGACCCCGAAGAGGCCTTCGTTGCCTCGCTCTCCAGCTGCCACATGCTGTGGTTCCTCTCCACCGCCGCCAAGCACAAGTTCTGCGTGGACCGCTACTTGGATGCCGCGGTCGGCACCATGGCGAAGAACGCGGAAGGCCGCATGGCCATCACGGTGGTCACGCTCAGGCCGCAGGTCACCTTCTCCGGCGAGCGCCAGCCGACAAGGGAGGAACTCGCGCACCTGCACCACACGGCGCACGAGGCCTGCTTCATTGCCAACTCGGTGAAGTCCGAGGTGCGCTGCGAGCCGGTGTACGTGGGCGCGCAGGCGTAGTCAGCTGGCCCAGCTGTCGCAGGTCTGACGCACCGTTTCGCGCAGGCTGCGCGTGGTGCTTTCGATCTGGCGCACGTGCTGCGCGTCGCCGTTGCGGCTTTGCGCCAGCGCGCGGATATTGGCCAGCGCGTCGAGCGAGCCCAGCGCTTCGGCATGCGGCACCAGCGCGTCGCAGATCGAGATGATGTGGTCGGCGATGGGCCTCCTGGTCAGCTCGTTGGGATGCACGTACTCGCCTTCCAGCCCGAAGCGGCAAGCCTGGAAGCGGTTGAAGGTGTAGACCAGATAGTCGTCTTCCTGCGGCATGAAGGGGCGCGACAGCAACAGGTAGCGCGCGAGCGCCTGGATGTAGGCGGCGATATCGCAGGCCCGCCCGACGGTCAGCGGCGTGTCCATCACGCGTGTTGAAATACGTGGTGAAGGCGTCCCAGGTGAGCAGGTACGGCGCGCGCCCGCTCATGGGGAAGGCGGCGACGGAATTCAGCCGTGCCGAGGCGAATCCGGTGTCCACGCCTTGCACGTAGGGCGACGAGGCGGCCAGTGCGATGAAATGCGGCACGTAGCGGCCGATGGCGTGCAGCAGGAACAGCGACTCATCCGCGCTCGGGCAGCCGATGTGCACGTGCTGGCCGAACACCGTGAACTGCTTGGCCAGGTAGCCATAGAGCTCGGAGATGTACTGGTAGCGCGGCGAATCCGAGATGGTGCGGTCGGCCCACTGCTGGAAGGGGTGCGTGCCGCCGCCGCAGATGCCGAGATTGAGCGAGTGCGAGGCCTCGACCATCAGGTCACGCATCGTGCCGAGCTCATCCAGCGCCTGTGCATAACTTTTGCAGATGCCGGTGCTGATCTCGATCATCGAAGGGCTGATCTCGGGCTTGATGTCGCCGGCGTGTTGCGCACCTTTCAGTGCACGCAGCAGATCCGGCGCGAATGGCGCCAGGTCATAGTCATGCCGGTTGACGAGTTGCAGCTCCAGTTCCACGCCAAACGTCAGCGCTTCGGAGTGCTTGAACGGTTCCAGTGACATCAGCGCCCTCCTCCATTGCTTCTGACCTCGCCCGCATAGCGAAGTGCCCAGGCCGCCAGCGTGGGCCCCAGCAACTGCTCGATCGCCAGCGCGCACAGGATGATGGCCGCCAGTGGCTCGCCGGTGGTCGGATACAGCAGCGCGACATCGCTCATCAGCAAGTACGCGAGGCCCGACATGGGTGCCAGTGCAAGCCCAAGCGCCACGCATTGCTTCATGCTCAGGCCGGAGAACGAACCCAGCGAGGCCACGCCCACCAGCTTGGCGAAGTGGCGCAGCAGCACCAGCACACAGGCCGCGCCACCACCAATGGCCCAGTCATGCGCGGTCAGCGGCAGGCCAAGTGACACCACCATCACGATGATCAACAGGCTGCCCGCGCTGCCGAAGTGCGCCGGCCACACGCGCGGCTGGCTGTCCTGGTGCTTGAACACCACACCGGCCAGCATCAGCGTGAGCGGCATCGACAGCTTGAGCACGCGCGTGAGCGCCAGGGTGAACAGCACCAGCCCCACCAGCACCAGGAAACTGTAGTGATCGTCCGTTTCCATGCGCGCATAGATCGCGTGGCCAAGCTTGCCGACGACCCAGGCCAGCAGGCAGGAACCCACCAGCAGGTAGAGCGGATGCAGCAGCGCCGCACCCAGGTTGCCATACTCGGAATGCAGCCAGCCGGTAGCGACCTGGACAATGGCAGCGGCGTAAATACTGTTGAGCGCCGCCATGGCGAGCAGCCGCTCGGTCACCTGCCCTTCCGCGCGCAGCTCGTTCTTCAGCTGCAGCACGATGGTGGGCGAGGTGCTGACCGCCATCCCACCGGCCAGGATGGCGACCGCCGGGCTCACGCCGATCCATTGCAGCACCGCCGCCACCAGGCCCCAGGTCAGCAGGCTTTCAAAGGCGCTGGTGAAGAGCAGCCAGCGGTTGGCCCGCAGCCAGGTGAGCGAGAGCCGGTGCCCGAGCTCGAACAGGGCGAGCGCCAGCGCCATGTCGATCAGGATGCGGGTCTGCGCGATCATGTCCTCGTCCACGATGCCGCGGCCGAGCATGCCGGCCGCGAGGCCCGTGGCGGCATAGCCGACGATGCGGGGCAGCCTCAGGTACGTGCGGCATATCTCACCCGCCAGGCCGGCGCCCACCAGCGCCAGCCCGACCCAGAAAAGCCCGCCGGGTGCCAGGGGCAGGCTTGGAAACAATTGGCTCAGTCCATTCATGGACTATATGGTAGCGGAGCCACATGACATTCCATGTCGGAGTTTGTCCGACAGAGGCGCGGAAGCTGCTGCCAACGTGATGCATTCACACGTAAAAAAACGCCATCTTGCCGGGATGGCGTTTTTTATCGTGACGGAGCCGCGGATGCGGCTGGCTGCGCAGGCTACACGCCCCAGAACTTCCATCCGGGCCGGGTCGCGCGCAGCCCGGTTTCCATGCGGGCATAGAGCGAGCGCGACTTGCCCTGCGCGGCACCGCTGGCGCGCGCCTTGTCGAAGTAGCCCAGCGCGGTCTCACGCTGCTCCAGCCCTAGCGCCGCCTCGACCGCGCCGAGGTAAGCCTCGCCGTCCCAGCCGTCGCGCGCGGCAAAGGCGGCCTCGAAGTCCGTCAGCGCTTCGGCGTATTGCTTCTCGCCGTTGCGGATCAGCGCGCGCTGCAGGCGCGGGGAGGCCTGGTCCACGGGATCGTCGGCGGTCAGCGCGATGGCTTGCTCGAACAGCGGCAACGCGCGCTCCGGTGCGCCCAGGTCGCGCCAGATCATGCCGAACTGGTTGCACAGCCACGCGTCCTCGATCAGCAGCGCGCGGCGCTGCAGGGCCTCGATCTCGGCCTGCGCGTCGGTGCGGTCATGCTGGTCCATGCTGCCCATGGCGTTGCGCAGGAGCCCCGCGAAGTGCGCGCGGGCGTGGGCCAGCGCGTGGGCGGTCTGGCTGCGTTCCTCCACGGGCAAGGCGTCGGCGCGGGCATCCATATGCGCCAGCGCATCGCGGGCCGCCGACGTCACTTCAGGGCCGCCGATGGCCTTCCAGGTGCTCATCAGCCGGCTGAAGATCCAGCCTACATTAGCGGGATCGCGCTCGAGCGGATACCGATTGAGCACGTCGCCGGCGACTTCCACGGCTTTTCCGTGCTGCCCGGCCGCCTCCAGGCATGCGAGCAGGTCGATCCAGTGCTCAATGAATTCACTGACCGCGATGCCCTTTTCGTGCAGCGCGATGCGCTCCGCGCGGTTGCCGTCGCCTTCCAGCCGGGTAGCCAGGTTGTGGCACAGCAACGAATAGATATGGGGATCGGCGTCGTCGTAGCCGCCCTCGCCGGTGGCGAAGTAGGCCTCGAAGCGCGCCAGGCCCAGGCGATAGGCCTTGATCAGGTGCGGCATCAACGCGGCCTCGGCGGCCGGCACCGCGTCCATGAACTCGGCCAGCGCCACGCCGGCATTGTAGTAGCCGGTCGCATCCGTCGCGCCCTCGACGAAGGCGAAGCGCAGCCAAGGCTCGGCCTCGCCGGACTGGTGGCGCCATTCGAGCTCGCGCACCTGCGCCTTGGGGTCCGGCGCCTTGCGCTGGTAGGTGGCGAAGTCGTCCCACGCACCGTCGAGCTCGCCCGCGCGGTAGCGCAGTGGCGCGCGGATGCGGCGGGCGTGCGGGTGGTCCGGCTGGCTGGAAAGCACGATGGCGGCCTGCTCGGCGGCCAGGGCATCACCCGCGGCTTCATCGAGCTCCAGCAGGTCCGGGTTGTCCAGGCCGATCCGCGCCAGGCACAGGCGCAGCATCGGCTCGGCCTCGCCGCCGGCGGCATTCACGTGGGCCAGCGCCTGGCCCAGGATGTCTGCGGCGCCAAGATCCGGCGCGCGATACAGCAGGTCATACCAATAAGCGCCGGCCGCGGCGAAATTGCCCAGCCGGTAATGCGCCAGCCCGGCATGCAGGCGGGCGCTCCACTCGCCGGAGGACAAGCCGTTGCGCAGCGCGGCCTCTTCCAGCCAGGGCAGCGCCTCCTGGACGCGCTCCATCCCCATCAACAGCATGCCGTAGCGGTGCGCGATCACGCCGCGCGAGGACCAGCGGTGCGCCGGGTGCAGCGGCAGCCCGGGCAGCTTGGCCAGCGCCGCATCGAGTACGGCAAAGGCGGCTTGCGCGTCGCCGCGGTCGAAATGCAGGCGTGCCCGCAGGCAATCGAAATCCACCACTTGAGGCTGCGCCTGCGAAAGCTGGTCGAGAATAACCAGCGCTTCATCGTAGCGCTCTGCGTTGGCTAGCTCGATGGCGTGGTCGTAGCTGACTTCCTGCACGGACACGGACTGCTCCTTCGGGGTGGATGTGCGAGTGCGGGATTATGCGCCATGCGGAAGTTTCATGTCCCAAATTCGGACCGTGCCGATAGAGCGGCCGAGGGCGACGCGTCTACCTTGTACAGATGGGGCTGCTCCTGTTACCCAATCAAATAGGCGGCATATGCCCATCTGTCCTTTTGGGGGATTCTTCAATGCGCATACTCGGATACTCAATAACGCTGCTGCTCGCGATATTGCCTGGCCTGCTAGTCGCCTCGGCGGCCCAGGCCACTCAGCAGTGGGAATCCTGCCTTGTGGACTAGCCTGTTCAAATCTACGACGTCAGAGAATCTCTTCACTATGCTCAACGAGAGAGGCGTTGAGTTGAAGAAGAAATAGAAAATGCGGAAGAATAAACTGATCCAGCTAGCCGTCGGCGGGCTTACCGTCATTGTGGCGATAGTCGGCATACGCGCATTGTCAACGAAAGGCTCGCCCAACGAGTCCGATGCGCGGGCATTGGCAGCCCGGCGATCTGTGATTGACACACCGACCACCACTGCACAGCAAAGCGCTGTCGCAACACTGGCGTCGAATCCTGCGGCTCTTGCCGAGGGAGCCGATCTCGAAAGCCTTCAGCGCTACGGGCAACGCATAATCTCGGACGCAACCCTCACACCCGAGCAAAAATTCGACTTGCTCTGGCGTGACTTTGAATCCACTCATCGTAGTCCGACAACCGCCCAGTATTTGTTGGATACGATGAGATTGCTATCACTTCCGCCCAGCGCTGCGACAGCGGCGCGGATAGAAGCCAGCTTGTGGACCGTCCACGCAGAGCCGGTCAAACGCTCTCTGGTCAACCTGCTGGCATCGCAATACGAGACCGACCTGACCTTGTCTGTCGCGGAGCAATCCCGCCTCGGGGCGAATCCTCAGGTCGCGGCCATGCTCGCAAAGGCAGCGCGCTCGTCAGACACCGAAATTGCACATCAGGCAGTCATGCAGTATGCGCGAATGGGCTTGTTCCCCGATAGCATCCCAATTTTGGATGCGGCGCTATCAGGCGGCGCCATAAGCCGAGCCGAGTACGCGAAGGAAATGGGTTTCCTCCTGCCTTTGATCCAGGAACCCGAGGCACAACGTCAGGCGCTACAGGCCATTTGGCATGCGGGCGTACCCAGTGAGCTCCTTGCGGAGGACCTTGCCGCTATGGTCCTGTTGCCGCATGCGCTTTCATCGCTCCACGCGGAGACACTACGCCCGCTCCAGGATCTCCTCGCGCAAGGCCAACCAGCTTTCGCCAACAACGCCGGCTTGATTGATTTTCTCGACTTAGCCCGCTACAGCGACTGGCTGTCCGCCAGCGCCGCGATCGAAGCGAGGCTCTCAGGCGGCAGCGCGGCCGCTCACATCGCCACGCTTGTCATGCGAGAGAATGCGGATCCACGTGGGCTTATCGCAATTGTCGCTTCACCTTCGGCGGAACAGGTGATCCATATCCTGGCGCAGCGCGGACAGACGGAAGCGGCCCGGCAACGGCTCGCCAAGCTAGCGCTAGGCGCCCCCAATGATGTCACCGTACTCCGCATGATCGAAGAGGCTCAAAACCGCATCGTGCAACGGCAGCCGTAACTTCACGCGAGGCTGGCCGCGCCATGCTATCCGACGGGCTCGGTGAATTCGCAGGCCACGAAAACAAAAAAACGCCATCTCAATGAGATGGCGTCAGATACCGGACGTTGATCGCGCCCTACTGAGCGCAATGGCTTACTTGCCGCCAACCGTCTCCAGCACGGTCCACTTGCCGCCAACCACCTTGTAGACGGTGATGCCGCCGTCCTTCAGGTCGCCGCGCGCGTCGTAGGCCAGTGTCTTGGTGGTCACGCCTTGCATGTTGGTGGCCGCCAGCACCGGCAGGTAGCGCGCCGGATCGGCCGAGCCTGCCTTGATCATGGCGGTCATCAACGCTGTGGCGCCGTCATAGGCGTACGGCGAGTAGGTCTGCACCTTGCCGCCGAAGCGCTTCTCGTACTTCTTCTCGTAGGTGGAGCCACCAGGCATCTGGTCCAGCGGCAGGCCGGCCAATGATACGACCGTGCCCTCGGCGGCAGGACCGGCCAGCTTGAGGAAGTTGTCGGTCTTCGACATTTCGCCCGACACCACCGGCGACTTCATGCCGAGTTCCTTGACCTGCTTGGCCATCGGCGCGGATTGCGTCTCGGCGCCGCCGAAGAAGATCACGTCCGGGTTGCTGCGCTTGATGTTGGTCAGCACGGCCTTGAAGTCCACCGCCTTGTCGTTGGTGAACTCGCGGCGCACGATCTTGCCGCCGGCGGCCTTGGCGGCCTTCTCGAATTCGTCGGCCAGGCCTTGGCCGTAGGCGGTGCGGTCGTCGACGATGGCGATGTTCTTGGCGCCCAGCTTCTTCACCACGAAGGCACCGATCACCGAGCCCTGCTGGGTGTCGGAGGTCATCATGCGGAAGGTGGTCTTGAAGCCCTGGTGGGTGTACTCAGGCGCCGTTGCCATGGCGATCTGGGGGATGCCAGCGCGGTTGTAGACCATCGACGCCGGGATGCTGGTGCCGGAGTTGAAGTGGCCCAGCATGCCCTGGATGCCGTTGTCGACCAGCTTTTGCGCGACTACCGAGCCGGTCTTGGGGTCGGCCGCGTCGTCTTCGGAGAGCAGTACGAACTTGACGTCCTTGCCGCCGATCTTGGGCTTGGTCGCGTTCATTTCCTCGATGGCGAGGACGACGCCGTTCTGCATGTCCTTGCCATATTGCGCCTGGCCGCCGGTCATCGGCGCGGCAAAGCCCAGCTTGATTTCCTGCGCCTGGGCGAAGGCAGCCGAGGTGGCGCACAGGCCAGCGACGGACAGGGCAACGGTGAGGGCCGTCTTGTGGAAAGTCGAGTTCATCTGTTCTCCTTGGTAGCTATTCTCTATAGCCTTTGCTGCGTTTTTGGACGCGTCCGGGTGTGGCGCGAAACGCTCCCCGATTTTCAAATACGCAAGGCCTGCGGGATCACCGCTACCTCGCGTCGCTTCGATCGACGCCCGGCGGTTAGCCGATCGTCATCAAACTGGCATTGCCGCCCGCAGCCGCCGTATTGACGGACAGCGAGCGCTCGATCAACAAACGCTCGATGGCGACATTCGGTTCACCGTGCGCCAGGCCTTGCACCGAAATGATCGGGCCGGGGCGCGTGGCGAGCTGTTCGCACACGGCGCGCAGCTGGTCGGAGTCGCCATGGTGCAGGACCGCGTCGAAGCCGGTGTCGCTGGCCGACCAGTCGGCCACCAGGCGGACGCGCGATTGTACTGCCTTCGGCAGCCGCGCAAACAGCGTCCGGGCCATGGGGCTTTCAACCCACACGGCCTGGCTGCCCGCCGCGATTACCGCCGCCAGCTGCATGGCCAGGTCGGCCTCCTGCTGGGCCAGGCAAAGCACGGCAGCGCGCGGCAGCAGGGTGTAAGTGTTGCGCTCGCCGGTCGGGCCGGGCAGCGTGACCGACAGGCCGGCCGCCGAGGCCGCGGCAAAGCGCTCGCATGCCGCCGCCAGTTCGGGCAGTGCCGCGCTCTCGCGTTGCGCCCATTCCTTGAGCGTGCCCAGTGCCTCGGTCAGCGTGCGGCGCACCGGGCCGGTCTCGTCCGCGCCGCCGAGGGTGTCGGAGGCGCGCACCACGCGGGCCACGGCATCCTGCGGGCAGACCGACAACAGGCGGTGCAGGTACAGCGGGCCGCCCGCCTTGGGGCCGGTGCCGGACAGGCCTTCGCCACCGAAGGGCTGGACGCCCACGACCGCGCCCACGATATTGCGGTTGACGTAGAGGTTGCCCACTTCCGCGCGCTCGACGATGTGCTCGATGGTTTCGTCGATGCGGGTGTGGATGCCCATGGTCAGGCCGTAGCCGGTGCCGTTGATCTGCGCCAGCAGGGTGTCGAGCGCGGCGCGCTGGTAGCGCACCACGTGCAGCACGGGGCCGAAGACTTCGCGCTGCAGCTCTTCGATGCTGTCGAGCTCGATCAGCGTTGGCGACACAAAGGTGCCATTGCGGCAGGCCGCGCTGGCCGCGCCGTTCGGATCGGCCTGGTGGACGCGGCGGCCCTTGGCGCGCATGGCATCGATATGGCGCACGATGTTGTTGCGCGCTTCCTCGTCGATGACCGGACCGACGTCGGTGGACAGGCGGTCCGGGTTGCCCATGGCGAGCTCGTTCATGGCGCCCTTGAGCATTTCCAGCACGCGGTCGGCCACTTCTTCCTGCAGGCACAGCACGCGCAGCGCGGAGCAGCGCTGGCCGGCCGAGTCGAAGGCGGAGTTGACCACGTCGCCAACCACCTGCTCGGCCAGCGCGGAGGAGTCCACGATCATGGCGTTCTGGCCGCCGGTCTCGGCGATCAGCGGCACCGGGCGGCCGGCGGCGTCCAGGCGGCCGGCCACGCTGCGTTGCAGCAGGCGCGCCACTTCGGTGGAGCCGGTGAACATCACACCCTTGACCCGGGTGTCGCCCACCAGCGCGGCGCCCACGGTTTCGCCACGGCCCGGCAGCAGTTGCACCGCGCCGGCCGGCACGCCGGCCTCGCGCAGCAGGCGCACGGCCTGGGCGGCAATCAGCGGGGTCTGCTCGGCGGGCTTGGCCAGCACGGTGTTGCCGGCAGCCAGCGCGGCCGCGACCTGACCGGTGAAGATGGCCAGCGGGAAATTCCATGGGCTGATGCAGACCACCGGCCCGAGCGGGCGATGGGTGTCGCTGGAGAACGTTTCACGCACTTGCGCGGCGTAATAGCGCAGGAAGTCCACGGCCTCGCGCACTTCGGCGATGGCATTGGAGAAGGTCTTGCCAGCCTCGCGCACGATGATGCCCATCAGGGACTGCATCTGCGCTTCCATCAGTTCCGCGGCGCGTTCCAGCGCGGCGGCGCGCACATCGGCCGGGGTCGCCTGCCAGATCGGCGCGGCGTTCACCGCGGCCTGCAGCGCGGCCTCCACCTCGGCCATGCTGGCTTCGGTGACATGGCCGACCACGTCGCGCAGGTCGGACGGGTTGCGCACGGGGGCCGGCTGATTGGCGTCGGCGCTGGCGGCGGCTTCCGTGGCCAGCAGCGGCACGGCGCTGACCGCCTCGCTCGTGCCAGCCAGCAGCGCGGACGACAGCGAGGCCAGGCGATGCTCGTTGGAGAGGTCGATGCCGGCGGAATTGGCGCGCGATTCGCCATACAGGGTGCGCGGCTGCGCAATGCGCGGATGCGGCAGGCCAAGCGTGCCCTCTTCGGCGTGCATCTGCTCGACCACGGCCACCGGATCGGCCACCAGCTCGTCCAGCGAGATGGTGTCGTCCGCGATGCGGTTGACAAAGGACGTGTTGGCGCCGTTTTCCAGCAGGCGGCGCACCAGGTAGGCCAGCAGCGTCTCGTGCGTGCCCACTGGCGCGTAGATCCGGCACGGGCGGTTGAACTTGCCGTCGGCCAACGGGCCGACCACCTGGTCGTACAGCGGCTCGCCCATGCCGTGCAGGCACTGGAACTCGTACTGGCCCGGGTAGTAGTTGTGGCCGGCGATCTGGTAGATGGCCGCCAGCGTATGGGCGTTGTGGGTGGCGAACTGCGGGTAGATCACATCCGGTACCGACAGCAGCTTGCGCGCGCAGGCCACGTAGGACACATCGGTATAGACCTTGCGCGTGTAGACCGGATAGCCCTCCAGCCCGTCCACCTGGGCGCGCTTGATCTCGCTGTCCCAGTACGCGCCCTTGACCAGGCGGATCATCAGGCGGTGGCGGCTGCGGCGGGCCAGGTCGATCAGGTAGTCGATCACGAACGGGCAACGCTTCTGGTAGCCCTGCACCACGAAGCCGATGCCGTTCCAGCCAGCCAGCTCAGGCTCGAAGCACAGGCGCTCGAGCAGGTCGAGCGAGATTTCCAGCCGGTCGGCTTCCTCGGCGTCGATATTGATGCCGATGTCGTATTGGCGGGCCAGCAAGGTCAGCGACTTGAGGCGGCCGTACAGCTCGCTGACAACGCGTTCGTGCTGCGCGCGGCTGTAGCGCGGATGCAACGCGGAGAGTTTGATCGAGATGCCCGGGCCTTCATAGATGCCGCGCCCGCGCGAAGCCTGGCCGATGGCGTTGATGGCCTGCTCGTAGGAGGCCAGGTAACGCTGCGCGTCGGCCTCGGTCATGGCCGCCTCGCCCAGCATGTCGTACGAGTAGCGGAAGCCTTCGGCCTCGTACTTGCGTGCGTTGGCCAGCGCCTCGGAGATGGTTTCGCCGGTGACGAACTGCTCGCCCATCAGGCGCATCGCCATGTCCACGCCCTTGCGGATCAACGGCTCGCCGCCCTTGCCGATGATGCGGGTAAGCGCCTTGGACAGGCCGGCTTCGGTATGGGTGGCCACCAGCTTGCCCGTGAACAGCAGGCCCCAGGTGGCGGCGTTGACGAACACCGACGGGCTCTGGCCCAGATGCGACTGCCAGTTGGCGCCGCTGATCTTGTCGCGGATCAGTGCGTCGCGGGTGGCCTTGTCGGGAATGCGCAGCAGCGCCTCGGCCAGGCACATCAACGCCACGCCCTCCTGGGAGGACAGCGAGAATTCCTGGATCAGCCCCTGCACCAGCCCTTCGCGGCCGGTGCCGACCTTGCGCTCGCGCAGTCGCGTGGCCAGGGTCCGGGCCATGGCGAGAGCGGCTTCGGCCTGCTGATGCGGCAGGCGGGCCTGCTCAAGCAGCACCGGCACGCACTCGGACTCCGGGCGGCGATAGCCGGCGGTGATGGCCGCGCGCAGCACCGATTGCGGATGCACGCTCTGGGCAAACTCCAGGAAAGGCTGCGTCGCGCCGTCGCCAGCCGCGCCGTCAAAACCGTCCGCGCTGTCCGCCGCGCCCTCGCTCGCCGTACCGGCGGCACTCGTCTCATGCGGGATGTTGCCCCGCTCGACTTGCTCCAGATACGTGAAGATTGCCTGCTTGATCAGCCAGTGCGGCGTGCGGTCGATCGACTGCGCGACGCGCTTGAGGCGCTCGCGAGAGGCGTCGTCGAGTTTGACGCCGAGGGTGGTGGTGGCCATGCGCTTGATTCTCCGTAAGACGCGGACGCCGGTTTCCGTTCCTGCGAGGAAACCTGCAGATCGGCGCGATCATACTCCGGGGCAAACCAAAGGTGCAACTAGGTACAACCACCTGGTTTCACTGGAATACGTGGTTGCACCGTACCTGGCGCTGCGTGCCACTCAGATTCGCAATGGATCGATCTCCAGTTGCCAGCGCACGCCCTTGGCATCCGCCAGCGCCGCGCCGAAAGTTTGCACCCACTCGCTGATAAAGCGTTGCAACGCAAGGCGTGACGTGCTTTCCACCAACATCTGTGCGCGCTCCCGGTTAGCCACCCGCACCATCGACATCGGCACCGGGTCGTGGAGTTGCACCTCAGGTGCCAGCCGGCACGCATCGGCCCGGTTCCGCGCGCTCTGGAGGAAGGCCAGCGCGCGCTCCAGTTCGGCATGGTCGGCCGTGACGAGCACCTGGTAGGCAAACGGGGGCAACCCGGCCTGGCGACGCTCGCGCAACTGCGTCGCCGCGAATCCATCATAGTCATGGCGTACCAATGCCTGCAATGCCGATGCATCGGGATAGCGGGTCTGGATCAGCACCTCGCCCGCCAGCCCTGCCCGCCCGGCACGCCCGGCCACCTGCATCAGGGAGGCGAACAAGTGCTCGGCCGCGCGGAAATCATGGCTGAACATGGCGGCGTCCGGATGGACGATGCCGACCAGGGTCACGCGCTGGAAGTCGTGCCCCTTGGCCACCATCTGGGTGCCGACCAGGATGTCGACCTCGCCTGCGTGGACTTCATCGAACATGGCCTGGGCACTGCCCTTGCGGCGCGTGGAGTCGGCATCGATGCGGGCGATGCGCGCTTGCGGGAAGCGCGCGGCGAGGGCCTCCTCGATGCGCTGGGTACCCCTTCCAAGCGGCGCCACATCCACATTGCCGCAATCGGGGCAGTGATGCGGCACAGGGGATTCCAGCCCGCAGTGGTGGCAGCGCAGGCGGCGCTCCGGCCGGTGCAGCACCATATAGGCGGAACAACGCGGGCAGCCGGAGAGCCAGCCGCAGCTGTCGCAGGCGAGCACCGGGGCGTAGCCGCGCCGGTTCAGGAACAGCAGGCTCTGTTCGCCGCGCTGCAGGCGGGCCTCGATTGCGTTGAGCAGCGGCACCGACAAGCCTTCGTAGAGCGCGCGCTGGCGCTGACGCTCCTGGTTGATGTCGATCAGGCGTACCGTGGGCAGCGTGGCGTCGGTCTGGGCCCGCTCGCGCAGCACCAGCTTGCGGTAGGTGCCCTGCTCGGCGCGCCACCAGGACTCCATGGACGGCGTGGCGGAGCCCAGCACCACGGCCGTGCCGAGCTGCTTGGCACGCCAGACGGCCAGGTCGCGCGCGGAGTAGCGCAGGCCTTCCTGCTGCTTGTAGGACGTGTCGTGCTCCTCGTCCACCACGATCAGCGCCAGGTGCGGCAGCGAAGCCAGCACCGCCATCCGCGTGCCCAGCACGATGCGGGCCTCGCCGCGGTGCGCCGCCAGCCATTGCAGGGTGCGCTCCTGGTCGGCCAGGCCGCTGTGCAGCACCGCCAGCGGCAAATGGGGAAAGCGCGAGGCAATGCGGCCCTGCAGCTGCGGGGTGAGGTTGATTTCGGGCACCAGCATCAATACCTGTGCCTGCGCGTCCCGCGCCAGTACTTCGGCCATGGCGTGCAGGTAGACCTCGGTCTTGCCGCTACCGGTGACGCCATGGAGCAGGAAAGGCGCGAATCCCTTGGCCTGCCCGATCGCCTCCACGGCCACGCGCTGCTCTTCGTGCAGCGGCGGCGCGGGGGACGGCGCTGCGGCCGAGGGCGCGCCCAGCAAGGGCTGGTCGGCCCGCTCGGAGCTCACCCAGCCCGCCTCGGCCCACTGCGCCAGGCGCGCCGGCGCCGCGCTGCACAGCACGCGCGCCTCGGCGGCAGAGATCGCCTGCCCTTGGCCGGCTGCCGCCACCAGCGCCTGCGCCAGCGCCAGCACGGTGCGGGCGCGCGGCGGCACCGCCGCCAGCAGGGCCTCGCCCTGCCCCGGCGCTACGCGGTAATGCTCGCTGCGCGCGCGCAGCGCCAGCCGTGCCCAGCCGTCGGCTTCACGCAGCGCCGGTGGCAGCGCGGGCAGCATGACTTCGCCGAGGCAGCGGTGGTAATAGCGAGCGGCAAAGCCCGCCAGCGCGATCCAGTGGGCACCAAGCGGCGGCAGCCAGTCCAGGCGCTGCGCCACGGCGCGAAGTTTGTCGGCGGGTACATCGGAGTGCGCGCAACGCGATACGGCCACGCCGACCAGCGTACGGCGGCCGAACGGCACCGTGACCAGTTCGCCGGGCGCGACTTCCGGCCCGGCAAGGTAATCGAAGACATCGTCAGCCGGCGTATCGAGCGCCACCTGCACGACGGCAAGCGGTGCGCCGTCGGCGGGTTCCGCAGCCAGTCCGGCTTGCTCGGGGAGCGTTGGCAACGTCACGCCGGGCCTCCTGGGCCGATCGTCCAGCGCAGCGATGGGTACGGTCCAGATTGGGGCGAGAAAGCCCAATGCATGTGCAGACCGAGGCTGAGCCGCTTTCCAGACAAATTCAGTGTGCGGTGGATGATAGATGGCTGGTTTTCCCGGCCCCGGGCACCGCCTGTGGATAACTTTGTTGAAAACTCGTCCGGTGTTCCCGCCAAGCCCCGTAAAACAAGGCTCCCACTGGCATTCCAGCCTGTGCATGGCTAGATGCAATCCCTTGTAAATCAAGGACTTGGAGACCCCCCTCAGATGAGTTAAGGACTAACCCGCTCTTGCACTGCGGAAAACCCATTGATGTGCATAAGTCAAGCCTTGACAAGCGCGAACCGGCACCGAAAGGGAGAAATATTGCAAAATAGTTTACTTGACAGCGCTTCGGGCAAGCCTCCCCCGGCACCCGCCCGTCCGGGTGCGGCGCGCGAGGGCGGCTCGCTGCGCCGCACAGGCGGTACCCCCGGGTGGGAGGGAAGACGTGCACCGGCTGTCACCTTGCAGCGGTGCGCAGTTGTCGGCTGTAGCGATGCACCTCATCCACCAGCACCGTCACATTCTCGGGCGGAGTGAACTGGGAGATGCCGTGGCCGAGATTGAAGACGTGTCCGTCGCTGCCGCCAGCGGCGGCGTAGCTGTCGAGCACGCCACGCACCTGCTCGCGAATCGCCGCTTCCGGCGCAAACAGCACATTGGGGTCGATATTGCCCTGCAGGGCCACCTTGCCACCCGTGCGGCGGCGCGCCTGTGTCAGGTTGACCGTCCAGTCCAGGCCGAGCGCATCGGCGCCGATCTCGGTGAGCGCTTCCAGCCACAGGCCACCGCCTTTGGTGAACACGATGGCCGGCACCTGCTCGCCGTTGTGCTCGCGCTTGAGTCCGGCCAACACCTGACGCATATAGGCCAGGGAAAACGCCTGGTACATGCCGTCGGCCAGCGTGCCGCCCCAGGTGTCGAACAGCATCACGGCCTGGGCACCTGCCTCGATCTGCGCATTCAGGTAGGCCGACACGGCCTGCGCGTTGATCTCCAGGATGCGGTGCATCAGGTCGGGGCGGCTGTACATCATGGCCTTGACCGTGCGGAAATCGGACGAGCCGGCGCCTTCGACCATGTAGCAGGCCAGCGTCCAGGGGCTGCCCGAGAAGCCGATCAGTGGCACGCGCTGGCGGCCATCCTGCACCAGTGCCCGGCGGATCTCGCTGACCGCGTCGAACACGTAGGACAGGGAGGCCATGTCGGGCACCGCCAGCTTCTTGACGTCGCCTTCGGTGCGCAACGGGTGGGCAAAGCGCGGACCCTCGCCCTGCGCGAACGACAGCCCGAGGCCCATGGCATCGGGCACGGTCAGGATGTCGGAGAAGAGGATGGCCGCGTCGAGCGGATAGCGCTCGAGGGGCTGCAGGGTAACTTCCGTGGCATAGGCCGGGTTCTTGGCCAGGCCGAGGAAGCTGCCGGCACGAGCGCGCGTAGCGTTGTATTCGGGCAGGTAGCGCCCCGCCTGGCGCATCAGCCACAGCGGGGTGTACTCGGTCGGTTGCCGGCGCAGCGCGCGCAGGAAGGTATCGTTCTGCAATGCGGTCATGGTCATCCTCGTAAGACCGCCATTTTACGGGATGGGCCGGCCGCTGCCGGCAGCTTAGATGTCCGCCGCCAGTTCCTTGAAGGCCTGCGCGGCGCGGCGCATCCATTCGCGCGCGCGCGGGGCGTCGGGTTGCAGGCGGGCAAAGCCGTGCGTCATGCCGCTTGCCTCCAGCGTGATCACCGGCGCGCCGTAGCGCACCAGGTAGTCGGCGTAGGCCAGGCCATCGTCGCGCAGCACGTCGTGCGCGGCCACCATCACCACGCTGGCCGGGGGCAGGTGCTGTGGCGCGGCGCCCATCAGGTGGATGCGCGTGTCTTCGATGGCGGCGCCGGCGGCAAGGCGCTCGGCACCGATGAATTCCGTCCAGAACCAGGCCATTTCGTCGCGCGTGAGGCCGGGGCCATCCGCGAAGGCGCGATAGCTTTCGCTAGCCAGCACCGGCGCGGCCACGGGATAGATCAGCAACTGGGCGTTGACCAGGCCTGGGCGTCCGTGCGCATTGGCCCAGCGCGCGGCCTGCGCGGCCAGGTGCCCGCCCGCGCTGTCGCCCGCCACGGCCAGGAAGCCCGCGTCCAGGCGCAAGCGCACGCGCTGCTCGGCGAACCACAGCACCGCCTGCAGCGCGTCGTCGCACGGCGCGGGGAACGGATGCTCCGGCGCCAGCCGGTAGTCCACGCTGGCCACCGCGCAGCCGGTGTCGGCCGCGAGCAGCGCTGCCACGCTGTGATGCGTGTCATGCGAGCCCACCACCCAGCCGCCACCGTGGAAATAGACGATCAGACGCGGCTCGGCCACGCCTTCCGGGCGGAACAACCGCGCCGCGAGGGTGCGGCCGGGCAACGCCAGCTCCATGTCGGTGGCCTTGATGCCTTCCGGGTCGGGCACGACCGAGGTCGCCGCGATCTCGGCGAAGCGCGCTCGCCGGTCCGCGGCACCGGCCGGCTCAGGCTGGCCGGCGTAGCGTTCGGAAAGCCGGCGGTAGTAGTCGAGAAGCTGGGGATCGATGGCCATGGCTGCGTTGGGCTGGATTGAGGGCTGGATTGGGACCTGAGGTGGCTAGTTTAGCGGGCTCAGGCAGCGCGGCGCATCAGCTCGATCTTGCTGCAGCGGTCCTGCACCGCCAGCAACCCGGCGGCAGTGGCCCGACCGAAAGCCTCGTCATTGACAATGCCGAGCTGCAGCCAGACGCCACGGGCCCTGATCGCGATGGCATCCTCGACCACCGGTGGCACATCGACGGCACGGCGGAAGATATCGACCCATTCGATGCGCTGCCCGATCCCGGCCAGCGCCGCGGCCGCATCTGCCAGGCTGGCGTAGCAG
The DNA here is from genome assembly GCF_000243095.1 of Cupriavidus basilensis OR16. GTDB lineage: Bacteria > Pseudomonadota > Gammaproteobacteria > Burkholderiales > Burkholderiaceae > Cupriavidus > Cupriavidus basilensis_D. The sequence continues at coordinate 56,483 of NZ_AHJE01000017.1, read as the reverse complement.
GTCTCGCCCAGGATGCGCTCGCCCGCATGGCGCGGATTGACGGGGACAATGCGATAGCCTTGGCGCTGCAAGTAGGCGGCTACCTCATGGCTGGGGCGGTCCGGGTGCCCGGACAGGCCGGCCACGGCTACCGTCTTCATCGCCAGCATGCCGCGAATGGCTGTCTGCATCTCGCTCACGTCGATTCCTTCTCAAAGGGTTCGGGGGAATTGTCGCGGCCGGTAGCGGCCGGGCGGGCACAACTGCCCAGCCGCGCGAACGGCACCGCCACCTGGTAAGAGCCCTGCGCAAACGGGCCGACCGCGTAGGGGGCATAGTGCAACACCACGCCACCGCGGTACAGGGTAAACGGGAGCCGTGATTCCTGCAGAGCTTGTGCGTCGAGCACGCCACGCGCGGGTTCAGCTGCGCCCTGCCGCTTCAGCGCAGCCTGTAGCTCATCGTTGAATGTTCGCAGGCAAGCGTCGCCGGGCCGCAGGAGATCGGCTAGCGCGACCCGGCGATAGACCGGCTGGGGAGCTGGCGCGGACGCCGTTGCGCCTTGCGGGGCTTGGCGCCGCCAGTTGCCACTCACATAGTCGAGGCTGCCATGCGCGCCACCGCTGTAGCGCCAGGTGGTACGCAGCAGGCTGACGTTGCCGGCATCCAGCCGCGTCAGCTCGATCGCGCTGCGGCATTCCTGCTCGCCCGCTCCGCAGCCGCCGGCGCGCAGTGACGCAATCAGGGCATCCAGGCGCGGGCGACCCGTTTCGGGATAGCGTTCGGTAAGCCGCGCCCCAGCCACATCCACGGTGCGCTCGCGATAGATTGCCTTGCGTGTTAGCGTTAATGCCTGGCGGCCGGTCCCGTCGGTATTCATCCATTCCCCGCTGACACTCAACCTATCGGCGGAGACCATGCCCTCGAAACGTGCGCCGTCGCGAGCCTGGGGATACGCAACCGGCTCCTGGCCGGTATCGCGCTCGCGCACGATCAACCGTCCGTCGGATGTCAATTGGCCATCGAGTTGACGCGGCGCGGCGGCAAGCATTGAATCGTAACGGGCGGTGCCGTCGATCGCTTCGGTCCCCGCGCGCGGAAATATCGTCAGCGATACCTGGACGTGGCCGTCCAGTTCCCCTTGCCACAGCACACCGGCGGGGGCCTGTGCCTCGGCCGCGCCAGCCTGGCCAAGCGCGATGAAAGACGTGGCCAGCAACACCGCCAGCCTATGCTGGACAAGGCGTTCTGCGATACGGCGCGGGGCCTGGGGAAAGGGGAAAACGGAGAAGGAGCGCGGCATGGCAATCGAGGGCCGGACCGCAAGGCGGATGGCGAATCAGCAAAAACTATCGGACCCGCGCCGCGTGGTGATGTTCCCGCCGCCTGACGGCGAGTGCGGTAGCATGTGGATTAACATGCCTATTTAGACATTTATTTGGTTACCGCGCTTTCAACTTCTTGCAAACCGATACATTTTGTTACTGCCATCCCCAAAAGTTTCCCCCACAATGCTTTAACACAATCAGTTTTTGTGAAAGGCGCTCCCTCCCCCAAACAGAAAGGGAGGGCGTCAGTGAAGAAAGCCTAAGGAAGCATTCCCACCCAGATTGACCGGATCGCAGGCGACGCCTGTGATCGGTGTACCAGGTTGAGATGATGTTGGCGCTTGCCGGTTCCGGCTGGTTGGATCGTCTGAATGCGATCAATACCGCCTGACCGAGTGCTGAACCACAAAGAGAGTGGTTAGCGCCTGTTGGTTGACCTGGACCTTACCCGTTCCTTCGAATTGACCCCTCGAAGGGATTTTCCCGTCCGCGCGGTGCCTCCCCGGCCCGCGCGCTTTTTTTTTGTCCTGAGCCGACAGAATAGTCGTTGGGATAAAAAAAAGGCAGCCTCGCAGCTGCCTTTTTTTCGCCACCGCCAAAAGACACCCGGTTGGGCGGCCTTGTTTTCTTACCGTTTCCGGCGCAGGCGCGCGATGGCAGCCAGTTGCGCAGTAGCCACAGCCAGCTCGCCCTGCGCACGTGCCAGGTCGAGATCGCTGCTCTGGTTCTGCATCAACTCCTCGGCGGCGCGCTTGGCTTCCTGCGCCTTGGCTTCGTCGAGGTCGCCGCCGCGGATGGCGGTGTCCGCCAGCACGGTGACATGCTTGGGCTGGACTTCGAGAATCCCGCCGGCCACGAACACGAACTCTTCGCTGCCGTCTGCTTTCTCGATGCGCACCGCGCCCGGCTGGATACGCGTAATCAGCGGCGTATGGCCCGGCAGGATACCCAGCTCGCCCGACTCGCCCGGCAGCGCCACGAACTTCGCCTGACCGGAGAAGATCGACGATTCGGCGCTGACGACGTCTACAAGAATGGTTGCCATGTGAATTCCTTTAGTCCCTGAAAGCTTCGGCTTCCCGTTGCCAGGAAGCAAGTATTCCGCTGCCAGGCCAAATGCGGCCGCCCGCCCCGGACATTGCTGTCCGTCGCTAGGCCGCCACTACGACGCTGGCAGCGAAAGACGCCGCTTACTGGAGCTTCTTGGCCTTCTCGAAGGCTTCGTCGATCGAACCGACCATGTAGAACGCTTGCTCCGGCAGGTGATCGCACTCGCCGTCCACCAGCATCTTGAAGCCGCGGATGGTTTCCTTCAGCGAGACGTACTTGCCCGGCGAACCCGTGAACACTTCCGCCACGTGGAAGGGCTGCGACAGGAAACGCTGGATCTTACGAGCGCGCGACACCGACTGCTTGTCTTCCGGCGACAGTTCGTCCATGCCCAGAATCGCGATAATGTCGCGCAGTTCCTTGTAGCGTTGCAGCGTTTGCTGCACGCGACGGGCCACGTCATAGTGCTCTTGACCCACGACTTGCGGGTCCAGCTGACGCGAGGTCGAGTCGAGCGGATCGACTGCCGGGTAGATACCCAGCGCGGCGATGTCACGCGACAGCACGACGGTCGAGTCCAAGTGCAGGAAGGTGGTAGCAGGCGACGGGTCGGTCAAGTCATCCGCAGGCACGTACACGGCCTGGATCGACGTGATCGAGCCAGTCTTGGTCGAGGTGATGCGCTCTTGCAGCTTGCCCATTTCCTCGGCCAGCGTCGGCTGGTAACCCACTGCGGAAGGCATACGGCCCAGCAGTGCGGACACTTCGGTACCGGCCAGCGTGTAGCGGTAGATGTTGTCGACGAAGAACAGGATGTCACGGCCTTCGTCGCGGAACTTCTCGGCCATGGTCAGGCCGGACAGTGCCACGCGCAGACGGTTGCCCGGCGGCTCGTTCATCTGGCCGAACACCATGGCCACCTTGTCGAGAACGTTCGAGTCCTTCATTTCGTGGTAGAAGTCGTTCCCTTCACGGGTACGCTCGCCCACGCCGGCGAACACCGACAAACCGCTGTGCTGCTTGGCGATGTTGTTGATGAGCTCCATCATGTTCACGGTCTTGCCGACGCCGGCGCCACCAAACAGACCCACCTTGCCGCCCTTTGCGAACGGGCACACCAGGTCGATCACCTTGATGCCGGTTTCGAGCAGGTCGACCGAAGGCGACAGTTCGTCGAACTTCGGGGCCTTCTGGTGGATCGAGCGCAGTTCGTCCGAAGCGATCGGGCCGGCTTCGTCAATGGGACGACCCAGCACGTCCATGATGCGGCCCAGCGTGCCGTGACCAACAGGCACCGAGATCGGAGCACCAGTGCCCTTCACTGCCATGCCGCGGCGCAGGCCATCCGACGAGCCGAGGGCAATGGTACGCACCACGCCGTCACCCAGCTGTTGCTGCACTTCGAAGGTCAGGCCCTTCTCGGCGAACGAGGCTTCGTTGCTGTCTTCCAGCACGAGCGCTTCGTAGACCTTAGGCAGCGCGTCGCGGGGGAACTCGATGTCCACCACGGCGCCAATACACTGCACAATATTTCCGATACTCATTTCGTATCTCCGATAGCTTGAATACTTGACGCCTTAGACGGCTGCGGCACCGCTGACGATTTCCGACAGTTCCTTGGTAATCGCTGCCTGACGGGTCTTGTTGTAGACCAGTTGCAGTTCGCCGATCACGTTCTTGGCATTGTCGGATGCCGCCTTCATGGCCACCATGCGCGCCGATTGCTCGGACGCCATGTTTTCGGCCACGGCCTGGTACACCAGCGCTTCGACGTAGCGGACCAACAGCTCTTCCACTACGGTCTGTGCGTCGGGCTCGTAGATGTAATCCCACGAGTAGGCGCGCTTTTCATCTTCGGTCTGGGCAAACTTGTCGGCGGGGAGCGGCAGCAGCTGCTCCACCATCGGCTCCTGTTTCATCGTATTGATGAACTTGGTGTAAGCCAGGTACACAGCATCGACTTCACCATTGGTGAAGGCGTCGAGCTGGACCTTGATGGCACCGATCAGTTTTTCCAGATGCGGGGTGTCACCGAGGTGCACCACGTGCGAGAGCACCTTGGCGCCGATGCGGCCCATGAACTGCAAGCCCTTGGAACCAATGGCGGTGCTCTGCACCTCCACGCCGCGGCTTTGCAGCTCACGCAGCTCATTGGTTACCGCACGCAGCACGTTCGTGTTCATGCCGCCGCACAGCCCCTTGTCCGTCGTTACCACGATCATGCCGGCGCGCTTGATCTCGCGTGCCACCATGAACGGGTGCTTGAACTCGGGGTTGGCCGCAGCCAGGTGCGCCGCGATATTGCGCACTTTCTCAGCGTAGGGACGGGCGTTGCGCATCCGTTCCTGCGCCTTGCGCATCTTGGACGCGGCGACCATCTCCATCGCCTTGGTGATCTTGCGCGTGTTTTGCACGCTCTTGATCTTGGTTCGAATTTCTTTCGTTCCGGCCATATCTTCCTCTCCATTCGTGCCGCACCGGCACCGTCATGGCAACGGTGCCAGCACAGTTTCGTGGAATTGCGCGGTTAGAACGCGGCGGACTTCTTGAAATCCTCGATCGCGGCACGCAGCGTGGCTTCATCTTCCTTCGACAGATCCTTGGAATCTTCGATACGGTTGATGAGGTCGGCGTACTTGGTCTTCAGATGGTCGTGCAGGCCCTTCTCGAACGGGAGAATGTCCTTCACTTCCACGTTGTCGAGGAAGCCGTTGTTGGCTGCGTACAGCGACGCGGCCAGCTGCCACACCTGCAGCGGCAGGTATTGAGCCTGCTTGAGCAGTTCCGTCACGCGGCGGCCGCGCTCCAGCTGCTTGCGGGTGGCATCGTCCAGGTCGGAAGCGAACTGCGCGAACGCAGCCAGTTCACGGTACTGGGCCAGGTCGGTACGGATACCGCCGGAGAGCTTCTTGACAACCTTGGTCTGGGCGGCACCACCAACGCGCGACACCGAGATACCGGCGTTGATTGCGGGGCGCACACCGGCGTTGAACAGGTCGGTTTCCAGGAAGATCTGGCCGTCGGTGATCGAGATCACGTTGGTCGGCACGAAAGCGGACACGTCGCCAGCTTGCGTTTCGATCACGGGCAGCGCGGTCAGCGAGCCGGTCTTGCCGGTCACTGCGCCCTTGGTGAACTTCTCGACGTAGTCGGCGTTCACGCGGGCTGCGCGCTCGAGCAGACGCGAGTGCAGGTAGAACACGTCGCCAGGGTAAGCTTCGCGGCCCGGCGGGCGGCGCAGCAGCAGCGACACCTGGCGGTAGGCCCAGGCTTGCTTGGTCAGGTCGTCATAGACGATCAGCGCGTCTTCGCCGCGGTCGCGGAAGTACTCGCCCATCGTGCAACCGGCGTAGGCAGCCAGGTACTGCATGGCGGCGGAGTCCGATGCCGTGGCAGCCACGACGATGGTGTACTCCATCGCGCCCAGTTCTTCGAGCTTGCGCACCACGTTGTTCACGGTCGAAGCCTTCTGACCGATTGCCACGTAGACGCAGAAAACGCCCTTGCCCTTCTGGTTGATGATGGCGTCGACAGCGACGGCCGTCTTGCCGGTCTGGCGGTCGCCAATGATCAGCTCGCGCTGGCCACGGCCGATCGGCACCATCGCGTCGATCGACTTCAGGCCGGTCTGCACCGGCTGGCTGACCGACTGACGTGCGATCACGCCAGGGGCAACCTTTTCGATCACGTCGGATTCTTTGGCGTTGATCGGGCCCTTGCCGTCGATCGGCTGACCCAGCGTGTTGACCACGCGGCCCAGCAGTTCCTTGCCAACCGGCACTTCGAGAATGCGGCCGGTGCACTTGACCGGGTCGCCTTCCGAAATGTGTTCGTAGTCGCCCAGCACCACGGCGCCGACAGAGTCGCGCTCGAGGTTCAGTGCGAGACCAAACGTGTTACCGGGGAATTCCAGCATCTCGCCCTGCATCACGCCGGACAGGCCGTGCACGCGGCAGATACCATCGGTCACGGAAATCACCGTGCCGGTGTTGCGCACTTCAGCGTCGGCGCCAAGACCCGAGATGCGGGACTTGATCAGCTCGCTGATTTCTGAGGGGTTCAGTTGCATCACAATGCTCCTAATTCTTCAATCCGTCGGCTGGTGCGCTTCTCGCGCATCATGCGGTCAGCGCCACTTGCATTGCTGCCAGGCGCGCACGCACGGAGGTGTCGAGCACTTCGTCGCCGACCTTGACGCGCACGCCGCCAATCAGCGACGGGTCCACCGCAACCGAGGGCTGCAGCTTGCGGCCGAACTTGCGTTCGAGCGCGGCGACGAGGTCGGTCAGGCTTGCGCCCTCAAGGGGGAAGGCACTCGTGATCTCGACATCAGCCGACCCTTCACGGTCGTTCTTGAGCGCATGGAACTGCTCGGCGATTTCCGGCAATACCGACAGGCGGTGGTTATCCACCAGCAGGCTGACGAAGCGCTTGGCTTCGTCGTTGACCGGAGACTTCAGGGCCGACAGGAACAGTGCGCTCAGCTTGTCGCCGTGCACGTTCGGATCGCCAGCCACCGCCTTCATGTCGGGATTGGCGGCAACTTGCCCCATTTCCGACACCAGCTCGGACCATGCATCCAGATTGCCGCTCGATTCGGTCGCGACGCGGAACAGCGCCTCGGCGTAGGGACGGGCAATGGTTGCGGTTTCAGCCATGATTAGAGCTCAGCCTTGAGTTGATTGAGCAGATCCATGTGGACCTGCGCGTTCACTTCGCGCTTGAGGATCTGCTCGGCACCCTTGACGGCCAGCACGGCAACCTGGTCGCGCAATTGCTCGCGCGCGCGGGTGACTTGCTGTTCGGCTTCGGCCTTGGCCTGGGCAATGATGCGTGCGGCTTCTGCCTGGGCGTTTTGCTTGATCTCGTCAGCCGTCAGCTGAGCGCGCTTCTCGGCGTCAGCGACGCGTTGAGCACCTTCGGTGCGGGCTTCGGCCAGGGCCTGGTCCACACGCTTGTTGGCGAGTTCGAGCTCAGCCTTGCCTTTTTCGGCGGCGGCGAGGCCATCGGCGATCTTCTTTGCGCGTTCGTCGAGCGCCTTCACCAGCGGCGGCCAAATAAATTTGGCAACTACCCACCACAGGATGAAGAACACGACCATCTGCGCAAAAAACGTTGCGTTCAGATTCATGGTGTGTTCCTTTCGGTAATCAAACTACAGATAAATGCGCAAGGGCGGCCAGGCTAAGTGGCCCGCGCCGCCCGTCAGCATCATGCAGACCGAAAAGAATTACTTGATGACAGCCAGCAGCGGGTTGGCGAATGCGAACAGCATTGCAACGCCCACGCCGATCAGGAATGCTGCATCGATCAGGCCAGCCAGCAGGAACATCTTGGTTTGCAGCGGGTTCATCAGTTCAGGCTGACGTGCGCACGCTTCGATGTACTTGCCACCCATCAGGGCGATGCCCAGGCAGGCGCCGATTGCGCCCAGACCGATGATGATGCCGATACCGATGGCGGTCAGACCCTGGATGTTGGCGAGATATGCTTGCATGACTACTCCTTTAATTGAGAAGAGACTTAGAACCAAAAAACCGAAAAACCGAAAATCTTAAATCAGTGGTGATCGTGTGCCTGGCCGATGTACACCAGCGTCAGCATCATGAAAATGAAAGCCTGGAGCAGAACGATCAGGATGTGGAAGATCGCCCATACCGTACCGGCCAGCACATGACCGACGAAGCCCAGCGCGGAAAGGTCCGCACCGAACGTCCAGATGGAACCCAGCAGCGCGATCAGCAGGAACACCAGTTCGCCGGCGTACATGTTGCCGAACAACCGCATGCCCAGCGAAACCGCCTTGGCCAGGAATTCAATCAGGTTCAGGATCAGGTTGAACGGGGCCAGGTACCACTTGGCGCCGAACGGGGCCGACAGCAGTTCATGGGTGAAGCCGCCCACGCCCTTGATCTTGAAGCTGTAATAGATCATCAGCACCAGCACTGCGCACGACATGCCCAGCGTACCGTTCAGGTCAGCGGTAGCAACCGCGCGGTGGTGCGGCAGATGGATGTGGAAGATGCCCAGCAGGCCGTTCAGGCCGGTAACCCAGTCGACCGGGATCAAGTCGACGGCATTCATCACCGTGATCCAGCAGAACACCATCAGTGCCAGCGGGGCGATGAAGGAACGGTCGCCATGGATGATGCCCTTGGCCTGGTCGTCGACCATCTCGACGATCATTTCCACGAAGGCCTGGAAGCGGCCCGGCACGCCAGCGGTCGCGCGGCGCGCGGCGGCGTACAGGAAGATCACGGCGATGGCACCGCACAGCACCGACCAGAACACGGTGTCATAGTTGAGGACGCTGAAGTCAACGACGGCGGCTTGCTTGCCACCAACCGTGTTGAGGTTCTGCAAGTGTTCGGCGATATAGCCGGAGGGGGTGAGGGCCTGTTCGGCGCCTTGGGCAGCTGACATGTCGAAACGAACCGTAATATTGCGAAACCAGTTGCCGGCATTTTGCCGGTACGCTTCTTGCACCGCCTTCAGCACACTCTGCTGGTCACCGCGGGCAAGCTCGTTTGAACCTTATCCACGCCGCGCTTCACTGTTGTGACGCGCCACGCAAAAACATCTTGATATTCTGTTTTCGTGCCCCACTTCGACGAGAAGCACACTTATCCGACCTACCGCGCCTGGCCGGCCTGCCCTGGGGCACACCCTCAGCGAATCGCCAACGCGACCCAGTAGGTCTTGAGGGCAAGCAGGAACGTGACCAGCATCGGTACCCAGCGCAACTCGCTGTACAACACCACTACCAGGACGAACAGTCCGGCGGTGGCAAACACCTTGATCGCCTCGCCGACCACCAGTCCGCTGATCGAGGGACGCTCGCGCGCCATCCAGAGCCGCAGCGCGAAGAAACCGCTGGGCACGAAACACACCGTGCCGCCGAACAGTGCCGACCAACCCGCCGCGCCGGCGTTGCCGCCAGCAAACAGTCGCCAGGCAATGGCCGACAACAAAGTAACCGCAACCTGCGCCAGCACGACCCTGCCGGGCGTCATGCGCGAAGGGCGCAGCGCGTGCTCGCCGAACAGCGTTTCCGCCTCGACGCGCGACAGCGGATCGACCGCCTCTTCTTCGCGCTCTGCCTCGTCTTCCCAGGCATCACGCGTCTGCCAGTCTTTCTTCCGACCAGCATCCTGACGATCTGAAACCACCTGCTATTGCCTCTGCTTATTGCCGTGCGCTCGCCGTTTGCTCACGCGCCGTTCGCTCACGGACCGAGCAGCCTGCCATTTGCCGGCCATTTAATCCGCCCCGGAACTATTCTGGACCGGCCGGAATTCAAACCGCACGATTTTACGAGGAATGCACCATGCGAGTCAATCTGCTTACAGACGCCTTGCAACAGTCCGCATTCCGCTTGCATTCGCCACGAGCCCATAGTGCGCGCGCGGCCGACGCATACCAATAACGCGCCAGGTAATTGATCCGCCTTGGCTGGCGGCGCACCATGGTCGTTTATCGGCCGAGCGCAAACCTGGCGCAGTCGCACGCAGACCGCGCCAAAACCGGCCCGCACCAAAATGCACCGATCTGCAGCGGACCGGCAGCGACCGTTAATCGCGCACTATTTTTGGGAAATTCCGCGCTCAGGCGGGAGACGGGCTTTCGCCGGGCTCGCGCAGGCGTGTCAGCACACCGTCGAGCGCATCATTGCTGGTGAAGTGAATGGTAAGTTGGCCTTTGCCCCGCACGCTCAGCTTGATCTGCACCGACAGGCCAAGCACGTCGGATAGCTCTTCCTCGAGTCGCGCCACATCGCGCGCCGGCGTGCCGTTGTTCGGCTTCTGCAGCCTGAGGTCAAAGGGCTTGAGGGTGGAGGCTACCAGCTTTTCGGTCTCGCGCACCGATAAACGTTTATTAACTATCTGATTGGCGAGTGTGATCTGATTGGCGCCGTCGACGGAGAGCAACGCGCGGGCGTGGCCCATGTCGAGATCGCCAGCCATCAGCATGGTCTGGACGGGTTGGGCCAGGTTCAAGAGACGCAGCAGGTTGGACACCGCGCTGCGCGAGCGCCCTACCGATTCCGCCGCCTGCTCATGCGTGAAATTGAACTCGCGCACCAGGCGCATGATGCCCTGCGCTTCTTCCAGCGGGTTGAGGTCTTCGCGCTGGATATTCTCGATGAGCGCCATCGCGGCTGCAGCTTCGTCGGCCACGTCCTTGACCAGCACAGGCACTTCGTCGAGTCCGGCGATCTTGGATGCGCGGAAGCGTCGCTCACCGGCAATGATCTCGTAGCGGTCCGGCTCGGCAACGCGGCGCACCAGGATCGGCTGCATCAGGCCCTGGGCGCGAATACTCGCGGCCAACTCCTGCAGCGCGCCTTCGTCCATGCGCGTGCGCGGCTGGTACTTGCCGGGCTGGAGCTGGTCCAGACGGAGCACGGAGGGGGCGCCCTCCTGCTTCACGGCGTCGACGATTTCGGCCGGACCACCCAGCAGGGCCTCCAGTCCGCGGCCCAGGCCCTTCTTCTTCGCGGTGCTCATCTCGGTATCCTGTATTCGGTGATTCTCAACCCGGTGACTCTCAACCCGGTGCTCAGTCGAGTTGCTTGACGCGCGCGATCATCTCGGCGCCGAAATCGAGGTAGGCCTTGGCCCCCTTGGACGACGGATCGAACGCCACGCCCGGCACACCATAGGACGGTGCCTCGGCCAGCCGTACATTGCGCGGGATGACGGTCTTGAAGACCTTGTCGCCAAAATGCGACTCGAGCTGGGCCGACACCTGTTGCTGCAATGTAACACGTGGATCAAACATCACACGGAGCAGGCCGATCACCTTCAGGTCACGATTGAGGTTGGCGTGAACCTGCTTGATGGTGTTGACGAGATCGGAGAGCCCTTCCAGCGCGAAGTACTCGCACTGCATCGGCACGATCACGCCGTGGGCCGCGCACAGCCCGTTGAGGGTCAGCAGGGCATTGACCTCGGCGATGGCGTTCTTGAGACGTTTCTCGCGCTGGTCCAGTTCGACCAGTTCCACTTCAGCACCGGCCAGCACCAGGTGACGTTCTGCGTCCAGTTCCGGCACGGTCAGGCGCGGTATCGCCTCGACCTGCCACTCGGCCATCAACCCGGCCGCTTCCATGCGATCGAGTTCGGGCTGAGGATAAACGCCCTTCATGGCAATCAGCTTGCCGCCCGGCGCCAGCAGGTGGCCGGCTAGCGATACGAAATCGGTCAGCTCGGCAAACGCGCGCGACGTGATGACGGCATACCCGTTGCCGTCTTCCAGCTTTTCGACCGGGCCCCAATGGGCAGCGGCGTTGGACAGGCCAAGCTGTGCCCGGCACTGCGTCAGGAAAGCGGTTTTCTTTTGCACGATGTCAACCATCAGCACCGACAGGTCGGGACACGTGATGGCCAGCGGCAGGCCAGGCATGCCACCACCCGAGCCCACGTCCAGCACCCGGCCACGGCCGCCCTCTTCCACCGCCGCGGCGCGAGCCGCTTCCGCCAGCGCCGGCACGGCGGCCAGCGAGTCGAGCATGTGGTGGGTCAACATCTCGTCGGGATGACGGATGGCGGTCAGGTTATAGATGGCGTTCCATTTGCGCAGCAGTGCCAGGTAGGCAAACAACTGATCGATCTGGCTTGCGGAGGCCGCCAGGCCGATGGCGGACAAGCCGGCCTCCAGGCGACGGCGCTGGTCGGCGTCATCCACGGCCGCGTAGCGTTGGCTCCTCACTCAGGCGGCCTCTTGGCTGGAGTCGGATTTGGTACGCCCCATGCCCTTCTTTTTCAGATGGACCAACAGCAGCGAAATCGCGGCCGGCGTCACGCCGGAAATGCGCGATGCCTGGCCGAGCGTCTCGGGCCGATGCTGATTCAGCTTCTGGCCTACCTCGATGCCAAGGCCGCGTACTTCGGTGTAATCGAAGCCTTCCGGCAGGCGGGTGGATTCATTGGCTTCCAGCTTGTCCACTTCGGCAGCCTGGCGGGTGATGTAGCCGTGGTACTTGATGCCGATCTCGATCTGTTCGCGAATCTGCCCGACCAGCAGCGGGTCGGCATCGAGTGCCAGGGCGGGAGCGAACTTGCCACCTTGCAATGCCATCAGCGCTTCGTAGGTAACAGCGGGACGGCGCAACAGATCGGCCAGGTTGTACTCGCGCTCGATCGCTTTGCCCAGCAGCGGTACAGCATCGGCTTCCGGCAAGATGCTCGGATTGACCCAAGTGCCCTTCAAGCGCTCTGTTTCACGTGAAACAGCATCGCGCTTCCGATTAAAGGCATCCCAGCGCACATCATCGACCACACCCAGCTCCCGCCCGGCTTCCGTCAGTCGCATATCGGCATTATCTTCGCGTAGGCTCAAACGGAACTCGGCGCGGCTGGTGAACATTCGGTACGGTTCCGAGACCCCGCGGGTGATCAGGTCGTCGACCAGAACCCCAAGATAGGCCTGGTCCCGCCGGGGAGTCCAGGCGTCCCGTTCCCGTACGAAGCAACCGGCATTGATGCCTGCCAGCAGGCCCTGGGCCGCGGCCTCTTCGTAGCCGGTGGTGCCGTTGATCTGGCCGGCGAAGAACAGACCGCCGATTGCCTTGGACTCCAGCGAAGCCTTGAGGGCGCGCGGGTCGAAGTAGTCGTACTCAATGGCGTAGCCGGGACGCAGGATGTGCGCGTTCTCCATGCCGCGGATCGAGTGCACCAGGGCAAGCTGCACATCGAACGGCAGGCTCGTGGAGATACCGTTGGGGTAGAACTCGTTGGTTGTCAGCCCTTCCGGTTCCAGGAAGATCTGGTGGCTGTCCTTGCTGGCAAAGCGGTGGATCTTGTCCTCGATGCTAGGACAGTACCGTGGCCCTACCCCTTCGATCACCCCGGTGTACATCGGCGAGCGATCCAGGCCGCCACGGATGATGTCGTGGGTCTGGCTATTGGTATGCGTGATCCAGCACGGCAGTTGTTGCGGGTGCTGCTCCGCACGACCCATGAAGGAGAACACCGGTACCGGATCCAGATCACCGGGCTGCTCGACCATCACGGAGAAGTCGATGGTGCGTCCATCGATGCGCGGCGGCGTACCCGTCTTCAGCCGGCCCTGCGGCAGCTTGAGCTCCTTCAGGCGCGCCGATAGCGACACCGAGGCAGGGTCACCTGCGCGGCCGCCGGTGTAGTTATCCAGCCCCACGTGGATCTTCCCGTCGAGGAAGGTTCCTGCGGTCAGCACCACAGCGCGCGCGCGGAAGGTAATGCCAACCTGCGTGACGGCGCCGACCACGCGGTCGCCCTCCACCACCAGGTCATCCACGGCCTGCTGGAACAGCATCAGGTTGGGCTGGTTCTCCAGCCGGGTGCGAATCGCTTTGCGATACAGCACGCGATCCGCCTGGGCGCGGGTTGCACGAACGGCCGGGCCTTTGCTGGAATTCAGGATGCGGAACTGGATGCCCGACTCATCCGTGGCTGCCGCCATGGCGCCGCCCATTGCATCCACCTCCTTGACGAGATGGCCCTTGCCAATGCCGCCGATGGACGGATTGCAGCTCATCTGACCAAGGGTCTCGATGTTGTGGCTCAGCAGCAGGGTCTGGCAACCCATACGCGCCGCAGCGAGTGCAGCTTCGGTGCCGGCGTGGCCACGCTAGCGGGAATAAATCGGGATGCCGAATTATAACGGCAATCTCCAGAGCTTCCCTGCGCCGCAGCATGTTTCACGTGAAACATGCTGCATGAATAACCTGGGTGTGTTCCACGTGAAACAAAAAAAACCGGGCACGCTGGCCCGGCTTTCTTCTGTGCTCCGCAGAGGCTGCGGTACTTACGGCTTGCGCTGCTCACGCAGATAAGCGCCGATACGCTCGACGAGCCGACCAAGATTGGCCCGGAGCTCGTCAAAGCCGGCGTTACGTTCACGCGTTACTTCGTCCATATACAGGGGCCGGCGAATCTCGATCTGCAAGCTGTTGCGCCGTTCAGCCGGCCGGCCAATCTGCGCGATCAGTTGCACGCCCTTATACGGATCATTGCGCGCCACCGAATAGCCCAACGCCCGCAGCTCCGACGCCACCAGGCCGACAAAGCCCGGCTCGCAGGTGGTGCCATCGCGGTCGCCCAATACAAAGTCCGCCAGTGGATGCGGACTCTGAATCTTGAGCCGCTCGTAGGCGTTGTTCGGCATCGAATGCAGGTTCAGATGCCAGACCGAACCGAAGCGCAGATAGGTGTCCTCCACTGCTCCCGAGAGCGTCTGATGGTAGGGTCGGTAATAGCGATCGATCCGGTTGCGTACCTCTTGCAGCGAGAGCTTGCGGTCGTAGATCGGGGTGGCCGCATCCATACGGCGCCAGATCAGCCCATAGCCAAGCCGGGTCTTCTCGCCTGGCGCCAGCGGCTCCGGCCACGTGCCGTCCAGCAGCTCAGGGTCCAGATCGTCGAGGGTGCGGTTGGGGTCGATATAGACCCGCGGGAAATTTGCAGCGATCAGCGTGCCGCCCACACGCGGCACGGATTCCCACAACGCATCGATATGCGTGTCCTCGCCGGCACGCAGCCGCTGGATGGGGATGGCTGCCCGGAAATCCTGCGGGTAGTGCGTGCCGCTATGCGGCGAATCGCAAACCAGCGGCAGCGACTGCGCCTGCGGCTCGAAGCGGACAAAGGGCTCGAAGTTGTCACTCATTGCCGTCAGTCCAGCTTGATGTTGGCGGCCTTGGCCACGCGGGCATAGCGCGCCATCGCCTGCTGGATCTGCACCTTGAAGCCGTCCGGCGTGGTCGGCACCAGCGTGCCGCCCGACTCCTCCACCTTGCGCTTGAACTCGGGGTTCAGCATCGCCTTGTGGATGGCACCGTTGAGCTTGGCGACGATGGCCGGCGGCGTGCCGGCCGGTGCGACGATGCCGAACCAACCGCCATCGCCCATCTCCTTGTAACCCAGTTCGGCGTACGTCGGCACGTTGGGCAGCAGCGGCGAGCGGGTGGCGCCGAGCACAGCCAATGCCCGCAGCCGGCCCGATTTCACGTGGGGCAGCGTGGACGACAGGTTGTCGGTGATGGCATTGACCTGCCCCGCCACCGCATCGTTGAGCGCCAGGCCAGCGCCCTTGTACGGCACATGCAGCATGTCGATCTTGGCCAGCATCATGAAGTTCTCGATGTTCACATGGCCGAGCGAGCCAGCGCCGGGAGAGGCAAAACTGTACTTGCCGGGGTTGGCACGGACCAGGGCGACGAACTCCTGCATGGTCTTTGCCGGCACGCTGGGGTGCACCGCGAACACGCTAGGGATGGCGACCACATTGGTGATCGGCGCGAAATCCTTGATCGGGTCGTAGTTCAGCTTGGGGTACACAGCCGGGTTGGAGCCGTGCGTGCTGACCGTCGCCATGCCGATGGTATAGCCGTCCGGTGCCGCGCGGGCGACCTGCTCCATGCCCAGCGAGCCACCGGCGCCCCCCTTGTTCTCCACCACGATCGACTGGCCCAGCTCACGCCCGCCGAACTCCGCGACCAGGCGTGCCGACAGGTCGGTAGAGCCGCCCGCAGCGAACGGCACGATCAGCCGAATCGGCTTGTTCGGATAGTTGGCCTGCGCTTGCGCACCGCCGGCGGCACTGAGGCTGGCGCATGCCGCCAGGCAAGACAGGACAAAATGCCGGCGCGGCAGTTGGACTCGGATCATGCGGACTTCTCCTTGGATTTATACGGGTTGGCTCGCCAAGTGTCGGGAGTTTACCGAGTGCGCACAAACGACTATATTGCACGGTTACATTACCAAAGCTCATTCTCGGCCCAGCCCTCCCCCACCTCATGCGGCTACGCTCGCCCTCCATGTCCGAACTGCATGCCTTTGCCGCCGCCGCGCGGCTGGGCAGTTTCACGCGTGCGGCCGAGCATCTTTGCGTCACGCAGGGCGCAATCAGCCGTGCCATCGCGCGGCTGGAATCGCATTTCGGGCTGTCTCTGCTCCAGCGCAATGCGCATCGCCTGACCCTGACGGACGCTGGGCGCCAGCTGCTCGACTCGGTAGCCGGCCCGCTGGCGGCCATCGAGAACGCCAGCGCCGCCCTCCTCACCCGCGACCGCCAGCATCACCTGACCCTGTCGGCCGTGCCCACGCTGGCCAGCGTATGGCTGGTGCCCAGGCTGCCGGATTTCCATCGCCGCTATCCCGAGGTCCGCCTGGACTTCGTGCCTTACCGGCGCGACGAGGACTTCTCCGGCCCGGCGCCGGATGCCGCCATCCTGGCTGGCACCACGGACCGCTGGCCCGGCCTGCAATGCGACTACGTGATCGGCAGAGAGATGGTACCCATCTGCCACCCGGACCGCGCCCGCGCGCGCCATGAGGCAGGACGGTGGTCGGAACCCGCCGAACTGCTCGAAGAGACCCTGCTCTACCACACCACCGCGCCGGCAAACTGGCAGCACTGGCTGTGGGCCGCTGGCGTACCCAGTGCTGCGCCAACGCTCTCAAAGGGCTTCGACCAAGTCTCGATCCTGGTGCAGGCGGTCAAGGCCGATATGGGCGTGGCAGTGCTGCAGCGCTGCCTGGTACGGGATGAAATCGCCGCGGGGCGCGTCGTGGCGCCGTTCGATCTGCCGATCCGGCTGACACGGGGCTACTTCCTGTGCGCCCCGCGTGAGCGGCGGGACCATCCGGCATTTGCACAGTTTCGGGCGTGGTTGCTGGCGACGGTTGCGGAGGATCCCGACGTGGCGGAGGCTGGCCGGGATAATTTACAGGATGAATACTAATAGATATTCGTGATCGACAATAAGCGGTCACGAGAATATTTCTACCGGGCCTCAGCAGATAAATCTACCAAATGGATATAAAACTCGCATTCTCGCAAGCATAAATTCATTAGGCGAATTTCCAAGTCCGCTTCCCTCTCAAACCGCGGCCAAGGCACTTGCGGCGGCCAATGCGCCTGCCATGCTGCTTTGATCTGACTGACCTGACTACGGGACCCAGCATACCCGGCGTGATCCGGTGAGCCCGCCCACATCGACCAGACAAATAAAAATGGCCCGTAAATGCGAGCCATCATTCATCACACGAACAAAACTTAACGGACGCGCGACAATCGCAAGGTCATGCCGCCTTCTTCGCCAGCCCCAGATACGTCTCGATCACCTTCGGGTTAGCCGCCAGTTCGGCAGCCGGCCCCTCCATCGCCATATCCCCCGTCTCGATCACGTAACCGTAGTCAGCCACCTGCAGCGCCGCCCGCGCGTTCTGCTCGATCAGCAGCGTCGCCACCCCCGTCTTGCGCAGGTCATTGATGATGTGGAAGATCTCCTTCACGATCAGCGGTGCCAGCCCCAGGCTCGGCTCGTCCAGCATCAGCAGCTGCGGCTTGGCCATCAGCGCGCGGCCGACCGCCAGCATCTGGCGTTCGCCGCCGGACAGCGTGCCGGCATCTTGCTTCGCGCGCTCCTTCAAGCGCGGGAAGAGGCTGTAGACGACTTCCATCTGGTCGAGGAAGTGCTTCTCGCCCGCGCGCTTGCGCCGATAGGCGCCGAGCACCAGGTTGTCCGCCACGCTCATCGAGCTGAACAGTTCGCGCTTCTCCGGCACCAGGCACATGCCACGCGCCACGCGCCCTTCCACCGGCAGGCCGGCGAGGTCGTGGCCGAGGTAGGTCACCGCGCCGCTGGACGAACCGCTCACCGGCAACGCGCCCATGATGGCGTTGAGCATGGTGGACTTGCCCGCGCCATTGGGGCCGATCACCGTGACGATCTTTCCCGCCTCGACTTTCAGGTTGGCGCCGTGCACGGCTTCGACCTTGCCGTAGCGCACGTGGAGGTCCTTTACTTCCAGGATCAGGCTCATTGTCGTTTCCTTGTTTCCTTACTCCACGCCGCCGAGGTAGGCCTCAAGCACCGCCGGGTTCTTCTGCACGTCCTCGGGCACGCCCTCCGCGATGCGCGTACCAAACTCCATCACCACCAGCCGGTCCGTCAGGTTCATCACGAAGTCCATGTCGTGCTCGACCAGCAGCACGCTCATGCCCTCGCCCTTGAGCTTCTTCAGCAACTCGGCCAACGCCTGCTTTTCCTTGTAGCGCAGCCCTGCGGCCGGCTCGTCGAGCAACAGCAGCGCGGGATCGCAGCACAGCGCGCGCGCGATCTCCAGGATGCGTTGCTGGCCGAGCGCGAGGCTGCCGGCTTCCATGTACATGCAGTCGGCCAGGCCCACGCGCTCGAGCTGGCGCGCGGCTTCGTGCAGCAGCTTTGCCTCCTCATTCTTGTTCATCCGCAGGATGGCCGCTGTCACACCGCCCTGCGGCGCGAAGTCGCCGCGCAGGTGCGCGCCGATCGCCACGTTCTCCAGCACCGTCATCGTGGGCAGCAGATGCACGTGCTGGAAGGTACGGCCGATGCCGCGCTTGACGATCTCGCGCGATGGCAGCCCGGAGATCTGCTCGCCGCGATACAGCACCTCGCCGCGCGTGGCGGGCAGCACGCCGGTGACGAGGTTGAAGGTGGTGGACTTGCCCGCGCCGTTGGGGCCGATCAGCCCGATGATCTCGCCGGCCCGTACCTGGAAGCTCACATCGTTGACCGCCACCAGCCCGCCGAACTCCTTGCGTGCCGCCTTCACATCGAGGATCAGCTCGCCGGCCTGCGGCTTGGCGCGCAGCGCCAGCGCAGGCGCTTGCGCCGGCGCCACCACCGGCGGGCCGCTCGGGAACAGCTTCTTGATGAAGGGCCAGATGCCATCGCGCGCGTATTGCAGCAGCAGCACCATCAGCACACCGAAGACGATGGTTTCGAAGTTGCCGTTGGCGCCCAGCAACTTGGGCAGCACGCCCTGCAGCACGTCCTTCAGGATGGTCAGGATACCGGCGCCAAGCACCGCGCCCCACACGTGGCCAACGCCGCCCACCACCGCCATGAACAGGTACTCGATGCCGTAGTTCAGCCCGAACGGCGTGGGGTTCACCGCGCGCTGCAGATGCGCGTAGAGGAAGCCCGAGATGCAGGCCAGCATCGCCGCCACCACAAAGATCACCACCTTCATCCATGCGGTGTTCACGCCCATCGCCTCGGCCATGGTGCCACCGCCCTTCAACGCGCGAATGGCGCGGCCCGGGCGCGAGTTGAGCAGGTTCTGCATGGCGATCACCGACACCAGCACCACGGCCCAGATCAGGTAGAACATCGAGCGGCCGGAGGCAAGCTCGATGCCAACCACGTGCAGCACGGGAATCCCGTTGAGGCCGTCGTACTTGCCGAGGAATTCCAGGTTGCCAAACAGGAAGAACAGCGACAGGCCCCAGGCGATGGTGGCCAGCGGCAGGTAGTGGCCCGACATGCGCATGGTGATCAGGCCGATCACATAGGCCGAGGCCATCGTGATCACCAGCCCGACCAGCAGGCCGAGCCACGGCGACAGCCCGAACTGCGTGGTGAGATAGGCCGTGCTGTAGGCGCCGAGGCCAACAAACGCGGCCTGGCCGAATGAGGTCATGCCGCCCACGCCGGTGAGCAGGACCAGGCCGATGGCGACGATGCTGTACAGGCCGATATAGTTGCCCAGCGTGATCCAGAATTCCGGCGTGGGCAGCACGGGCAGCAGCGCCAACACTACCGCGAAGGCCAGCAGGAAGATTCGGTTCTTGAGGTTGGTGTTCATGGCGTGTCCCTTATTCCTCGTCTTCCACATGCTTGCTGGTGAGCGAGCGCCACAGCAGCACGGGCAGGATCAGGGTGAACACGATGACCTCCTTGAAAGCACTGGCCCAGAAGGACGAATAGGATTCGAGCAGCCCCACCAGGATGGCGCCGGCGGCCGCCGCGGGATAGCTCACCAGGCCGCCGACGATCGCGCCGACGAAGCCCTTCAGGCCGATCAGGAAGCCCGACTCGTAGTACACCGTGGTGAGCGGCGCGATCAGGATCCCGCACAGCGCGCCCATTGCCGCCGCAAGCGTGAACGAGAGGCGCCCGGCCTGCGTCGTGCCGATGCCAACCAGCCGCGCGCCCAGGCGATTGACCGCGGTGGCACGCAACGCCTTGCCGGCAATCGTGCGTTCGAAGTAGAAATACAGCGCCGCGATCAGCAATGCCGATACGCCAACCACCCAAAGGCTCTGCCCGGAGATCGTCAGGCTGCCCACTTCAAAGCGTGCCTCCGAGAACGGCGTGGTGCGCGAGCCCTCGGCGCCGAACATCACCAGCCCCAGGCCCACCAGCGCGAAGTGCACGCCGACCGAGACGATCAGCAGTACCAGGGTGCTGGCAGGCGGTACAGCATGGGCCCGAGCGGAATCACGATCAGCAGGGTCAGCGCGATCTGCGCCAGCATGGGCATGGTCTGCCCGTCGAAGTTCTGCGCCAGCAGGTGCACGGCCAGCGGGAAGACCAGGTACTTGCCGGCCAGCACCGCCAGCCGCCTTGGCGCGGTCCGGCGCAGCTCGGCGCTGCGCAGGATGGTGACTGTCTCGTAAATAAAGGTCAGCACGCCCATGACCAGCAGCAGCCAGCTGCTTTGCGGCGCATGGCCGGACTGAATCGCCGCCAGGGTCAGCGCGCCATAGGCGACGAACTCCCCTTGCGGAATGAAGATGACGCGGGTCACCGAGAACACCAGCACCAAGGCCAGCGCGAGCAGCGCATAGATGGCGCCCGAAGTGATGCCGTCCTGCGCCAGGATGGCGGCGATCGAGAGGTCCATTGTCTCCCCGTATTGTTGATGGGTCCGGCCGGCGGAGGGAGGCCGGCTGGCTTATGAAATTACGAATTACGAAATATGAAACAACTTACGCATAGCGGAAATCCCGACGAACCCTTAGATTGCGCAGTGCCGCATTGGCAATCTGGCACGGCGGGCGGGAAACGCTGTACATGCCGAATGCAGCATATCCGCAGCGCACCATGGCCGTCATCCCGTTTTGCTTACCCGGGCCAATGCCAAATTCATTAACACGTTAAAGATCGTGCATGACAGCTACGGTGTCAAGTACGGGATTGCCTGTAGCCGCACGCAAGCAAGGGTTGGTGTGGGGTGGCGTGAGGTGGCGTACTGTGGCGTGTGCAACAAAAAAGGGCGCATGGCTGGCCATGCGCCCTCGTTGCGTCAAATGCAGGCCGCCCTTACTTGGTCTGCAGCTTCCACTTGCCGTCGACGATCTCCACCATCACACGCGCACGCTGGTCCAGGCCAAGGTGGTCGGTCGGCGTCATGTTCATGATGCCGTGGGAGATCGGCAGTTCCTTGGTCTGCTCCATGGCATCGCGCAGCGCCTTGCGGAACTCCTTGGTGCCCGGCTGGCCCTTCTTGAGCGCCTCGGGAATGGCTCGCTGCAGCAGCAGGCCGGCATCCCAGGCATGGCCGCCGAAGGTCGATACCTGGCCGCCAAACGCCTTTTCATACGCGGTCTTGTAGGTCATGGCGGGCTTCTTCACCGGATTGGTATCCGGCAGCTGCTCGGCCACCAGCAGCGGGCCGGCCGGCAGGAAGGTGCCTTCGCAATCCTTGCCGCACACGCGCAGGAAGTCGGCGTTGGCCACACCGTGGGTCTGGTAGATCTTGCCCTTGAAGCCGCGCTCCTTGAGCGCCTTGGCCGGCAGCGCGGCGGGCGTACCCGAACCTGCGATCAGCACCGCGTCGGGGTTGCTGCCCATCATCTTGAGCACCTGCCCGGTGACCGAGGTGTCGGTACGCGCAAAGCGTTCGTTGGCCACCACCTTGACCTTGCGCATCTCGCCCACCTTGGCGAATTCCTGCGCCCAGCTGTCACCGTAGGCATCCGCGAAGCCGATAAAGGCCACCGTCTTCACGTTGTGGTTGGTCATGTGCTCGGCAATGGCGGTCGCCATGTGCGAGTCGTTCTGCGGCGTCTTGAAGACCCAGGCGCGCTTGGCGTCCATCGGCTCGATGATGCGGGCCGAGGCAGCCAGCGTGATCATCGGCGTGTCGTTCTCGGCGACGACGTCCACCATGGCCAGCGAGTTGGGCGTGACGGTGGAGCCGACGATCACGTCGACCTTGTCTTCGCTGATCAGCTTGCGCGTGTTCTTGACCGCGGTGGTGGTGTCCGACGCATCGTCTAGCACGATGTACTCGATCTTCTTGCCAGCAATCTCCTTGGGCAGCAGCGAGATCGTGTTCTTCTCCGGAATGCCCAGCGAAGCGGCGGGCCCGGTGGCCGATAGCGTTACCCCGACTTTGACCTGTGCGCTGGCGGTGCCGGCGCACAGGCTGGCGGCGGCGAGAGCCAGCAGGCTGGCGCGCTTGAATGTCATCGTGTCTCCTTCCATTGCGGCAAACGGAAGAGGCATCCGCGCCGCCTTGCGGCCGCGCGGATGCCTCAATCTGGTCTTCTCTGTCTTGTCTTCGATCTTATTGTGCCGGTGCCCTTGCGGGCCCGTATCCAGGCGCAACGCCGGCGCCGGTCTGCTACCCCGGGGCAATTGGCGAATCCGAATGCGAATCCGCCCTGCCCCATCTCCCGTCCTGCGCGTGATCCCCGGCGGCGCTCGGCACGACCTGCCAAACCGTTCCATGGCACGCCTTGCCGGCCGCTCATTCACCGACCGCACGGTCGGGAATGCGTAGCGAGTCTAGCAACAGGCATATCGCCGGGGTAGCGGGATTAACCCGCATCGCAGCATGCAAGCGACACGGCTGCAACTTGACGCTCAGCCGCCAAAGGCATCCCAGGCGGTCTTCACGATCAGCGCGGCCACCACCACGATGAACACCCGCCGCACGAAGGCGCTGCCATGCTTGAGCGCGAGGCGGCTGCCGATCTGGCTGCCGGCAACGTTAGCCAGAGCCATGACCAGCCCGAGCTGCCACCAGACGTGGCCCTTCGCCGCCAGCAGCAGCAAGGCCGCCAGGTTGGTGGCGAGGTTGACCACCTTGGTCGAGGCCGAGGCGTGCAGGAAATCGTAGCCAAACACGCGCACGAACACGATCATCAGGAAGCTGCCGGTGCCAGGCCCGAACACGCCGTCATAGAAGCCGATCACGGCTCCCGCCAGCAAGGCCGCGGCGCGTTCCCTGCCGCCCGAGAGCGACGGTGCATGCTCGGTGCCCAGGCTCTTCTTGGCCACCGTATACACCAGCAGGGTCACCAGGATGAAGGGCAGCGACTTGCGCAGCGGCTCCGCGGGGATCAGCGTTAGCGCATAAGCGCCCGCCATCGAGAAGGCAAAGGCCGACAGCATCGTCGGCAGCGTCGCGCCCCAGTAGATGCGCACACTGCGGCCATAGCGCAACGCGGCATTGGTGGTGCCGGCCAGCGAGGCGACCTTGCTGGTGCCGAGCAGCGTGGCCGGCGGCATATTGGGATAGGCCGAAAAGAGCGCGGGGATCTGCACCAGCCCGCCGCCGCCGGCGACAGCATCGATCAGGCCAGCAAGAAAAGCGGCAACCGCTAGAAACGCGAATTCCATGGACGCGAGGAGACGAAAGAGGAGAAAACGGAGGCAGGGGGAGCAACAGGAACAGGCGCGGCCGGCGCGCTGGAAGCGTCAGCCCAGCATCTTGGCCGCTGGCGACAAATTCAGATGCCACAAGCCGCTGCCATGCGGCACAAAGCCCGCCGGCGCTGCTTGCGCAGCCGTCAGCAGCGCCGGTGCCAGCAACAGGTGGCGCACACCATGCGCGCGGCACCAGTCGGCCAGCAGGCCACAGCAATCCAGCAGCAAGGCGGCGTCCTGGCCCGCAAGCACGCCGCCGCACCACCATTCGGTGGCAAGCGCCGCGAGGCCGGCCAGTTCGAGGTGGGGCACGAGCGTGACAGGCAGGCACCCGAGCCATTGCGGACCAGCGGTGGTTTCCACCACCACACAGGCCCCACGCTCGGGCCGCGCCAGCAGCCCCTCGAGCAGCGCCTGCCGGGCGCGCGCCGCCGCTACGGGCAACGGGTGCCGCGACTGCAGCCAGGCACCCAGGCTGTGCGCATCGGCCGTGCCGGCCAGGCGTACGGAGGCCAGGGGACTGGCAGATTCAGGCGAGGAAGGAAGCGGAGAGGGGCAATCTGAACGCATGGCGGGCCCAATGGCAAGGCCGCATTGTCGCATGCGCACTGGGTGCGCTCTGCTGAGGATCCCGCATGGCGCAATCATCACGCACCAGAATCAGGCATAGAAACGGGCATAGAAACGGACATTAAAAAAGGCGTTGCCGAGGATCACCCAGCAACGCCCTTATCTTATATTGACACTGCAGCCTAGTGACTGCGCGCCTGTCGTCTCCTCGCTTCCGCCTCCATTTAACCTGCGAAAACCGTATATGGAATGTAACGAAGCGGTGCGTTTCGAGCAAGCTAGAAGAAACCCTAGCCCCAAAAGCGGGCATGTCGCCCCACGATCACTCCCGGGGCTTCCCAAAGCGCGCAAGCAACTCTCCCATGATGCCGCGGCGGAACGTCAGCACGCAGATCACGAAGATCACGCCGGTCACCATGGTGACGGATTCGCCCAGTGAGCCGAACCACTCGATGCCCGTCGTCGAGGCCAGGAAGTTGCCGATGTCGCCCAGCTTGTTCTCCAGGGCCACCACCACGAACGCACCGACCAGCGGCCCGGAAAGCGTGCCCAGGCCGCCCACCAGCGTCATCAGGATCACCGAGCCCGACATCGACCAGTGCACATCGGTCAGCGTGGCAAAGCCCAGCACCAGTGCCTTGATCGAGCCGGCCAGCCCGGAAAGAGCCGCTGACAGCACAAACACCATCAACTTGAATCGGTCCGTATCGTAGCCCAGCGAAATGGTGCGCGGCTCGTTTTCCTTGATCGCCTTGAGGATCTGCCCGAACGGCGAATGCACGGTTCGCACGATCAGCGCGAAGGCCGCCACGATGATCGCCAGCGCCACGTAATACAGCGTCAGATCGTTGGATAGCGACAACACACCGAACAGCTTGCCACGCGGAATACCCTGCAAGCCGTCCTCGCCACCCGTGTAGGGCACCTGCAGGCAGAAGAAGAACAGCATCTGCGCCAGCGCCAGCGTGATCATCGAGAAATAGATGCCCTGGCGCCGGATCGCCAGCAACCCCACACGTAGCCGGTCAGGCCGCCGGCCAGCGTCCCCAGCACCATGCCCGCTTCCGGCGTGACGCCCCACACTTTCATGGCATGGCCCGCCGCATAGCCCGCGCCGCCGAAGAAGGCCGCATGGCCGAACGACAGCACGGCATAGCCGACCAACAGGTTGAACGCGCACGCGAACAGCGCGAAGCACAGCACCTTGAGCACGAACACCGGATATGCCCCGGCCATCGGCGCCAGCACCAGCGCTGCCAGCAGCAATCCGTACCACACGTTCTTGGTTGACTGACCCATCGTTCCCATCATTGACTCCTTCCAAACAGCCCCGACGGGCGCAACATCAACACGATCGCCATGATGAGGAACACCACCGTGGCCGAGGCCTCGGGGTAGAACATCTTGGTCAAGCCCTCGATCACGCCCAGACCGAGGCCGGTGAGGATCGAGCCCATGATCGAGCCCATCCCGCCGATCACCACCACCGCGAACACGATGATGATCAGGTTCTGCCCCATCAGCGGCGAGACCTGGATCACCGGTGCCGCCAGCACGCCGGCGAATGCCGCCAGCGCCACGCCGAAGCCATACGTCAGCGTTACCATCAGCGGCACGTTGACGCCGAACGCTTCGACCAGCTTGGGGTTCTCCGTGCCAGCGCGCAGGTAGGCGCCCAGCTTGGTCTTCTCGATCAGGTACCAGGTGGAGAAACACACCACCAGCGACGCCGCGACCACCCAGGCGCGGTAGTTCGGCAACATCATGAAGCCCAGGTTGGTCGCGCCGCCAAGCACCTCCGGCGCCGAGTAGGGCAGCCCGGACACCCCGTAGATCGAGCGGAAGATGCCTTCGATCACCAGCGTAATGCCGAGCGTCAGCAGCAGGCCGTAGATATGGTCGAGCTTGTAGATCCAGCGCAGCATGGTGCGCTCGATCGCGATGCCGATCAGGGCCACCGCCAGCGGCGAGAGCACCAGCATCGTCCAGTAGTTGAGCCCGGCGTACTCCATGCCCATCCAGGCCAGGACCGCGCCGAGCATGAACAGCGCCCCGTGGGCAAAATTGATGACGTTGAGCAGCCCGAAGATGACCGCAAGGCCAAGGCTCAACATCGCATAAAAGGCACCGTTGACCAGTCCCAGCAGTAACTGGGACAGCATGGCGGGCAGAGGAATACCGAAGATGTCCATCGCAGGCGTTACCGTTTGCGCACCAGCCGGGATTCGTCGTTCCCCGCCAGGCAGGCGCTGTCAAAATGAAGCGAAGAAAGACACTGGCCCCCGCTCCCGATCCCGGTCAACATGCAACGGCCTCGGGCGGGGGCGCCATACCTCAATCAACTCAACACAAACTCAAGTCAAATCAACTCAGTTCACACGCTTACTTCTTCAGCATCGCGCACTTCGATTCCGCCACCGTGGTGAAAGCCTGCTCACCCGGGATCGTGGCCACCACCTTCAGGTAGTCCCACGGCTTCTTCGACTCGGCCGGCGACTTCACCTGCATCAGGTACATGTCGTGGATGCCGCGGCCGTCCTGGCGGATGTAGCCCTTGGTGTAGAAGTCGTTGATCTTCATCTTCTTGAGCTCGGCCATGACCTTGTCCGGGTCATCCGTCTTGGCCGCCTCGACCGCCTTCAGGTAGGTATGCGCAGCGGAGTAGTCGGCGGCCTGCAAGCTGCTCGGCATCTTCTTCATCTTGGTGAAGAAGCGCGCGGCGAACTTGCGCGTATCGTCGTTCATGTCCCAGTACCAGCTGTCGGTCATCAGCAGGCCTTCGGTGTTCTTCAAGCCCAGGCTGTGGATGTCGTTGATGAACATCAGCAGGCCGGCGATCTTCATTGTCTTGGTGATGCCGAATTCCTTGGCCGCCTTGATCGAGTTGATCGTGTCGCCGCCGGCATTGGCCAGGCCCAGGATCTGCGCCTTGGACGCTTGCGCCTGCAGCAGGAACGACGAGAAATCCGATGCCGACAGCGGATGGCGCACCGAACCCACCACCGTGCCGCCGTTGGCCTTCACCACGGCCGCAGTATCGTTTTCCAGCGAATGGCCGAAGGCGTAGTCGGCGGTCAGGAAGAACCACGACTTGCCACCCTGCTTGACCACCGCGCTGCCGGTACCCTTGGCCAGCGCCACGGTGTCATAGGCATAGTGCACGGTGTACGGCGAGCACTCTTCGTTGGTCAGGCGGGCCGAGCCCGCGCCGATATTGAAGTAGACCTTCTTCTTCTCCGATGCCACCTTGTTCATGGCCAGGCCGGTGGCGGAATTGGTGCCGCCGATCAGCGCGTCCAGGCCCTGCTGGTCCATCCACTCGCGCGCCTTCGATGCCGCGATGTCGGCCTTGTTCTGGTGATCGGCCGAGACCAGTTCGATCGGCTTGCCCAGCACCTTGCCACCGTTGTCCTCGATTGCCATCTTGATGGCTTCAAGGCCGCCCGGGCCGTCGATGTCGGCGTACAAGCCCGACATGTCGGTGATGTAGCCGATCTTGACGGTATCGCCCGAGACCTGCGCCGATGCCGAACCCATTGCCACGCCCGTTACGATAGCCGCCAGAGCGACCGCCAGCCGAGTCATCTTCATTGCCTGTCTCCTTAGTTTCGGCGGCACCTGACGCCACCCGTTCCTGCCCTAAAACAATGCCTGCGATTCATGACAGCGCCGCGCGCCGATCCGAATCAGACCCCAAGCAGTTCGTTCAGCACCGGCATCTTGGCCTGCAGCTCCGCAGCCGCGAAGCGCTCGACGATCGTGCCGTGTTCCATCACATAAAAACGGTCGGCCAGCGGCGCGGCAAAGCGGAAGTTCTGCTCCACCATCACCACCGTGTAGCCCTTTTTCTTGAGCATCAGGATCATGCGCGCCAGCGCTTGCACGATCACGGGCGCCAGGCCCTCGGAGATCTCGTCAAGCAGCAGCAGGTTGGCGCCGGTGCGCAAGATGCGGCCAACAGCCAGCATCTGCTGCTCGCCACCCGACAGGCGCGTGCCCTGGCTCTGGCGGCGCTCCTTCAGGTTAGGGAACATCTCGTAGATCTCGGCCTCGCTCATGCCGGTGACCGCGCTGGTGCCCTGCCCTTTCAGCAGCGGCGGCAACAGCAGGTTTTCCTCGCACGACAGGCTGGCGAAGATGCCCCGCTCTTCCGGGCAATAGCCGATGCCACAGTGCGCGATCTTGTGCGTCGGCATGCCGATGGTCTCGGTGCCGTTGACGCGGATCGAGCCCTTGCGCTGGCCGGTCAGGCCCATGATGGCGCGCAGCGTGGTGGTACGTCCGGCGCCGTTGCGGCCCAGTAGCGTCACCACCTCGCCGGCATTCACGGTCAGGTCCACGCCGTGCAGGATGTGCGATTCGCCGTACCAGGCGTGCAGGTCCTTGATTTCTAGTGCGGGCGTTGTGCTCATCCTGGCTCCTCAGTGCGCGCCCTGCAGTTCGGCTTCGACGGTGCCCATGTAGGCCTCCATCACGCGCGGGTCTTTCGATACCTCGGCGTACGGCCCCTCGGCCAGGATCGCGCCGCGCTGCAATACCGTGATCTTGTCGGCGATCGACGAAACCACATTCATGTTGTGCTCGACCATCAGGATGGTGCGCCCTACCGCCACCTTGCGGATCAGCTCGGTCACGCGCGCCACGTCTTCGTGGCCCATGCCCTGAGTCGGCTCGTCCAGCAGCATCATCTCCGGCTCCATCGCCAGCGTGGTGGCGATTTCGAGCGCGCGCTTGCGGCCGTACGGCAGGTTGACCGTCACGGTCTGCGCCACGTCGGTCAGCCCAACCTGCTCCAGCAATTCCATGCCGCGCGCGTTGAGCGCGTCGAGCGTGGTTTCGTTGCGCCAGAAATGATAGGAGGTGCCAAGTTGGCGCTGCAGCCCGATGCGCACGTTCTCCAGCGCCGTCAGGTGCGGGAACACGGCAGAGATCTGGAACGAGCGGATCACGCCGCGCCGGGCGATCTGCGCCGGTTTTTCACGGGTGATGTCGATGCCGTTGAACAGGATCGTGCCCGTGGTCGGCTCGAGGAACTTGGTCAGCAGGTTGAAGCAGGTGGTCTTGCCGGCGCCGTTGGGGCCGATCAAGGCATGGATGGCGCCGCGCCGCACCTTGAGATTGACGTCGCTTACCGCGGTGAACCCCTTGAACTCCTTGGTGAGGTTCCGCGTTTCCAGGATCGTTTCTTGCTGATTCATGGTCTCCTGCCCGCCCTCTTGCTGCGGCGCCGGCTTCTGGTCGGCACCGTCAAATGGTCAGAACTGTGATGCCGGTCGCACCACTACCGCACAGGTCACGCCAATCCAGTCGCGCTCCCCGTGCCTTGCGGCGTTAGCGCCGCTAGTCTTTATTTATTGCTTTATTTGCTGCGTTGATCGCCACCGTACCGTGCCCTCCCGGAACGCGCGACGCGCCCTTGGGGGGGCGCGCCAATGTGAGCGGTGCTGCACGGCATCTGGGCGTCTATTGTGTGCGTCTGCTGCGTCGCAAAACATCCGGGTTTGCACTGATTATGAAACATGAACCAGATGTCAGGTCTGTGTCGCGGCTCCCGCCTTGGCATTCGCCGCGGCGCCGGCGGTTGCCAGGCTGGTGCTCCCCGTTGCCGCGCCGGTGGCGGCGTCCATCCCGGCCATGCGCCGGCGGCGGTCTTCGCGGATCATGTCGCTGGCACGCTCCGCGATCATGATGGTCGGCGAGTTGGTGTTGCCAGACGTGATCAACGGCATCACCGAGGCATCGACCACGCGCAGCCCATCGATGCCGATCACACGCAGGCGCTGGTCCACCACCGCCTCGGGGTCATCGGGGCGGCCCATGCGGCAGGTGCCCACTGGATGGAAGATGGTGGTGCCGATCTCGCTCGCGGCCTGGGCCAGTTGCTCGTCGGTCTCGAACGCCGGGCCCGGCAGCCATTCCCGCGGCTTGTAGGGCGCGAGCGCGGGCGAAGCGACGATGCGCCGCGTCAGCCGCAGCGAATCCGCCGCGACCTTGCGGTCGGCATCGGTCGTCAGATAGTTGGGCGCGATCACCGGCGCATGGCGGAAATCCGCATCGGCGATATGCACGCTGCCGCGCGAGGTCGGGCGCAGGTTGCACACGCTGGCGGTGAACGCATTGAAGCGATGCAGTGGATCGCCGAACTTGTCGAGCGATAGCGGCTGCACGTGGTACTCGAGGTTGGGCCGCGCATAGGATGCATCGGAGCGCGCGAAGGCGCCGAGCTGCGACGGCGCCATGCTCATCGGGCCGCTCTGGTTGACCGCATACTGCAGGCCGATGCCGAGCTTGCCCCACCAGCTGCCCGCGCGCGTATTGAGCGTGCGCACGCCGTCCACCTTGACCACGCTGCGCAGCTGCAGGTGGTCCTGCAGGTTTTCACCCACGCCGGGCAGCGCGTGGCGCACCGCGATGCCCGCCGCCTGCAGCCGCTCGGGCTGGCCGATGCCAGACAGTTCCAGCAACTGCGGCGTATTGACCGCGCCCGCCGCCAGGATGACTTCCTCGCGCGCTGCCGCCGTGAACGGCTTGCCGCCGCCGAGATAATCCACGCCGCTGCAGCGGCGCCCGGTGAATGTCAGCGCGCTCACCTGGGCGCCGGTGACGATGGTCAGGTTGGGCCGCTCCGCCGCGCGGCGCAGGAACGCCTTGGCGGTATTCCAGCGAATGCCGCGGCGCTGGTTGACTTCGAAGTAGCCCACGCCAAAATTGTCGCCGCGATTGAAGTCCTCGGTGCGCGGAATGCCGGCCTGCTCCGCGGCATCGATAAAACGCTCCAGGATGTCCCAGCGCAAGCGCTGCCCTTCCACCCGCCATTCGCCACCCGCGC
The DNA here is from genome assembly GCF_000243095.1 of Cupriavidus basilensis OR16. Classification (GTDB taxonomy): domain Bacteria; phylum Pseudomonadota; class Gammaproteobacteria; order Burkholderiales; family Burkholderiaceae; genus Cupriavidus; species Cupriavidus basilensis_D. The sequence continues at coordinate 25,315 of NZ_AHJE01000017.1, read as the reverse complement.
CATGGAATTCGTCGCCGCCGCGATGATGGTCCTCGCTGCGCTTGAACAGCGGCAGCACATTGTCCCAGCGCCAGCCGTCGTCACCGGTCAGGCGCGCCCAGTTGTCATAGTCTTCGCGCTGCCCGCGCATATAGATCATGCCGTTGATCGACGACGAGCCACCCAGCACGCGCCCGCGCGGGTAGCCCAGCGAGCGGCCGCCCAGGCCGGCTTCGGCCACGGTGCGGTACATCCAGTCGGTGCGCGGGTTGCCGATGCAGTACAGGTAGCCCACCGGGATATGGATCCAGTGGTAGTCGTCGCGCCCGCCGGCCTCAAGCAGCAGCACGCTCACTTCGGGATCCTGGGTCAGGCGGTTGGCCAGCACGCAGCCGGCCGATCCGGCGCCGACGATGATGTAGTCGTAAGTCTCCATGCTTTCTCTTGTCATGCCTTGCGCCGCGTTTGGAAAGGTTGATGATGGGTCCGCGCGGGACCGTCCCGCCGGGATTGCAAATGCCCGCGCCTCTGCGCGGCATGCCAGGCTTGGGCCGCGGATGCGCGCGATGGTTCAGGCGACGGCAGCCAGGAACGCATCATGCACGCTCACGCGGCCGGCGGTTGCAGATGTTTGCGCAGCCAGTCGGTGAGCGCGGCGAATACCTCACCACGCAGCGGCTGTGCCTCGTTGAAGATCTCGTGGTAGCCGGTGTCGAACCAGCGCGCGTCGCGCAGGTCGGGCGGCGCGGTGTCGAAGAAGCGGCGGCTGCCGGCCGGGTCGACGATGCGATCGTCGCCCGCCACCAGCATCAGCATGGGCGCTTCCAGCAGGGGCGCATCGGTTTGCGCCTGTGCCATGCCACGCACGAACGACTCCAGCACGCCGGCGCTGATGGTGCCCTGCACCAGCGGATCAGTGCGGTACTGCGCCACCACCACCGCGTCGTGCGACAGGTAGCGCGCATCGATCGGGTTGGGCACCCGCAGGCGCGGCACCAGCGCCAGCAGCATGCGGTGCAAGACCAGCATCGGGCCGGACAGCCTCAAGGCCAGGGCCGGCGATGACAGCACGAGCGCGCGGATGGGCCGCACGCGCGCCGTGGCGAAGCGCGCCGCCACCAGCCCGCCCATGCTGTGCCCGAGCAGGAATGGCAGCTCCTGCCACTGGCCCACCGCGGCGTCGTGAATTTCGGTGAGGTCTTCGACGAACACATCCGCATGCTCCGCCACCATGCGCGGACCGCCGCTGGCGCCATGGCCGCGCTGGTCGTAGGCCCGCACGCGCAAGCCCAGGCCGCACAGCAGCTGCGCCACGTGCTGGTAGCGGCCGCAATGCTCGGCCAGGCCGTGCACCAGCAATAGCGAGCCGGCGGGTTCCGGGAACAGCTCGGGATCGGGCTGCCAGGTGCGCAGCAGCAGCTCCGTGCCGTCGCGCATGCGCTGGCGGCTTTCGATCGGGGTGACGGGCCGCGCGGGGGCCGCCACGGCAGGGCCGGCACCATCGGCGCCGATGGCGGCCGGCTCGGCGGGAGCAGCGGTACTCGGTCGATCCATTCGGTTGATCTCCATCTGTGTTCCGCTACGGTGCCGCCGGCCTGCCATGACTAGGAGGCCGCGGTGCTGTCCTCGCCGTAACCATGGCAGGCCGGCACCACGCCAACGCTGCCGGGTCCGGTGCCGGTTTCCACTTCCTCCACCTCGAGGCCGGATCCCGTCTGCGCCATATCCGCGAGGATCGGGCAGTCGGGCCGCGCATCGCCGCTGCAGGCCTCGGCCAGCTGGCGCAGCGTGTCGCGCATGGCGGCAAGCTCGGCAATGCGCTGCTCCAGGTCCGTCACGTGGCGCAAGGTGAGCGCCTTGACGTCGGCGCTGGCCCGTGCGCGATCGTGCCACAACGACAGCAGCCCGCGTATTTCGTCCAGCGAGAACCCGAGATTACGGGCACGCCGCACGAAGCGCAAGGTGTGCACCGCGCGCGCATCGTAGCGGCGGTAGCCGCCCTCGCGCGCGGCGGTGCCGCCAGCAAGCCAATGGACTCGTAGTGCCGGATCATCTTGGCGGAAACGCCGCTAGCCTGTGCCGCTTCGCCGATATTCATGCTTTCTCTCCCGCCGGCTTCCAGCGCCGCAACAGCAGTGCATTGCCGACCACGCTCACACTGGAGAAGGCCATGGCCGCGCCGGCCACCACCGGGTTGAGCAGGCCGGCCGCCGCCAGCGGGATGCCGATCACATTGTAGAAGAAGGCCCAGAACAGGTTCTCGCGAATCTTGCGCACGGTGCGGTGCGAAATCGCCAGCGCGTCGGCCACCAGCGCCGGGTCCCCGCGCATCAGCGTGATGCCGGCGGCATGCATGGCCACATCGGTGCCGGTCGACATCGCGATGCCGACATCCGCCGCGGCCAGCGCCGGCGCATCGTTGATGCCATCCCCCACCATCGCTACCACGGTGCCGCCCGCCTTGAGCCCGTTCACGCGCTCGGCCTTGTCGGCCGGCAGTACTTCCGCCTGCACCTCGTCCAGCCCCAGCGTCTCGGCCACGCGCGCGGCGGCGCCCTTGTTGTCGCCGGACAGCATCACCGTGCGCACGCCGGCGGCTCGCAGCCGCTCGATCGCGCCGCGCGCGCCGGGCTTGATGGCGTCGCCAAAGGCAACCAGGCCTGCCACGCGGTTTGGCACAGGCGACGCATCCTGCGCGCCCGTCTCGATCAGCCACGATACCGTGCGGCCCGCTTGCTGCAGTGCCTGCGCCTGCGCTTCGAGCGTACCCGCCGCTGCGCCCAGCGACGCGCGCAGGCGCTCGCTGCCAAGCTGCAGCGCCACGCCATCGACCTTGCCGGACAAGCCCATGCCGGGCAATGCGCGCACATCGGTAGCGGTCGGCGCGTGGATGCCGCGCGTGCGCGCCGCTGCCAGCACCGCGTGCGCCAGCGGATGCTCGCTGCCGGCCTGCAGCGCGGCCAGGCGCGCCAGCAAGCGTTGCTCCCCGTCGTCACCCGCGCCCGCCGGCACTGCCAGCGCCACCACTTCCGGCTTGCCCACCGTGAGCGTGCCGGTCTTGTCGAACGCCACCACCTTGACCCGGTGCGCCACTTCCAGCGCCTCGGCGTCCTTGATCAGGATGCCGGCGCGCGCACCCGCGCCCGTGCCCGCCATGATCGCGGTCGGCGTCGCCAGGCCCAGCGCGCACGGGCAGGCGATCACCAGCACCGCCACGGCGTTGAGCAACGCCGTCTCCCAGTTGCCGCCAATCAGGCCCCAGCCCAGCAGCGTCGCCAGCGCGATGCCCAGCACCACCGGCACGAACACGGCGCTCACGCGGTCGACCATGCGCTGGATCGGCGCCTTGGCCGCCTGCGCGTGCTCGACCATGCGGATGATGCGCGCCAGCACCGTTTCCGCGCCCACCGCTACCGTGCGCGCCACCAGGCGGCCCTCATAGTTGATGGCGCCACCGGTCAGCAGGGCACCGGGCTCCTTGGGTACCGGCAGGCTCTCGCCGGTCAGCATCGATTCGTCGGCATGGCTGCTGCCCTCGATCACCTTGGCGTCCACCGGCACGCGTGCGCCCGGCAGCACCACGATCTCGTCTCCGACCCGTACCGAGCCCAGCGGCACGCTTGCCTCCACACCGTCGCGGCGCACAATCGCACTATCGGGGCGCAACGCGGCGAGTGCGCGGATGGCGTCCGCCGTCTGGCGCTTGGCGCGCGTTTCAAGCCACTTGCCAAGGCGCGCATCGCCCGCCTCATGGCACGGCATGCTCAAGGCGCACAGGTCGAGCACATTGGCGATGGCGGGGTTGCGCAGCAACAGCCGGTTGACACTAAAGAATGCAGCGTCATCGGCCAGGTCGGCGATGCGCGGCGCCACGATCGGCACGGTCGGCAGCACCACGGCGTCGAACCCTTTCATTTCGCCCTGCGCCTCCCGGCACAAGGCCATTCGCCGGGCGCGCGTGCGCAGGTAGTCCGCGGCGCTCTGCTGCTCGCCCATGCGGATACGCGACAGCACACGCGGGTCATAGCGATCCCCGAGGGCAGCAACCCGTTCGGCATGCCACGCGCTTGCCTCGGCCGCCACCAGGCCCCCGTTGATGCCCAGTTCCGGCAACGGGTCCCAGCTATCGAAGGCAACTTCGCGCAGCACCGCGCCGGCTGCCGCCAGCCGCCCAAGGGCACGCTCATAGGCGCTGGCGACTTCTCCGGAAAGCCCGTCGAGCACTACATTCCTTGCCACCGCCAGCCGAAGGCCACGCACCGGACGCGCTGCCACCGGCCCATCCGGCTCGTCCGCCATGACCCGGTCGAGCGCGGCGCAACAGGCAACCGTCCGCGCCAGGCAACCGATCGAGTCATAGCTGGGCGACAGCGGCACCGTTCCCTGCAGCGGCACCCGGCGCGCCGTGGGCTTGAATCCCACAATGCCGCAGAGCGCCGCGGGAATCCGGCACGAGCCGCCCGTATCCGAGCCGATCGCGGCCACGGCCATGCCGTCCGTCACCGACACCGCGGCCCCGGACGAGGAACCGCCGGGAATGCGGCCAACCGCACGCTCGAACGGATTGCGGGGCGTCCCGTAGTGCGGATTGATGCCAACCCCGGAGTACGCGAATTCGGTCATGTTGGTGCGGCCGACAAATACCGCGCCGGCCGCGCGCAACCGCGCAATGGCGGCCGCATCCGCCGCGGCAACCTGTTCGGGCAACACGCGCGCACCGGCCCGCGTGACGTCGCCCTGCACGTCGAACAGGTCCTTGACCGAGATCGGCAAGCCCGACAGCGGCCCGGCTACGCCCTGCCCGCGCAACATGTCGCTTGCCCTGGCCTGCTTCGACGCGGCCATGCTCACGCCGTGCGGGAAAACGCGGGCGCCCTCCCCGCCGGGATTGCAGGCGCGCTCGACACAGCCCGCCAGCAGGGACGCCGCATCGGCGGTGCCCGCCGAGAGCTGGCGCATCGCGGAATCCACGGTCGCTGCCATGATCAGGCCGGGTCGAAGTAGTGGATTTCCAGCAGCATGCAACCCGCGTTAGACTTGAAGGGCCCGTGGAAGGCGCCCGGCGGACGGCAGGCATAAGTGTGCGGATCGAACGCCTGCCCGCCCTCGCCCTGTTCGTCGTTGCCGACGGTCAGGTCGCCGCTGAGCAGGTACACCTCCTCCCAGTAGCGATGCACGAACGGCGCGGTGGTGAATACACCGGGCTGGAAGCGCAGCAGGCGGGTGCGGCTGCCGCGGCCGCCGCTTTCGTCGAGCGAGCCTGAGAGGATCTTTTGCTGGATGCCGGCGGGATAGCCCTCCGGCACCTCCCAGCCGCTCGCCAGGTCAATGGTGTGGAACTCATCGTGAAGCTTGTTGATCGCCATGGTTATCTCCGTGTGTGCCAGGGAATGTCAGTGCACCGCTACCCGCTCAGGCGGCGCGTGCCAGCTGGCCCAGCTCCGCGCTGAGCGAATAGCTGTCCAGGATGTTGTCGACCAGGCCGGTGGCCTTCTTCCAGTCATAGGTCCGATAGGTGTGGCCCTTGGTCACGAAGCCCGCACCGGCATAGAACATCTCGTATTGGTTGTGGCGCGATGCAAACTCGGACCCCACGGCGTCCCAAGCCAGCTTGAAGAACTTGACGCGCTCCTCCGAGCTGCAGGCCGAAGATTTCTGCGTCTTCTCGATGATCCTGGCCAGCTCGGGATTCTCGAAATCGTGGAGGCTCGACGGCAGCATGATCATCCCGCCGCCTGCCAGCTCGCGCAGGGTATTGAGCACCTTGGCGTAGAGCTGCTGGGTGATCACCTGCGAGCCGTACAGGAGATTGCGGTCCGGCATGAAGTAGCCACGCTCCATGCGCCCCTTGGACTCCATGCCATAGACGAAGGCTTCCACCATGCCCGCCTCGGCGGCGAGCTGCCCCAGCATCTCCCTGACCTGCGGGAATCCGTTGGTGCCGTTGATCTCGGTGATCTTCTGCGCAATGCCTACCAGGAAGCGCAGCTTCACCATCAGCCGAACCTGGCACTGGTAGTTCTGGTAGCTATGCGCCGGCGTGGCATGAAACTGCTTGGCGCACATGCCGACATCGCCCGCTATGAAGACGCGCTCCCATGGCACCTTGACGTCGTCGAAGTAGAGCACCGCATCGTTCTCGTCGTAGCGGCTCGACAGCGGGTTGTCGAACACCGAAGTCGCGTTGGCTTCGTACGACTTGCGCGACATGACTTTCAGGCCCTTGATGTTCATGGGCACCGCGAACGACAGCGCGTACATCTCGTCGCCCTCGCGCAAGGGCTGGATGCAACTGCAGAACACCTCGTTGGCCATGATGCCGCTGGTGGCCAGCATCTTTGCGCCGCGCACCGTGATGCCTTCGGCATCCTGGTCGACGATGCCCACGGCCAGGTATTTGTCTTCCTGCTCGTGCGCCGCCTTCGACTGGTTGGCCTGCGGGTTGACGATGACGTACGTGAGGAAGAGATCATTGTCCCGGGCGTACTTGTAGTACTCGCGCAGGGCGCCGGCTCGCGCCCGGTCATGCTGCTCGAAAACGTCGATCCCCATATACATGCCGGAGATGCAGGACGCCACGTGATCCGGCGAGCGGCCCATGAAGCCATAGTGCAGTTCGGTCCAGGCCTCAAGCGCCATCCGGCGCTCAACCAGGTCGTCATAGCTCTCCGGCAGTTGCCAGATCCGGCTCACGCGATCGCCGTATCCGGCGACTCGAATGTCATCTTCCCGATGTTCTCCGGGCGGGCCTGAAAGTCGTAGAGGTTTGCGTAACTACGGATCGAGTTCCGGAAGGCCGCGTGCGTGGTGACATCCGTCACGCGCTTGCCGTCCAGGTAAACCTCTCTGCCATCACGCAGCATCTCAATATGCTGGCTACCAGTCTTGACCATGTCTTCTCTCCTAAATACGTATCTGTCGTTGATTCACACGGGGGCTGCAGGCGACTTTTCGAGCGCGCGATACCTGCCTCCGAAAAAACCAGTGGCCTGCCGTCGTGCCGGGCCTGGTGGCGAATCACGCGTCCGATGAAGATGACGTGATCGCCTCCGTCATGCTGCGCATACGGCTCACACTCGAACGTGGCGAGCGCATCTGGCAATAGCACCGGGGCTTCGCCACCCTGCGCCGCCATGCCGATGCCATCCCATTTGCCGGAGTTCGCCCTGGCAAAACGGTTGGAAATGTCTTGCTGGCCTTCCTCGAGCACGTTGACGGCGTACCGGGAGGTGGAACAAAGATCCTCCAGGCTCAGGCAACGCCGATCCACCGAGAACAGGATCAAGGGCGGATCGAGCGAGACCGAGTTGAACGACGCCACCGTGATGCCAACCGGCACGCCGTGCTTTCGGGGCGCGGTGATCACGGCCACGCCGGTGGCGAACATGGCGAGCGTGCTTCTGAAGCGACGCTGCTCATTGGCATCGGCTTCGGCATCGGAATCCACTTCGCGCTTTGCATTGGCTTCGGCCATCATCCCTCCTGTACATAATCCGAACCAGGGATCCTTCCAACACGATCCGCCGGCTATTTGTCTTTGTTTTTTACCTTTGTAACTTAGGTAGTATTGAATGCCATATGAGATTGAAATTCAAGCTAGTGGAAACCCTTGGAAGGAGCCTGCGGTGTTGGCGCGCTGAGTGTCCCGATGAAAGTAGCCCGGTGGTTCACGAGCGGCCCCTGAATTCGCTTGGCCCACACGGGCGCGGCTTGCGTCGTTGCGATCACATGCCACAACCACTTCCTGCATCGCATTTATCTTTGTAACTTATGTATTAATAAATGCTACTATTGACCTGTATTCAACCTAGCAAAAACCCTGTGGCGATCGCTATCCCCGCAGGGCAACAAGTGCATCAACACGCTTCAGGAGGACAAAGGAATGCAAGGCGAACCCACCGCAGCCCCCATCTACATGGACTACAGCGCCACCACGCCTGTCGACCCTCGGGTAGTCGACAAGATGGTGCCGTTCCTGTACCAGCACTTCGGCAACCCCGCTTCACGCAGCCATAGCTATGGATGGCATGCCGAGCAGGCCGTGGAAACGGCGCGCGCGCAGGTTGCGGCATTGCTGAACGCGGATCCTCGCGAGATCGTCTGGACGTCGGGCGCGACGGAGGGGAACAACCTGGCGCTCAAGGGCGCGGCCCATTTCTACAGCGGCAAGGGGAAGCACATCGTTACGGTGAAGACGGAGCACAAGGCGGTGCTCGACACATGCCGTGAACTGGAGCGCCAGGGCTTTGAGGTCACGTACCTCGACGTCGGGGAGGATGGCTTGCTGGGCCTTGACGCCCTGCGCGCGGCGCTGCGGCCCGACACCATCCTCGTATCCGTGATGATGGTCAACAACGAGATTGGCGTCATCCAGCCAGTGGCGCAGATCGGGGAGCTATGCCGGGACAAGGGCATCCTCTTTCATTGCGACGCCGTGCAGGCCGCCGGGAAGATTCCCATCGATCTCGATGCACTCAAGATCGACCTGCTGACCGTGACCGCACATAAGGTGTACGGGCCCAAGGGCATCGGGGCGCTCTACGTCCGGCGCAAGCCGCGCGTGCGCATCGAGGCGCAGATGCACGGCGGCGGGCATGAACGGGGCATGCGATCCGGTACGCTGGCAACGCACCAGATCGTCGGCATGGGCGAGGCCTTCCGCATCGCCAGGCTGGAACTAGCCGACGAATCGCGCCGGGTTGCAGGGCTGCGAGACATGCTGCTGGCCGGGCTCAGGCAACTCGATGAGGTCTATGTCAACGGCAGCATGGCCAGTCGCATCCCCCACAACCTGAACGTCAGCTTTAACTTCGTTGAAGGGGAATCCCTGATCATGGGTATCAAGGGGGTGGCCGTTTCCTCCGGCTCGGCCTGCACTTCCGCGTCGCTTGAGCCGTCCTTCGTGCTGCGCGCACTCGGGCGCAGCGATGAACTGGCGCACAGCTCGATTCGCTTTACGCTTGGGCGGTATACGACCCAGGCGGAAGTGGAGCAAGTGATTCAGATGTTGCTGGCCACTGTCACCAAGCTGCGCCATCTCAGCCCGCTGTGGGACATGCATCGCGAAGGCATCGACATTGGCTCTATCAAGTGGGCAGCCCACTGACCACGGTAGCCGTGGCGCGCCTTGGGGTGATCGGTCATGCTTTTTGCTGGCGCGCCAGAAGATGCGCCAGATCGAGCGCGGCGCGATCCCCGTTGACAACAAGGCGATCCACTACCGAGCACAGCACCTTGAACTCAGTGCGGGTGACGCCCTCGAAGAGGACGTCGTTGATGCGCTGCTGCACGGGCGTCAGCTCATTCAGAAGCCTGGAGCCCGCCGCGGCCACGGTGAGCAGCATCTTGCGCTTGTCTTCGGGGTGGGCTTTCTTGTCGATCAGCCCGAGCTTCTTGAGCTTGCCTGTTTCGACGGTGACGAATGGCCCACTCAAATGAAGATGCTCCGCCAATTGGTTCACCGTCACTTCGCCCTGTTGCGAGAGATGCGCAATGGACCGTATCAAGGAGTACTGGACACCCGTCAGGCCGATCAGGCTGCCGAAACCGTCGCGCACGGACAGCAGGCGGGCGGCAAACGGCAGCAGACCGCTCACCAGGTGCCGGAATTCACTATCCGAGCCGTCGACAAGGCAAGCCGGATTGGTGATCGTCAGCGCCTTGCCCTTCGTGTTAGTTGCCATGCCTTATTGACTCCCTTATCCCGTTGCTCTGCCAGCCAAGGTATTAGCTAGCTAATTTAGCTTTTTGCAAAATACTACACACATAGGGCATTGCGCTAGCTTTTGCGCAGGCCCCGCCGCCTCCTCGCTCCTACCCCCAAGACACATCCCGAAACGCCTCCACCAGAAAATCCACCAGCCGGCGCACCTTGAGCGGCAACTGCTTGCGCGTCGGATACACGGCGTAGACGCCGATCTCGATCGCGCGGAACTCGGGCATCAGTTCGACCAGGTCCCCACGCCGCAGGTCGTCCTGGAGCATGAAGCTCGGCTGCAGCATGATGCCGCCATGCGCCAGCGCGATGGCGCGGCAGGTATCGCCATTGTTGGCGTACACCCGGGCGCGGGTGCTCACGCTGACCTTGCCGTGCGGGCCATCGAATTGCCATTCGTCGCGCCCGGACCAGTTGGTATAGGCCAGCACGCGGTGCCCGGCCAGTTCATGCGGATGGGTCGGCGCGCCGTGCTGCGCGAGGTAGGTGGGCGACGCGCATAGCACCATGCGGGTTGCGACCAGCTTGCGGCTGATCAGTGCGGAACTTGGCATGTCGCCGATGCGCACCGCGAGGTCGTAGCCTTCGTCGACGAGGTCCACCACGCGGTCATTGAGGGTGATATCGAGATCAACCTGCGGATACGCCGCCATGAAGCCGCTCCAGCGCGGCGCGAGGTGCAGGATGCCGAACGTGAGCGGCACGTTGATGCGGATCAGCCCGCTGGGCTCCTGCGTGCGGGACGTGATATCGGATTCGGCATCGTCCAGCGCCGCCAGCACTTCGCGCGCGCGCTGGTAGAAGATGCGCCCTTCCTCGGTCAGCGACAGCCGGCGCGTGGTGCGCTGCAGCAGGCGCACGCCCAGGCGCTGCTCCAGCGCATCCACGTGGCGCGAGACCGCGGCCTTGGACATGCGCAGGCCCTCGACCGCGCCGACAAAGCTGCCGGCGTCGACCACGGCGGTGAATACGGTCATTTCCAGGGCTCGGTCCATGGGATTGCCTCGACGCTTGGCGGATTATCTCGATAATCGGGACTATATATCACGCATAGGGTAGTTTATCGACGCCATATGAATCAATAGACTACCAACATCCCTTCTGTCCTTTTATCCTTGCATGCCGCGCGTTTTGCCGTGGCTACCGGAGAACCCGAGATGTCTACCGTACTGCCCGTCCTGTTCGTCTCCCATGGCGCGCCCACCTTCGCCATCGAGCCGGGCCTGGCCGGCCCGCAACTCGCCGCGCTGGGCCAGGCACTGCCGCCGCCCAAGGCGGTGCTGGTGGTCTCGCCCCACTGGGAAACGCGCGGCGGCGTGCGCGTGACGGCAAGCGCGCAGCCCCAGACCATCCACGATTTCGGCGGTTTCCCGCGTGCCTTGTACGAGATCCGCTACCCGGCGGCCGGACATCCGGCGTTGGCCGAGCGCACGGTGGCGCTGCTGGCACAGGCCGGCTTCAACGCCGGGCTCGATCCCCAGCGCGGCCTGGATCACGGCGCATGGGTACCGATCCGCCATCTCTATCCCGATGCGCAGGTGCCGGTGTTCCAGGTGTCGCTGCCGCAGCCGCTGGACACGGCCGGCGCGCTGGCGCTGGGCCGTGCCCTGGCGCCGCTGCGCGAGCAGGGCGTGCTGATCGTCGCCTCCGGCAGCATGACGCACAACCTCCATGAATTCCGCGGCCATGGCGGCGGCGATGCGCGTACGTGGCAGCATTTACGCAGTGGGTGCGCGAGGCGGTGCGCAGCGCCATGCGCACCGGCGACTCGCAGCCGCTGATCGATTACCGCCGACTGGCCCCGCACGCGGAGCGCGCGCACCCGACCGACGAGCACTTCCTGCCGCTGCTGGTTGCCATCGGCGCGGCCGAGGCGGGCGAGCCGCTGGCGGTGATCGACGGCGGCATCACCTACGGGATCTTGTCGATGGAATCGTATGTGCTTGGCCAATGCCAGCCGCTAGCCGCGCAGCCCGTTGCGGCCTGATCCTGCTTCACAGCCACTCGATACACCACTCGATACGATATGAACACCACCCGCAATGAAATCGGCCCGTTGGCCGAAGATCCCGCGACCGGCCTGCGTTATCGCTTGCGAAAGGCGCAAGCGGATTCAGCCGCGGTACCTGCCGCGCGGCTCCTGCTGCTGCACGGTGTGGGCAGCAACGAGACCAGCCTCGCGCCGGTGGCCACGCGTATAGACGCGCGCGTCGAAGTGGTGCTGGTGCAAGGCCCGCTCACCTTCGGGCCCGGCCAGCATGGCTTTTTCGAGGTCAGCTTCGCCGGTGGCGCGCCGTCCATCAACGCAGTCCAGGCGGAGCACAGCCGCCAGCAACTGATTGCCTTCGTCCGTGCCCTCCATGCACAGGATGGCGCCCTGCCCGCGCGCACGGTGATCGCCGGCTTCAGCCAGGGTGGCATCCTCAGTGCCAGCGTTGGCCTGAGCGCGCCGGCCGACGTGGCCGGCTTTGCCGTGCTGAGCGGGCGCATCCTGCCGGAGATCGCGCCGCATCTCGCCCCGCGCGAGGCGCTTGCCGGGCTATCGGCCTTCATCGCGCACGGCGAACTCGACAACAAACTGCCCGTAGCGTGGGCCGAGCGCGCGGACCATTGGCTGGACGCGCTGGGCGTGCCGCACCAGTCCCGGCGCTACCCGATCGGCCATGAACTGGACGGCGACGTGGTTGCCGATTTCCAGCAATGGCTCGCCGGCGTGCTTTTTCCTGTCTAATCCTTACCCTGCACAGGACCCGAAAACCCGAAACCCGAAACCCGATACCCCGCCCCCTGATCGCATGTACAAGAAAGGCACCGCAGTAGAGATCCAGTTTTCCCCAAAACGCTTGAACGACGGCGCGGGCGATCCGTACTGGATCGACCTGACCACGGAAGAGGCACAAGCGCTCCTTGTGCAGTTGCAGGCGCGCCTGGCACCCAACGGCGAAGCCACGGCCGCGCCGCTTGTCTTTAGCCTGGATGAGCCGGCGCAGGCGAAACAGGCCGAAGCGCCAAAAGCGCCCCCCGCTGCGGAAAATGCCGCCACGCCCAGCGCCGCCAACGAGTTCAAGCAATGGGTGTGCATCATCTGCGGCTGGGTCTACGACGAAGCCGCCGGCCTTCCCGAAGAGGGCATCGCCCCAGGCACCCGCTGGGAGGACATCCCGGACGACTGGCGCTGCCCGCTCTGCGACGTGGGCAAGGAAGACTTTGCGATGGTGGCGTTTTGAGCGGGACCGGCATCGCCAGGCCATCCAGCTAAACATGTCCGAGCAGCCATCTGGTTGTGCACGCAACCATTTTGGACTATCCTGAACTGGTTGCGCACACAACCAGGAGACCAGACATGTACCAGCGCGAAGTCCACGCCGCATCCCTGCCGGTGCTGAACCCCGACGGCCTGGACGCGCCGCGCCGGGTCGTCATCGCCGGCGGCGGCCCGGTCGGGCTGGCGGTCGCGCTGGCCCTGGCCCGCCACGGCATCCCCAGCGTGGTGCTGGAGGCAGATGACGGCACCTGCGAAGGCAGCCGGGCCATCTGCATCTCCCGGCGTTCGCTGGAAATCCTCGACGCGCTCGGGGTGGCCAACGCCGTGCTCGAGAAGGGCCTCGCCTGGGCAGGCGGGCGCAGCTACTACCGCAACGACGAAGTGCTGCACTTCACCATGCCGCACGAGCCTGGCCAGGCCTTCCCGCCGATGGTCAATATCCAGCAGTACTACATCGAGCAATACCTGCTCGACGCCATCGCGCGCTACCCGGGCCTGATCGAGGTCCGTTGGCACAACCGCGTTACCGACGTCACGCAGGACGGCAACGGCGTGACGCTGGCGGTAGCCGCGGGCGAACGCGCCTACACCATGCGCGCGGACTGGCTGGTGGCAGCCGACGGCGGCCGCAGCGCCGTGCGCGATGCGCTCGGCCTGTCCTTGCGCGGCATGCAGTACGAGGGCCGCTACGTCATCGTGGATATCGCCATCGACGCCCCGCGCGAGGTCGAGCGGCTGGCATGGTTCGACCCGCCATCCAACCCCGGCTCCACCATCTTGCTGCACCAGCAGCCGGACCAGGTGTGGCGCATCGACTACCAGGTCGGCGAGCACGAGGATGCGGAGCAGGCGGTCAAGCCGGAGAATGTGCTGCCGCGCGTGGCGAGCCACCTCAAGATGATGGGCGTGAGCGCGCCGTGGGAGCCACTGTGGATCTCGATCTACAACGCGAAGTGCCTCACGCTGGATAGCTACGTGCACGGCCGCACGCTCTTTGCCGGCGACGCCGCGCACCTGGTGCCGATCTTTGGCGTGCGCGGGCTGAACAGCGGCTTCGACGATGCCTTCAACCTCGCCTGGAAGCTCGCCCTTGCCGTGCGCGGCAAGGCCTCCCCCGGCTTGCTGCCCTCCTACTCCACGGAGCGCGTGGCGGCGGCGCGCGAGAACATGCGCTTCGGCGCGAAGAGCACGGAGTTCATGGCCCCGCCCTCGCCTGCCTTTGCGTTGATGCGTGAAGCCGTGCTGGGCCTATCGGCGGCGCACGCGGAACTGCGCTCGCTGATCAACCCGCGCCAGACCAGCCCCGCTGTCTTTGCCGATTCGCCCATTGCCGCGACGGACGACCCTGCCTTCAAGGCCGGCCCGGCACCGGGCGCCACGCTGCCTGACATGCCGCTGGTCGGCCCGGACGGCACGCCGACTTCGCTGGTCCGCTGCATTGGCAAGGGCTTCACCGCGTTTTGCTTTGCTGGCGCCGGCGCGGACCTGGAGCACGCCGTGCCCGGGCTGCGCCAGCTTTGCGACGGCGGCCTGGAACTGGATTGCTACCTGATTGCGAACGCGGTGCCAGCGGCGGGACGGCTGGCCGATCCACGCGATGCCGTGAGGCGCGCACTGGACGCCGTCGACGGTACGCTCTACCTGGTCCGCCCGGATGGCTACGTCAGCGGCCGCTGGAGACAAGCCCGCGCCAGCGATGTGCGGGACGCCATCGCCCTTGCCATGCAGATCGACTGAAGCCGGAGAACAACATGCAACCGACCATGAGCCCGACCGAGCTCGATGAAATCTACACGGCGATGTGCTACCGCATGACCGCGCTCGGCGAGCACAACACCTCGCTCTACCTGGCCCGCGTGGCGCTGCTGGCGCTCAGCCGCCATACCGGCTTTACCGATGCGGCGCGATTGCTCGACGAGGTCTCGCAGAGCTTCGAAGAAGCCAGCAACATGCCGGACCCCGCATCGTGAGCGGCCCCAATCCCTCCCTCGCCGACTTCGCCACGTACCGCCTGCACCGCATCGTCAAGCAGTTCGACCGCGGCATCGCGCATGCGTATTCGGAAGCGCTGAACCTGTCGCTCAGCGAAGCCAGGACGCTCGCCGCCATTGGCGAGTTCGGCCCCTTCCTGATCATCGATCTGGCGCGCTTCGCCAACCTCGACAAGAGCCAGGCCAGCCGCGCCGCCGATCACCTCATCAAGCAAGGCCTGGTCAAGCGCGAGCCGTCACCCACCGACGGCCGCGCGGTGCTGATCTCGCTGTCCGCCGAGGGCAAGCCGCTGTTCGAGAAGATCATGCGGATCGCCTCCAGCCGGCACGAGACGCTGATGTCCGCGCTCTCCCCCCAGGAACGCGCGGTGATGGAGCTCGCACTGGGCAAGCTGGTGACACAGGTGGAGTCGATGCTGTAGGGTTGCCCCCCGGCGCAATGCGCGCTCGCCGTCATCGAGCCCCAAGGACTGGTGGGGTCAGGCCTTCCTGGCGCGGGGCTTGCGCGGCGTGGCGGCACCGCTGGCCGCCGGCATGGTGGCAAGGCCCGCGTCCCGCTTCCATCCCTCGATGCCGTCCAGCGTCATGCGCAGCCCTTCCTCGAACGCTGTCTCCGAGCTCAGCCGCGAGAACGACTTGCTGACAAAGCGGGCCCCGGGATACTGCAGCGGCGACACGGACTCCAGCTTGTTCTCGATGAAGGCCTGGTGGTAGGCCGGCAACTGGCGGGAAGCCTCCGCCATGCTGGCGGACACCAGGTATTGCGCCAGCAGGTGATAGCCGAGCGCGACCTGGTCCGCGTTGAAGCCGCCTTGCATGATGGCCGATGTCATGCGGTTGAAAAACTCCATCCCGTAGTCGGTCTCACCCGGCTGCACATCCTGGAAGAGGCGGAAACGGTTGTGCGAGGCGACATAGATGCTCACGCCGGGGTTTTCGATCGCCACCTGGAAGCTCAGCCGCACAAAAGACTCCACGTCGCGGCGCCAGTCCCCGGTGAGCGACGAGAGCCGGCCCAGCCGCTGCCGGTAGTAGTCATTCAGCACACCGGAGACCAGTTGATCCCGCCCGCCCAGGTAATAGTGGATGAGCCCGGGCGCCACGCCGAAATCCTTGGCTAGCTGGACCATGGAGATCTGGTCCAGCGGCATGGTCTTCGTCAGTTCAATGGCGCGCTGCAGGATGGCGACCCGGCTCAGCGTCGCCTCCGCGCCGATCGGCGAATCCGTCTTGGGCGGACGGCCCCGGCGGCGCGGCATGGCGGGAGGGCTTTCGGCTACGGTGGCGGATTTCTTGGCGGCTGGCATAGGTCGGTGGCGGATCGGCACAGGTGGCGCGGCTTGATAATTGCGCCCGTGCTGATTCTACCTGTCAACGGACCGGGTCCGGTCCTGACTCCTGCTCAGGCGCTAGCGGCCGCCGGCGCCACGGCCGGCAGTTCGCCCGCCCGCCGGTACCGGCCGAGGGAAAGCGTCAGCGCGGCGGCCAGCAGCAGCATGCCGGGCAGTGCCAGCAGCGGCGCATCGTAGCTGCCGTGGCGGTCGAACCAGGCGCCGAGCCCGATCGGGCCGAGCACCGCGCCGAAGCCGTAGCCGGAAAACGCAATGCCGAACAAGGCACCAAAGGAACGCAAGCCGAAGTACGATCGCACCAGGTAGGAGATCAGGTCGCCTTCCGCGCCGATGGTGAGGCCGATCAGCGTGGTGGCGAGCAGCAACGCCTGGTAATCATGCGCCGAGCGCAACAGGAAGATGCCCAGCGCGCCACCGCCAAAGAACACGCAGGCGACCAATGGTGCGTGGATCCGGTCGATCAGCACGCCGGTCAGGATGCGGCCGATCAGCAGGCCGATGCCCACCATCGAGGCGCTGCGCGCTGCCTGCTCCGGGCTGAAGCCCCGGTCGGCAAACATCGCCGGCAGATGCGGCCCGAGCGACAGCGTGGCGGAGGACGCCAGCACGAACACCGCCCAGATGGCCCACAAGCGATAGCTGCGCAGCGCCTCGGGGAACGGCACGCCGTCAACCAGCTGGCCGCGCACGGCGCCCTGCACCCTTCCCGCCGCCTTGCGCTCGCGCAACAGCGAGCATGCCAGCAAGGACAAGACGATCGAGCCGGCGCCCAGCACCACGTAGGCTGTGCGCCACCCATAGCCGGTCACCAGATACTGCGCGGTGGCCGGCATCAACACGGTGCCGGCCCCAGGCCGCACATGGCAACGCCAAGCGCCAAGCCAAGACGGCGGTCGAACCACTGCGGCAACACGGCGAGATAGCCGAGCACCGACGTGGCCGCGCCGAACACGCCTACCACCACGGACAGGCTGACCCACATGGCCTTGCTGCCGTCCTGCCACGCCATGCACGCCGTGGCGATGCCGAAGACCACCGCAGACACCGCGATCACGCGCCGGATGCCGTAACGGTCCATCATGGTCCCAACCAGCGGACTCACCACCGCCAGCCCGAACATCGAGGCTGCGTAGGACAGGGACGCCTCCGAGCGGCCCCAGCCGAACTCGGCGGCCAGCGGGCGCACGAACACGCCAGCAGTGGCGTTGAACAAAGGCGCATAGCCGGCCAGCATGCCAAGCGCCGCGCCCAGCACCACCGCGATATAAGGCCAACGTCCAACCTGCGACGCCGTCCGATGGGTTTCTTGCATCATGTTGTCTCCTCGGGCGCTGACGGCCCGTTGCCTACACCAGCCCGGCCTTGCTGCCGAGATACGCGCCGGCATCCGGCGCCACCGCTTCGAGGCCCAGGCGCCGCATCATCTGCCGCGCCGTGCAGACGGCCGTGGAAGTGACCGGCACGCCCAGCGCCAGCTGCGCGCGCTCGATCGCCGCGAACGACGGCATCTGCACGCAGGCGGACAGCACCACCGTGTCCACGCCGGCGGTATCCAGGCGCGTCACGTCCTCCAGCAACTGCAGCGGATCGCGCTCGCCGACCTCCAGGTTGTCGAGGATCGAGAAGTTGATTGCGTCCTTGACCTCGATGCCTTCGCTTTCGATGTACTCAACCACGGTGCGCGTCAGTTCGGCAAGCTCCAGCGCGCAGCGGCCCATGTCGCGGTTCATGCGCTCCAGCTCTTGCGCCACCACGCGGTGCAGGCGCACGCGGCTGGAATGAAAGGAGAAACGCTCTGGCAGTTGCCGCATGCGCCCGGCAAAGATGGCGGGCACTTCGCGCTCCATCGTGATGTTGGAGCTGGGGACGATCTGGCCGATTCGGTAATTCATCTTGGGGTCGCTTGTTCTCGTTAGGTCTGGGGCCCGGCGAGCGGACCACAAACGGCTGCTCGCTCAGCACGTATTTGGTGGCGCGCATCATGGCCGCGGCGCGCCGAGATCGGTGACGCCAGCGGCCGCCAGCTCGGCGATCAGGGTGGGATACTCCTCGCGCAGCCGGTTCACGTCCACGCGGCCGGTGCGGGTCATGAAGCGGTAGACAAACTCATGCGGCGTTGCCAGGTTCATCCATTCGCGAATACGCTCGTACCAGTTGTACGAGGCCTCCGAGGCGCGGATGAGCTTGGCCTTTTGCGGGCGGCGCACATCGTCGTAGCGCCGCAGCGCCGCCGGCACATCCCCGGGGAAAGCGACGATGGCCTCGGCCAGCGCGATCGCGTCCTCCATGGCGATGCGGGTGCCCGAGCCGATCGAGAAGTGGGCGCTGGTCAGCGCATCCCCGATCAGCACCTGGTTGCCGACATGCCAGGTCTGATTGATCACGACCGGGAACTGCCGCCAGCTCGAGTTGTTGGAGACCAGCTTGTAGCCACCCAACTCCGCGCCAAACACCGTCTCGAACAGGGCCTGGCGCGCCTCGTTGGACATTGCGTCCATGCCGAGATCCTGCCAGGTCTGGTGGTCGCACTCGGCCACGAACGTACTCATGGCGTCCGAGTACGGGTAGTAGTGCGCGACAAAATAGCCACCCTCGTACTGCCGGAACACCAGGGCCGGATTGGGAAACGCCTTCTCCACGCCGTACCAGGCAAAGTGGTTGGTCAGGTTGTGGCGCGAGGTGCCGAAGCCCTCCTCGTTGGACGCCCGCAGCAGCGAGTTGACCCCATCGGCGCCCACGACCAGGTCCGCTTCGATGGCCGAAAAGCCGCTGATGCGCTTGTTGTACGCCACGCGCACGCCGAGCTCGCGGGCACGCGCCTGCAGCACCGACAGCAGCTGGATGCGAGGAATCGCGCCGCCGCCCGCGCCGGGGCGCTTCATGGTGATAGGCGCCTCGTGGCTCACGATGGTGTGCCGGTCGCTGAAGCGCATCGCCTTGGCAAGCTCGTCGACCACCACCGGGGATGCGGCGCGCAGGCTGGACAGCCCGGTGTCCGCGAGCACCACGCCGAAGCCGAACGTGGCGTCTTCCGGGTTTTGCTCGTAGATGTCGATCTCCACCGACGCCAGCCGCTCCTTCAGCAGGATGGAGAGAAAGAGCCCGGAGGGGCCGCCTCCGACAATGGCGACTTTCATTGCGGCTTTCATTGCCCCTCCCGCGGGGAAATCACCAGCGCGTCCATATCGAACTGGACGATGCGCCCGATCAGGCCGCCGGTCAGCGCGCCGTACCAGACTGCCGGCTTGAAGCCCAGCGCCTTGCGCCCGAAGCGGATCTGCGGATTGCCGTCAATGCGCACATAGCCGTTCTGCAACGGGGTGGTGGCATAGCCTTCGGTCGTGCGCGCCACGCCGATCAGCGCGGCAAATTCCGGCACGTCCAGCACATAGACCGATGCCTTGCCGGCCTGCTCCGGCGCCGTGCCGATCTGCGCGGCCTTGCGTTGCCAGACCGGCTCGATGGACGTGAACGCGGTGGCAGCGTCCGCCGTCGTCTCCAGCTGCATGGCTGCCTCGATGGTCAGCCTCGCATCAAGCGCGTCGGCCTCGCTGAACGGGCGCAGTTGCCAGGTGATCTCGATCGGATAGCCGTTGGGATCGTTGAAGTAGATCGACTCGATGACCTCGTGGCGGATCTGGTAGCGCAGCGCAATGCCAACCGCTTCCACGCGCTGGCGCCATTCCAGGAGCTCCGCTTCGTCGCGCACGCGCCAGGCAGTGTGCGTGGCGCGATCCTGGTAGTGCTCGCGCACCGCCAGCCAGTCCGGCCGCTCGGTGCCGATGTAGTAGAAGAAAGCAATGGTGCTGCCGTTGCCGCTATCGAAGAAGAAGTGCAGGAAGTCCGCATGGTTGTCCGGGCCCCAGCCTTTGGCCGAGATGGCGTGGACCAGCGGCAGGCCAAGCAGGTCGCGGTAGAAATGCACGGTCTCGGCCAGCTTCCAGGTGGGACGCGCGGTGTGATGCACGCCGTGCAACCGCACGGACGGCACGCCGGCAAGGTGTTTCGCTTCGGTCATTTCACTTCCCTTCGGTTACGGTGTTGCCGGCCGTCTCGGCCTCGAGCAACTGGATGATCTGCTGGCGCAACAGCACCTTGCTGAGCTTGCCGGATGCGGTCAGCGGGAACTCTCGGATGACTTCCAGCCGCTCGGGCCACTTGAACTTGGCCAGGCCGGCCTCCTGCAGGTAGCGGGTCAGCTGCGCCAGCGTGAGGTCGCTTGCGGGCGCCTTGGGTGTGACGAAGGCGCACACGCGCTCGCCATAGACGCGGTCGGGCATGCCCACTACGGCGCAGGCCAACACGCTCGGATGCAGGTTGATGACGTTCTCCAGCTCCTCGGCATTGATCTTCTCGCCGCCGCGGTCCACCACATCCTTGATGCGCCCGAAGAAGAAGTAATAGCGTTTGCCGTCCACCACGCGCGACGTCATCAGGTCGCCGGAGCGGTAGAAGCCGTCCGCGGTGAAGCGCGTCACGTCCTCCTTCTCGGATTTGTAGTAACCGCGGATGGTGTAAGGCCCGCGGAACAGGGCCTCGCCGGGTTCGCCGTCGGCCACGGGATCCTCCGTGCCCGGTGACACGAGCTTGACCTCGTCATGCGCGGACACCGGGCTGCCGACGGAGGTGTCGCGGATCTCTTGCGGGTCGTCCTTGCGCGAAAACATGATCACACCTTCTGTCATGCCGAAGATATGGTATGCGGGCGAGCCCGTCAGGCGCGTCAGGCCGGCGGCGTTTTTCGGCACGATGAAATTCCTGCGCGCTCGCGCACTGCCATCCGACTGCGCCAGCTCCGGCGCAATGCGCGTGAGGATCGGCCCCGCCACGCCGAACCAGGTGGGCTGGTAGTCGCGCACCAGGCCGCGCAGGTTTTCCTCGCTGATATCTGGCGTGACCCAGGATCTCGCGCGCCCGGCCCAGCGGCATCTCTTCGATCAGGTCGGCCAGTAGCACCGCGCTGCCACGACGCTCGCCACGTGCTTGCACGATGATGGACAAGCTCGGTACTTCGGCCTGCATTTCCTGCGCGAAGGCCACGTCGTCGAACCGGGCGTCGTCGCCCTGCACGACATGCAGGCGGGCTTCGCAGAGATTGCCGAGGTAGCCGATTTCCAGCTTGCGGAAGGCCTGCAGCGAGCAAAGCGGAATGATGCCCGCCTTCAGGCAGCCCAGGAACGCCAGCAGCAGCTCATTGCTGTTGCCGCACTGGAACACCGCGCGATCCAGGGGCTGCAGGCCCAGCGCCAGCAGCGCGGCGCCAAGGCGCTCGGTCTTCTCGTCAAGGTCGCGGTAGGTCAGCCGGCCCTCCGGGCCAACCAGCGCGAGCCGGTCCGCATGGGTCTCGAACGACGCGCGAAAGGCCCCGGTCAGCGTTTCTTGCGTCAGCACGCCGTCGGCAACGTAGCGCCGTAGCCGGTCTTCGTCGGGGTACCTGACGCCCGCCAGCAATTCCGGGGGCCGTACCGATTGGGATTGCACCATGTCTGTCTACCCTTGCTTGTCTGTTGTCTGTTTTTTGTCTGCGCGCCACATTGGCCTGCGACGTGCGGGATGACTTTTCCTACACCATCAGCTCGCGCAGCCATTCGACGATATGCGCCCCGGCGATACGCTGGCCCGGCTCCTCGTCGGGGCTCAGTGCCATGCCATGGTGATTGCCGCGCACGCGGACGTGGCGCTTTTCCGTACTGCCGATCTGCGCGTAGATGGACTCGATATCGGCCGGGAACGTGCACTGGTCGCCGGTATATTCCAGCAGTAGCGTGGGCTGGTGCACCGCGCCAATGGTCTTGTCCAGCGACGCGTTGGAACTCAGGCCCGACCAGGTCGACAGCCAGGACTCCGGCGTCACCACGCGTGCGAAGCCGACGCTGCCCCAGTTGGAAACAAAGGGGTCCTTGCCCCACAGCGTGCCCGTTTGGCGGTCCGACGGGTCCAGGGCGATGTCCCAGGACCGCAGGTCGGCGTCCGTGCGCCAGACGTGGAAGATGGGCGCATGCGCGGCCACGCGCCGGTCCAACTCGCTGCCGGCGCCTGCCTTGATACGCTGGCGGGCGGCCTGCTTGCTGCGCAGCAACTGCCTGGCGTGCTCGTCGATCCGCTTCACCCGCTCTTGCTGCGCGGTGCTGTAGCGCGCGACAAAGTCCGGCGCATAGCTGCCGCGCCCGCTGGCGGCGTCGAAGCCGTTCGCCGCGGAGAACGGATCGAGCGACGCATCGGTTTGCATCGGGTCGTTCTCATCGACAACCGAGGGATCGAGCCCGGTCATCAACAGCTTGCCTTGCCCCGGATGGGGAGAGACCAGGATCATGCCGTCGACCGCGGGCATCCGCAGCGCGGCCAGGTTGGTCGGACGCCCGCCCGGGGTCCGGGCGATGCGCTGCGCTGCGGGCGCGAGCGCCTGCTGGTTGTAAAAGGTGTACAGCGAAGCGCCGCCGGAATTGCCCAGCAGCACGATGCGCTCAAAACCCAGCTCGCGCAGGTGTGTCATGCCTGCCGCCACGTCGAACAGCGCGATCTCATGCTCCAGCCGCAGGTCGTTGCCGATCGACCGGGGGCCCTGCACCCAGCAGGCGCAGCGAGCAGGC
Organism: Cupriavidus basilensis OR16; assembly: GCF_000243095.1. GTDB lineage: Bacteria > Pseudomonadota > Gammaproteobacteria > Burkholderiales > Burkholderiaceae > Cupriavidus > Cupriavidus basilensis_D. The sequence goes on along the minus strand of NZ_AHJE01000017.1, from coordinate 2,423 downwards.
GCAGCCGGCGTCGAGAATGAACGGCACGAGATAGTGCGTGATCGCCATCTCGCGGGGGTGCATGATGGAGACGACAGTCCTTTCCGTGCCGGTCGCCGTGAAGAGAAAGCCGAGCGTGCGCTGGCCGTCCGCGGTACCCAGCGTATAGGGAACCATCTGGTAATGGCGCGTCATCAGCCGTGCATCCCACGACGCGCCACGCATGCCCGCTGTTACCTGTGCCTTGTTCTGCTCCGTCACGGCGTCTCCTTTGTCTAAATGCTACCGTCTCAATAATCTAGGCGTTATTTGAGTGCATGTCAATTAATGGTAAACCTTGTCCAGTCACAACGCGGCCGCCACCCGGTCATGAGCAAGAAAAGTGGCCGCACCGTCATATCGACGGGCAGCCGCCAGGTATTGGTGTTAGCCGCAAGGGGAAGTGCCAGGTGTGCCCGGTGACAAGCACGGCAGGCGCCGCTGGCATACCCGCCGTGTGGGTTAGCGCACGTGCCCGCGCATGGCACAGGGCTAAGCTCACTGCGTCAGGCGCGCCACCTTTGCCAGCCTTGATTGAGAACAGCCGCCATGACCCTGTACTTGCTCTCGCTTTTAATCGGAATCGTGGCTGGCCTGCGCGCCATGACGGCACCCGCCGCTGTCAGTTGGGCGGTCCACGCAGGCTTGCTGGACCTGTCGGGTAGCTGGCTTGCCTTCATGGGATATCGGTTCACGCCCTGGATCTTCAGCCTGCTGGCGGCGGTGGAACTCATCACCGACAAGCTGCCCGGCACGCCGAGCCGCAAGGTGCCGCAGCAGTTCGGCGCGCGCATCCTTTCGGGGGCGCTCTGCGGGGCCACGATCGGGGCGGGTGGCGGCATGCTGGTGGGAGGGGGCATCCTTGGCGCCGCGGGCGCGGTGATCGGCACGCTTGGCGGCGCGGCTGCGCGCGCGCGCCTTGCGGCGATCTTTGGCCAAGACCTGCCTGCGGCGGTGATAGAAGACCTGGTTGCCGTTGCCGGCGCCGCAGTCATCGTACTGTCGCTGGCTTAGGCGAGCGACGCCGGGCGCCCTACAGAGAGTCGGCGAGGCTGCGGACAATCTCCGCCAGGCGGGCAGCGCGGGCGCACCCTTTCGCGTCCAGGTCAAGCGCCCCGCCCGCGGCCAGCGCCTGCAGGCCGAACGCGGCGTCGGTCATGTCGCGCCACGACGGGTGATCGGCGTGCATGGCCTCAAGCGCCTGCGCGCCGGCCACGATCCGGCCGCGATCCGGCTCGAGGCCGGCAGCCAGGTCTTCCAGTACCGCCGCTGCGTCGAGCAAACCCTTGCGGTTCATATCGGCATCTCCCTCTCGAACTTAATGGCAAATGAACGGCCCCGCAGTGCTTTTTCTGCAGGCCCGGCGATGGGTTTCGCGGTGGCTGGCAACGCGCGGGGGCGCGGCGCCGACCCAAACGATATGCGCGGAATTTCACCTCTTATTCTTTCAATTGGCCCTAGACTCACGCCGCTACGATCTTGAGCGTGAAGAGTGAAGCACACGATCGGGACTACCCCCTGGTTTTCGGTCGATGCGCACCTCTTCTGCGCGACACGAGGACAAGATCGGCGCACACAGCCGACAGATCAGCGATCCGGGGTGAAGTCAGCAACATCTTAATGGCCGGTGATGTCCCATGGCTGTCCCGGCGTACCCGTATCTACCCTCGTGTCGACAGCATCAAGGGCGACGCGACAGCCAGGCGACGGGCACCGGATTTCCTGCCAGGAACCAGCGGCTTGTCGCAATACAGCGCACGCCTATGGCGACGCCATCGATCAGTACCTCGCCCGAGGAAGCCCTGCGTGCCGGCCGTACCATCCGCGCGCAACTGGCTCTCCTGACTAGCCGGGCCGCTTCGGCGGGCCGACCTCCTCCAACACGCAATTAAGGGATTGCAACCATGGCTATTTCCTCGATAGGAGTCGGGTCCCAGCTGGACCTGAGCACCTTGCTGGACAATCTGCAAAAGGCGGAAGAGACCAAGCTCACTGCCCTGACCAAGAAGGCCACCGTCCACACCACCAAGCTCTCCGCGCTTATGGTCTGCTGCAAGGGGCGCTGGCTTCGTTCCAGAATGCTGCCAGCGCGCTTGGCACGGCGAGCCTGTACAACAGCAGCACCACCACATCCAGCAACACCGGCGTGCTGGGCGTGGTGGCCGACAAGTCCGCGTTGGCGGGCAGCTATGCGGTCAAGGTGTCGCAGCTGGCGCAGTCGCAAACACTGGTGTCCAACGGCATCGCCGACAGCACGGGCCAGTTGCTGGGCACAGCACGGGCCAGTTGCTGGGCAGCGCCAAGATAACGATCGAATTCGGGACCACCGAGGGCGCCGTCTTCACGCCCGGCACCGCCAAGCCCGCCTCGATCAACATCAACGGCACCAACAACACGCTGACCGG
>NZ_AHJE01000018.1 GCF_000243095.1 Cupriavidus basilensis OR16 | reverse complement strand
ATCGTGAACAAGCGTTCGATGGCCGCGGGCTACGCGGGCCTGGACAACGAGCTGTTCTACATGGACAAGACCATGATGGTGTTCGGCGACGCCAAGAAGGTAGTCGAAGACATGGGCAAGGCGGCCTGAATCGCTGTCACGGGAGCCATGTCGGGCAAGCAATTGATGGCCGCCTGAAACGAGCGCCTTCGTTCGTCGCAGTGCAAGGCAGTCTGCCTTTTAAGGGCAACCGGCTAACGCCGAAGTGTCAAGAATTCCACTGGAGACAAACCGTGAAGGCTATCTGGTATGACCGACAGGGTCCGGCTGGGGAGGTACTGCAATTCGGCGAGTTGCCGACGCCGCAGCCTGGTCCTGGTGAGGTTCGCGTGCGGCTCCATGCGTCGGCGGTGAACCCAGCCGACGCGAACCGGCGCGGAGGGCGCATGCACGGAATGGAGTTCCCGCGCATTGTTCCCAACAGCGACGGCGCGGGTGTGGTCGACGCAGTCGGCTCTGGCGTCGACGCTGGGATGCTGGGTTCCCGGGTCTGGCTGTATTTCGGGCAGCGCGGACGAGCATATGGCACTGCGGCGCAATATATTTGTCTTCCGTATGAGCTGACCGCACCGCTTCCAGAGCATATGGACTTCACGCAAGGGGCATGCCTGGGTATTCCGGGCATGACTGCCTACTGCAGCCTGTTCCTCAGGGGACCGATCGAAGGCAAGACAGTGCTGGTTACAGGCGGCGCGGGCGCCGTTGGGCACTACGCGGTGCAACTCGCCAAGTGGGGCGGTGCACGCGTTCTAGCCACGGTCAGTTCGCCACGCAAGGCTGCACATGCCAAACGCGCAGGTGCCGACGAGGTGATCGACTACACCGCGCCAGATGCCGCGGTATCGATTCTCTCTGCCACCGGGGGGCGGGGCGTGGACCACATCGTCGATGTCGACGCAGGCTGCAACCTCCGCCTGTGTCTGCAAGTAGCCGCAAACCATGCCAACTGGGTCTCATATGCCATCGGGCCTGATCCCGATGCCGCGTTTCCGCTCGCCGGACTGATCCGAAAGAACCTTAGCCTGCATGGCCTCTATCTATCCGGCCTGCCCTTCGAGGTTCGTCGTGTCGCGCAGCAGGGCATTGCACGTTGGCTGGACGAGGTCCCTCAAGCGATTCACACCGTGGACCGTGTCTTTGAGTTGCGTGATACCGCTACGGCGCATCTTGTCGTAGAGGAGCGCGGCAAGCTTGGCACGGTGGTGGTCACCTGCGATTCCTGATGCACGGCGTGTGAAGGACAACAAGCCGTGCAGATGGAAGCCCAGCCGAGATTGCGGAAGGAGGGGGTCGGGTAGCGGCCCCCTCCCGAGACAGTTGCGACGCCAATGAAACAAGGCCTCGATGTCACGGTGCAGGCCGACTTGCTCGGCGATCGGGAGCAGGCCTTCGGCGGTGCATTAGACCGGTTCTCGCCCTGCAATGTGACGCGATTGAGCACGCACTCTTGTGACTCATAGTCCCGAACCGCGTAATGCATCGTGCAGCGGTTGTCCTACATAACAACATTGCCGGCGTTTCACATGTGCCTGTAGACGTTTTCCGGAGCCGTCGCATGACGGTAGAAAGCGTGTCTCCTGCCGTTCCGAAAATCGTCGGATTCCCGACGCTGTCATCGCATGTGCCCGCGATGCTCAGAGCATATCAACCAACATTATTTGTGTCGACATAAATTAGATCAAGCTGCTATCATGACTTGCACCCGGTACTGCCATCGCGGCGTTGATCGTTGGGGGGGAGTTACCAAAGCGCGTCAGCTGAGGTCGATCGCGCCGTGATGCGGATCGAGCAAAGAATTCCGCGCAGGGATTCTTCCGAGGCGGTGAGCCGGTCGCACAAGAAGGGACGATGGAGTTTGCTCAATAAATAGTTCAAATATAAATCGAGACACTAAGGTACAGACGTGAAACATGCTAGCTTTTCAACATTAGTGCCAGGACTGCTTCTCGTGCTGGCACTGGCTATTCCTGCCGCTTTACTTGGAATGGCATTTCCCCTGCTCGGTGGTGCCGTTTTTGGCATGCTCCTTGGCTTGCTTCTTCGCCCCTTGCTGAAGCCCGGTGAACGCAGCAAGCCTGGGGTCACGTTCGCTGGCAAGCAATTGCTGCAGTATTCCATTGTTTCCCTTGGCTTCAGCCTGCCGCTGCATGAAGTCGCGCGTACCGGACTGCATTCTCTTCCCGTGTCTCTGGTCACCTTGGCGGTCGCCTTCGTCGTCGCGGTAGCGGTTGGCCACGTCTTAGGCATTTCTGAAAATCTCAAGGTCCTGATTGGCGCTGGAACAGCCATTTGCGGTGGGTCCGCGATCGCAGCCATTACCCCAATTCTGAAGCCGGAGGACCACGATACAACCTATGCGTTGTCTACCATCTTTCTGTTCAATATCGTCGCAGTGATGCTGTTCCCTGTGCTGGGGAGGCTGCTTGGCATGTCCGACACTGGCTTTGGCCTGTGGGCCGGCACCGCGATCAACGATACGTCGTCAGTTGTCGCCGCCGGTTACGCGTGGAACGCAACCGCCGGTGAGTACGCAACGATCGTAAAACTAACGCGAGCCATGATGATCGTGCCAGTTTCGCTCGCCAGACTGCGCCAAGCCGGCTGGCGGCCGCTCCTGCTGGGCTTGATAGTGTGGATCAGCGTGGCCACCAGCAGCCTGATGATGCAGCACTTGACTGGCGCACTGTAGTGCATCTCACCAGGAACGCTGCGCGGCAAGCCGCAACGGGCAGGGAGGCCATATCGAAGGAGGGTGTGGCTGACCACAGTCCCGGGGCTACGACGACCCCATGAGTAACGCAACAGGAACAAGCGCGCCAATATGCTCGGCGTGGCCGCAGGTATTCGGTTTTGAAAGGAAGAAATGATGCAAATCGGCATCCCGCAGGAGAGGCGATCAGGTGAGGCTCGCGTCGCCGCCATCCATGAGACGGTCAAGAAGCAGGTGAAGCCGGGGCATCAGGTCGTTGTCCAGGCGGGGGCCGGCATGCGCACGAGTCAGGCGAATTCGGCATATGAAGCGGTCGGTGCCACCATTGGCACCGCAGCCCAAGGTCACGGCGCGCAACTTGTGCTCAAGGCCCCCGCCCGGACTCCGGCCGAGTTGGCCGGGATGAATGAGGACTCGGTGCTGGTCGGCATGCAAACGATCTTGCTTCGCTCACTCACGAGATCAAACGGAGCAGCGCATGCGAAGATCCGGCAAGTCTGCTGAAGTGGGAATGCTCACGAAGGCTTTCGGTGCATTGCGACGGCTTGGCAATTTTCTCAGCTACGCCGGGACGGCGATTCTTCTCTCAGATTTCATCGCCTGGGATGAAGACGGGACTATCGTCCGACACTATCTGGAAGCAGGGGACACGACCAAGGACGAGGATCGACACTAGACCCTCAAATTGATAATGGACTGCCAAAGCTAGCCGAGGTTAGGCGGTCCACCTGGATTCGACACCATGAGCAGAAACAAGACGCAAAACCTTCCGGACCTCTCCGCGCTTCTCACGCCCAAGAACCATCTCATGGTGGCAGTTGAACAGGCGGTGCTGCGTGGGCAGGACTGGGAGCGCGCCTCGGCGCCGATCGCCGACCAGATCGCCGCCCGGCTGGCAGGGGTGATCACGCTTGACCTGGTTCAGTCTGGCCAGCGTTTGTTGGAAAAGGATATCAGCGAAGTGTTGCATGTTAGTCGTGCTCCCGTGAGAGAGGCGATGCGTATCTTGGAGCGCGACCGGCTGGTCGAGTTTCAGGCCCGGCGCGGAGCCATCGTCACCGCTCCTGACGAAGCGGAAATTCACGACATCTTCAAGGTTCGCAACGTACTCTACATCACGCTGCTGGAGCAAGTGGTGCGAGAAGTTCCTGACGAACTCGAGCAGGTGCTCAATGAACACATGCCTAAACTTGTTAAAGCTGCCGGCGAATCGCCAGATGCGTATGCCGTTGAGAATTTTCTGCTGAATTTCGCGCTTGTCGACCTGTGCGGCAACAAGCTGCTGGTTGACATGCTGCAGTCCATTTCGCTGCGGACCTTGCGTTATGTTCGGCTGGGACGGGTCGCTGCGCCCGAGACCATTGCTGGATCGCTGAAGACATGGTGGGGACTGCACGCTGCCATCGTCAAGCGCGATGACGATTTGATCCTTTCTATCGCCAGAATGCGAATGGACGAGGCGAGAGATGCCGCGATCCGCGCGGTTGCAATGGAATCCCGGGCCAAATCGACGCCTCGCGCTACCAAAGTGCCAACCTCGCGCGAAGATGCCAGAAAGTCGGGCAAGCAATTGATGAGCGCCTGATCGGGTCCGCGCGCGGGCTTTGTCGCAGTAAGCCTTGGGTAGAATAGTCAAGTGTCGAACTCAGCATGAGTGGGCGGCAGTCATGAACCCGGAAGTTGCGAAGGTATTGAAGCGTCTGCACTACCCGCTGGACGTGATGCTGACCTGCGTGCGCTGGTTATCGCCTATCCACTGAGCCTGCGCCATCTGGAGCAGATGATGTCCGAGCGTGGCATCTCAGTCGATCACTCGACCGTGCACCGCTGGGCGCTCAAGCGGCTGCCGGCACTGCACAAGGTACTTCGTTATCGCAAGCGCCCGGTGGGCAAGTGCTGGCGCATGGATGAGACCTATATCCTGGTACGCGCCCAGCGCGACAAGGCCGCTGCACGGCGCTTCTTCGAGAAGGCCGTCGACCATAACGGCGAACCCAATTCGGTAACCATCGACGGCAGCCCGGCCAACCTGGCGGCGCCGCACGACCTCAACGCCGATCGGGAAACGCCCATCGCCATTTGTCAGGTCAAATATCTGGGGCGGATGCAGCGTCCCGATGGGGCCGCTGCATCCGCAGCACAGAAATTCTATTCCGTCGCAACATAAGCCAGCATCACTGCCGGCTTCTTGCCGGCCGGTCTTTCTTACTGCGACAAAACCCCTCACCACATCACGCGGTTGCCGACGAACTGGCGGGTGTCCTGCAAGTAGAACACCGGCACCGCGGGCAACAGTTCACTGCCCGTAGCACAGCACGCCCGGGGCCATGTGGGTTGTGGAGCCGGTGACGTACCAATCGCCGCCTTCTTTGTGGCGGCCGGTTGCCGGGCCTCGTTGGACTCGCAATGCCGCACTGCACAAATTTAATATATTTGTGGAAATCGCAATAATTCGTTTATTTGTTGACTTGACGCCACAAAATTAAGCGCCTAGGATGCGCCCAATCGTAACGATAGTTCGCATGTAGAACTAAAGTTCTACATACGGTGAAATTGGCTACATTTAGGGGACAGTGAAGTGAATAAGATTGCCGGGTTCTTTACAGAACTGATGCGCCGGTATTTGCCGGATCCATTTGTTTTCGCCATCGGGCTGACGTTGTTGACGATGGTTATGGCGATGCTGGTGCAAGGTCAGACTGCGCCGGCCGTGATCATCAGCTGGGGCAAAGGCTTCTGGAATCTGCTCGCATTCACTACGCAGATGGCGGTGATCTTGGCCATGGGATACGTGCTGGCCACCGCGCCACTGACTGATCGCCTGCTCGACCGGATCGTCGGCAAGGTCAACACGCCGCATGGAGCCATCATCGTCGCCACCCTTGTGGGCGGCATCGGCAGCTACCTGAACTGGGGCTTCGGTCTGGTCATCGGCGGCATCATCGCCAAGAAACTGGCCCGCCGCGTCAAAGGGGTGCACTACCCGCTGATCATCGCTTCGGCCTATAGCGGCTTCACGATGTACGGCCTCGGCCTGTCGGCCAGCATCCCGGTGCTGATCTCCACCAAGGGGCACCCGCTGGAAAAGCTGATGGGCGTGATCCCCTTGTCCGAAACCATCTTTTCGGCGCCGATGCTGCTAACCAGCCTGGCGGTCATCGTCACGCTGCCGGTGCTCAACGCCTGGCTGCATCCACGCGACGCCAAGGACGTGGTCGAGCTGGACACGCGCGCCGAGGACAAGGCCGAGGCCGCCGCAGCCGTCTCGCACAGCATCGGCGGCGACGGCACGCTGGCCTGGCGTATGAACAACAGCCGGTTGCTGAGCCTTGTGATTGGCGTGTGCGGGCTGGCGTACGCGGTGCTGTACTTCACGCAGGGGGGGGGGCACGCTGGACCTGAACCTGATCAACTTCTTGATCCTGTTCATCGGCGTGCTGCTGCTGGGCACGCCAGTCAATTACGTGGCGAAGCTCAACGAGGGCATCAAGACGATCTCCGGCATCATCCTGCAATACCCGTTCTACGCTGGCATCATGGCGATCATGGCGGGCTCGGGCCTGGTCGATACCATATCGCGCGTGTTCGTCGACATAGCCACGCCGCAGACGCTGCCGTTCTGGGGCCTGGTCAGCTCGTTCGTGATCAACTTCTTCGCGCCGTCAGGTGGTGGGCACTGGGTGATCCAGGGGCCGTTCATGATCGACGCCGCCAAGGCGATCGGTAGTTCCGTGAGCCAGACCTCGATGTCGGTGATGCTTGGCAACGCCTGGAACGATCTTGTGCAGCCGTTCTGGATCCTGCCCGCGCTGGCGCTGTCCAAGCTCAGCCTAAAGGACGTGATGGGCTATACCGTCATTATGATGTTCTGGGTGGGCTTCATCTTCATTGTGTCGATGCTCTTGTGGGGCGCGCAGATCGTCTGACGACACGTCCGTTTTTTGCCACGGCCCGCTGCCCGCGGGCCATTTAGGAGGCGATGCAAGATGCCTTACTTGATCGAGACTTGGGACAAGCCGAACCACCAGACGGTCCGCCAGGCGACCCGCCAAGTCCACCTCGACTTCCTTGAGCAACACAGGCAACTGCTGCTCGCGTGCGGTGCCAAGCTGAACGACGACGGCGGCGATGCGGGCGGCGGTGTCTATATCATCGATGTCGACACGCGCGAAGCTGCCCAATCGTTCATCGACGCCGACCCCTTCACGAAAGCCAGCCTGTTCGCCGAGGTCCGCATCACGCGTTGGCGCAAGGCCTATCTCGACGGCACCTGCCGCCTCTGAACCGCAGTCAACAACAGGCCTCGGCGCCACGCGCGCGGCATGGCATCATGCCGCCCCGGCCCGCCACTGGAAAACGCAAACGATGCGATGGAAGAATCGGCCGGAAGGCTCCAACTGGGGCGACTTCGGCCCCGACGACCAGCTCGGTCGCCTGAACCTGCTCACCGCCGAACGGATCCGCGCCGCGGCGCGCGAAATCCGCACCGGCCAGCGCTTCTGCCTGTCATTACCGTTGGACTATCCCGGCGGCAACGGCCTCAACGTCCGGCGGCATCCGCCGGTACTGCGCCCCACGTACCGTGAGGATATCGCGTACGTCAACTTTCCCCTCGCCAAGGTGGATCCTCGCGCAACCGACGTGCTCAGCGATGACCAAGTGCTGTTGTCGCTCCAGTATTCGACGCAGTGGGATTCGCTGGCTCATGTCGGTGCCCTGTTCGACGCCGACGGCGATGGCGTGCCGGAGCGCGTCTACTACAACGGCTACCGTCCCAATGCCGACATCGTCGGACCGGTCGACTACCGCGAGGACGATGGTTTTGCTGCTCACGCTTGCGGACATGATCACAGCCGCGCCAATGCGCTGGGCATCGAGACTCTGGCCGAGCACAGCATCCAGGGCCGTGGCGTGTTAGTTGACCTGGCCGAGTATTTCGGGCGGGAGTTCCGCACGATCGGCTACGATGACCTGATGCGCTTGATGGAGGCCCGCCAGGTCGATGTCGAAACAGGCGACATCTTGGTATTGCGCACCGGCTTTGCTGAGATGGTGCTGGAAATGCAGCGCGAACCCGATCCCCATCGCTTGCACAACAGTTGCGCCGCGCTAGATGGCCGCGACGAACGGCTGCTGCAATGGATCACCGACTCCGGCATCGCCGCCATCGCGGCCGATAACTACGCCGTCGAACGATTCCCGGCCCGCGAGGCAGCCGGCGCTGCGCCTGCGTTGCCGCTGCACCACCATTGCCTGTTCAAGCTGGGATTGCCGCTTGGCGAACTCTGGTACTTGCGCGAGTTGGCGACGTGGCTGCGCAGCCATCGCCGCACGCGCTTTTTCCTGACTGCGCCGCCACTGCGGCTGCCCGGCGCGATGGGTTCGCCCGTCACGCCCGTCGCCACCGTCTAGTCATCAGGCGCCGGTCACCCCAATATCCCCGACACCGCTAGCAAAAGGAGACCCCTATGTTGTTCATGGCCGAAATGACCGTCCGCATTCCGCACGATCTCGACCCGCAAGTCGCCGAGAAACTGAAGGCGAACGAAAAAGCGCTGTCGCAGCAGTTGCAGCGTGAAGGCAAGTGGCGCCATCTGTGGCGTGTGGCTGGAAAGTACGCCAACGTCAGTATCTTCGATGTGCGCGACAATGACGAGCTGCATACGCTGCTGACGTCGCTACCGCTATACCCGTACATGGAGATCAGCGTCACGGCGCTGGCCCAGCACGGCTCTGCCATAGCCCAGAACTAGGGCCGCCGTTCCGTCAATCCGGCGCGCGCGTTGTCCGTCGCGTCCTCAACCTACTATCGTTCATGCCCTTTGCTGAATTTTCCGGCGTGCGCCTGCACTACCGCCTCGACGGGGACGACACGCTTCCTGTCCTCGTTCTTGCCAATTCGCTTGGCACCAACCTCGACATGTGGAGTCCGCAGATCGGGGCCTTCGCCAAACACTTCCGCGTGCTGCGCTACGACACACGCGGCCATGGCCAGTCATCCGTCACGCCGGGCCCGTACACGATCCCGCAGCTCGGCGAAGATGTGATCGCATTGCTCGACGCACTGAAGATCGACCGCGCGCATTTCTGCGGCCTCTCGATGGGCGGCATCACGGGCATGTGGCTCGCGTTGAACCATGCCGGCCGATTCGACAAGGTCGTGCTGTGCAACACGGCTGCCTATATCGGCCCGCCGGGAAACTGGACGAATCGCGCTGCCGCGGTGGAACGCGACGGTGTGGGTTCGATCGCCGCCGCCGTGGTCGACAAATGGCTGACGCCGGGCTACGCCGCGGGCCAGCCCGCGTTGGTGCAATCGCTGCAAGCCATGTTGTCCGCGACCGATGCCGCCGGCTACGCCGCCAACTGTCGTGCGGTGCGGGACTCGGATCTGCGCGATGCCGTGGCGGGCATCACCCGCCCGACGCTGGTGATCGCCGGCTCCGATGACATCCCTACGCCGCCGCGCGACGGTCAATACTTGGCGCAGACGATTCCAGGCGCACGTTATGCCGAACTGGAAGCTGCGCACCTTTCGAACCTCGAACAGGTCGAACGGTTCACGGACGCCGTACTGGATTTCTTGCGGAATTGAGTTGTTCTCGCTGGAATGCTGGGGGGCACCTCCCAGCGGAGCGCCGCGGAGTGAGAGCCGAACGGAAAGACCTTTCGCCTGCTTCGTGTGGATTTGCTCCACGGTCGCGGGCCTCCCCTCTGAACGAGGGCTGTTCCTTCATCCCTGGTGGCACGGGCCCCAGTGTCGGTACGCCGCGTTACGTCATACCGAGCTGGGTTCAATGAAAAAGGGTGACAACCAAGCTGTCACCCTCAACAAGCTGTGGAACCAGTCGAAATTCCCCAGTTACAGCGGCGCGCCGTAGGAAGAAGAGACATACCCGCCGGCTCTTGCGCCATCGGGGAATGTTGCGAACTTGTCCCATCTTGCGCCGCGGCAATGCAATCGGTTGGGTGGCCCCGCCGTTTGGGCTGCTTTCCAAACTGTGAGTTCCGAGGGGCGCAAGCCATAGCGGGCCAGCACGCCCTCGTGCAGGCGCCGGAGTTCTTCTACGATCAGCGCTTGCACATTATTGCGATCGGCATCTGGCACGCTTGCCATGACCGCCTGCCAAATCACTGTTAGTGCATCCTGATCGGGTTGCATCACGACGTCCCGGATCGTTTGTTTGATCAGATCACGCCAGGCAAGGCGTACTGGGTCTGGTTGGGCCAGATCCTGCTTGATGGCCAGATACTCTTGCGTCGACCGCTCGTAGGCCCGAACATAGAGATCGCGTAGCAACTCGACACGGGTCATCTCATACATGCCGAGGACGGCGCGACTTGATGGCTGTCTTGTGGTTGAGGATCATCTGGGTTTCGATGGTCGCCTTGCCTTGCGCCACCTTCCCATGCTCGATCAGCTCACGGGTGTCCAGCCGGGAGTAGGTGTTGCCCTCCAAATGACTCGATGCCCATGACAGGTCGATCAGCAGCCGATTCAGGATTGCCTTGCTATAGGTTCCAGCGGGTGCATCGGCCTGCGCGGTCTTGCCCATTTTTTGTAGCTGACGCCGAAGCGACTCCGACAGATACCAAGTGACATTAGGCCGATAGGCGTCAAGAAAATCGCGCTGGTAACCCACGGGCTTGCGCGCCTCCGGAGGCTGGTCGATATACGCCACGATATCGCGGCTGTCGGCGGAAAGTGGAATGTAGCTCGGGAAGAGGTCTTCCTCAGTTGCCGACGCGGCAATTGCTGCCGTTCTCACCGCAAGATACCGACGGGCGCGCCCTTCGCCGATCGCCGTGACCTGTCCGCCATCGATCCATTGGCTGATCCAGCGTTGTGCTGTCCGCCGCGCAACGTCGGGATGCTGTGCCAGCAACTCGGCGAGCATCAATCCGCCGGAGGCGTTCCGGATACTTTCTAGCCGTGCATTTGCGGTGGACATGTTGGCTGTGGCGCAGTTCGCTCAAACGATGGCGCGATTGTGGCGCAGCTTGTCTACCGCGCCACAAATTGGCGCGGATGTGGTGCAGTACTGGCTCCAGCATCATTAAAGTGCTTTTTGGGTTGCTTTCCTCGGTGGCTGGAGGACAACATGGGGCGTGCCTCACCGGGGTGCGGCGCCGGCGGCAGGCCGTGGGCCTTGCGATACCGTCCGTGGCCAGCACCAGCCGCGTCTTGTGGCGCCGGACTCTTCGGAAAGGTTTGCCGGTAGCGCCTTTGCAACTTCACGATGGCTTGCATTCGCCGACGGCAGTGCGAGGAAGCTCCACGCCACCTCCGGATCGCGACATGTTAGCCAGTCATCCCTCTCCGGCCGCGGCACCCTCACAAATCATCCGATTCCATACCCAGGGCATGGAATCGACTTATCGGTGGGTGCGTGTTCTCCACTACCCTTTAGGGAGACCATTCAGTATTGAGGGGCTGCAACGTACTCCGATCATCCTCCTATGAGATCACGATCGAGATCACCCAGATGGAGTCGTTTCTATATCCTGGATGCGAAGAACCGGCCTGTCCAGGTGTTGGACCACGGCGAGTGGTCGCGCTGGATGGCTGAAAACGAACTGATCTTCCGCCGCACGCTGATGGAAGACTACGGCGTCGTGGTCACTACCCGCTTTCGCGGGGTGTCCGAGCGAGCCCCAAAAGACACACCGCTGTTCGTGACTCGTGTTGTTGGGAAGGGGGCGGATGAAAACAAGAGCTATGGAGCCCGCACGCTTGATGAGGCGCTGGAGCAACATGAACAGCTAGTGCAGAAACTCATTCGCGCACTGCGCGCCGCCCATCGCTAGATTGAGCCAGGATTTGAGCCCGCGCGAAGGTGTTTGGAATCCATATCCGCTTGCCTCAAGGCATTCCTGCCGCCCATAGCAAAACGGCACACCTGAGCGGTACGCCGTTTGAGAATACGCAATTGTGATTGCGGATGGTCACGTGACTGTCGCGGCCGGACTACGGAACAGGAGGCCCATGACCTGCTTGGCCTGCCGATAGAGCGTTGTGGCCCCCAGCTCTGCATGCAGCCATCGCCGCTCACCTGTGCTTGCGTCCGTCAGGTAACTCTTGAGCGGCGACACATATCTACAGGCGTCAGCACCGCACTTGCAGGCTTTCCATCGTTCGCGGCAGTAGAAAACCTTCCCGAGTGTGGTCCTCAGCTCCGAGCAATGACTATCGTGCAGGGGACGGAGCACGCCGCAGGCCACGCACGCTCTACGCGACTTGCAAAAACGCTCGAGCCGCTCGACGACGAACTCCTGCCGGATGCAATTGACCAATGACCTGCCTTCGGCCAGGGACAGGCCGACGTCGCCGGAGGCCTGACTTCTGGAGGCCCGGTGAAGCCGCATTACTTCGACCCGCTTGACTGCGGTTCCATCGCCATCATCGAACTCAAGAACGAATCGTGCATCGCTTGGCAGCCTCCGTCTCGTTGTGATGAAGACGATACTCCGTTGCACCAGCTTCCCAGGCCTTCTAACGACTTCCCTCAACAGCGGGTCGCAGCTGATTGAATGAAGTAGGATCCGATGCGCGCGCCGTGCGCCGTCATCCTCCAGTCCGCTGCGGTCCGGCATCCCTCGCCAGTCTCCCGCTCTATGCGCTCCTGCCGGCTGCAAGCCGGGGACTGGTGGGAGAATGAAAGCGGATGGCCGTCAGCTGGGAAAGCGGCCAGCAGCACAGCTCCGAGCAGAATTGCCTCTCCCCAAGGCCGGCTTGTTGCCACGCGTTGAGCCATATCCAGGCCGTGCCGTGGCCAAGCTTGAACTCATCGTCGACCCACTGCGATCCGACATAGCGTGCCGGCACGAAGCCGGCGTGCCTTGTCCCGTTCCATAGCCGGATCTCGACCGGCCGCCAGACGCGGTCGAGCAGATAGACGGGGGGCGGGAAGGCGATGGCGCTCATCATCTCGAACGAGACCCAGAAATAGTTTCCCCCGAGGAACACCTCGCAGATCGGCCCGAGCCGGTCGTCGCTATCGTAAAACCATGCGAACGGGCCCAGATTGGTTCGCCCAGAGAGGGCTTGCGGAGTCATGCCGCCAGGGTTGTTGCTGCGATTCGGGGCGGGGCGTCCAGGCTCGCTGGCTGCCAGCAGCGACCGCTGGCTGACCCAGCGGCGCGTACCCGGGAGGACGTGGGGACGTGCGGGGGCAGAAGCTGCCTGGCCAAGGAAGACGCTTGCCCGCTGAAGCTCGGCTTGCAGGCAACCACGGTATTGGTCGATGCAATGGCGAAGCTCCGGCGCGAGCGTTGCGCAGCGCGCGAGCATGGTCCGTGCGATATACCACTGGCCAGCGACGCAGCTCCACTCGAACGCCATCCAGTGCGGGCGCCAGGCTTGTCGTGTCTGCCTCGTACAGGCCAGCGATTCAGCGAGGAGGGCTTCAATACACGTCTGTGCTGCAAGGGCGCATGCGGTCCCGTCCTCCAGCGAACTCTGGGGGAGTCGCAAGGTATGTTCCTTGTTCATGGCGTTCTTCCCGATGTCGCGACAAGTTGATGCAAATGGGTATGAAGCGGAGGAGACGATCTTCCCGCGATGGGAGTTGACCCGAATCCCGACGGATCGGGGTCCGTCGCGCGCACACCGCGCCATTTCACCCGTGGTTGCTGGAGTGTAGAAGCGAGCGCTACCGCCGGCCATGGGTCAACACCCTACGAATCAGGTAAGTGGAAGGCGAAATTGGACGCCTTCGCTGCGATGTGCAAGGGGTGCTTCGGGCTGCCGTCCTGGTTGAGCCCGAGGTGATGGAGCAGGGCGCCCCGGCCGCACATCCTGACGATGCGAGCCGCCTCTGCCGCGCGCCGGCGCCGCCCTGTGCGCACCCCAGGCGCAGATCACCAGCGAGCAGCGGTCGAGCGCGTCCATGATCGAGCAGTTCGCCGTGTCCTCGCGGCCAAGCAGTGCCGGGTCGGTTAGCAAGACGTCCGGATCTGTTGAGCGCAGCGGGAACACCAGGCGCCCATAGCGGCCGGCCAGCGCGCGCTGCAGACAACGGGTGATAGTCGGGTCGTTGACCCGGTGGTCTGCCGTTGACGGGTTGCGCATGATGAAATCCAGGGCTGGCTGACTGCGATTCCACTCGCGCCAGAGGCGGTAGCGGTATTGCTCGCAGTCGGAGAGGATGGCACCGGCTTCGCCGTCGAGGGTCGGGGTGGTCAGGTGCTTCATGTTACGATCTCCCGTCCCAACCGGAGGTCGTCATGACAATCGAGAGCTACCAGGGCTATACCGTCCGCGGCTTTGCGAAGCAGCTTGGCGATGGATCCTTCGAGGCATCCGGTGCAGTTGAAATAGGTGGTCGCCTCGTGGAAGGCTCGGACCCATTGGGGTACTACCCCTCGTTTGATCGTGCTGCGGCAGCCGGGATCGCTTGGGCGAAAACGTGGGTTGATGATCACGGCTGAACCCTCCGAAACTCCAACACCCATGACCACGGATTGGTCTGCCACGCGCCCGCGCCGTTGATCGCGGCCCAGAGGTGCTGATATCGCTAACGTGCGTGTCGCACTCGCTGCAGTCAGTGTCGGGCATCGCCCCGTCTTTGCCGCCGAACGCGGTGTAGAGGCCGTAGAGGCCGGTCCCGCCGCAGCGAGGGCAAACGCTCCAATCCGGATCGTCGCGCTCGGCATCCAGGGGTTCGACGCCTTCGGCCACTGCGTCCCACTCGATGCATTCGTTCAGCCGCTCGACGCGCACATCAATCACCTCCAGCAGGATCCGCGACAGCGAAGCGGGCATGTGGATGCTGGGCTTCCAGGTAATGGCCTCGGCCGGGGGCAGGTTCTCGTACTTGCCAAGCACGTTGTCCGGTTAGTCGGCGCGGTAGAACGTCGGGCCCGGATCAAGCGTGGTCGGCTGCGCCCAGGTCTCGCGCACTATGGCGCCAGCTAAAGAGGATGGGACGTTCTTTGGTCATGCTAGGATCAATTCCTTTCGTGGGAGACGGCCATGGCGAAGTGCACTGCTTGCAGTTCTATCGTCACGGATAGGCGAGGGGAACGAGGGCACGATGCCCTTGTTGAAACCGGAAGTGAGAAATTCAGTCCCATCGGGAAGGCCGCCGTCACCAAGACGTCGTTCATTTGCTCGACCTGCGGGACGAAATGGACGTACGAGAACGATAAGAACAACAGCTTCGCCGGCTGGCATGAGGTTGAGAACTGATTTCATGCCGCGCTCTCCAGCACCAGGTACGGCGGGCTGGTGACGATGCACGCGCACGCCCGCGGCGATCAGGTCGCGCATCACGGTGCGGCAGTCGCCTTGGTAGCAGTGGTCGAGCGTCATGCTAGGATCCTTGTCAGCCTCGGGGAATAGTCATGAATCGCATTACCGAATACCGTGGATTCGAAATCCATGTTTACTTGGTGAGCACTTCTCGCGCCGCTGGGCACATCTCGTCGCCGAAGTAGCAGGCAGGGCCGCGGTGGACGTAATTCTGGGCGTCTAGGAATAGGCACATACCGCGAGCCACATCCGGTTTTCTACTCACCCGGTCCCCATCATTCGCTAGAATTCTGCGAAACCAACTAGGGAGACCGCCTTGGGCGAGCGCACGGCATGGGTATCCGAGGAATATCGTGGGATGTACATCCATGTCATGACCTTCTGGATTGTTGGCATCCCAGGCGTCAGGCCGCCTCCTGGCCAGAAATGGGGGTATGTAGTCGAAATCCGATACACAGCCGAGCCCGATGACGACGCCATCTACGGCCCCGCGTCGGACCATAGCGATTACTTCACCGAGGCAGCTGCCGAGCAGGCCGCATTGCACTATGGCGAGCGAGCGATCGACGTGCTTCTTGCGCTTGGTTGATCTCACCCGCTATCCCCCCATCCGTCTCGCTTCCTCCGCGTGCTACGATCCTTCGGAACGACGGGGGAAGCCATGGCGAACTTCGAAACCGATGCCGAGATACTCGAGTGGATTGCTAAACACAGCGAGGACGAATTCCGGCAGCACGTAGAGCACCACACGTTCGGCGACAGGCGTTTAGAGAACGCTAGTGCCTATCTCGATAGGATCGACGGCCAGCGAGCGGAGATACGCGAGGAACGAGCGCTTCTGGCGACGGAGCAGGCAGCGGGGGCGGCGCAGAACCAAGCCGAGACTGCGCGACAAGCGCTTCGCATTTCGAAATGGGCTCTCGGTATAGCTATCGTCTCCGCATTTTCGGCCGTAGCCGGTTTGGTCGGAAAATAAGCCATTACAACACCTCCGCAGGCTGCTCCACCGATAGCGCTACGGCCACCGGCCGCACCCACCCCGGCGTGGCCGACAGCATGAACGTCTCGCCGGATTCGGCCAGCAGCAGGGTGGTGCCCATTACCTCGGCGATCGCGCACGCGGCGTCCGGCGGCACGGCGTTGCCGATTCGTTCACGCCAGGCCTGATCGCTTAGGCCGTCCAACCTCCGGCTCACGGCGTGGCGCGCGAATTAGCCCGGCCCATCGAAGTCGGCGTGGTCGGCATCAATGTGCCGATCCCGGTGCCGATGGCCTGGCACGGCTTTGGCGGCTGGAAGCGCTCGCTGTTTGGCGATATGCACGCCTATGGGGAGGGGGGTGTGCGCTTCTACACGCGGCAGAAGTCCGTCATGCAGCGCTGGTCGGATAGCACGTCCAGGGGAGCGGATTATTCGATGCCGACGGCTAAGTGACGCAAGCGCTGCGGGTAGCGATCCAGCACATGAAAGTGCCGCGATGAATCCGTGTCGTCAGCATGGAGCAGGGAGTGCCGCGCGCTCAGACGACGGAACGGCTCCTAGATTTGCCATGGGATGATCCTCGCGAGTCGCCAATGCGCGCGGCGTCTCTGGGGCTGTGTCGCAGTAAGGAGGAGTAAGCGGCGGAAGTTGGCAAAGACCGTATTGGTTAAGCGGGCAGCGAGTAAAATTGCTGCGCCGCTGACGCAGTGCTCCTCGGTGCGCTGCATCTGGCCCTTGGCGAGCATGTGCATGAGTTCGATGCCACCCAGCAGGGTGCTTGCACAGCGGAAGCATATCGGCACCTCGGTTATCCGGGCACAACAGCGCTCGGAGGGTTGAGACCCAAGGTGCCAACGTTAATTGGTACAGCCGGACGGGAATGCTGCGATGGCGGCGTCGGAAATCCGTTTGTAGGCGCGATAGCACCACAAGTGATGTTGATGAAGCATGGGATTACTGCTTCGACGCGAACTAGCTCAAATCTGCAATCTGCTTGTTTTGCGGGTCGAATTGACCGGGTTGCGCAGTCTTGCGAGCTTCATCTGGTTGTTCACTCTGGCGCTTTCTCGATGTTGTCGAGCGCTTTGTCGGGGCCAGAGGTATAGGGGCGTACTTCATGAGTGTCTTGTCGTTGCTTATGGTCTGTTGTTATGTCATTTCGTAAGAATACGCTCTTGCGACTTGATTCCCAACAAGTGTTACTCGATGGGGTGGGCGCCAGACGGCTTTCCTCAAGGAGACCGTGGACCCCGATCAAGGCCATGGAGGAGTGGAATTGAAAATAGCCCTCCCGGTACTCCGATGCGCTCACTGGTCGCCGCGACGCCAGGTGGCCGAGAAGGAAGCACCTTCTGAGGCTTTCCCTTGACCCAGAAGCACAAGCGTTGAATCCCTGGCGGCGCGCGAATCGAATCGTGGCGAGACTTATTCAGACATTTCCGGCCGCGAGGGCATGTTATTCGACACCCAGAATGACATCGATTGCGGCTCTGCCAGCGAATTCTGCGATCACATGCGCCCACCGACGAGAAAACGGCCCGCCGTGCAATTTGATGCGCTCCTCGATCGCTGCAACACCGGGGGGCGGGGAAATCGTCGACAGCATTTCGCGCCAGCCACCACCGACGTCGTTCGAACTAGGTGCCCGCCGCTTCGGCATGTTGATCATGCGGCTGACCATCCTGATGGTCATGTTTGTCCTGCTCGTGAACACCTTGTTTCACAAGCCCTGGCTAGAGTCCTTCCTGTTCGCAGTGGCCCTGGCTGTCGGTTTGACGCCGGAACTGCTACCCATGGTGGTATCGGTCACCCTGTCGCGGGGTGCGCTGCGCATGGCCGCGCGGCACATGATCGTGAAGCGTCTGGGGATGTCTTGTGCACAGACAAGACGGGCACGTTGACCGAAGCGAAGATCCATATGGAACGGCATGTGGATGCGGATGGCCGTCCCTGCCAACGGGTACTGGAACTGGCACACCCGGTGATCGAGGTGATGGAGGTATTGCGCGAGCTCTATGCACGCAAGGCCGACTGGCTTCCCGACAGGGTTGCGGTTCGGTTGGGACGCGCCTGGCAACCGGCGTTGGAGGGCCAGGATCGCCAGCGGGCCCTGGCCGCCTTCGAATGGGGGATGCTGTTTGCCTTGCGGGTGGCGCTGCGTAACGGTTCGGTCTTCCTGGATCATAGCCTCGCGTTCCGCAGCCAGGCAGCACTGCTGATTTCCAATGCGGATTGGCAGGCCCGTCGCAATCACTTCTATGGCCATCTCAAACTGCCGCAGGATGCCAAGGCATTCCTGGAGCCCGTGATTGCACATTTGGATGCGGGGCTCACCAGGTTACGCGACGCCGCCCTGCGCGGAGAATTGAGAATCGATAGCGCGATCCACATTGATCCGCTCTCGGCGAAGAAGCCGGAAGCATCGGTCGATGTCCTGCGGCCCGCGCTCTTCGAGCGGCATCCCGGTGGGCAGTTGCCAGAAATCCTGCTGGAGATCGACAGCAGCACCCATTTCAGTTGGCTACTGCTGGGCCGAGAGCCCCATTCGCGCAGTGAGCTACTGATGATCTACGCGGCGGTGCTGGCGCGCGGGACCTCGATGTCGGCAGCAGACCTCGCACGCATGGTGCCGGAGCTGTCGCCCAGCGCGATCCGACAGATGATGCATCGCATCGCGGATGAGCGCAAACTCCGCCAGGCTGCCGATATCGTGCTGGCCTTCATGCACCAGCACCCGATCGCCCGGCACTGGGGACGCGCCGATCTGGCTTCGTCGGACATGATGTCGCTGGAGACGACCCGCTCGGTCTGGCAGGCACGGGCCGACCCGCGCCGGCGCACTGCGTCGATCGGCATGTATACCCATGTCCGTGATCGCTGGGGCATCTTCTATGACCAACCGATCTTGCTGAACGAACGGCAGGCCGGTGCTGCCATCGAGGGCGTGATCCGGCAGAGCGGGTCGGAAGACGTGGCACAATTGGCCGTCGATACCCATGGCTACACCGATTACGCCATGAGTCTGTCTCGTTTGCTTGGCTTCGATGCGCGAGGCCAGCCTGCTTATGAAGCCGGCGTTCATCTCGGGCGGCTGTTCCGCACGATCTTCCTGATCGACTATTTCACCATCCTCGCGTTCCGTCACGAGATGCAGCATGCCCTGAATCGCGGCGAGGCCGTACATACCGTGCAACGGGCCATCCATCAGGGTAAGATCCATGTTGAACTGACCCGGCATGATGCTTCCCTGGCGGCAGTGTCGTCGGCCCTGACCTTGCTGTCGAACGCCGTGATGGCCTGGAACACGCTGCATATGCAACGCGCACTGGACGCGATCGAAGCCATCGGTGGCGAAGCGATGCGCACCGAAGACTTGCGTCAGATTGCACCAACCCGCCTCGAAGGCATCAATCTGCGTGGTACGTTCGACTTCCCGATTGCGCGCTACGCCCATCGGCTGCTGCCAAGTGCGGCGACTCCGGATCCGCTGTCGCAGCAGCGCACTGCATAGCCCAACCCTTTTTCGCATGAAGATGCACTAGACTTGGCGAAAACGGCGAGGCTAATTGCCTACGCTGCGGCCGAACTCTGCCCGATGAGGCCCGCTTGGGATGCGGCGCCAGGCAGCGGCTCAGATCGGCCACAATGAGACGCTCGCGGGCGGCAGTTGGTCTTGTTAAGCCGTCTCCAAATTTGGTGATGATTGACTGGAATTTCTCTGCTATGTTGCAGTGCAGGGTTTTATGGAAGTTCTATTCAGCTGAATTTTTTCAATGACCAATGCACAGGAAAGTCATTATCAGGGGTTCATATGGTCGATGAAAATCTCAGCCGCTTTTTAATCCGCAGGATCTGCGGCGTTCATTACGTTAGAGGTCGCTTGGGACAAATCGCCATAGGAGAAGCATCGTGAGACAAATGCGCATCGTCACGCCAACCATCATGGCACTGCTGTTTCTGGGAGTTGCCCTGCAATCAGTCGACGCGACAGCTCAAAAGACGCTCAACCAGCAACTCGCTGGCGCTTGGACCTACGTCTCGGTCGACACTGTTCGCCCGGATGGCAGCCGAACGCCGATGTACGGTCCGAATCCACAGGGCCTTGTGATTTTTGATGGCCATAGCCACTATGCGTTGGTCAACTCGCGGGACGACCTACCCAAGTTCGCGTTCAACGATCGCACGCGGGGTACGGCGGAGGAATTTAAGGCTGTCGTGCAGGGCTCGATTGCCCACTTTGGCAGGTACACAATCAATGAGGTGGACAAAACCATCACATTTCACATAGACACAAGTACGTTTCCGAACTGGAATGGCGTCGAGCAGCGCCGGCCTTTTGTTCTTTCGGGGGACGATCTTAAGTGGACAACCCCTGCGGCGTCCGGAGGTGGATCTGGTGAAGTCGTGCTGAAACGCGCCAAGTAATCTAGTAACTCCGGCACGCATAACGCGACCGCTCACCGTCTGCTGCGATCAGCGGCGGTGCGCTAGGACGGGAAGAGACTGCTTCGTGCGGGAGGTAAGGTGTCTAAGTATATCCAGTGCGAAACGCCGCCCAACCTGTCTGTCAAGCTGAATGCCCCCGTCAGCGGCACTTCGTGTCCGCCGCCAGGTCGCCGGTTACTTATTGCATTGAGCAGCAACCCATATCCGCGGAGGTGAGAAACCGAAATGAAGATGAGTCTATTCAAGTTCGGCCTCGTTCTTATCGCTGCAGCGCTAACCGCCTGCGCGTCACTGCAAAACGACGGAAGCTCTGCTGCAGCGAGGCAGCAGCTTGCGCCGACGGGCAAAGTAAGGGTCGCGATCTCAGTGGGGCCGACAGCTAACACATTCCGCGCGACGCTTGATCCCTCGACTAATCGCCCACGGGGCGTGGCAGTGGATCTGGCGAACGCGCTCGGCGAAAAGCTTGGCGCACCGGTAGAGCTCATGATGTATGACAACTACGTGGAATTACTCGAAGCGGCTCGCCGCAATGCGTGGGACGTCACTTTTCTGCCGTTCGATGAAGAGCGCACGAAGGTGATGGACTATGGGCCCGCATATTACCGCTTCGAGTTCACCTATCTAGTACCCAGCGGCTCCGCAATCCACGTTCAGGCCGATGTGGATCGCCCCGGCGTACGCATCGCTGTCGCGGAGGGATCGGTTACCGCCCGGAATCGGCAGCAGGCTCTGAAGAATGCGACTCTGCTCCGGTTCAAGACGCTTGCCGAGGTCCGGGAGCAGGTGCGGGCTGGGAAAGTGGATGCGGCCGCTGCAGGACGTGAAACGCTTGCGGGTCTGGCTGCCCAAGTGCCCGGTGCGCGCGTTTTGGAAGGCTCCTTTCATGTCGAGGGCGTCGCCGTGGCAGTACCAAAGAACCGGCCAGCCGCGCTCGAATTTGTCTCAGATTTCATCGAAACCGCCAAGGCGACTGGGGTCGTCCGCCGGGCCTTCGACAATGCTGGGTTCAAGGACGCCGTGGTTGCGCCGGCAGCGTCTCGCCCGTAATGCCCGCCAGGCTAAAAATCCTTTGCTTTATGGAAAGTTTTCCATAACAGCATAGAGAGCAACGGTAACTTTAAGGCAGGACACAATGCGAACGACTCACTGGGTAATGTAGTGGTCAAGTTTTTTCGGACAGGCTGATAGGTTGTTTTGCTGTTGGCTTGGCCTCGTAAGCGGTAGGCGAGACATAGCCAAGGGTTGAGTGCAAGCGCACAGGGTTGTAGAAGCCCACGATGTACTGGGTAATGTCACGTCGTGCCTCCGCGTGATTGGCGTAGCGCCGCTGCCACACCCGCTCCATCTTCAGGTTCAGGAAGAAGCGCTCCATGGGCGAGTTATCCCAGCAGTTGCCTTTGCGGCTCATGCTGCAAACGATGCCGTGGCGCGCCAGCATGGCCTGGTACTCGGCACTGGCGTATTGGGCGGATTCAACCGGTCGTCGCAACACTAGATTGTTGAACAGATTTTAGGTATTCGTCCAGGGCTTCGGCAGGTGTCTTCCAAGCAAGCGTTTTCCGAGGCCTGGTATTCAGTGCATTGGCAACGGCCTGGATCTCTCGAGCGCTCCACCGAGACAGGTCTGTGCCCTTTGGAAAGTATTGCCGCAGAAGGCCGTTCGTGTTCTCGTTCGTGCCACGCTGCCATGGACTGTGCGGGTCGGCGAAGAATACCTTTACCCCAGACTCGACGGTGAAACGGGCGTGATCGGATAGTTCCTTGCCACGATCCCAGGTCAATGATCGCCACAACTGGGCAGGCATGTCCATCACGGTCTTCTTGATCGCATTGGCCATCGTGACAGCCCCGTAGCCGGCCAGCGCAGGGCCATTCTTCGTTCTGGGAATCAGCCCGTAGCCTTCCTCGCGAGGCAGGTGGACGAGCATGGTGAATCGGCTTGATCGCTCGACCAGCGTTCCGATCGCGGACCGGTTCAGGCCGATGATCAGGTCACCCTCCCAATGCCCTGGCACAGCACGATCCTGCGCTTCCGCAGGCCGGCTAGAGATCATCACGTCCTCGCTAACGTGCGCCCAGGCCTTGGCTTGTGCCCTAGCCCTCGGTACACGCAACGCCCGCCCAGTGCGCAGACAGCTAACCAGCTCGCGCTTGAGAGCACCTCGGCCCTGAATATAGAGAGCCTGGTAAATGGCTTCGTGAGAGAGGCGCATGGATTCGTCATCCGGGAAGTCGATCTGCAGCCGGTTGGAAATCTGTTCGGGCGACCAGCCATTGACCCATTTACGGTCACCGCGATGCGGTTTGTTTCTCCCTTTGAACGGCGCTTGCCGAGGCCCTGAAATCTCACGGCCAACAGCGTCGCGAACCTTGCCCTCCAAACGGTCTTGCACGTAGTGGCGCAGCCGTGGGTTAGTCACCAGTTTCGACGGTTTGGGTCTCTTGGCAACCAGTTCCGCCTTCCACTGCGCAACCGAAGCCCGATACTCAAGCTGCCCGCTACGAGTTGCAGCGTTACGTGTCAGTTCCCGGGAGACCGTTGACGGGCTGCGTCCGATACGGCGAGCGATCTCGCGTACTCCGACGCCTTGCAGCGAAAGTAGCCCGATCTCTTCTCGCTCCGCGAACGACAAGTACCTCCCGGATATGGGGATCGACATGAAAAGTGGCATGCCGCCACTATGACGGAACCAGCGAGTGCCTACCGCCTGCGACACGCCTACCGCCTCTGCAGCCCTCTCACTTGTAATCCCTGTCGCGATTTGCTCCCAAAATCGCCGCTCGATCTCGCGCCGATGCGACGGCGCACCTGGCGAGCGCATCGCTCCTCGCCCTGTCAACTTATGCTTCCACCCTGCTGGTCGTCCCATAAACACCTCCTCGATCAAAGGTGTTGCGACGACCGGTTGAATCCGCCTTGACTACCTCGATCCGACCCAGCCAGCTTCCGGTGCTCCGGCGTGTCGGTCAGCAGGTAGAGCATCTTGTCGTACTGAATCGTCAAGCTCTTGGATACGCAGCGCGGCTCGCGCCAGGTGAAGATCAGATCCAGGTTCTCATCTGGTCGTAACGGCCGATGCGCGTCGTGGCTGTTGCGCGGCGCCTTGGCAAAGCGTGCGTTGTAGTCGGCGATGAATTCCGGCATGAAGGCGTTGGCTTCCTCCATCGTGCTGATACTGCGAAGCCGTAGTTCCTTGGAACTGCGCTTTACGCATTCGGAGGCTGCCTTCACATACTTTGCCGCGACGCGAGCCTACCTGGAGCGCCATGGCAAGCCGGTGGCGTTCTACAGCGACAAGGCCAGCGTGTTCCGGGTCAACAAGCCCAATGCGACCGGCGGCGACGGCCACACCCAGTTTGCCCGGGCCATATTCGAGCTGAACATCGAGGGTATCTGTGCCAACAGCAGCCAGGCCAAGGGCCGCGTGGAACGCACGCACCTGACCTTGCAGGACCGACTCGCGATGGCTGTGATCATCGCTGGTTCGAAGACCGGGCGCCGGCCTGCACATTGCTGGTCTACGTCGACGACGCCACCAGCCGGATCATGCAGGGAGATCTTCATTGAAAGCACTCGCGAGTATCGGCAGGAGAAGAGCGTTTTTCCTTCATCTATCGTGGCTGGCACCCACATTTGCGTAATTAGAGGTCGCCATTAGCCGAAATAGCGATCTGCAACAGCCGTTACCATTTCCGGCATCGAGCTGATGCATTGCATTCGCAAATGCAGTCCAATTTCACCACCGTGCATCTCAAAGATACCGCTGCGGCGAAAGCGGGCAGCTTCCCGCCCCCATGCCGAATTGCACCACAAGCCGGGACGGTACATTAGAAAGAACCGTGGTTTCCCGGGCAAGCCGCCTCATGTCGACTACGCTCAGCCGCCGTAGAGTTGTTTGCTCAAGCCCGCGTCGGTCAAGGCACAAAGCGCAATCGCGGACCAGTCATGCTCAGCGCCGATACCTTGTGAGCGTAAGTTCAAGAAGCGGTCATGGACAAGGCTCGCCAGCGGTAGGGGAACGCCCAGCGCCTCAGCGGCCGCCAGCATCAGGCGGTTGTCTTTCTGGCCAAGCGGCAAGGAGAAACCAGGCGGCTGGAATCGCTGCGACGCAATCAGCGGGCCATAATCCTCGCCGACAATGCCGACCGATTGCCCAAGCAGCTCGAGAAGCGGCACTGCAACCTTGAGGTACTCATCCGCACCAGCGGCCATAATGAACAGCTTGCGCGCCGCCGCGGCATCAGGCCGGCCAAACACCGGTGCCGACACGAAGCCGAGACCGGCTTCGCGGTACTTCGCTGCGTGGTCCTGTGCGGTTGCCACACTGATGGTACTCATCGAGATGTGCAACGCCCCCGGTTTCAGCGTCGTGGCAATACCCGCCTCGCCGAAGGTGACCGCTGCGTGCGCGGCGTCGTCGGACACCATCGTGAACACGACGTCGGCCGACAGTGCCGCCTGCGCGGGACTTGTCGCGACGCTCGCACCTGCTGCGCGCAGAGGTTCGGCGCGGGCGGGGTTACGATTGAAGACATGTACGTCATGCCCGGACTCGATCAGGTTCATCGCAATCGCGGCACCCATCGAGCCAAGTCCTACAAATCCAATCTTCATGATGAAACTCCAAATGATCAGCCAAGCGGGCGCGAGCTCGCTCAGGCGGCAAATTGATAGACTTGGCGGCTAACCTCAAGCGTCACGTCGCCGTGCTCGCCCAACGCCGTCATTCCGTGCTCTTCAAGCTTCGAGATCAGAGTGCTGATCGACTGGCCACCAATCTGGTAGTCGCTCAGGCGGGTCCCGATGGACATGCGTTCGAAGAACGTGCGGGTTGCCGTGATCGCCGCGCTGATGCGCTCGTCCTCGCTACCCTCGGTGAGGTTCCAGACGCGTTCGGCGTACTGCAGCAACTTTGCCCGCTTCGGATCCCGGCGCACATTCAGCATCGCCGGCAGCACGATCGCTAGCGTTTGTGCGTGATCGAGTCCGTGCAGCGCCGTAATCTCGTGACCAAGCATATGGGTCGCCCAGTCCTGCGGGACACCCGTGCCGATCAGGCCGTTCAGCGCCAGCGTCGCAGTCCACATCAGGTTTGCGCGCACGGCATAGTTGTGCGGCTCAGCAAGCGCCTGCGGGCCCACTTCGGTCAACGTGATCAGCAGTCCTTCGGCAAAGCGGTCCTGCACCTTTGCATCGACCGGATAGGTCAGGTACTGCTCGACGATGTGGACGAAGGCATCGACCACGCCGTTGGCGATTTGCCGGGGCGGCAACGAATAGGTCGTCGTCGGATCGAGCACCGAAAAGAGCGGATAGGTGGCGTCACTGCGGAACGGCAACTTGTCGCCTTTTGCTCGGTGGCTGATGACGCCGCCATTGTTCATTTCCGAACCGGTGGCGGGCAATGTCAGCACGCTGCCAAACGGCATGGCGTCACGGACATCGGCCTGCTTGGCCAGAATGTCCCACGGCTCGCCGTCAAACTTCAACGCCGCCGCGATGAACTTGGTGCCGTCGATCACCGAGCCGCCGCCGACCGCGAGCAGAAAGTCGATGCCTTTCTCGTGGGCAAGCTGGACCGCTTGCATCAGCGTTTCGTAGGTCGGATTCGGCTCGATGCCGCCAAAGACGTACCAGGCCCGCTCACCGAGCGCAGTCTGCACTTGCGCGAGCACGCCGTTGCTTTTGATGCTACCGCCGCCGAAAGTAATCAGAACCCGGGCGTTGCGTGGGATGTGGACATCGAGTGCGGCGATCTGGCCTTCGCCGAAAATGATTCGAGTGGGATTATGAAACGTAAAGTTCTGCATTGATTCTCTTTTCCTTGCATTGTTCAGCCGCCTGCTCGTCCGCGTAGTGAAGCAGCATCGCGGCACCGAATGCCTCTTTGCTGTCGAAGTAGTTGTAGAGCGAACCCTTCGGTACGCCGGCACGCTCGACAATGTCTTTCACGCCGGTGCCGTGATAACCCGTTTCGGCAAACAGTGCGACACCGGCCTCAAGCAGTCTTTCGTGAAAGTCTTCAGTCCGTCGTGTATGCATCACCATTACACCTGCTAATGCAACATGTCACTGCGCGATTGGGTAGTGATGCCTTGCTGGAAAATAATATTTCAGGCCGTGTCAGGCGCCCGCGTCGCCAGTTCGGTGCCCTGATGCAGCGATTCGAGCAGGCTGCGTTCGTCAACGATCCCTTTGCCTGCGATATCGAACGCAGTGCCGTGATCGACCGAGGCTCTGATCACATCGAGACCAACAGTCACGTTGACGGGCCTCAAGACCAAGCACGTCGATCGGGCCGCGGTCCTGACCGTGGTACATCGCGACAGCCAGGTCCGAGTCGCCGCGTCCAGTGCTGAAGAAGAGATTGTCGGCAGCGAAGGCCCGTGACATCCCACCCAGCTAACCGGAAGCGGCGAGCCCCGCGTCCGCCGACAACCGTAGAAGTCAACGACGACCATTCCCGAACCTATTGACGTCACTCACGGTTCTCCGACAGCCTGTGCGGCGCGGTTCACACGTGGCGTAGCCGCTGACTCGGCTACGTCCTAGTAGGCGAAGATAGTCCAGAAAGCAGAAGTCGTCAACTGACGATGTATGTCGTCTCGAGAGTAACGGAGAGCCTTCCTGGCATCGGATGAGGAGCACAACACACTGATTTAACGAGAGATTTCTCCGGAATCAGATGAATTTCCCCCTCAATCGCCATCTTCATGTTCGTCGAACGACGATCAGAGGCCATTTCTTTCTGCCGGCGGACGCTGTGGAGTGCAATCTGACTGGAATTCTGCAGAGATTGGGCGCGCGCGAAGGGCCACCCAGGAAGGGCGTGCGTGCTTCGCACGCGACGAAGGTGTTTTAGCAAAGGTGTCGGCGCTGGCCGGGCGAATCCACCGAACCGGCAGACTGCTCAGCGCGTCACGCTCCGGCGGGTTCCAGTGCCGGCAGCAGCGAAGACATGCTGGCCAGAAAGGCGCGGACGTGCATCGCGATCACCGCGTCGAAGGGCGTAGTGTTGTCGTTCGAGTAGATGCGGCGGCGAATTGCGAGGTGCGACACCGCGCCGTGCAGCAGCCAGCCCAGTTCTGTCAGTTGCCCCGGGTCGGAGGGCACGCTGCGGCCCAATTCATGGGCCGTCTCCGTGACGATGATCTCAAGCGCATGCGTGACGACTGCGTTGGTATAGGCCGGCGCCAACTGCAAGTCTTCAAGTGATGAATAGAGAAACAACCTCAGCCAACGCCGGGTCAACAAGGTGTCGTAGTACTCGCGATAGAACGAATTGAGCCTGCTTTCTATCGGTACACTGCGGTCTTTCAATTGAACAAACCATATTGCCTTGAAGGTCCCTACGATCTCGCGCTTGTATACTTCGTCGATCAAAGCGGCCTTGCTGGGGAACAGGCTGTACAGTAAACGTTGCGAGATGCCACACGCATCCGCAATCGCGCGCGTCTGCGCGTTCAATCCATGCTCCGCGAAGTACTCGGCCGCCTTGGCCAGCACGCGCGCCTGACGTTCAGCACGCGGCAGGCGCTGCGGCGCCGCTTTCATCGGCCGCTTGCCCGCCACCCGAGCCTTCCCGGTCCCGCGGCTCGGTTCTGCAACATCCTTGAGTTTGGCCTTCATGACTTTCCTGTGCCCACCGTTGCCAAAATAAGTCTTCACATGACGACTTAAGGTTTGATAGAGTATATCCTCCGGGGGGAGAAGCAGCCCTGCCTGCCACCCGGCGTAGCCAAGCATTATCTCAGGCTGTCGTGAAGCGAGCCTCATCTTTGACGGCTGACGGCTGCACGCGCCTCAACGGGGGGGGCGTCTGAGGGGCTGCCGATCAACCCGCTTTCTGTTTTCCGCCGATGCCTTTGTCAACCCGCCAGTCAGTCATCATCGCGCTGATCGTCGCCAGTGCCTATTTCATGGAGAATCTGGACGCCACGGTGATCGCGACTGCGCTGCCCCACATGGCGGCTACGTTCGGCGTCACGCCGGTGGGCCTGAGCATCGGTATGACCGCCTATCTGCTCGCGATCGCGGTCTTCATTCCGATCAGCGGCTGGGTGGCCGACCGATTCGGGCAACGCTCCGTGTTCGGCGGCGCGATCGTCGTGTTCACCGGCGCCTCCGTCCTTTGCGGGCTCAGTAACGGTCTGGTCGAATTCACTGTTGCACGGATCCTGCAGGGAGTCGGCGGCGCAATGATGGTGCCGGTAGGCCGCCTCGCCGTGCTGCGCAGCACGGAGAAACATCATTTGATGCGCTCGATTGCCTACATCACGTGGCCCGGCCTGGCCGCACCGGTCGTCGGTCCGGCGTTGGGCGGTTTTATTTCGACCTATTTCAGCTGGCGCTGGATTTTTCTGTTGAACGTGCCGATTGGCCTGCTGGGTCTCGCACTAACCGCCACTTTCATTCCAAACTACCGCGCATCCACCCACCGTCCCTTCGACGTGTCCGGCTTCGTTTTGAGCGGTGTCGCGCTAATCTGCCTCATGTACGGGATGGAACTTGTCGGCCAATTGCATAGCGACTGGCGCATCACGGTTGCTGCGCTGACCTGCGGCGCAGGCGCCGCGGCGCTGGCGATACGACATCTCGGCCGCGCCGCGCATCCACTGATCGATCTTTCGCCGTGGCGAATCCCGACTTTTCGCGTGACCCTCGATGGCGGTTCGTTGTATGTCGTATCGGTCAGCGTCTCGCCCTTCCTGTTGCCGCTGCTGTTCCAACTCGGCTTCGGCTTGAACTCATTCGCCGCCGGGTTGCTGGTGCTCGCCTACGCGGCCGGAAATCTGGGCATGAAGTCCGTCACAACGCCGATCCTCAAACGCTTCGGCTATCGCAATGTAATGATCGTCAACGGGCTACTCACCGCCGCCACGATCGCGATGTGCAGCCTGATTTCGCCAAGCACGCCACGCGTGCTGATCACGCTAGTGCTGCTGATCGGCGGGCTTTGCCGATCGATGCAATTCACGGGCATTAACACGCTGGCGTTCGCAGACGTCCCGCCGGCACGGATGAGTTCGGCGAGCACATTCTTCAGCATGGTCCAGCAGATGACGATCGGTCTAGGAATCGCATTCGGCGCGATTGCCCTGCACGCTGCGGTGCTGGTTCATGGCAACCACGCGCAGCTTTCTCTGGCTGACTTCCGGGTCGCGTTTCTGCTGGTCGCGGTGTTGGTGCTGATCTCAGTCCTCTACTTTATTGGCATCGAACCGGATGCCGGCCGCGAGGTGAGCGGCCATACGCGTACCGCATCGCGATAGCACGGAACTGGAATCGAGCGCATGCCCCGGCTCGTGCGGTGGATAAGCATGGCGACACCGTTGATTTTCTGTTGCGCGCCAGCCGAGACCGCGCCGCGCCTTCTCTCGTTTTCGCGGAGTGGTGGTTCATGACCTCCCGTGTCCTGGCCAAGCGATTCTGGCGATCCACACCAATCTGTCTGGGCGCCAGGTTGGCGACCCGGCTACCGAGCTTGGTTTGGCTCGCATCGTCGATCCGGAATACCGGCAGGTCATCGCGAATTACGCGAATCAATTTGCCGATGGCCGCCAGGCAAAGAGCACGTCCATTGGCCTCAAGCTTTAGTCAAGTTGGTCGAAGTGCGTCACCTAGTGCGTGGCGGGCAGGCGTGTCCTACCGAACTGCAGATTCAGTAGATACTGCAAGAAGTGTGAGAGTAACTAGAGCAGGGGCCTGTAGAATAAGTCTTGCGACTCGGCCGCGAGCGCTTGTTTGCCGCAGGCGTCCGCATCATGTACCTTGAGTGCGCATGTACTGCCGACCGGTACGGCAAACGACGCATCTCAGTCGCTAGCGCTCTCGGTTCGCTGAACCAGCGTCTGTTCGAAGAATTGCAGAAGGGCCTGCACGCGGGCGGTGCGGCCCTTGCGCGTCGGAACTAGAAGGGTGACAGGCGCGCTGTCGAATTGCCAGTCAGCCAGCACGCGCACCAGCGCGCCGCTAGCGATTGCCTCGGCGGCATCCCATTCTGACCTCAGAACCAATCCCATGCCTTTTTCCGCCCAGTGGCGAGCGACGCTTCCGTCATTAGTGGTATAAGCCGGCGCGACGCGAAGCGTCTCTCCAGGGCTTTGCCGCCGGTGCGCATGTGTTGATGCTTTTCGGACATGCCACAGTGTCACGTCCTCATCGTTTTCGCGGATGCAGATGCAGGCATGCGTCAGCAGATCGCGCGGCACCCGGGGCACCCCGTGCGTACTCAGGTAGCCTGGGCTGGCGCACAGCCATCGCTCATTGGCGGCCAGCGTGCGGGCAATCCACGAAGATTCCTTCACTGTGCCGACGTGGACCACCGCGTCCGCGTCGTGGCGGTCCGGCCATGGCGTCTCCCGCAGGTCCAACTGTAGCCGTAGCCCAGGATGGAGTCGCGCGAAGCGCGCGAGCATCGGCGCGATACGTTGGCGACCATAGCCGAAGGGGGCAGAGATACGGAGGATTCCAGTCAACTGCCGGTCGTCGCGTTGGAAGGACTCGGGCAGCGACTCCAACTGCCGTAGCAGCAGCTCGGCTTCGTGTGCGAAGCGCTCGCCTTCGGGGGTCAGGCTGAGGCGATGAGCGGTACGCGTGGCAAGTGCAAGTCCGAGCGTTGTCTCAAGTTTGCGTAGGCGCATAGACAGCGCTGGCGGGGTAACGTCGAGCGCGCGCGCTGCGGCGCTGAGCGATGGCGCTCGTGCCAACGCGGACACAAGCTGCAAGTCCTCGATGCGGATCATTCAGTTCAGCTTAACAATAGATTTCCAGGCATTTAACCACGGAGATGGCTTGGCTGACTACAGTGGCTACATACGCACCGGTCTCACCTTCACCGCGCGCCGACAGCGCATGCAGCACAACATCGATCGGATGCAGCAGCGCATGGAAATGCTGGGCGTGCGGTTTCGACCGCATGTAAAGACCAGCAAATGCACGGCTGTCGTGCGCGCCCAACTCGCGGCCGGAGCGCATGGAATCACTGTCTCCACGCTCAAGGAAGCCGAGCAATTCCTTGCGGCGGGTGTCACGGACATTTTCTACGCGGTTGGCATGGCACCGCACCGGCTTCCCCAGGCGCTGGCATTGCGCCGGCGCGGCTGCAACTTGAAGATACTCACCGACGGCGTGGCTTCGGCTCAGGCGATTGCCGACTTCGGCAGAGCGAACTGTGAGGCCTTCGACGTGTGGATCGAGATCGACACGGACGGCCACCGCTCGGGCATCCAGCCTGAAGACTCAGCGCTGTTGGAAGTCGGCCGCGTATTGCATGACGGGGGTATGCGCCTTGGTGGCGTGTTGACCCACGCTGGCTCGAGCTACGAGCTCGATACGCCTGAGGCGTTGACGGCCTTGGCCGAGCGCGAACGCGTCGGCTGCGTGCGCGCGGCGGAGCGTCTGCGCGCGGAGGGCCTCCCATGCCCAGGGGTCAGTGTCGGCTCGACCCCGACGGCGCTTGCCGCCGTGCAGTTCCAGGGGGTGACCGAGGTGCGGGCCGGCGTCTATGTTCTCTTTGACCTGGTGATGAACAACATCGGTGTCTGCACCACTGATGAGATAGCGCTTAGTGTACTGACGACGGTGATCGGTCATCAGAGCGACAAGGGTTGGATCATCGTGGACGCAGGGTGGATGGCCATGAGCCGCGACCGCGGAACCCAGAAGCAGAAGCAGGACTATGGATATGGGCAGGTCTGCACGATAGACGGCACGGTGTTGCCAGGCTATTTGCTGAGTGGCGCCAACCAGGAGCACGGCATCGTGTCGCGTGAAGGTGGACGCGATGCGGACCTCTCCCATCGCTTTCCCGTAGGCACGCGCCTGCGCATTCTTCCGAATCACGCCTGCGCAACAGGAGCGCATGGTGAGTTGCGCGGCGACGTACGCGTCGTCACTCCGGCAGGCTTGACCAGCGCGGGCAGCTGTTGTAGCGCCCGCATCGATTGGCCGGTGCAGGCGCGTTCAATCGCGCAGGGAGGGGGCCAATTCTGACACGCAAACGAGTGAATCATTGCCCAGACCGCTTGCTTGTCATGAGCAATGGCAGGGAAAGACTTTAGGAAAAATCATGAAATTCGAACGCCACACTCACTGTTCCCTCGGAGATCGCATCAAGCGATTCACCACCGCCTTCGCTGCACTCGCCTTTGGTGCGGCCTGCAGTCTCACCTCGTCCGTCCAGGCGGCGGAGGACCCATGGCCCCATAAGCCAGTCACCGTGATCGTCCCCTCTGCTGCCGGTGGATCGGGCGACGTACTGAGCCGTATCGTCCTGAGTCACCTCGCGAGAGCGACCAACGCCAATTTCGTCGTCGACAACCGCCCGGGCGCCGCAGGCAACATCGGCATGGCGATGGTCAAGCGCGCTGCGCCGGATGGGTATACGCTTGGCTATGGCAACATCAACACCCTGGCCGTCAACCCCAGCCTGTTCAGCAAGCTTCCCTATGATGTGCAACGGGACTTTGTGCCCGTGGGCCGCATGTTCTCGATCTACAACCTGCTCGTGGTTCGTGGCGACTCCCCGATCAAGAACGTCGCCGAACTGATTGCGCTGGCCAAGAAGGAGCCCGGCAAGCTGTCATACGCCGCGGCAGGTACCGGCAGCAGTGGCCACATGGGCGGCGAGCTATTCAAGAAGATGGCCGGCATCGACGTGTTGTTCATCCCGTACAACGGCGATCCGCCGTCCCTCACCGACCTCGCCGGCGGCCGGCTTGACTACACGTTTACCAATGCCTCGGTCGCATGGCCGCTCGTCAAGAGCGGCAAGCTGCGCGCGCTGGCGATCACCAGCCGCGAGCGTATTCCACTCTATCCCAATCTGCCGACCCTGGACGAGTCCGGACTGAAAGGCTACGAGAACGTCTCGTGGGGCGGTCTGGTGTTTCCCAAGGGCACGCCACAGCCGATCGTTGACCGGGTTAGCGCCGCGCTGGAGAAAGTGCTGAAGTCCGACGCCTTGCGCAAGGAGCTGACCGACGCCAACGCATCGGTAGGCACCGGCACCCGCGAAGAGTTCGCGCGATTCGTCGCCAGCGAGCAGAAGAAATGGGGCGGCGTCATCGAATCCGCGCATATCCCAAAACAGAACTGAGCATCCCGCCGACCATGTCTAGCCCTCGCATTGCAATCTTAGGCTTCGCTATCGAATCGAACCGCTTTGCCCCGGTTTCCACGCGTGCCGACTTCGTGGACCGCGCTTACCTGGCCGGAGACGCGTTGCTGGCGGATGCCCGCAGTCCCGCACCTGCCATGACGCCAGAGATCCCAGCCTTCGTCCGGCGCATGGATGCAAACGGTGCATGGACCCCCGTGCCGATTCTGTTCGCCAACGCAGAATCGGGTGGCCCCGTCGATCACGCTTTCTTCAATGAGACGTTAGCTATCTTCGAGCAGGGACTACGCGCCGCATTGCCGTTGGACGCTGTCTACATCTGCGAACATGGCGCCGCCATTACCACCGAGGAGGATGACCCGGACGGCCTCGTCTTCGAAATCGCGCGGTCCATCGTTGGTCCCTTGGTACCCATCGTAGCCACCGTCGATCTGCATGCGAATGTGTCCGACCGGATGGTCGACCACGTTGACACGCTAATTTCCTATCGACGCAATCCCCATACCGACATGGCCGAACGGGGGGCGGAGGCGGCCGATGTGCTGATGGAACTGCTGCGAGGCATGCGCGTGACCGTGGCCCATGTGCGCATGCCCGTTTGCGCACCACCGACGCAGCTGTTGACCGCGCCCGGCACCGGGCCTTACGCGGACATGATCCAGGCGGCAGAAGCATTGGATGATCCACGAATCGTCAATATTTCGGCTCTGGGCGGATTCGTCTTTGGAGACACACCTAAGAATGGAATGACGGTGATCGTATCAACCCGTAACGATGCCGAGTTCGCGCGTCGAACTGCCCTGGACCTGGTCACGCCCGCATGGGCAGGGCGGGCCGCCTTCACGCCCGAGTTGGTGCCGCTCGAACAAGCTGTGGCTTTGGCTCGGGCGGCTGGCCGCTCCCCTTCACTGCACGCAGTACTCTTGGCCGATGTGGCCGACAACCCGGGTGGGGGCGGGCGCGGCAACACGCCATTCCTGCTGCAAGCGCTATTGGAAGGGGGTGTCAATAACGCGATCCTGGGTGTTGTCACGGATCCGTCACTGAGCGCCGAGGCGCATGCGCTTGGCGTCGGCGCTTCGTTCACCGCTCGCTTCAATCGCGAGGAAACCGCCACATACTCGTCGCCGTTCAGCGCGCTCGCTACAGTGCTGCGCCTGCATTCAGGAAGAGGCGTCGGACGGCGAGGGCAGTTGGCTGGCTGCAGCTTTAACCTGGGCCCCTCGGCCTTGCTGCAGGTTGGAGGCGTGAAGGTGGTGGTGATCAGCAACCGTCATCAATGCCACGAGCCCATGTTTTTCGAAATGTTCGGCATCGACATCGCGGCTGCGCGCACTGTGGTGGTGAAATCGCGCGGCCATTTCCGTGCCGCGTTCGACGAGTTCTTCGAGCCAGAGCAGATACTCAGTGTGGACGCCCCCGGGCTGACATCGCCGGTATTGTCCCGTTTCGATTTCCAGCGTCTGCCCGGTCCCGTTGTTCCCATCGATGCCATGGCAGAATGGACGCCGCGCGTCCGCCTGTTGTACAAGCCGGAAGAAAGGCAATGAGGCTTGCGAGCCATGCCCATCGCACGCTGGTACGGCGTATGTGGATGATAGTCAACGCTTTCAACGCCAAGGTCCTCTACAATGGCGGCGATCTGTCCGCAACGGCGGACGCGCGAGCGACATCCACTCTATGCCAACGAAAAACAAACCTTCGAAGAAGGCCCCCCCGAAACCGCAGCAACCGGCGCTGACGGCCATCGTGGCGCGCATCGAAAGCATCCGCGACACGCTGGGGGCTACCGGCCAGCGCATTGCCGACTTTATCGCACAACATCCGCAGGAAGTGATGCATATGTCGGTCAGCGAAGTGGCCGAGCGCACCGGCGCCAGCGAGGGCAGCGTGGTCGGCCTGTGCAAGACGCTTGGTGCTACGGGCTTTCAGCAGTTGAAGATAGTGTTGGCGCAGGAGACCGTGCGGCCGGTACAAATGATTCACGAAGACCTGGAACCGAACGACAACGCTGCTGCTGTCGTGCGCAAGATCTTTCAGAGCAATGTGCAGACCCTGCACGACACGCAGTCAACCCTAGATGTCGGGGCGCTGGAGCGCGCAGTGCGCATCCTGAAGAAGGCCAAGCGCATCGAGATCTACGGCATCGGCAGTGCGGCAACGATCGCAGAGGATGCCCACTACCGCATGCTGCGTATCGGCCTTAACGCCAAGGCCGTTATCGATTCGCATATGCAGGTAATCAGCGCCGCGCTGACCGGGCCCGATGTGGCCGTACTGACTATCTCCCATTCCGGCAGCACGCATGAAACCGTGACTGCGACGCGGCTGGCGAAGGAGGCCGGCGCGCATACCATTTGCATCACCAATTTCGGTAAATCGCCGATCCAGGCCTTCTCCGACGTCGTGCTGCTCACGATGGCACGCGAAACCCAGTTTCGCACAGAGGCGATGACCAGCCGCCTGGCGCAGTTGGCGATCATCGATGTGCTGATCGCGTGTCTCGCCCTGAGCGACTACGATCGCGCGGTCAAGACGATCCGCCACACCTTCGACGTACTGTCGCTCAAACGCTACTGATGTCGGGGTGCAAGTGCGTGCGCCTGGTGCCCCATGTCTCAAGCAACTGCGCGGGGGTTTCCGCTTCAGCCTCAGGCCCAGTACCGAGGAGAAGATAGGACATACCCATCGCGACCGCACCCGCGGCATCGGTCGCCGGATTGTCGCCGATCATAAGTGTCTGCGCCGGCTTCGCCCGCAACCGTCGCAAGCCCTCACGAAACAGTACATCGGAAGGTTTGCCGATGATGCTCACGGGACGCACGTCAGCGCAGGCCAGTACCGCCGCCAGCAGCGCACCGGTTTCCGGCACGCGCCAGCCGTTGCCGCCGGGATGGCTGAGATCGGGGTTCGTGACGATCAACCGTGCGCCGGTGCGCAGCACGTTCACCGCTAGCAGCAATTTGCGGTAATTGAAGGCGCGGTCTAGCGCCAGCAACACGACGTCCGGGTTCTGCTCCACCAGCCTGCAGCCCACCCGCTGGGCATAGCGGCGCAATACCGGGCTGCCAAGCAAATACACACGCGCGCCGGGCGAGGTTTGCCACAGCCAGTTCACAGTCATCTCGCCCGCCAGCACAAGCTGCGCGGGCGCAACGACAAGGCCCATTTTCCGTAGCTTGCGTGCCATGCTGACCGCCGTGTCGGTGGAGTTGTTCGACACGATTGCGTAGCGCCCATGCAGCGCCTCAAGCAGCGCAGCCGCACCCGGCATTGCCGCGCCGTCGCGGATCAGCGTGCCGTCCAGATCGATAATGTAATGCCATGCTGGGTCGTGCCAAGGTGAACGCACCGCGGGCGCGAAGCCCGGAACGAGGGACGTACGATTACCCGAGGACAAAGGTCCGATATCTGTCATTGCTACATACATTGGAATTGAAATAACTAGCGCTTCACGTACAGGCTACGTCTTTAGTCTGGGATGGCGTCCAACTGGACGCCATCCCAGACAAAAAGCAGTTGTATCGGGTCACCTCCGATCCGG
Organism: Cupriavidus basilensis OR16; assembly: GCF_000243095.1. Lineage (GTDB taxonomy): Bacteria > Pseudomonadota > Gammaproteobacteria > Burkholderiales > Burkholderiaceae > Cupriavidus > Cupriavidus basilensis_D. The sequence goes on along the minus strand of NZ_AHJE01000018.1, from coordinate 35,900 downwards.
AACGCCGCATCCCGAGAAGAAGCTCCCTTGAATCATTGGGCGTGCACGATCAAACCTATAGGTGAAGTGCCATGGCAGGATCGCTGACGCCGGGCTTGCCGGTTTCGACGCGGCCCGAGAATCGGCGCTCGAAGTTGGCAGCCGTGACGGTAAAGTCGTACCAGCGGGCGCTTTGGCCCAGGTCCCAGTTCAGCACGCCAGTTGTACCTGCTGCCACATCTAGGGTCCACGGGCCGTCGGTGCGGTAGACGTTGGATTTGACCGTCGCCGTGCCGCCCTTGGTACCGGTGTTGTGAACCTTCACGTAGACCTGGCCATTGACCGGCTCGTAGCAGACCTGGACTTCGGGCTGGAAGTCGGCCGCGCTACTGGCGACTGCATCGCCCTTGAAGGTGCGCACGAATCCGTTGGTGCTATAGACCCACAGTTCATACTTTCCGCTGTCGGTCGCGCTGGTGTTCCAATCGTCGGTCAGCATCTTGCCTGCTTCCACGGTGTAGCGGCGGGGAATGCGGTCGAGGTGCAGCTTGTCGTAGACGTGGAACACCGCGCCCTGAGTGCCGGTGTTACTGAACATCAGCGACACCAAGCCGTGTGGTTGGATGCGCGCGCTGGTGTGCAACTCGTAGGGCAGCGCGCGCGAAAAGCGGGTGCCGGCCTCCTGGAAAAGCGGCTGTGGCGTGGCCGGTGCGCTCGGAGTGGGCAGCGAGCTCTGCGCGGCCAGGACTGCGGCGTAATTACTAGTGTCGGGCAATGCCGGCCACTTTGGATCGTTGGGCGAAACGAAGTCAAAACATGAGGTCAGGTCGCCGCATACCGCGCGGTGCCACGGGCTGATGGCGTCGACGGTGACGCCGAAACGCTTCTCGAGAAACATGCCCACGGAGGTGTGGTCGAAAACCTGCGAGTTGACCCAGCCACCCTTGCTCCATGGCGAGATCACATACATCGGTACGCGTGCGCCCAGGCCAAATGGGCGCACGGTACCGCTGATGGTGTCACTGGCGAGGAGTTTGACGCGTGTCGGATCGGAGAAGTACTCGCCGTCGAGCGGCAGCGTTGCGCTGCCGGCAAGCGTGCCATCGGCGTTGTACGAGGGTGGTGCTGGCGCCGGCAGGTGGTCGAACAGGCCATCATTCTCGTCATAGGTGAGGAAGAACACGGTTTTGGCCCAGACCTCGGGGTTGGCCGTCACGGCTTCAAGCACCTGCGCCGTATAGTTAGCGCCGATCGCCGGGTCGCTGGCGCCGGAGTGCTCGGAGTTCGCGGCCGAGCACAGTATCCACGAGACTGCGGGCAGCGTGTCGTTGACCACGTCGTTGCGCAAGTCGGCAATCGAATAGTCCGTCATGCCCTTCACATACAACGCCGAGCCGGGCTGTGCATTGCGGAAGCTCTGGAATGCCAGGCCGCCGTGCATGGCGCCGGTCCAGTTGTCGTTGGTATTCTGGTAGATCTTCCAGCTCACGCCGGCGTTCTGGAGCACGTCAGGCAACGTGAGCCAAGTGAGTGCGTTGTCCGCATAGGTGTAGCCCGGGGTCGGCATAGTGCCGGTGATCCAGCAGCGGTCGTTGTCGGGCTCCGAGGTCCGGTCGTTGCTGTTGATGCCCTGCTTGGCGAGCACAGGGTCGAAGCTGGAGCCTGAGAAGAAGACCACGCGGTTGGGGTCGGTGCCGCTGGTGACGGAGCAGTGGTAGCCATCGCAAATAGTAAAGGCGTCGGCCAGCGCGTACTGGAAGGGGATGTCTTCACGGCGAAGGTAACCCATCGTGTACTGGGTCTTGAAGCGCGGCCAGAACCCCATCTTGCCCTGGTCCCAGGCGGCCTGCGAGTCCCTGAAGCTGTGCGGCGTGCTCGGTGATTGCAGCGCCTTGGTCGTGGTCCTGTCCATGTGGTAAGGCGGAATCTCTTTCGTACCGTCCGACTGGAACCAAACGTCCTTACCGCTCTGGAGCGGTATCGGGAAACGGTCGCCAAATCCGCGTACGCCACGCAGGGCGCCGAAGTAGTGGTCGAAGCCGCGATTCTCCAGCATCAGAATCACGATATGCTTGACATCCTGAATGGTGCCGGTGTCAACCGCGGCGTTGACGGCGAGTGCTTTCCGAATTGAGGCAGGAAGCAAGGACAAGGCCGAGACCGCGCCAACGGCGCTGGCGGATCTGCGTAGGAAATCGCGTCGGTTAGTCATGATTGGTGTTAATGGATGGATGGTAGGTGGAGGACGTCTCTTGTCAGGGTGCGCAACGGAGCGCCGGTGCAGCTTGGGTGCCAGGGCTGGCGGGGGCCTGATTGGTCGTTGGTGCCGAGGAGTCGTCGCCGCCGCCGCAGGCGGTGAGAATCAGGCACAAGAGTACGGCCGCGACAGCAAGGCCGTTACGGGACGAACTTGTTTTCATGGAGTTTTCCTTGAATGCAACTATGGGGAAAGCAAAGCCGGCAGGCTCGGAGGTGGCGTGGCGCACCGGCTCATGGGAGAAAATGCAACAGGGGAAGACGCGCGCCGTGCTGGACCGCATGGAGCCCAAAAAAGAATTGCGCGCCCCTCACATCGCACAATCCCGGTAATGGTTCGTGTCAGGCCAGCTTGCGGCGCAGCCGTGCGGCAAGCTGATCCAGCAAGAACACGGCTATGAAGATTGCCACCAGAATTGTGCCCACATGGGCGTACTGGTACATGTCATAGCGGCCTTTCAATTCCTGGCCGATGCCCCCCGCGCCCACCAGGCCGACAACCGTGGCCATGCGCACGTTGCGATCCAGGATATATAGGGTGTACGCGATGAATTGCGGCATGACCTGAGGACCTACTCCATACGCCAGCACTTTTAGTTTTCCGGCCCCGATTGCGCGCAACGCCTCCTGTGGCTTAGGATCGGCAGTCTCAATGTCCTCCGCGTAGAACTTACCCAGAAAGCCCATTGAATGGATCGCCAACGCGAGTACACCCGCGATAGGCCCAAAGCCGTAGGCCAATACCAGGAATAGCGCACTGATTAGCTCCGGCATCGAGCGAAACAGACTTACGAGGCTGCGTGCGGTCACGTAGCACACGCGATTCGGCGTATAGTTTCGTGCGCTAAAGTACGCCAGCGGCAGGCTCGCGCCTATCGCAAGCAAAGTGGCCCAGATCGCGATCTCGAAGGTCTCGATCATCTTCACCGCCACCTGCCACAAATAACCCATGGGCTCGACCAAATACTCACGCGCAACTACGCTCGTTTCCATGCGCAAGGTATCGGGATTCAGCTTCGATTCACTAACCCCAACGGTTTCCACGTGAGCCAGCCAGGGCAATTGCGTCGGATCGAAATTTTCGATGCGAGCCACCTCAACCCGCTCGGATATCTGGATGGGAAACAGGCTGTGCGCCAGATGTCCCAGACCCGTGGTGACCTGCGACTGCGGCTTGATGCCGACCGAAGCCAGCACGCCATCCGCGGTTAGCGCCACCATCTTGCCCATTTCCACGCGTTGCCCCACGTATAGGCAGAGAGTCAGCGTCACCAGTAAGGCGAGCACGGTCTTGGCGCCGTAGGGATGGCCAATGTTCCAGCGTGTGTCGGATGCGGGGTTTAGCATCACACCTCCTGCAATTGCAATTTAGCCCCCGCCGTGGCGGGCGAGGCCGCAACCGGTACACGAGCGTCCTGGCCGGTGGGCGCGACGCCCACCTCGTACAAGGAATGCGCGATAGTGTCGTCGAACGCGGTGGCGGGGCCGTCAAACATCACCGCGCCGCCACGCAACGCCACGATGCGGTCGGCGTACTCGCGTGCCAAGTCGATTTGGTGCAGGCTGCAAAGCACCGTTGTTCCGCGCTCACGGGCTTGCGTGCGCAGCAAGGAAAGAATCTCCCGGCTGATGCGCGGGTCCAGGCTAGCCACAGGCTCGTCGGCAAGCAATAACGGCGGATTCAGCATGAACGCTCGCGCAATGCCTACCCGTTGCTGCTGTCCGCCCGACAGGTCGCTCACCCGCCGATGCAGATGCTCTGGTGCGAGTCCAACCTGCTCAATGAGTTCGCAGGCCCGGGCACGCGCATCGGCAGGAAAACGCGCCAAGAGAGCGCGCCAGGCCGGCAGGACCGGCAGCGCGCCACAAAGCACATTCATCGCCACCGTCGCACGCGGGACCAGGTTAAATTGCTGATGCACCATGCCTATACGCGGGCGCACAGCGTTGAGCGTCCTGGCGTCCAGTTGGACGCCGTCTACACTCACCGTGCCATGCGTTGGCACAACGAGCCCATTGGCCATGCGCAGCAAGGTCGACTTACCCGCGCCTGAGGATCCCAGCACCACGCAAAACTGTCCGCGCTGCACCAACATCGACACGGACTTGAGCGCCGCGGTGCCGTCGGCATAGCGCATGCCAACTGATTCATAACTAAGCATTCCCGTCTCCGTCCGAGCGCAACTCAACGCTGCGAGGCCTTTTTCAGAATCTCGGCCTTGATCTCGTCGGAAAGCAGGGTCATCTTGGATGCGGGGCCGGCGAACTGCTCTTCAGAGAACTGAGTATCGTAGCGCTGGATCTTGGCACCGCCGTATCCTCGGATCATCTCCGGCGTCACGCCAGGCGCTTTGTGCACGTTGGCAAATGCCTTTTTCAATTCGGCCTTGAGCGCCTCGGGGAGCTTGGTGTTCATGGCCAGCGGCGGATACGGAATCGGTTCGCTCTTGAAAATCACCTTGACGGTGGACGGATCCACCGCACCTTGGCGCACCGCCTTGTCGAAGGAGTCGAACGACAGGGCTGCGGCATCAACCTGACCTTGCACCAGCGCCGCCAAGCTACTGGCGTGGCTGCCAGTCAGGCGCAACTCGGCGAGGTCGCGCGCTGGATTTATTAATCGGCGCGTTCGACTTGGCAAACATGCCCGCGTAATAGATAGACTGCCCATTCTCGACCCCCACGGCTAACAGCTGCGCGCAGCCGCGCTGGTGCGCCTGCACATAGGAAACCGGACCGAAGAACGCGATTTCTGCCAGCTGGTTGCACATCCCTTCCACGACCGCGCCATACGATTGACCGACCTTCAAATCAAAATTCAGGCCCGTGCTGCGGGTAATAGCATTGAAGACCGGTGCATAGTCAGCCTTGGTTCCCGATTCGGTGCCCCCATCGGCGGGAATCAACAGCACGCGCAACGGGTGCGCCTTGGACCCATCGGCAGCCGATTGAGCATGGACTTGGATGCTTGCAGCCATCGCTGCCGTGGCGAAAAGCGCAGCAACCGTGCGGGGGAGAATTGTCTTCATTGCAAATCCTTGTGTATCCATAGCGTTTGTGCGCTGTTGCCCAGGAGCGGGGTAAGCGCTTGAGACGCAAGGTTAGACAAGGAACGTGACAGTTGTATGAATAATGCTCAATTCTGCGGCTCTGTAGAGTGAGAAAAATTCAGTAGAGGCAATGGCTATTGGGATAGCGCGCAGGCCAGACTTGTCCGGACTAACGAAGACCTCCCTGGCGTGGGTCCTGACGAACCCGCTTATTACTTCGGCGATCATCGTCGCGAGTCACGCCGATCCATTGACCGAGTCGCTAGCCGCGCCAGATCTTGCGCTCGATCCTGAACGGAAGGCACAACTCGACGACACGATCGCCGAGTATCGGTGGGGCGACGCCGCGCGTTGAGGATAGTCCAGTGTCGATATGCGGGGAAACGGGCGTTTGCCAATCCCGGAGCAGGCGCGCCCCAAGGCGAGTTCCGTATCAGACCGCTACTGCGACAGAACCCTATAGAAGGCCCCAGGCGGCGAGGTCTGGGGTCCGAGGTTCTGCGCGAAGCGCTTGTGCAACCTCATGCGCAGCGTCTAGCAGTGCCTTATCACGCAATGCAGGGGCCAACATCTGCACGCCTATCGGCATTCCTGCATGGTCAAAGCCCGAGGGCAGTGCGATGGCGGGCGAGCCGAGGAAGTTAGCGGGCCGCAAGAGCTTTCCAAGACCCGAGTGGACGAGGTCTGCGGCGTCCAGAACCTGAGCACCTTGGTCACAGGCAGGCATCAAGAGGGCGGGGAATTCGCCCAGCGAGTGCGCGAAGAGTTGGGCGGCCTGTCGCCTACGTTCAAGTGCGGCCTGATAGGCCTCGTCCTTGATCGCTCCACCGGCCAGGATCCGGTTTCGCACTACCTCCCAAAGAGGTTGGGCATTGTCCAGCGCTAGTGGGCCATAGTGCCTGAAGCCCTCATAGCCGAGAATTAAGGAGTTGTCGTCGGCTAACTGATTCATATTCAGGAGAGGTGGCGGGGTCCAACTGCGGATGTTATAACCTGCTCGCTTGAGCTGGTAGATCGCGTCATCCCAAACGCGCTGCGCATCCACTGCCAGGGACGTTGGCCAGGCCGACTCGTCTAGTACCCGCAGCTCCTTGGAGGACACATCGGCCCGTAGTTTCAGCCTTTGGTAGACCTCCACCGGCGTGGCCAAGGTGATAGGGTCGGCCGAATCGGGTCTGGCGAGAATAGCTGTTAGGGCGCGCACGTCTTCCACCGTGCGGGCAATCGGGCCCAGCACATCAAGTGTTCCGGATAGCGGAAGGCAGCCAGCTCGGCTGATTAGACCAGAGGACGGCTTGAATCCCACTAGGTGGTTTAGCGTCGCCGGCGCGCGCACAGAGCCGCCCGTGTCCCCGCCCAGGGCAATTGGCGCCAGCCCGGCAGCCACTGCGATGCCAGCGCCGGAAGAAGACCCGCCTGGTGCTCGGTGTCCCACTGGGTCCCAGGGGTTGCGTGCTGTGCCGAGTGTCGGGTTCTGGCCGGAGAGTCCGAATGCATACTCGGTCATATTGGTCTTGCCGAGAATGACTAACCCGCTCCCGATCAACAGCGTGGCGGCGGCGCTAGTTTGGGTGCTTATCCTGTTAGCGCGGCTTAAGGACCCGGCTTCGACGGGCGTTTCCGCCCACTGGATACTGTCCTTGAGCGCTATCGGCACTCCGTGGAGGGGGCTCAGCCATATGCCGGCAAGAAGCAGTTTATCGGCGAGCTCCGCTTGGGCCATCGCTCGCTCTTCGAACACGGCGCTGAAGGCATGAAGCTTGTTGGCGCGTGCGATCCGGTCGAGAAAGTGCCGCGTAACCTCTCGCGAAGTCAGTCGTCTGTCATATATGTCCTGGGCTAGTTGCAGGGCGCAGCGAAAGTGGAGGGGGAGATTGGGTTGCGACATGATTGTCAGGGAATGAAGGAGGCTCGTCTGGTGAGGCCAAGGGCCCAACAGGGGTGGATATAGACGAGCCCAAAATAGTGAATCAACATTTCGGTACAGTGAGATCAAACTCGAAAGACAACAGACGCTGAATGTCTTCGGAGTCGACGAGTTGTTGCTCAGTCTTCCCGTGCGTAACGATCTTCAGCGTATTGCCGAACAGCAACTTGCGACCAGCCTGGTTGTGTTGAATGACCAGCAACTTTTGTACAAATATCGCATCCGGATGCGTGGAATTTAGGTAATTGGCGGGCGCAAAATCGATCCACTCCTGCGCAGACAGGTCGAACGCATATTGATTTTCCCATTTTCCGTCTACCAGCGCCTTCAGTAGATACTCTCGATCATTTAAAATGGTCAGTATAAATGTATCGAAATCCTGTTTGATCTCAGTGTCGAGCACATCCAGTCGTATCGGAGCCCTGATCCCATAACTGCCAAAACCCAGATCACACAGCCACTGCTCGTCGTTCAAGGTCAGCACGAGTGCCATGTGCGTTTTCGGTCTTTTAACCGGGTAAAACATCGGTCTGGCAGCAACGAACTGATAGGTAATCCCAAGCTCTTGCAGGGCCATCGCGAAGATTCCGTTCACCTCGTAACAGTACCCGCCTCGTTTACGATGGAGAATCTTCTCAACGATTTGTTCGGGAACCAGGGAAATACATTTTTTTGCCTGCACGTCCAGATTTTCGAACGGAACGGTGAATAGCTGACGCCTCATCATCCCAGTGATTGTTGCGATGTCCACTTCGGCAGGTTGTTCAAAACCTATCCGGTCAAAGTAGTGTCGCAATGTAAAGTTCTCAGCCTTCATTGTTCGATAGCTATGGTTAATACTGGATGTTTGAAGAATCTATCGTCAGTTATCACACCAGCGATGGAAATGGTCGGCACATGCGAGATGACCGGCCCTCACCTGGCCGAGGTGCCAGTCGCGTTGGCTGCAAAAAATTCGCTGGCGGCAGCGAGTGCGGTTTCCACCGCCGCCTTGCCGACGTCGAGGTGCGTGACCCAGCGCTGCTGGGTTGCGCCATACGCAGACGTGACGCCGATGCCCTGTCCCGCGAGGTGCTCGGCGAAGGCCGACGCATACTCCGCAGCGACATTCACGAAAACGATGTTCGTGTCGGGCATGGAAACAGTCAGGCCCGGCAGCGCCGAGAGACCCCGCGCGAGTGCGCGCGCGTTGGCATGGTCGTCCGCGAGTCGCTCGACATTGTGTTCTAGCGCGTACAGCCCGGCCGCAGCGAGAATCCCCACCTGCCGTAGTCCTCCACCGAGCATCTTGCGCAGGCGCCGTCCCTTGGCAATGATCGCTGCGGAGCCGACGAATACCGAACCGACGGGCGCCCCAAGTCCCTTGGACAAGCACACAGAGACGGTGTCGAACGGTCGGGCCAGCGTGTCGACCGCAACACCGAGTGCCACGGCCGCATTGAACAGGCGGGCGCCGTCCAGGTGACAGGCAAGCCCGTGCCGGCGGGCCACTGCGGTCGCCGCATCGACGTAGGACGACGGAAGGACCTTGCCGCCGGTCGTGTTCTCCAGTGCGAGCAGGCGCGTGCGTGCGAAATGCGGATCGTCCGGCTTGATCGCCGCTTCGATGTCCGCCAGTAGTAGCGTACCGTCGGCTTGGTTGGTCAGCGGTTGGGGGTGGATGCTGCCCAGCACCGCCGCGCCTCCCGCCTCCCAGCGATAGCAGTGCGCCGTTTGGCCGACGATGAACTCATCACCGCGCTCGCAGTGCGCCATGAGCGCGATGAGGTTCGACTGGGTTCCCGACGGCACGAACAGTGCAGTCTCCTTCCCGAGCATGTTGGCCATCCTTGCTTCCAGTTTCCTTACAGTCGGGTCGTCGCCGAAGACGTCGTCGCCCACCTCGGCGGCGGACATTGCGGCGCGCATCGCCGGCCCTGGCCGGGTGACGGTATCGCTACGAAAGTCGTATCGAACTGCGGTATTCATGGCATCTCGCTTAAATAGCAGCCATGGTGCCATTCCGCTCGCTGTTAGCCTATACACAGCGGCGCCGATTCTGTTACATAACAGATTTGCTCGTTGGGATGAAGAACATGCAGACAACCGAGCCTGTGGTGCGGCGATACAGGCAGCTAGCGAGGTGGTTGTGGGACGGTATCGTGCAGGCCGGACTCGAGGAGGGCAGCCGCCTCCCATCTGTACGTGCACTGGCGATGCAACATGGCGTCAGTGTGACGACCGCGTTGCAGGCGTTGCGGTGGCTGGAGACGCAGGGGCATATCCAGGCGCGCCCGCGCTCAGGGTATTTCGTGGCCAGGCGGGCAGAGCGGGCAAGCGGGGCTGGCACGAGCAGTTGGGCCGATCCCCTGCCGGAACTGGACGCTCAGGCGCGGGATCATCTTGCAATGGTCGGCGCACCATCCGCGGTGCGTCTGGATCTGGCAGCCGGCGAACCCTCTCTGTATCCGGTCGACCGATTAAGCGTCCTTTTGCGCCGTCTCGCGTATCAGCATCGGAACCTTGTCGGTGCCCACGTCCGCGGAACGGGTCACCCGGAGCTGCTGCGTGAGATCGTTCGCCAGGCGCTGCAGTATCCCTGCGACCTCGACCCGGCTGAACTGGTGGTGACCAATGGATGCGTCGAAGCGCTGAACCTGGCGCTCCGGGCCGTCACCCGTCCCGGCGACGTGGTAGCCGTCGAGTCGCCGACGTATTTTGCATTGTTGCAGATGTTACGCGCTCTCGAGTTGACGGCGCTGCCGGTCCCCTGCTTGCCCGATACGGGTATGGACCTCGACGTGCTGCAAGATGCGCTCGATCTGAGGCATGTCAAAGCGGTCGTCACGATCGCCAATGCCAACAATCCGGTTGGCAGTGTCGCGCTCGATCCCGCCAAGGCGGCTCTCGTCAGATTGCTAAGGGAGCGGCACATCCCGTTAATCGAAGATGACATCTTTGGGGACGTATGCTTTGGCGAAGTGCGGCCACGCCCGGTACGGGCTTTCGACACCGAGGGCAACGTCCTTCTTTGCGGGGGCTTCTCCAAAAGTCTTTGTCCCGGGTTACGTCTGGGCTGGATTGCAGCGGGACGTTTCGCCGAGCGGGTGAAGGCGTTGAAATACACGACCAGCATGGCGACGGCTGAACTGCAACAGGTCGCAGTTTGTTCTTTGGGCCAGGCTACCCGGGATCGATGGTGGCACCGTCAGCACACGCCCCCTGTTCAAGTTGGCGCGAGCAGAAGGGATCGGCTTCGCCCCCGGGCATTTGTTCGGTCAGGGCGGTGCGTATGACGATTGCCTGCGGGTGAACGCCGGTTATCGCTGGACGAACGAACTTGAGGCAGCAATTGAGTGTCTCGGCACGTTGGCAAAGACTCAATCCGCAGTCGTTATAGATGAGCGCGATTAGGACGACAGACCTCGCTGGGAGCTGAGGAAGCCCAAACAGCGAATCCTCCGGCGCCTGGACACGTGCCGCAATTGCGGCTGCAGTGAGGCCCAGGCGATGCGCGGCTTTCGCGAAGGAACCGTGCTCAGCCACGGCGACGAAGCTCTGCGGGAAGCCGGTGTCCATAAAGCATAAAAACTCTATTGATTGAAAAAGGCGGCAAATGCTGTTCTTGCATTCCGCCAGATTCTAGAATTTGCCTCGAATCGAAATGCTCTGGAGGACGATCGATGTTCCCCAGGGCCGCTCAGTCCTCTCTCTCTAGTGCCCACACGGGTCTGCGCTGACTATGCGCCGGATGTTGAGCGTTTCGTGCGTCATTGCCGCGCGTGCGTTGATGGCGCAGTAAGCTGAAGCGCAGGAAGTAGCCCTGCGGCCTGGGCTCATTTTCTGTCTACGAGCTCGGAAGAGCTGATTGCCGTGGCGTAGCTCGTGGGTGTCACGTGAGGCGTACTCCTGGCGATTCTGGTACGTTCTCCACTGCCAAATCGCGAGTAGAATTGGCCTCCGAGAGAGTTAGAAGGGGGAGGGGCGAAAAGGACATTAGTAATCAGCATCTCTGTTGCGGCGCACTACGAATTTCGTCAAAGCAGTCAACCGAAGGCTTGCTAAGACCTGGCGCCTTGTAGTCAAACGGAGATATGACAATTCAGATATGAATTGGTGAGCGACGAAGCAGCACCCAGATGGTCCGATATGCTTCTACCGGCCGCGTGATGCTGACTATCACGGCTCGATCACCGACAGGTATGCTGCAGCCTCTTCAATCTGCCGCTCGTTCAGCGTTGCCGAAACGGCCATCATTGTCCCCGGTGATGGTGTTCCAGCCTTCGCGCGGGCCTGGAACTCGTGAAGGCGGTTGATGACAAACGCAGCCGGCTCGCCGGCAATGCTCGGATAGCGCACGCCATTGCCCTTTCCAGCGACCCCATGGCAGCTGAAGCAAGCCGGAACGTCGGGAGGCGCTCCCAGTTCGGCTAGTTGCTTGCCGGCGATCACTAGGCCCGATGGCGGTGGGGGTTCTCCCGGGACGTGCGGAGGATTTTGGGTTGAGAAGAACACCGCGAGGCTGCTTATCTCGCTCTCGGAAAGGTCATGAGCAACGCTTTGCATGACAACGCTCGCACGAGTTCCTGCCTTGAACATGGATAGTGCATGCGCAAGATAGTCTGGGTTCTTTCCCGCGAGCCGTGGAGCGCCGGTTGCCATGCCGGCGCCTAACACGCCATGGCACGAGACACAGGTGGTAAGGGTCGGCGCTAGCGTACTGAGGGCCGGATTTTCCGCGGTGACTGTAGATTGCGCGTAACAGACGCTCGATACAGCGATAAGCAATAGGAGCCCTAGACTAAAACGCAAGCGGTAGCCCCGCAGGTTGGGAGAGTAGGGGCTGGTCATGAGAGTTATCCCGATATGGTGATGGTGAGCGTTGTCCGATCAATGATTGACATGACTATGTATCGTCAATGCTGACAAATGAATTACCAGATAATTACAAGATCGTAATTTTCATCGAATGATTCGTGGCGCCGGATCTGGGGGTGAGGCCAACGGAGTGCAGTTCCTGATGTAAGAGGGCTGAAGCCATTTACATAGTCATTTGATACACGTCATTCCAGATGATGGCTGGATCCATGACATCGACAATGTGAGTTTGTTCAATAAATCTATATATTGTTTTAAACTTGTCTTATAAATATACCGCCGATAATTTACTTGCTGCTGTCACATAAATGTTTCAACTTTCCGGGCGGGATTGCTGAGCCGTACGGCTCATTCCCCTGCCATGATCATCCCCCGGCAGAAGACAACCTACTTGCTCATACAGAAACAGAGATTGACAGTGAAAAAGACTCTCTTCGCATTGGCAGCCGCTGCCGCAGCTTGCGCCGTGTCCGGCGCTGCTTTTGCCCAATCGTCGTCGTCCAGCGTGACGCTCTATGGCATCGCTGACGCCGGCGTTAGTTATCAAAGTCACGTGCAAAGCGCCCCGGGCCAGGGTGGCTCGCTGTTCGGTGTGACTTCCGGCGGCCTCTCCGGTTCGCGTTGGGGCATTCGCGGTGTGGAGGACCTTGGGGGCAACCTGAAAGGCATCTTCGTGCTGGAAAGCGGCTTCAATATCGACACGGGCACCTCGGCCCAAGGCAACCGCCTGTTCGGTCGCCAGTCCTATGTTGGCCTGCAGGCCGACTTCGGCGCCGTCACGCTGGGCCGCCAGCAAAACGCGCTGTACGACCTGTTCGGCGCCTACGACCCGATGGCGGTCGGTAGTAGCTACTCGCTCAACTCCGTCGACACCCTGGGCTTTAACGGTCGTGCCGACAACGCCATCAAGTACACCGGAAAGTTCGGTGGGCTGACGGCGACGGGCTTCTACAGCACCGGCCGCGACAGCACCATTCCCAATGGCACCGAAGTCCCGGGCCATTTTAAGGTCGGCACAAACTTTGGCGGTGGCCTGGCGTACGCGAGCGGGCCGTTCTCGGCTGGCGTCGCCTATGACCAGTACCAAGGCAGCAGTATCGCCGCGGCTGACGGTACCGCCAAGCGCATCGCGGTTGGCGCGTCGTACGCATTCGGTGACGCCAAGGTGTTCGCCGGCTACCGCTGGCTGCGCGATGAACTCAACGCCGCTACCACTGCCATTGTCCCTGCGCGTCACGACAACCTCTACTGGGTCGGCGCACTGTATAGGTTCACCCCGGCCTTTAGCCTGACCGGTGGGACCTACTACACCGATGCCCGCACTGACGACAAGGATTCGCTGATGTTCGTACTGAACGCCGACTATGCCTTTTCACAGCGTACCGATGCCTACCTGCTGCTCGGCTATGTGAAAAACCACGGCAGCGCAACGTACGGTGTGACGAGCACGATGAACACCCTGCCTGGCCAGAACCAGACTGGCGCCATGGTCGGCGTGCGTCACCGCTTCTGATCGCACTCGCGGCATGTACTGGCGAGCTACCAGGCATCACCAGTAAAAGTTCATATCGACCTTGGCTTGATCACTGAATGCAAGGGCGTTTGGCCGGCGGCAATGCCGGCCAATTTTTTGCGGGTGCGCCCTGCGCCCCTGACCGTCACGTGTTCGCCGAGCGGATCATGTCGATCAGTTGGCGCAGGCCGGGCAGTGTCTGCCGCCGGCTCGGATAGTACATCGCCATTGGCGGACCGGCGACCGACCATTTCGGCAGCACCACTTCGAGCAGACCGGCCGCGATGTCGTCGGCGACGCGGCGTTCGAGGCAGTACGCGAGACCGACACCGTTTAGCGCAGCATCGACGACCGTGTCGGATTCGTTCGCGCTCATGGAGCCAGGCACGTCGAGTTCGAGCGCCTGCTGGCCATTGCCGAGTTCCCACCGATACAGCGAGTTGTCGCCGATACGCATCCTGATGCACGAGTGGCGCATCAGGTCGTCTGGCGTCCTTGGCCGTCCGCGCCGCGCCAGGTACGCGGGAGATCCCACTACGACCCAGCGCAGCGGCGGCGTCAGAGGCACTGCGATCATGTCACCTGCGACCGTGTCGCCGTAGCGGATGCCGGCGTCGTAGCCGTCGGCAATGATGTCGATCAGCCGATCGTCGACGGTGATGTCGAGCTGGATGTCCGGATACGCGTCAAAGAAAGCCGGCAGGATCGGGCTGATCAGCAGACGCGACGCATCGCGCGGCACATTGATACGCAACCGGCCGACCGCACCCATTGGAGTTATTGAACATGAATGTCGAGACGACACGTATTGAAGGCATTCCTATCCCGGTATCGCGCATTGGGCTGGGCACTTGGGCGATAGGTGGCTGGATGTGGGGCGGAACTGACGACAATGCGTCCGTGGCGACGATCCGTAGCGCACTCGATCAGGGCATCAATTTGATCGACACCGCACCGGTGTATGGCTTCGGTCATTCAGAGGAGGTGGTCGGTAAGGCACTGACTGGCATGCGCGAGCGTGCGGTGATCGCTACCAAGGTTGCGCTTGAATGGGGCGATGGCGGCGTGCGGCGCAACTCGACACCGGCGCGCATCCGACAGGAAATAGAGGATTCACTTCGCCGGTTGCGCACCGATTACATTGACCTGTATCAGGTGCACTGGCCGGACGCGCTGGTGCCATTCGCGGAAACCGCGGCCGAACTGGAAAAGCTTCGGGCCGAAGGCAAGATACTTGCCATCGGTGTCAGCAACTATTCTCCGCAGCAGATGAACGCGTTTTCGGCGGCCGCGAAGCTCGCGGCAGTCCAGCCCCCGTACAACCTGTTCGAGCGCGCCATCGAAGCTGACGTACTGCCGTATGCGCGGGAGCATGGACTTGCCGTGCTGGCTTACGGTGCGCTTTGCCGCGGCCTGCTGTCCGGGCGGATAAGCGAGTCCACTACGTTTGACGGCGATGACCTGCGCAATTTGGACCCGAAATTCCAGCAACCGCGTTTCGCGCAGTACTTGGCGGCAGTCGATGCGCTCGCAGTTCTTGCTCGAGAGCGCCATGGCAAGTCGGTGCTGGCGTTGGCGATCCGCTGGATTCTCGACCAGGGACCGACGATTGCGCTGTGGGGCGCGCGTCGCCCGGACCAGTTACGCGGCATCAACGATGCATTCGGATGGATGTTGAGCGCAAAGGACAAGGCCGATATCGATGCGTTGCTCGCACAGCATGTGACGGATCCGGTCGGACCGGATTTCATGGCGCCATCGCTGCGCTAGTACGAACAAGGGGGGCATCGATGCATGCGGCCGCTGCTCAGGCGCGCGCACGGCGGACAGCGCTAGCCGCGAGCAGCGCCGTCAGTCCCACCGCGAACAGCGGTCCCTCCGCCTCAGCAAGGACTGCATGCATTGCCCCGATTCGCCACGCGGCCAGCACCCAGAGGACCACGCCGATCGCAAGCCAGCCGTCGTCCACGAAGAGTCCCACCAGTTCCTCGGTCACCTTCGCGAGACGGCCTTGAGCGGGCTTACGAGCGGCGGCTGTTGAATTTGGCAATGCGGGGGACGTGTTACGCAGATGCCCGCAGAGACGAACCATGCCCAGCGCAACTACGAGGAAGGCGCCGATAAGCGCCAGGATTGCCCAATCTTCGCCCGGCCACAACACGTTGATGCCCTCGCCCACCCAAAAGGTCCCGAAAGCGGCGAGCATGACACCAACGCCGAACTTGAGGGCATTTTCCGGAACCTTGGCCAGCGGCCGATGCAGCCAAAACCCGAGCGCCACAATGAACAGCAGCGCAAGGGCAGCCCCAATCGACGCGGGCAGGATCATTCGGCCACTCGCACCAATCGCAATGACGATGAAGACCACCTCGATCCCTTCCAGCATCACGATTTTGAATGCGGTCGCGAACGCCACCGCATCGATCGCCCCGCCGGATGGCCCGCCTTGCTTCCGCAAGGCTTCGGTTTCCCGAGCGAACGCCTGCGCTTCGTCGTGCAACGGCAAGATCCCTGCCGCCCGCAGCACCGCCTTGCGTAACCAGCGCAGACCGAACAGCAGCAGCAGGGTACCGACGACCAATTGGGCCACCGGTAGCGGAATCCTGGCGAGCGCGGGGCCTAGTGCGATGACCAATAGCGCCAGCACGGCCACCGAGGCTGCTGTGCCTAGCAACGCCGAGCGCCAGCCGCGGACGGCGCCAACCGCGAGCACGATGGTGAGCGCTTCCACGAACTCGACCATGGATGCCATGAATGCTGCGAGTATCGATGGTCCTGCCGAAGTCCATTCCATCATGTTCCTCTCCCATTTCCCAGGCTCACGGATTCTAGCGAGCGCACGGGCGGGAAACGCTGTCAATTCAATTACAGATTTGTCATTCAAGGCCACCGTGCCTGGGACTATCATCCGAGCATGCAAGGTGCCGCGGCGTGCCCTGCATGCACTGGCTAGATGGGGATGAGCATGAGAATTCTGGTGGTGGAAGGCGAGCCAAAGACTGCCGCCTACCTGCGCAAGGGCCTCACTGAGTCCTCCTTCGTGGTCGACCTGGCCGTGACCGGCGCCGATGGCCTGCACCAGGCGGTGGAAGTGAGCTACGACTTGATCATCATGGACGTGATGCTGCCCGGGATGAACGGCTGGGAAGTGCTTAAGCAACTGCGTCAGCACAAGAACACGCCGGTGCTGTTCCTGAGCGCATGTGACGAGGTGGAGGATCGCGTGCGTGGCCTGGAACTCGGCGCCGATGACTATCTCGCCAAGCCCTTCGCTTTCGTCGAGTTGCTGGCGCGGGTGCGTACGCTGCTCCGACGCGGCCCAGTACGTGAGGCCGACCGCATCGAGTTCGAAGATCTCGAGATCGACCTGGTCCGCCATCGCGTGACTCGCGCCGGGCGCAGCATCAAACTCACGCCGCGCGAGTTTTCGCTGCTGCATTTCCTGGTGCGCCGGCAAAGGGAGGTGCTGAGCCGCACACAGATCGCTTCCCACGTATGGGAGATGAATTTCGACAGCGACAGCAATGTCGTGGACGTGGCGGTGAGCCGCCTGCGAGCCAAGATGGATGACGATTTTCAGCCCAAGCTGATCCATGCCGTGCGCGGCGTGGGCTATGTGCTGGAGCGCCGGCAGTCCTGATATGCAGGCTCTTTCGCTCACCGCCCGCCTGGCGCTCGCATTTTGCCTGGTCGTTGCGATTGTGTTTGGTGGCGCGGGCACCTACCTGTGCCGCGCGCTGGCTACGCAGGTGATTTGCCGCGACGATGCGGAACTGCTGCGCAAGGCGGCACGCGTGCGCAATGAACTGATGGAGCAGGGCGCGCTGGATTCGCCGTGCGGCCTCGAGGCAATTCGCTCGTTGACCACGCGCGATGGCTTCGAGCGACTTTCCCAGTTGTCGGCGGATCTGGCGCATGATTTCCGCGCGCCTCTCTGCAACCTGCCGACTGCGCGCACGCAAGTGTTGCCCCCCACACGGAGGAACACCCGTAAGGCCGCCCTGGAGATCGGAATGGCGGCGCAGGAAGCAGCGCAGGCGTTTGGGCGCCGCCAGTACGCACTGCCGCAGCGGCAGGCGACTCATCCCCCGGGCGCGCATCGGCGCGGTCGGGCTCATTCACTGCTTCGAGTCGACACCTAATGTTCGGCTGCGCGAGCTCGATTGCGAGTACCTCTAAGACAACCCGAAACCGGCGCCCGTCGGCAGTGGCCCCCAGCTTGGCGTCGGAGAATGCGGTGTTGATCGCCTACTGGAAGCTTCTCAGGCCGTCAACCCACCGCAACACGCTGGTCCGCACGCCCAGCGCAGGTCACCCCACTCCTTCCGTCCGACATTAACAACTGTTAACAAAGCGCCAATCCGGACTTAACTTGCGATCGTGCAAAGTGCAACTGCCGCTCTTCACAAACTGGGGTTGGAGTTATGTATCTTCACAAAACACATTGGCACAGTGCCAATCTCGCTACCACGCTCTACCACGCTGGCAGTGCTCTCGCTGGCGGGTTGCGGTCCCGCAAAGCACGTGAGTTCGAAGCCACCGACTCCGGATGTTACGGTGGTCACGGTCAAGCGGACCAGCGTTCCGGTTGCCGTGGAACTCCCGGGCCGAACCTCCGCATACCTCATCGCGCAGGTGCGCGCTCGCGTTGATGGCATCGTGCAAAAGCGTAGCTTCCAGGAAGGCGCAGACGTCAAGGCGAACCAACCGCTGTACCAAATCGATCCGGCACCGTATCGAGCGGCTTTGAATAGCGCGGAAGCGACGTTGCAAAAAGCGGAAGCGAACCTCGCCATGACGACTGCGCAGGCGGACCGTTACAAGGTCCTTATTGCCGGCAACGCCGTCAGCAAACAGGCTTACGACAACGCGGTCGCTGCCCAGAGCCAGGCCGCCGCCGATGTGGCCGCCGGCAAGGCGGCAGTTGCGATAGCAAGGCTCAACCTGGGATACACCGACGTCGTATCGCCGATTGCGGGTCGCAGCGGCATTTCGCAGGTCACTCAGGGCGCCTATGTGCAAGGAAGCGCAGCGACATTGCTGACCACTGTGCAGCAGATCGATCCGATCTATGTCGACCTTAACCAGGCAAGCGTCGCCGGGTTGCAGCTTCGTCGCGACGTGGCCAGTGGGCAGGTAAAGCTCAACGGCCTGGACCAGGCCAAGGTGATGCTCACGCTGGAGGACGGTACGCAATACCCGATGAGCGGTACGCTCCAGTTCAGCGGCATTACTGTCGATCCGGCCACCGGCTCGGTAACAGTACGCGCGATCTTCCCGAATCCGAAGAATGTCCTTCTACCGGGCATGTTCGTGCGCGCCCGCTTCGAGCAGGGCGTGAATGATAACGCGCTTCTCGTCCCGGTCCCCGGCGTTGGCCACAACCCGCAGGGGCAAGCAACGACCCTTGTCGTGAGGCCTGATAACACGGTCGAGCAACGCACGATTCAGACGCAGAACATGCTGGGCGACAAGTGGGTAGTCACCGGCGGCTTGCACGAAGGCGAACGGATCATTGTGGCCGGCGGCCAGAACGTGCCGTCCGGGAAACTGGTGCATGCGGTCGAGGCCCCGAGCCGAACCGCACAGGCGGCTGCAGGTGCGGACACCAGTGGCGCCCCTGCAACGCCGCAAACTCATCAGCTTGCGCAAGCAAAATAACCGCGGGCTTCGCAATGGCAAAATTCTTCATTGACCGTCCGATCTTCGCGATCGTCCTCTCTATCCTCATCATGCTGGCGGGAGGATTGGCCCTTCAGTCGCTCCCGATCGAGCAGTTTCCGCCAGTTGCGCCGCCTTCGGTCCAGATCGGTACCACGTACCCGGGTGCTTCGGCGACGACAGTGCAGAACACCGTGGTCCAGGTGACGGTGATCGAACAGCAGATGAGCGGGATCGATAACATGCTTTACATGTCATCGACAAGCGACGATACCGGCCAGTCGACCACGACGATCACGTTCGCCAGCGGAACAGACCCAAACATCGCACAGGTGCAGGTGCAGAACAAGCTGCAGTTGGCCGTGCCATTGCTGCCCGCTCAGGTTCAGCAGTCGGGTGTCCGCGTCACCAAGTCTACTAACGCGTTCCTGATGGTGATCGGCTTTGTGTTGGCCGACAACAGCATGAACAAGTTCGACATCGCCAACTATGTCGTCTCCAATGTTCAGGATCCGATCAGCCGAATCAATGGCGTCGGTAACATGAATGTCTTCGGCACGCAGTACGCGATGCGGATCTGGCTCGATCCGACCAAGCTCAACAGTTACTCGCTCACCCCGATTGACGTCACTACGGCGCTGCAAAACCAGAACGTGCAGATCTCTGCCGGCCAGCTCGGCGGTACACCTGCGGTGCAGAATCAGCAACTGAGTGCAACGATTACTGAATCAACGCTGCTGCGCACAAGCGAGGATTTTGGCAACATCCTGCTCAAGGTACTGCCGGGCGGTGCGCAGGTACGGTTGCGTGACGTCGCACGCATCAATCTGGGTGCCGAGAGTTTTAATGTTGACAACAAGTACAGTGGTCAGCCGGCCTCCGGCATTGGTATCCAGCTGGCACCAGGAGGGAACGCGCTGGTCACGGCCGCGGCGATTCGGGCACGCATCAAGGAGTTGGAACCGTACTTCCCTCGCGGGCTGAAGGTGGTCTACCCGAACGACATCACACCTTTCGTGAAGGTCTCCATTGATGACGTAGTCAAGACCCTGCTGGAAGGCATCGTATTGGTGTTTCTGGTGATGTACTTGTTCCTGCAGAATATCCGTGCCACGCTGATCCCCTCGATCACCGTGCCGGTGGTCTTGCTGGGGACCTTCGGCGTGATGTCGGCGCTTGGCTTCACGATCAATACGCTATCGATGTTCGGCCTGGTGCTTGCAATCGGCCTGTTGGTGGACGATGCCATCGTGGTGGTGGAAAACGTCGAAAGGGGCGGGACAAATATGTGCATGGTGTGCGTCACGTCGCCGCCAGGTCCGGACGTTGGCTGCTCATCTACGCTGCGGTGGTGGTTGCGGTGGGCGTGAGTTTGTCCGCCTGCCTACGTCGTTCCTGCCGAACGAGGATCAAGGCTTTATATTCGTCCAGGTCCAGACACCGCCAGGCGCCACGCAGGCGCGCACAGGCGCGGTACTCGACGAGGTCAGCAACTATCTGCTGAAAGACGAAGCGGCCATGGTTGAAGCCACATTTATGGTGAACGGTGTCAACAACGCCGGGCGCGGTCAGAGCCAGGGTCAGTTATTCGTCCGGCTCAAGGACTGGAGCCAACGGACCGATCCGGATCTGACGGCCAAGGCACTCTCCGACCGCATCATCAAGCGTTACGCCTTGAGTAAGGATGCCATTATCTTTCCCGTTAGCCCACCACCGATCCGGGGCTTGGGCGTCGCTGCCGGTTTCGACTTCGAGCTCGAGGATCGCGGCGGGCTCGGCCATGACGCGCTAGCCAAAGCCCGGGACCAACTCCTCGCTCTGGCAAAAGATGACCCGGACCTCGCGCAGGTACGCTTTAGCGGGCAGCAGGACAATCCCACGTTCAGGGTAAGTATCGATCGCGAGAAAGTCGCCGCCCTGGGCGTCAACATAAACGACGTCGATCAGACCTTCTCGACTTCCTGGGGCTCGCGCTATGTAAACAACTTTCTCGATACCGACGGCCGCATTAAGAAGGTGTACGTGCAAGCCGACGCTCCGTATCGCATGAACCCTGACGACTTGAATCAGCTCTACGTACGCAACAGCAGCAGTACCATGGTGCCATTTTCCGCTTTCGCCACGTCTGCATGGACATACGGTCCACCTATACTGCAGCGCTACAACGGCGTCGAAGCCATGGAGATTCTGGGCCAGGCAGCGCCCGGCAAGAGCTCCGGGCAGGCAATGCTCGCCATGGAGCGGCTGGCGAAACAACTGCCCCCGGGTATCGGCTTCGAGTGGACCGGTACCTCGTTGCAGCAGCGGCAGTCGAGCTCGCAGGCGCCCTTCCTGTATGGCTTGTCGATCCTGGTGGTGTTCCTGAGCCTGGCCGCCCTGTACGAGAGTTGGTCAATTCCGGCCTCGGTAATCATGGTGGTGCCATTAGGTATCCTGGGCGCGCTCGGTGCAACTTCATTAATGGGCTTGTCCAACGATGTGTACTTTCAGGTTGGGTTGCTCACCACAATCGGTCTGTCGGCAAAGAACGCGATCCTGGTAGTCGAATTTGCACGTGAGCGTCACGCCCAAGGCCTTACTGCGCTCCAGGCGGCAATAGAAGCAGCACACATGCGAATGAGGCCGATTGTGATGACCTCCATGGCCTTCGTGCTGGGCGTGCTGCCGCTCGCGCTGGCACACGGTGCAGGCTCGGCCAGCCAGAACGCGATCGGCACCGGCGTGATAGGCGGGATGTTGACCGCTACGTTTGTGGCAACGTTCATGATCCCGATGTTTTTTGTCGTGGTCAGCAACAAGCTTGGCAGAAGGAAGCAATCGTCCGAGCCGATATTGCCATCGGCGGCAGGAGCTGATCTCAGCACGGGAGGACACTGAAATGAAGCTATACAGATGCGCGGCCAGTGCAGTACTCGTGACCCTTGCGACCGGCTGCTCGTTGCAGCCAGTGTACAAGCGGCCGGCAGCGCCGGTATCTACGGTGTTTCCCGCAGGCGAGGCCTACAAGGCCCCTTCAGTCGGGGCTGGCAGCACAATGCTGCCAGCTGCGAATATCGGCTGGCGCAACTTCCTCCCTGATCCTCGCCTACAGCGCCTGGTCGGGCTTGCACTGGAGAACAACCGCGACTTGCGGGTCGCAGTGCTGAACGTCGAGAAGGTCCAGGCGCAGTACCGCATCCAGCGCGCTGCACTGTATCCGCAGGTGAATGCCGGCGCGAGCGCTTCAACCAAGAGCACGTCGACAGGCGGTTCTGCCGGCAACACAAATTCCACTTCCAACTATTCGGTGGGTCTTTCGGCTTCGTGGGAAATGGACTTCTTCGGCCGCCTGCGAAGCCTGTCGGATGCGGCGCTCGAACAGTACCTGGCGAGCGCGCACGCACGCCAGGCTGTGGAGATCCTGCTGGTGTCCCAAATCGCCGACCAGTACCTCACCACGCTCGCGTTTGACGAGCAACTTGCGGTGACGCAGAGTACCTTGAAGACTGCGCAGGCCGCATACACGATCGTGAAATTGCAATTCGATACAGGCACCGCGTCGGAACTGGACTTGCGCCTGTCACAGACCACCGTGGAACAGGCGCAGGCCAATTACGCCGCCCAGATCCGGTTGCGCGCGCAGGCCGAGAACGCGCTGGCATTGTTGGTCGGCCAGCCGTTACCGCTCGACCTGCCCCCTCCTGTAAGGCCTGGGCGCCCAGCCGATCCTCGCCGACATACCAGCCGGACTGCCTTCGGATCTGCTGGAACGCCGCCCGGACATCCTGGAGGCCGAAGCAGTCCTGCGGTCAGAAAATGCGGACATCGGCGCTGCACGCGCGGCATTCTTTCCGCGCATCTCATTGACAGGCGCCCTCGGCACTGCCAGTGCCACACTCGGCGGCTTGTTCGCAGCAGGATCCAGCGCATGGTCCTTCATACCATCGCTGGTCATGCCGATCTTCACCGCTGGCGCGAATCAGGCCAACCTGGATGTTGCGACGGTGCAGAAGGACATCGGCATCGCGCAATACGAGAAGGCGGTCCAGACCGCTTTCCGCGAGGTTTCCGACGGGCTGGCAGCGCGCGGAACCTACGACGATCAGTTGGCAGCGGAACAGCGCTACACCGATGCCCAGCAGCGTCGGCTGGAGCTTGCAAATATGGTGTACGCGAGCGGGACCGACAGCTATCTGAGCGTGCTGACCGCGCAGACCGACTTGTACAACGCGCAGCTGGCGTTGGTCACGACACGCCTGAACCGCCTGACCAGTCTTGTCGACCTGTACCGCTCGCTCGGCGGCGGCTGGATCCAGCGCACCGGCGACGAACCACGGCCGGCTGACACCGCGACGGCCAGCGCAACGGCGGGTTCACCGTCCCCGACTGTTCTATGACGTGGGCCACCATCGAAACGACGCGCAGCGCTTCAGGGTCCGTGGCACAGCGAAAGTGACACGTTATCCGCGCAACTGCGACGATTTGCGTCTGGATCCGCGCGTGCTGGCAACGGAATGGCTCTGTGGCTAATATTTCCTCAGGCAATGCGTGGATATCAGATGCTGCGCGAGATAGGTCTCTCGCAATCAAAACTGTCAAGCCGGATTGATCATGAAACTATTGATTGTCGAGGACAATGAGCGTGTCGCCCAATATCTGAAGAAGGGATTGAGTGAAGCGGGACATACTTCGGATCAAGCTGAAAGTGGCCGCGATGGCATGTTTCTCGCTGCGAGCGAGCACTACGATGCGATCATCATGGATCGCATGTTGCCGGGCGGTATTGACGGCCTCGCGATCATTGAGGCGTTGCGCAGGACCGGAAAGAAGGTACCGATCCTGATCCTCAGCGCCCTGTCCGATGTCGATGATCGCATTCGGGGCCTCAAGAGCGGCGGTGACGATTATCTTGTCAAGCCATTTGCCTTTGGCGAACTTCTGGCACGGCTCGACGCACTCCTGCGCCGCTCGCAGGATGGTCGCGCAGAGACAACATTGACGCTCGATGACCTGTCCATGGATCTGCTGTCCCATAAGGTCACACGCGCTGGCAAGACCGTCGCGCTGCAACCGCGCGAATTCAAGCTGCTCGAATACTTGATGCGCCATGCAAACCAAGTGGTGACGCGGACCATGCTGCTCGAGAACGTGTGGGACTATCATTTCGACCCACAGACGAATGTGGTGGACGTCCACGTCAGCAAACTACGGCAGAAGATCGATGCCGGCAGCGGGCGGCAATTGCTGCGGACCATTCGCAACGCTGGCTACATGCTAACAGCCGATGATTAAGCTTATGCGCTTTTCAGTGCTAAATTTAGCGCTCGGCTACGTCGCGGTCAGCCTGGTTGTACTCGCACTGTTCGCCGCACCACTCTGGTATGCCTGGCGCAACACTATCGAGCAAAGTAGAACCGAGGTGCTTCAGGGCGAAGCGCAGGCTATGATGAACCTCTTCGCAAAGCAGGGCGCCGCTGCGCTTGCATCAGCAATCGAAGCGGATCCGACACTGTTGAAGTGTGCCGGCAATCTACCTGCATGGCCGCGCGAGGCTTCCGAGTCAACAGGGACGCACGTAGCATCAATAGATGTTGGCGGACGTGTGGTTAGAGCCGTGCTGTTACACCAGACACTTCCCGGTGGGTATCACCTTTTGTTGGGGCGAGACGTCAGTCGGTTTGAAAGACTTGAAATGTTGTTCTTGTATGGACTGGTGGGTGCTGCCAGCATCGTTTTCTTGCTTGGTGTAGTAGGGGGGGCGCTGGTTCGACGCACGATACTTTCCAAGGTACACGACATCAACCAGACGGCTTCCGCCATCATGCAAGGGAATCTCACTCACCGGTTGCCGACCTATGGCGGTGAAAACGAGCTCAACACGCTCGTGGAGACGGAAAACCGCATGCTGGACCAGATCGAGCACCTGATTGAGGGCATCCGAAACGTGTCGAATGCCATCGCGCACGACCTGCGCACACCGTTGGCGGAACTGCGTTACCGCCTGGAGGAGGTGTCAGTGACCCGGCCTCGCCCGGAACAAACCTTCGCCGAGATTGAAGGCGCAATCGCCGACGTAGACCGTGTTATTGGTATCTTCAACGCCCTGCTGCGCCTGGCGGAGATAGACTCCGGCACGCGCCGCTCCGGGTTCATTGAAGTTGAAGCAACCACGGTAGCATGCGAAGCCGCCGAATTCTACCAACCCGTGGCCGAGCTAAAGGGGGTCGCGCTTGTTTTCGCTTCGTCCGGGCCTCTGGCGCTGGCCGGCGATCCCCTGCTGCTTGCACAGGCGGTCGGGAACCTGATCGACAACGCCCTTAAGTATGCCCAGGAAAATGGGACGATCACGGTCGAGGCGTCACGCCGCCCGGACGGGGCGGTCGTGATCGCCGTGTCGGACGACGGCCCCGGCATCCCCGACGAAGAGAAGCCCAGAGTTCTCGAACGCTTCTACCGCGGCGACGCAAGTCGCAGTACGCCGGGTGTGGGCTTGGGGCTCAGTCTCGTGGCCGCCGTCGCCAAGCAGCACGGCGGCGTCCTCGAATTGACCGACAATCATCCCGGGTTGAGGGCGACGTTAATCCTGCTTTCGTAGGGGCAGCGAGCCGACGCCCCGCCTTGGTTGGCATAATGTGTAGCGTCAGCGCCGTGCCGGGCAGCGGTGTAAAAGACGCCATCGCCGGATGAGTACAACGTGCAACGTGCGATAGCTCCATGGCTGTTACCGATGCCTGCGCTAGGCAGGAGACGTATCGTTCCGGCGGATCACCGCCCCGGCACGGGCGCCCGTGCTCTCGCCGCCGCTCCACGCGATGGTGCCATTGACGATCACGGTCTCGATGCCTTTGGCGCGCGCAACTGGCTGCGCGAAGGTCGCCATATCGGCCACAGCGGCGGCATCGAAGATGGTGATGTCCGCGAAGTTGCCGTGCGACAAGATACCCCGCCCCGGCAGCCTGAAGTGGCGGGCCGTCAGGCCGGTCATCTTATGCACGGCCTGCTCGAGCGAGAATAGACCAAGGTCCCTGCAGTAATGCCCCAGCACGCGCGGGAATGTGCCCCACAGACGCGGATGCGGCGCGCAATCGTGCGGCAGTCCGTCGGAGCCGATCATGGTTTCGGGAAAGGCGAGGATGCGCTGCACGTCCTTTTCGTCCATCAGGAAGTAGATCGCACCTGCCGGCTGCAACGCATCGACGGCGTCTTCGGGCGAGAGACCCATTGCCGCCGCAATGTCATCCAGGTCCTGGCCGGCGAACTCGGGATGCGGCACCGAACGCGTCACGATCACGCGGCTCGACATGGGGAGCCGATCCTTGCGCAAGATTGTGGACCCTGCGGTGTACGGATAGCAGTCGAGTCCGATCGGCTGACGCTGCATTGCTTGCGCGATATGTCCCAGCGTCTCCACCGAGCGGCCATGATTCTTTGGACCAATCAGCTTGTGATGCGAGACCACGACTGGTGCGTCGCCCGCGGCCCCGACCTCGAACGCTTCGTCCAGCGCCTCGCGGATCCGATCGCCTTCATCGCGGATGTGGCTGGCGTAGACGCCGCCGTAGCCGCGCATGACCTCCGCCACGGCGGCCATTTCGCCGGTCGTGGCCGGCATTGCGGTGGGATAGGCCGCCCCTGTCGAAAGACCGATGGCTCCGCTCTCCATGGCGTCGCGCAGCAATGCTTGCATCGCCGCGATCTCGCTGTCGGTCGCCGCCCTGTCGAGCCGTTCCATCGTAGCGATCCGCAGCGTCGTATGGCCGACCAGGCAGGCTGCGTTGACTGCAGCGGGCGCTCGCCCCAACTCGTCGTATGGCCGACCAGGCAGGCCGCGTTGACGGCAGCGGGATGTTGCGCCAACTCGGCGAGATAGTCGCCGAACGCCGCGAAACGAAACACGGCGGGGTCATCCCCCAGCAAATCAAGTGGCGGCGGAACAGCCTGTCCTGCGGAGGCACGCCAGGGCGCCAGGCTGATTCCGCAATTGCCCGTGACGACCGTGGTAACGCCCTGGCTGAGCTTGGCCGGCATCAGCGGATCGAGCGTCAGATAGCGGTCATCGTGCGTATGCGAGTCGATGAAGCCGGGAGCGACGATGCGTTCCCGCGCATCGATCACCACCGGAGCGGTGTCGGATGACAGCGCGCCAAGCGCCGTGATACGCGATCCCTCGATCCCGATGTCGGCGAGCCTGCGCGGCGTGCCGGTGCCGTCGATCACTGTGCCACCACGAATCAGTATGTCGAATTGCGCCATGTGTCTCTCTCCTCAGTCGACGGCCGCGCCGGAACTCTTGATTACTGCGGCCCAGACAGGCCTCTCTTTGTGGGCGAGGTCGAAGAACGCTGCGCGCGTCCCCGTTGAGACCTCGTATGCCATATCGGCCAGCCGCGCTTTCATGGCGTCCGAGTTGACCGCCTTGTTGAAGGCCTTATTGAGCAAGTCGAGTATCTGCGGATCGGTCGCGGCGGGCGCGACATAGCCGGTCCATGCCACCGCCTGGTAATCCTTCAGCCCCGTCTCCGCCATCGTCGGCAGCTTCGGCAGGCGGCTGTCGCGGCGTGCGCCGGTGACGGCGAGCGGCACGACGTTGCCGCTCTTCAAATACGGCGCGATCGACGTGATGTTCTCGAAGACCAGATCCACTTCGCCTCGCATCAGTGCCAGGTCCGCTTCGGGACCGCCCTTGTAGGGAACATGTGTGATGGAGACACCTGCCATCGCCTTGAACATCTCGGCGCTCAGATGGCCCGTGGTTCCGTTCCCGGCCGAGCCGACGGAGAGCTTGCCCGGCGCGCTCCTGGCCAGCGAGATTAGATCGGAGACCGATTTCACGCCGAGGTCCTTGCGCACCGCCAGCACGTTCTGCACGTAGCCGGTCAGCGCCACGGGCGCCAGTTGCTTGTCGGCGTCGTAAGGCAGCTTTTTGTAAAGGGACTGGTTGATGGCAAGCGTGGCGACGTTCGCGAAACCGATGGTGTAGCCGTCGGCCGGCGCGTTGATCACGGCCTGCGTGCCGATGATGCCGGACGCGCCTACGCGGTTGATGACCACAATCTGCTGCCCGATGTCAGTGCTGACGACATTGGCAAGCAAGCGCGAGACGATGTCGGGTGTCGTACCCGCATTGAACGGGACGATCAGCGTGATGGGACGCTCGGGATAGGATGCGAAGGAGTTCGCCGTGAGCAGCATGGCTAGGGCAGTCAGTGAAGCCCGTCTTAGGAGCCGGGCACAGTTTCGGAAGCGAGACATGGTTGTGTTCCTTTCGTGGTAGGCAAGTTGGCGTCCGGGCCCGGCGTGGATATGCGCAGGACCGGTGACACGGCTGTCTCAAGTGCCACGCGCGGCGGCTGCAGTGGGCTGCAGCATCGTTTGAAGTAAGGGAAGATCGACGTTGCCGCCAGACAGCACGATGACACCGTCGCGACCTTCGAGATCGATCATGCCGGCGAGCAACGCTGCCAGCGCGACGGCCCCCCCCGGCTCGACGAGCAGGCGAAGCTCCTCCAGCGCGAAGCGAATGGCGGCGCTGACCTGCGCATCGTTGACCGCCACAGCGCCGGCGAGAAAGCACTTGTTGATCGCGTAGGGTAGTTCGGCCGGCGTGCTAGCCTGCAACGCGTCGCAGAGCGTCCTCGCGCCTATGGCATTGCTTTCCCTGCGGCCGCTGAGCAGCGAGCGCATCGTGTCGTCGAATCCTGCCGGCTCGGCCGCGATCAGGCGCGCGCCGGGATTCAGCGTATCGACGACCAGGCCGCAACCGGCCAGCAAACCACCGCCGCCGCAGGGCGCCGCGAACAGGCCGAGATTGTCGAACGCGGCCTCGGGAAGATCCTGCAACGCCTCGAGCGCCACGGTGCCCCCGGCAGCAAGAACCGCGGGATGATCGCCCGGCGGAATTAGCGTGCCGCCGGTTTCTTCCAACAGCCTCATTCCGATCGCCTCGCGGCTTTCATGGCGGCGGTTGTAGTGCACGACGCGTGCGCCTTGGGCAAGCGCGCGCACGACCTTGTTGCGAGGCGCATCGACCGGCATTACGATGGTCGCAGCCACGCCGAGCTGGCGCGCGGCCCAGGCGATCGCCTGCCCGTGATTGCCGGTGGAATAGGCGATCACGCCCTTCGCGCGCTGTTCGCTACGCAGCGACAGCAGCGCATTGAATGCCCCGCGGGCCTTGAACGAGCCCGTGATCTGCAGGTTTTCCGCCTTAAGCCAGACCGGGGCGCCGGCAATGGCATCGAGCTTCGACGAACGTAGCAATGGCGTGTGCACGACATAGGGCGCGATGTCCTCGGCCGCCTGCTCGACATCGGCGAAATCGGGAACGCGCATGTCACCCAGCATCTCGTGCCGGATCGCGTGCGCAGGTCGTGGTCGTGCCGGATGGATATCCAGCGTTTCGATTGGCTGCATGGCGAGGCCCCTTGGTGGTCGAGTGAGAAAGGAAAACGGGATCAGCGCGTTGGCCAGGCCGGCGGGGCCTCGCTGCCGACCTGATTGGTGATCCGTGCATACGCCTCGACCCGTCGGTGCAAGGCAAAGTTAAAGATGGTGGACCGGCCCAGTTTGCACATGTCCAGGTTGCAGTCGGCCACGATGAGCTCATCGTCCCAGCTGGTGGCCTGCGCCATGATTTCGCCCTGGGGATTGACGATGATCGAATGGCCGAACATTTCGTGGCCGTCCTCGGTGCCAGCCTTCGCGACCGCGACGGCGAAGCACGCGTTCTGATAGCAGCCCGCCTGTATGGACAGCTGCGAGTGGAACACGCGCAGGTGATGGGCCTCGAAGCCGCGGTTTTCCATGTTAAGGCTTGGCGTGTTGTAGCCCAGCATGACGAGTTCGACTTGCTGCAGCCCTAGCACGCGCCAGGCCTCGGGCCAGCGGCGGTCATTGCAAATCATCATGCCCATGTTCACGCTGACGTCCTTGCCAACCGGCGCGCGGACCACCGGGAAGCCCAGATTGCCGACTTCGAAATAGCGCTTTTCCAAGTGCTGCACCTTGCGCGCCGGCGCGTACTCTGCGTGGCCGGGCAGATGGACCTTGCGGTATTTGAGGATCATCTCGCCCGTCGGTGCGATGATCGCCGAGGTGTTGAACCGGCGCTTGCGCGTGACACCGGCATTATCGGGCTCGTAAGCGATCTCGGCGTAGCCCAGGTACACCGTCAGGTCAAAGCGGTGGATCGCCTCGAACAGCGACGCGGTCGCCGGCGAAGGTAACGCCGTTTCAAACCAGCCGTCCGCCTCATCGAGGTCCTCGTGGTACCAGCGCGGAAAAGATGTGGTCAGCGCAAGTTCGGGAAACACGACGACCTGCGCACCGCGGTGATAGGCGCGTTCTAGCAGAGGGATCATCCGTCCGACCGCGATCTCGCGCCCTTCGGACTTCTGGATGGGACCGAGCTGAGCGGCGGCGACGGTGATGAACTTGGACATGTCCTGGGTGCCTTCTCGATGAGCTCAGGCCGCAGGCTCAATTGTCAGAGAAGAACTCTGGTCATGAATTCCCACGGCCATTTAGGAGGAGTATTTCAGCGAAGCCCTGTCATGCGGGAACCGCAGCCCGGCTTCCGACTAACGTTGCGCGCCGAGTTGATCGCGGAACTCCCAGCTTCCGTCAACGCACTGTACAAGCGCGCGGTTGTAGAGGTAGGCTGCGGTGCAGGTATGCCGGGGTACGAGAGCCGCTTGCTGGCCGATGTCCAGTTCGTCGGTCTCGATAACGACGTGCTCTTCTTTCATCATTCTGATCGGGCCCGGGCCCTGAAACCGTTCCTTCAGCGGTATGTCCGGCGAAATGGCTTTTGTTCCCGCGTCCAATGTGGCGGTGCCCTGGCGTGTGGACAGTACGGTAGCCAGCACGTATGCGCCGACTCTCCAACCGAAATCCGGCAGGTCTGCCTGATGCTGCGCACTCGAATACGTCCAGCTTCCCGGCGCAACCCACTGTGCGACATCAGCGGGCCAGACATCAAAGGAATAGCTGCCTCCCGCGATCAGGTCTACTGGCAGGCCTTCCCGCCGTGCTTGCGATAACAGACACCTAACCTCTTCAATCAGGCTCTCTATTTCCTTTACACGCTCCGATCTATTGGCCCCCTTGATGTGGCCGTCGTAGCAGTGCCAGCCACTGAAGAGGCCCACTACCATCATGGCGTGGGCCAGTTCCAGTGCCTCATGGTTGAGCGGAACGCCGGTACGTCCCAGACCAGGATCCAGATCGAGCCGCAGCTTGACGTTGGATGCCGGCTGCCAGCCCAGCTCATCGCGCCAGGCGGCGAAACCGCGTTGGGAATCGACTAACGCTTCGAATTGCACGTTGGGGTGCCTTCGCGCGACGTCGGCAACGCGGGAGATTGCCGCGGGGTTCACTGTCGGATATGCCCACACAAGATGTTGAGCGCCTCCGGCCGCCGCCATCTGCATTTCGGCCGGGGTCGCTGCCTTAAACGCCTTCACGCCCTTTCGAACCAGCAGCTCTACCAGCCATTGCGCTCGGTGCGTCTTGATATGCGGCATGAGCCGCTGGATTCCCCCCGCTGCTTCTGCCGTCTTTTGCAGGTTATGGAGTACAGCCGCTTCGAGGATGACGAAACATGGCGTTTCGATGGGAAATGATGGGATGGCTAAATTATCATTGTCTTGCGCGCTGGCGCAGGACGGGGAGGTCTGTAGTGGATCGCGGACTTCCATATTTCTTCTCCAGATCGAAGGCGTACAAGAGCAGGAGCTCCTACACCGGTTGTTCCATCCCAAGCTGGCGAGTGAGTTGGCAAGAAACGTCATCACATCCGCATACTCCTTTGGCTCGCAGTACCGGCCCAGCGCGATAGCCCCGGTGCCGTCCATGGCAACAGACTCAACGGAGCGTCCTTCTCGCTTCGCTTTTGCTTCATCTAAAAATCTAATGCGCTGGGTGGCGATACGTCCGGGAAGGACGATATTGCAGGTGATACCGTCACGGCCGACCTCACGCGCGGGCGTTCTGGACCAACCGACCAACGCCATGCGCAGGGCAATCGGAAGACCGAGATTCGGTATGTGGGCGACAACGCCTGAAGACGGGCTCCCGATGTCCCTTCCGAAAACCACGCTTGCGCATTCCCGGGAGTACGCGATCAGTGATACCCGTTAATCCCTGATTTTCAGAATCATTTCGATCTCGACGCTCATGCCGCGAGGCAGCGAACCCATTCCCACGGCAGATCTGGCATGTCTGCCGACCTCTGGCCCGAAGACCTCGATCAACAGATCAGAAACACCATCGATGACTTTTGGGTGGTGCGGGAAATCGGGTGCAGCATTTACCATCCCGAAAACCTTGATCACCGCTTCGATACGACTGAGCTCGCCTACGGCAGCCTTGATGGAGGCCAGGAGATTCAATCCGGCCAAGCGTGCGTCCGCATAGCCATCCGGGATATTGTCGGCGGTGCGTAGTTGCCAGATTCGATACGTACCGTCAGGAAGCTTTGGGCCTTGTCCGGAGAGATAGAGCATTGACCCTACCGCTCGAAAAGGAACATAGCTCGCGCTTGGAGTAGGCGCAGGCGGCAGCGAGATTCCGAGTGCTGTGAGTCTTTCCTCAGGGCTGATCATCATCGTTCATTTCTTTATTCGGGCTACAGGTTTCGCGTATTACGAATGCAACGACACGAGTCCGCCGTAGGTGGGTTCATTCCGTCACGAGCCAGCGACTTCATCGCTTTCAACGCTTCACCAATCATTGGGGCGTCGAGGGCACTCGTGGGTTCAACAAAGAGCATGGCTGGCGGCGCGAGCCCTAGTGCCCTGGCGATGGCCTCGCGCTGTGGGGTCTGGGGGACGGGAGTCGCCTACGTCTTCTCTCTGGCTTCATTTTTAGCGGAACGACGTCTAAAATAAAGCGATATTTAACGATACTTTTACATTCCGTTTGGATATGCATTGCCGATGACACTCCAGATCACCTTTCATCATTTGCAAGCGCTCGTCGCTGTGGCTGACATGGGCTCGTTCGAGGCTGCGGGCGACAGCCTCGGTATCGCGCAGTCTGCGGTCTCCAAGCACATCCGGGGCTTCGAAAGCCGCTTCCCGTTTCCGCTGCTTGATCGGACGGAGCGTGCGGCCCGTCTCACTCTGGAGGGCAGCGAAGTGTTAGCCCAAGCGCGTTATGTCCTTCGGCAACGCGATGTCCTGCTCGAACAACTCGGCAGCCCGCTGACGATGAAGCGATCACTCCGCATCGGTGTCACGGAGATCGCGGCCATGACTTGGCTGCCCCGATTTGTCGGGGTCCTTAAGGCGCACTTTCCACTGGTGGAACTGAGGTTGGAGATAGGGGGGGTTGCCTGGGAACTATACGATAAAGTGCGTCGTGGACAGCTCGAGATGGCTATGGTTTCCGATTCACCGCAGTGGTCCGGTCTGCTACAGCTTCCGCTTGGCAGTATGCGATGCGGCTGGTTCCGTCTTCGCTCTTTCGAACCCCAGCTGATTCGTTGCTCGGTCAAGAAGCTAGCGGACTATCCACTCCTGATTCAGGACACCGATTCGGCTTTCGGACGTTGGATGCTCACTTGCAATAGCTTTGCCGCGCTTGGTGGTATGGCCACGGCGGGCATGGGGATAGGCTGCTTGCCACTCGCGGTGTCCAACGAACTGGTCTCGATGCGATTGGTGAAGGAAGTCAAAATCACTCCCGCACTACCCGTGGTGCGCTATGTTGTCGTCGCGCGTGAGGAATCGATGACACCATTTCATCGGGAGGTTGCCGCGATAGCGCGTGATAGCTGCGACTACAACAAAAGATATCAAAATGCCAGCATCGCCGGCCCGAAAAGCGGCTTTGTGGAATAGTCGATGCTATCCGTAAAACAAATTGAAACCTTTTACTGGGTGGCTGAACTCGGAACCGTCCAGCGCGCGGCAGACAGGCTTCACATAACCCAATCCGCGGCAACAAAACGCCTGCAAGAAGTGGAAGCCATTGCCGCTGAGGGTCTGTTCGAGCGAGTAGACGGGAAGAAATCCATTCTTTCCAAAAAAGGCAGAGAGATATACTCGCTATGCGAAAAACTATTGGAGAGTATTGAATCCATACAGAGACTGCAAAGAGACGAACAGCCGATATCTCAAGTCCTTCATGTTGGTATGACGGAATTAATCGCTCTAACGTGGTTTCCAACGTTTATTCGAGAGATGCGGAGCAATTATCCTGACGTACTAGTGCGGCCGGAGATTGACCAATCCGAAGTACTGCGTGGCCGCGTCGTGGAGGGCCGACTCGATCTAGCGCTTGTGGCCGAGCCGGTACTTCCTCCGACGATTGCATCGGTCGAACTTGGAGCAGCGCGCTACGAGTGGTTGGCGCCACACGGCACATTCAAGGGCGAGGGCAATGTCCCTCTCGACAGGCTCGCGACTTGGCCAATCCTGGAGCCTCCTAGAGGATCGATTGTGACGAGCGTCAGTGGCAAGCTGTTCGAGCGTGCTGGCGTTGAACCAAATCGTATTTATGCAGGAACCAATGATGTAGTAGTCGGAGGCTTGATCGAGAGTGGGATAGGCATCGGGTGTTTGCCTATTGATTTATTCGGGAAGAAGATCGAAGAAAACCGACTCGATATCGTGACATCCGGTACTACGCGATTTTCCCTAAGAATACAAATTCTGCCTTAGGATATGCCGTCGCAGAGATAGCCCGCAGTTGCTGTGATTTCAAGAATTAGCATAACAGGGTACGCCACAACCGCGATGCCAAAGCGCATTCAGATAGGCGGGGCCCCGGGGGGGCGCTGCCCTGTGTCGATCGGCAGTCAACGAGATGAGGAGGGATCTACATATCTGCATGACACACTGATGCCATTGCGGCCAGTTCCATGCCACCTGCGTCGATGAGAAGTCACGGATGACCACCTTCTCGTCTCGCGAGCCTTGCAGGAGCTTCGGCGTCGCTCGCGGGCGCCATGTGAGGCGTACTCTTGGCGATTCTGACCTTGTCGACTACGTTCTCCATTGCCGAATCGCGGAATGCATGTGCCTCCGAGGGACCTAGAAGGGGGAGGAGCGCAAGAACGGCGAGGGGCAGTTTTTCATGTAAATAATCCAGGTTGGTTTGCGTATTGCTAGTTGAGCGACCACAGTGTCTTCGTCGCACTTGCGTGTCCGATGCCGTTGGTCTGGAGGATGGGTGACACAATGAGGGTTCTTTGCTTTGGACCGAACCGGCGCCGGTCTCGTAGGGGGCGGCGCGCTGGAACTGCATTTGTGGGAACGAGCCGCTTCACTCCGGTCTCCAATCGGGCCGACTTCGTGACCCGGACCTACCTGCCCGTCCGGAGCCGAAGTCATCTAGCGCCCCGAGCCGGGAACACGAATCACGCGATGGAAATGACACGATTCGATGGCAAAGTCGAGAATCGCAATGCGGGAGTTGGACATGGTTGGCGGGCTGCTCAATTCTGTTTCGGAATCTTCGCGGTTTCGATAAGGTCCGCCCACTTCTTCTGCTCGCTGGCGATGAAACGCACGAAGTCCTCGCGGTTGCCGGTGCCCGGGACAGCATTGGCATTTGCCAGGTCCTGGCGCAATCCGTCAGACTTCAGCACCTTTTCCAGTGCGGCGCCGAGCTTTTCGACGATCGGCTGCGGCGTGCCCTTGGGAAACACCAGGCCACCCCACGACAGGTTCTC
>NZ_AHJE01000019.1 GCF_000243095.1 Cupriavidus basilensis OR16 | reverse complement strand
GGAGTATAAGATTCCCCGTGCCCCGGGGCGATGCCAGTCATGCGTATGTCCGCACAGGCGTCTGCCCGGGCGGCAAGACTGGCGTTGAACGAAAGACCGAGCGGGGTGGCCGGAAGGCGCCCCACCATGATCAGCGGCGGCAGCGCGCGGGTACCCGTGCGGCGGATGCCCCGCACTGACCGGGCACGGAGTGAAGCATGACTACGGATTACCGTCCGGATTTTCATGCATGCATGCTCAAGGCATACGACGTTGACGAGCAAGCTGAAAATCTTTCCCATTGGGATCAACGCTATACCCAGATCTCGCCAGGACGCTTCGAGGGAGCCCTGACCGAAGCCTGGATCGGCAAGATCCAGATCTTCCGCGAAACCATCAATCAGGTAGTGCGCGCAGAAGGCCAAATGCTGGCCCGACTCCCGCTCGTTTTGCTTTCCCCTGGCGATGGAGGCACGGGCTTGTCCGTGGGCAGGTAATTGGCCGCAACAGCCTCGCACGCAGATGGACTTCCGCAGCTCGCCCTATCTCGACCTGTGTTCCATCACGTTCGATGCGTCCGAGTTGCAGCGCATGGCGTGCGACATGGCGCACCTTGAGCTGGCCAGCTTGCTGGGCAACGACGCGCCGGTCATGGCCATCTCGGCAGCGGCGGCCGGGCGCCTCCGGCTCCTGATGACGGCGGTGTTCGGCATGCTGGAATCCGGCGCCGCAGCCCTGGGCCACGGGGCTGCCCGGAAGATGATCGAGCAATCGATCCGCTCCTGTCTCCTGGTGGCTTTGGCCGGGATGCAATCCTCGCAGCCGATGACTTCCACCTACGTGTCTCGCAAATTGACGGTGGACAAGGCCGTCGATTTTGTCACGGCACATCGGGAGAGGATGGTCACGCTGGACGAGCTATGTTCCGTGCTCGCGTTGACGCGCCGCACGATGCACAACGGCTTCATCGAAGTCCTCGGGATCAGCCCACAGCAATACCTGAGGATATTCCGGCTGAACCAGGTGAGGCGAACACTCAGGGGCGGCGACGATACCCTGACCATCCAGGCCGCGGCTTTCGACTGGGGTTTCTGGCATCTGGGGCAATTCGCAGCCGACTATCGCAAGCTGTTCGCCGAACTGCCATCCGCGACATTGGGGCGAGCGACAGGCCGTTCCATTTACTCCCCCAGGGCGCCGAAGCGCACTTGAGCGATATGGCGCCGATTGGCCCGGATACGATGCTGGCGGCCAAGCCGGCGGACTGCTTCCCGCCCCCAGCCTCTGCATGCGTCCCTATAGTTCCACGAACACCGCGCCGTTCTCCACCTTCACGCTGTACGCCTGGATATCGCTGGTCAGCGGCTCGCACATCGCGCGGCCGGTGCGTACATCGAACTTGCCCTGGTGCAGCGGGCACTCGATCTCGTGCCCGTCCAGGAAGCCGTCGCACAGCCGCGCGTTGCCATGGCTGCAAGCGTTGTCGGTGGCATAGATCTCGCCGCCTACGCTGTACAGCGCGATCTCCTTGCCGAGCGCGCTGACAGCGACGACATCGTCTGCCGGAATTGCTGCCAGCGGGATGACCTGGGTCCATTGCTTTGACATGGTCTGCCTCAATATTCAGGAATCAAATCGGGTAGATGATGGAGTTGGCGATCATCTCGCTGTCGAAGATGCATAGCCGGGACTCGAACTTCAGCCCGTCGGCGGTGCGCCGGATCACGTCGATGTAGCGGCCCACGTTGTACACGGTGGATTGCCCGTCCGGCTTGGTGCGAAAGACGGCGTAGCTGGCCTCGGCGCCGATCCGCTCGCGATCCACCTCCAGGATGCGCGGGATGCCAACCACATGCCGCTGGTAGTACGGGTCGTGGAAGATGGTTTCCGTGGCGCCGTAGATGCGGTCCTTGAGCATGCCGCGGCTCTCGAACGACAACGTGGCAAGCGGGAAGCCGGCTTCGTGGTTCTCGCGCGGCTGGAGCTTGTAGACGCAGGCCTCGGTGAAGAAGCCGGGCCACTTGTCCCATTCGTTGTTGTCCAGCGCGGCAGCGTAGTCCGTGTACAGCGCCAGCACCTGCATGTAGGTTTCAAAGTCGAGCATGTCTCAGGCCTCCATCACGCGGCGCCAGTAGTTGTACATCCCGCGGATCAGCGTCTCGGTCACCATGTGGTCCGTATCGCCGATATCGCGCCCGCCGAGTTCGGCCACCGTCCGGTGGAAGGGCTTTTGCTCGAAGCCTTGCTGGGAGAACTCGATCACCTCGCCGTCGTCGGCCGAGACAAAGCCAGCCGGGCCGAACAGGTTGGCCTGGCGCAGGCGGCGCCGGGTCATGTCGGCGTCGTCGTCCTCGAAGCCGAAGTGGGTCCATACGAAGTTGAACGAGCCGTGGCCGGTGGGCTGGATGTGCCGGGTCGACACCGAGTTGACCTGCTGCTGGATGATGACGCTGGGGAACAGCGTCATCATCACGGCCGTGGGCGCACCCCACCAGGCTTCCGGCACGACATCCAGGAAGCGGTCGTCGTGCAGGTTCATCTGTTCCTTGAAGCTGGACACGCCGCTGGTCACCTCGCCCTTGCCGCCCTGGCCGCGCGTGGAGATCATGGCCGCGTGGCGGAAGTGCTCGTCCATCTTGAGCTCCGACTTGTTGTCCGCGCGCCAGAGCCCGAAGGTGACGAACCACGTATGCAGCAGCCCCGGGTGGTACGGGTCCTTGATGTTCTCCTGCATCAGCTTCCAGTTGCCGGGAATCTGCTGGCGGCTGTAGCCGAGGATGGTCAGCTTGCGGCCGTCGAAGACCCGGTCGAAGTAAGCCAGGATGGTCGGGCCGAGATAGTCCTCCAGATCCGGCACCGCATGGTCGAACGAGGCGAAGATCACGCCGTTGCGGCGCGCCACCTTTAGCTTGGTCAGGCCAAACGCCTTTGGGTCGAAATCGGCGGGCATGCCGCCATTGACCTTGCCATCGAGCTTCACCCCACGCCGGAACGGCACGCCGACCAGGTTGCCCTTCAGGTCGTAGTTCCACTGGTGATAGGGGCAGGTAAAGTCCTTGCGGTTGCCGGAACGCTCGCGGCAGAACTGCACGCCGCGATGCGCGCAGACGTTCTCCACCACGTGGATCTCGCCATCCGCCGCGCGGCTGGCAATGACCGAGCGCTCGCCGATGGCGGTGCGCTTGAAGTCGCCGGCGTTGGGGATTTCCGCCTCCAGGCCGATATAGCACCAGTGCGCCGAGTAGAAGAAGCGTTCCAGCTCCTGCCGGTAGATGTCGTCATCGGTATAGGCCCAGAACGGTATCCGGCTGGAGCCTTCATCCTTCCATTCCTTTTTCTTGAATACAACGGCTTGCTCGCGCATGGTTTGTCTCCGCGATGTTTGTGAGGTGAGGCACAAGGTGTCAGACGCCGCTGGCGTGAAATGCGTCGGCATGGATGTGGTCGGGGTCGATGCCTCGTTGCCGGAGCAGGATGGAGGCCGCGTCGACCATGACCGGTGCGCCGGCCAGATAGGCGCGCCAGCCCTGCATCTGCGCCCAGTCGTCGGCGACTGCCTTGGTCACCACGCCGCCCCGGTAACCGTTGCCGTCGCCGGCCGACGCCACCACCACGTGCAGGTGCATCGCTGCATGGCGCGCCTGCAGTTCGCGCAGCCATTCCAGGCCGTAGAGGTCCGCGTGCGTGCGCACGCCAAAATAGACGTGCACTTCGTTGCGCATGCCGCCGTCCAGCATGCCGCGCAGGATCGACAGGATCGGGGCCAGCCCGGTGCCGCCCGCGATGCAGACCACGGGGCCTTCGCACTTGCGCCGCAGGTAAGCCGTACCCAGCGGCCCGGCGACGCGGATGGCATCGCCAACCTTGAGCTCCGACGCCACATAGGACGTCACGCGCCCGTCGGGCACCAGCCGGATATGGAACTCGAGCTCGCCCGCGCCGTGCGCCACCGCCATCGAGTAAGGCCGGATATGGCGCGGTGTGAACTGCAAGGTGGCGTACTGTCCTGGAGAGAAGTCGAGCGGCTTGGGAATCGCCACGCGGACCCGCTTCTGCACCACGACTTCGTCGAGCTCCGGGATCTCGATCGCGCAGTTCTCCACCAGCGTGGTCTGGCAGGCCAGCACCGACTGGCCGGCGGCCATGGGGGCGCGCGAATCCTCGGGGCCGCTCGCCTGGGTGCGCCCGGCCAGGACCTTGCAGCGGCAGGTGCCGCAGCGCCCCGCCATGCAGCTATACGAGATGGGCACCTGGTTAGCCCGCAGCACGTCCAGCAGGTTGTCGCCGGCCTGCGCGTGCAGCGTCCTGTCCAGCGGGTGGATGGATACTTCCATGGGGGCGTCTCCAGCTAGTTCTTCCTGGCATCCGTTTGCCGATGGGCGTATGTTGGCGCCGCGGGTAGAATTAATAAATAGAAGGAAGGTGATACGTCATATCACTATGAGTGATAAAGGAAGCCAGGATGGAACTGCGGGAGATCGACCTGAACCTGCTGGTCGTGTTCAATGAACTGCTGCGTCTGCGCCGGGTGTCCGCCGTGGCCGTGGCGCTCGGCACGTCACAGCCCGCCATCAGCAACGCGCTCAACCGCCTGCGCAAGCTGCTGGGCGACGAGCTTTTCCTGCGGACCTCCAAGGGCATGGTCCCAACGCCGTTCGCGGAGAACCTGGCGGAGCCGATCGGCTACGCGCTCGGTGCCATCCACAACACGCTCAACGCGCAATCCGTGTTCGAGCCGGCCACCAGCGCGCGCGGCTTCACCATCGCCATGACGGATATCGGCGAGATCTACTTCCTGCCCGACCTGATGAAGCGGCTGTCCGCGGTGGCGCCCGGCGTGACCATCAGCACGGTGCGCAACCACACGGTGAACCTGCAAGAGGAAATGGAAAGCGGCCGCGTCGACCTGGCGATCGGCTTCATGCCCGACCTCAAGGCCGGCTTTTTCCAGCGGCGGCTGTTCCGCCAGCGCTACGTCTGCCTGTTCCGCAAGGGCCATCCGCTGGCCCGCGAGGGCATGACCCTCAAGTCGTTCAGCAGCGCCGAGCACGTCGCCATCGTCGCGGCAGGCACCGGGCACAGCATGGTGGACGAAGTGATCCAGCGCGCCGGCGTGCCGCGCCAGATCCGCCTGCACGTGCCGCACTTCGTCGCGGTGGGCCATATCCTGCAGACGACCGACCTGATCGCGGTGGTGCCGCAGGCCTATGCGCAGCGCACGTTAACG
This sequence comes from Cupriavidus basilensis OR16, assembly GCF_000243095.1. GTDB lineage: Bacteria > Pseudomonadota > Gammaproteobacteria > Burkholderiales > Burkholderiaceae > Cupriavidus > Cupriavidus basilensis_D. The sequence continues at coordinate 67,280 of NZ_AHJE01000019.1, read as the reverse complement.
CCGTTCGGGCTGGAGACGGCGCCGTGCCCGGTGAAGATCCCCGATATCGTGATCAACGTGCTCTGGCACGCCAGGAACAATCGGGAGCCGGCCAACCAATGGCTGCGGCAGGTGGTGTTTGAGGAGTTTTCGAGGTAGAGGCGCGCAAAGCGTGGCCAATCTCATGATCGAAATCCGGCCATACGGAATATCGCTTGGCGAGCGAGTCGTCGAAAACGATCCAGCCGACCTTGCCAGGCTGGTCAGGAAGGGCCTAGGCGGGCCGGTCGCGTTCGTCGCAAAAGCGTTCGCCGCGTTGATTGACCAACACCGCGCCTGCCTCGAACACCGAGCTCGAGCCTCTCTTATCTGCTGACTAGCAGTTGGGCGTTAGGCATTCAGAATGCCTTGGTGATTTCCAGGCCGCCGTAGAACGCGCGCGACACTCCAACGGTCTTCTTGACGCCGGCATAGAACCCGAGCTTCGCGGTCTGGCCGAGCGAGATGCCGGTCAGCACCAGGCCGCCCTGCGTGGCGTGGTAGAACGGATCGCCATGCTTGATGACTTCCGCACCGGCCCACGCGTCGCCAAAGACCTTGTAGAGAATCCGGCCACGCGTCCAGTACGCCTTGGGTCCGAAGGTGTAGCTTGCGATGCCGTTGACGGCCCACCTTTTCGCAAATTCCTGCTGGCCGAGCACCGTCAGCGCCAAGCCCCATTGGCCGCCGTCGGAGCGCATGTCCGCGCCTTCCGGCGACACGCGGTTGTAGCGGTAGCGCGCGCCGGCGGTGGCTTCGGCCCACCCCGTCTCCCAGCCTTTCTGTACGCCCAGCGCCGCCTCGGCCGACTGGCCGTTCACCGTCACCGTCGTGCCGTTGGACCCGTAGCTGTAGTGGTAGTCGCTAACGACCAATTTTTGCGTCACGAACGGCACAGGCAGCCAGCTGCCGGTCACGCCGACATACTCGCTGCGCTCCCCGCCACCGGCAAAGGTGGCACCGCCGAACAGCAAGGGGCCTGCCTCGGCCTGCATCGGCCCGAACGCTGCCGCTCCGCCCAGCAGGGTGATAGCGAGGGCCAGGCGAGGCAGCCGTTGGATACGCGTGTACCGCGTCATACAGTTTTCCTGTGTTAAGCCGCCGAGCCGCACGGCGTGATGTTGTAGAGATGAAAGTCGCCCGTCGGAGTGCTGAGCTTGCCGGTGGACGTCAGGCTGACCTTGCTTTCCGCGGTCTTGCCGGATATGGCCTGGCGCAGCGTGGTGGCGGCACTGAGATCCAGTTCGATGCTGCTGAAAAGCAGCGGCGCAGTTCCCTCGATGGTGGCGATGGCCACCGGCAGCATGCCCGAGCGCGGCGGCTGGGTCAGCAATCCGGCCGCCCAGCTTTGCGCGATCAACGGCTCGGTGCTGTCCCGGCGCAGCAGTTCGGCCAGCCGCGTGAGTGGCGGCGTCTCCACTTCGCTGAAATCGGCCATGTCGAGCTGCAGCCGGCTGCCGAACAGGAATGTCTCGAGGCCTCCCGTGTTGCCTTGCGCATCCCAGTTGAAATGCAGCCCGATGGATGTGCCGTGCGGGCTGGACGGGCCGGGCCCCTTGATAAACGTTGCCACGGCCGTATCCCGCACGATCAGGTTGGGCAGGTGGATGGCCACGTCGATCACGCCGCCGCGCGTTAGCGGCGGGACGCCTTGGCCGATATAGAGTGCTCCATTGGGCGACAGATCCGACGTCAGGCCGAGATAAGTCTTGTTCTGCATCGTCAGCGTGACCGGCAGCCGCAGCGGAAAGCGGTACTCGGAGCGGCGGTTGCGCGAATGCTTTTGCGAGAACGATGCCACGATCAGCGCCGTGCCGAGGGTCATTATCGTCCAGAAAAGCGTCACCAGACCCGCGCCCACCGGGATGCTGCCGGCATACATCCGGTACAGGCCGACCGGCACGCTCAGTGCCGTCACACCGGCGATGATCAATAGCGGCGACAGCCACAGCCACGTCTTGCCGGTTTGCGACAGCTGCTTGTCGGTTACGGCAAACGGGATGTTCCTGCGGAACAGCCCGGCACTGGTCGACATGAAAGAAAAGAACCGCGCCATTGCGTACTGCTCGCTCAGGAACAGCGAGTTATAGCCACGTCCCAGTTCCAGATGCACGAGTATCGACAGGAGGTAATACAGGCTGAACAGCAGTAGGAACGTGTTAAGCGGCGAAACGATCGGCAACACGCCAAACAGGAAGACGGCCGGTGGCATGAGAAAAAAGATCAGCTTCTGCCAGCCCTCGAAGAAGAACAGCGCCGACGCAAAGTAGTTGAGCCGCTGGCCCAGCGTCAGCCCCCGGCTAAACAGGATGTTCTCGCTGCGGAAGACCTGCATCGCGCCCATGCCCCAGCGCATGCGCTGCCTCAGGTAGGTGTCGATACTGTGCGGTGCCAGTCCGAACGCCAGCGACTCCGCATGGAACACAGACTGGTAGCCGAGCTTGTGCAGCTTGATGGCCGTATGGACGTCTTCCGTCACGGTTTCTGTCGCAAAGCCGCCAATGGCCTCGATAGCGGAACGGCGGATGACGGCGCAACTGCCGCAAAAGAACGCCGCGTTCAGGGCATCCTTGCCGCGCTGGATGACCTTGAAGAACAGCGCCTGTTCGTCCCAGACCCGCCTCTTGCCCAGCCGGTGATTGAACGAGTCGATATTGAAAAAGTCCTGCGGCGTCTGCACGAAGGCGACCTTGGCGTCGCGGAAATAGCCCAGCGTCTTGACCAGGAAGTCGCGGCGAGGCGCGTGGTCAGCGTCAAATATCGCAACGAACTCGCCCTGGCTGTACTGCAGGGCGTTGTTCAGGTTGCCGGCCTTGGCGTGCACGGAATTGTCGCGGGCGAGATAGCGGCAGCCCAGTTCTTCCGCCAGCGCACGCATCGATTCGCGACGACCGTCATCCAGCAGCCAGGTGATATGCGGATAGTCCATCCGCTTGGCCGCGAGCAGGGTTCGGCGGATCAGGTCTACTGACTCGTTATACGTTGGTACAAAGACGTCGACCGCGATCCCCGGTTCGGGCGGCGGCGCCTCGCGCACGCTCAGCCGGTAGGTCATCAGCACGAAAAGCAGGCCGCTGACATACCCGTACATCTCCGCCGCGTAAAGCGGGATCGAAAGCAGCGGGGCGGCCATATTGATCGCCTCCACGCGCCAGCCCATATAAACCAAGCCGCACAGGATGTACATGGCGACCAAACAAGTGATGTATTTTTTTGGCTGTTCGGTCTTCATTTGGTCTCATTGCGTAGGAGTACCTGTAACGACCAACGCATATATACCATTTTTGGACGACTTGGTTTCCCAATAAACACAAGAATCTTGTTTTACGCCCAAAGGGGGGAGCGTCTGTGCGGGATTGGCCAGCGTTCGGACATCAATCGTGCCGACGGGAGTGGCCAAAAACAGGGGGGAGGGGGGCAAATCGGTGGTGAATTCAGGTGCGTCGACGCCATTTAACTCTGTACTGATGGACCTTTCCACTTTGCCCGCTTTGGCACTAGCAGCTAGCGCGAAGAGGTTTCTGGAGGCTGAACCATCGTCCTTTTCTATATTGACGATCAACCGTAAGCCAGCTCCAGCACGCGCCCACCCGATAGCGACATCGTCGCTGGTGGTTAGCGGCTCGCCCCGCCACTTTCTAACATCGCGCATTCGCACCGGCGGCAAACGCGCCGGTCTGCGCTTACGCCCCCAGCACTTCCTCGCAAACCGAGAACCACGCCCGCGCCGCATGCGATAGGTAGCGGCCCGGCGACCAGATATGGGCGAGCGCCCAGTCCATGGCCGGTTCCGTCAGCCGTGCCACGGCGAGCTTGTCGCGGATATCGAGCTTGTCCAGCAGCGGTTGTGGCAGGAAGGTGGTGCCCAGCCCGGCTGCGGCCATCGAGGCGAGGAAGTCCCAGTGCCCGCTTTGCGCCACGACGCGGGGCTCAAGCCGGGCGTCGAGAAAGGCTTGCCGCAGCTTGCGGGTCAGGGAGAAGTCTTCGGTCAGCATCAGCAGGGGCTCGTCGCGCAGCGCCGCCAGGGTGACGGTCTTGCCCTTGGCCCAGCTGGCCTTGCGGGGGCCTGCAACCCAGATCGGGTATTTGGCGAACTCGCGCGTGGCCAGCGCCAGCCCGCTGTCCCGGGGCAGTACGGTGGCGCCGGCTTCGAGTTCGCCACTCGCCACTTGCTGCTCCACCATGTGGCCGCCGTGCTCGGCCAGGCTGAGCTCCAGGTTGGGATAGCGCTGGCGAAAGGCGCTGACGGCCGGCGAGAAGAACAGGTTGGCCATGGGCGGGATGCCCACGGTCAACTGGCCACGGCCCAGCGAGGAGAGATCGGCCACTTCCAGCGTGAGCCGGTGCACCACGCCCAACGCTTCCTGCCCGCGCTCGTAGACCACGCGCCCCACGTCGGTCAGCCGCACCTGCTTGCCTTCGCGAATCAGCAGTGGCTGGCCGATCTCGTCCTCCAACTGGCGCACCATCTTGCTGATGGTGGATTGCGTGACGAACAGGGAGGTCGCCGCCTGGGTGAAGCTTTTCAGGCGAACGGTTTCGACGAAGTAGCGCAGGGCGCGGATGTCAATGGGCATCTGGTGCTTCCTTTACCATGAAAAAAGCGAATGCAATTTGCAATTTTAAATCATGTGAGGAATGTACGCCAGTTGGCTACACTTCGCTCCTACGTTCTTTCCAACGGATATTCGCGTCATGGCTAGCTGGCCGAGCGCACGACAGTGGCTCTTTTCACTGAAGGCGTTTGCCGCCTCGATGCTGGCGCTCTACATCGCGCTCGCGCTAGGTTTGCCCCGCCCTTACTGGGCGATGGCAACCGTCTATTTTGTTTCCCATCCGCTGACCGGCGCCACGCGCTCCAAGGCCGCATATCGTGTGGCGGGCACGGTACTGGGCGCGACCGCCGCAGTGGCCACGGTGCCCTTGCTGGTCAACGCGCCGGTGTTGCTGATGGCCGCGATCGCGCTGTGGACGGGGGGCTTGCTCTATTTCTCGCTGCTGCAGCGCACGCCGCGCAGCTATATCTTCCTGCTGGCGGCCTACACGTTGCCGATCGTGGCGCTGCCGGCGGTCAGCGAGCCGGCGCAAGTCTTCGACATCGCCGTTGCGCGCATCGAGGAGATCGTCATCGGCATCGTCTGCGCCGGCATGGTGGGCGCCATCGTCTTTCCGGCCAAGGTGGCGCCCGCGCTGCGCGCCCGCTCCGCCACCTGGCTGGCCGACGCGGCACTGTGGGCCACCGACATGTTGTCGCCCGACCCTGACGCCAATGCCACGCGCCACGGCAGCCGCCACCGGCTGGCCGCCGACATCCTCGCACTGGACCAGCTCATCACCCAGCTCTCGTACGACACGGAAAGCGCGGACACGCTGCGCCACGCGCGCGCCTTGCGCGAGCGGATGACGATGCTGCTGCCGGTGTTGTCCTCGCTGGCCGGCGTGCTCCAGGCGCTGCGCCGCCACGCGGACGGCATACCGGATACGCTGGCGCGCCATATGGCCGGCATGTCTGCCTGGATTCGCGCGGGGTTCGACGGCCCGTCGCCCGCGCTGGCGCCGGAGGCGGGCCCGTGGGCGGATTTCGCGCGGGCGCCGGGCTGGCATGGCGGCCTGGTCGCCACCGCCAACGACCAGCTGGGCACGCTGGCGGCGCTGTGCGAAGACTGCCACGCCCTGCAGCATGGCATTGGCGACCAGGCGGCCAGCGCCGCCGCGCCATCCGCGCGCGCGCTTGGGCACGGCGCCGAGCGCGCGGACCGGGCACATCACCACGATCACGCCATGCTGCTGTTCTATGCCTGCTCCACCAGCCTTGCTGTGTTCTGCGCGGGCATGCTATGGATCGCCTCGGGATGGGAGGACGGCGCCGGATCTGTCGCGGTGGCGTCCATCGCCTGCTGCTTCTTTGCCACCATCGAGGAGCCCCGGCCGGTCGCGCATTCGTTCCTGCGCTGGAGCGGATTCTGTTTTGCCGTGTCATCGTTCTACCTGTTCCTGGTGGTGCCGAACGCGCACAACTTCGAGACCCTGGTGGGCATGCTGGCGTTGCCTTACATGGGCATCGGCATGCTGATATCGCGGCCCGGCTTCAACCTGATCGCCATGCTGCTGTCGGTCAATACGGCATCGTTTGCCAATGTGCAGAGCGTCTACGACACGAATTTCCTGACCACCTTCAACGCCAGCCTGGCCAGCATCGGCGGCATGCTGTTCGCGCCCTTGTGGGCCATGGCGACGCGGCCGTTCGGCGCGCGCGTGGCGGCGCACCGGCTGATCCGCGCGAGCTGGAAGGACCTGGCACAAGCCGCCGCGCGGCGCGAGCCGGGGGAGCACGCCCGGCTCGGCGGCCGCATGCTGGACCGGCTCAGCCAGCTGGTGCCAAGGCTTGCGGCCAGCGACGACAAGATGGCTTCGGATGGCTTTGCCGAGCTGCAGGTCGGCTTTGGCGCGCTGGCGCTGCAGCGCAGCCTGCCCGGGCTGCGCCCGGCCGCGCGCCGCGCCGTGGCCAGGGTGCTCAACGCGGTGGCCTTGCATTTCCGCGCGCGCCTCAAGGCCGGGCACGCGATGGCGCCGCCGGATGCGCTATCGGAGCGGATTGACAAGGCGCTGCGCGAGGTGGCCATGCAAAGCGGTGGATTGCAAAATCCCGGCGCGAATGCGTGCAGCGCGCTGGGCGCGCTGATTGCCTTGCGGGTCACGCTGTATCCGGCGCAGCCGCAGGCTGCGGTGCGGCCTGCGCGGCCCACGTGGCCCACGCCGCTCCCATTGCGTGCGGAGCCCCGATGCTAGGCGCGGAAATCGATCTCTATGGCGTCTTCGTGCCCGGCTTGCTGGCGTTGATGCTCCTCACCTTTGTCATCACCGCCTGCATGCGTGCGGTGCTTGCGCGCGCAGGCTTTTACCGGCTGGTCTGGCACCGGTCGCTTTTCAATCTAGCCCTTTACGTCATCGTCCTGGGCGGCGTGGCCGCCATGGCCCGCTGGCTGCAATCATGAAATTCAAATTCCGCTTGTTGGTCCCCGTGATGCTGACCCTGCTGGCCACGGTGGCCGCCCTGTTCGTCGGCAAGCATCTTTGGGACTACTACACCGTGGCGCCCTGGACGCGTGACGGCCACGTGCGCGCCGACGTGGTGCAGGTCGCCCCCGATGTCTCGGGGCTGGTGACGCAGATCCTCGTCAAGGACAACCAGCGCGTGCGGCGCGGGCAGGCGCTGTTCGTGATCGACCAGGACCGCTACCAGCTGGCGCTGCGGCAGGCCATGGCGACTGCCGCCGCGCAGCGCGCCACGCTGGCGCAGGCGCGCCGCGAGGCCCGCCCGCAGTCATGCCCTGTCCGAGGTGGTCGCCACGGAAGTGGTGGAAGAAGGGCAGGCGCGGGTGCAGCAGGGCGAGGCGGCGCTGGCGCAAGCGGAGGCGGCGGTGGCGCTGGCCAGGCTCAACCTCGCCCGCACCCGGGTGACCAGCCCGGTGGACGGCTTTCTCAACGACCGCCTGCCGCGCCTGGGCGATTACGTGGCGTTGGGCCGGCCGGTGTTGTCGATGGTCGACCTGAACTCCTTTCACGTCGAAGGCTACTTCGAGGAAACCAAGCTGGCGGGCATCCGCATTGGCAACCCGGTCTCCGTGCGCATCATGGGCGAGCGCACGATCCTGCACGGCCGCGTGCAGAGCATCGCCGCCGGCATCGAGGACCGTGACCGCAGCAATGGCGCCAACCTGCTGCCCAACGTGAACCCCACGTTCAACTGGGTGCGGCTGGCGCAGCGTGTGCCGGTGCGCATCGTGCTGGACGACGTGCCGGCGGATGTACGGCTGGTGTCTGGCCGCACGGCGACGGTATCCGTGGCGCAACCGCGCAAGACCATCGCCGTGCTGCGCGACGAAACCACGGAGGAGGGCGCGCAATGAGCAAGCTCAGCCTGCTGCTGCCGGCCGTGGTCCCGTTGCTGTTCGCCTGCACTACCGTGGGCCCTGACTACCACGTGCCGGAGCAGGCGGCGGTGCGCTCGCCGCAGGCCAGCGGGCCCTTGCTCGGCACGGATGACCCGGCCGTCTCCGTGGCGCAGGTCCCGGACGACTGGTGGCGCCTGTACGATGACCCCAAGCTGGATGCACTGGTGCAGCAGGCGCTCAGCGCCAATACCAGCCTGCGGGTTGCCGCCGCCAACCTGCGCCGGGCCGTGGCGATCTATCACGAGGTGGAGGCGGAGAACCTGCCGCAGGCGGCCTTCTCGGCCAAGACCGAGCGCGCGCAGATCGCGGGCGAGAGTTTCCTGCTCAAGGAGAAGGTACCGGTCTTCAACCTGGGCGACGTCGGCTTCTCGGTGTCATACCTGGTGGACTTCTTCGGCAAGCTGGCCCGCGCCGACGAGGCCGCGCTGGCCAGCGCCGAGGCAAGCCAGGCCGCGCTGGACATGGCACGCGTGAGCGTGGTCGCGCAAACCGTGCGAGCCTATGTGCAGGGATGTGCCGCCACGCATGAGCTGGCGGCGGCGCAGCAGCAGGTCGCGCTGGCGGCGCGCGGCGTGGAGATCGCCGGCAAGATGGTGGCCGCCGGCCGTGGCCAGCCTGCCGACATGCTGCGCGCCCGCGCGCAGGCCGAGACCTTGCGCGCTGCATTGCCGCGCTTCAAGGCGGAGAAGGAGGGCGCGGCCTACCGGCTCGCCGTCATGCTGGGCCAGCCGCCGGCAGCGCTGCCGCAAGCCGCATCCGAATGCCATGAGGAGCCGACGCTGCGACAGGCGGTGCCTGTCGGCGACGGCGCCGCGCTGCTGAAACGCCGTCCCGATATCCGCCAGGCGGAACGCGAGCTGGCATCGGCCACGGCGAAGATCGGCGTGGCCACGGCCGATCTCTATCCGTCGATACGCATCGGTGCATCGGCCGGGCTCAGCGGCATCCTGAGCGATCTCGGCACGGGGCCGACCGCGCACTGGGGCCTTGGCCCGCTGATCACCTGGAACTTGCCGACCAATGGGGTGCGCCCCCGCATCCACGCCATGGAAGCTGGCGCGGACGCGGCACTCGCCCGCTTCGATGGCGTGGTGCTCAAGGCGCTGCAGGAAACCCAGGGCGCGCTCAGCGCCTACACGCGGGAGCTGGAGCGCAACCGGTCCTTGCGCGTGGCGCGCGATGACGCCAATGAAGTCGCCCGGCAACAGCGCCTGCTATACCAGGCCGGCCGCGTGCCGTACCTGTCTAGCCTGGATGCGGACCGCACGCTGGCCGGGACCGAGGCGGCACTGGCAGCGTCGGACAGCCAGGTGGCGATCTACCAGATCGACCTGTTCCTGGCGCTGGGCGGTGGCTGGCAGAACAGCCCGAAGATAGCGGAGCACAGGGTGAACGCGGAGCACTAGTTTGTGATTCAGGCCACTGGATCCCTCGGGGCCTTCATGACTTGCCGCGCACCGGTCTCGCCTTCTTGCCGGTGACATGCCGCACTGATGCGATAAAGCGTTGCACGCGCGGCGAGCGGCGCGCCGCCGAATATACAAACTCGATGTCGACCCCATCGGTCAGGTCGGCCAGCGCAATGAAGGCGATGGTGGGTGGCGCATGCCGTTGCGAACTGGCAGGTACCAACGCGCAACCCATGCCGGCGGCGACCAGCCCCAGAATGGTTGGGGTGTCGGTGCCGATCTGGACGATGTGCGGCGTGAACCCGGCCTTGGCGCATGCGGCGATCAGCAGGTTGTGCTGCGCGCTTGACTTCTCTCGGTTGAACCACACAAAGCGTTCGCCTGCGATGTCGGCAAGCCGCCGCGCGCGCTTCGCCGGTGCTGACGGCTGGGCTGGCATCGCCAGCACAAAGCGCTCGTGGTACAGGGCGATGCCGTTCAGGCTGGCATCGTCCGGCGCGCGCCAGGCCATGATGCCGCCGTCCAGTTCCTCGCTGCGGATCGCCTGCGCCTGCTGCAATGACAACAGCGGCTCGATCGAGAGCAGTATCTCCGGGTTCTGTTCCCGGAAGTGCGCAAGGATTGCCAGCGTCACCGGGGAGGCCAGGTAGCTGGGCATGATGCCGAGCGTGAACGAGCCGGTCTGGCCCTGCGCAATACGGTGGGCCCGGTCGCGCGCCTGTTCAAGCTGCAGCAGCGATTGCCTTGCGTCCTGCAGGAAGCTCATGCCGGCATCGGTGAGTTGCACGCCCTTGGCATGCCGCTCGAACAATGGGACACCTATATTCGCCTCCAGATCCTGGATCTGCCGGGACAAGGCCGGTTGCGTGATGCTCAGCGCCCGGGAGGCCGCAATGATGCTGCCTTCTTGCGCGACGGCGATGAAGTAGCGCAGGTGCCGCGTTTCGATGTTGCGCATGCTTTGCGGATTGCCTCCTGAGTATTGCTATGCCTTGAGAGTATAGCTTTAAGGCTTGATAGGCATTTGACCGCATAACTGGCAGGCTTCTACCATTCGAGGTTCTTCATGCCAGAACCGAGATGCAACACCATGCCCCATGCTGACCCTGCACAGCCCGCCACCCTTGACCACGCGGTAAGCCTGCACATCGTCACGCCGCTGCTGCGGTCCACGTCCTACTCGGCGCGGCTGGGGCGTTCGGTGTGGTTCAAGATGGAGGCGCTGCAGCCACCGGGTTCATTCAAGGCGCGTGGTATCGGCCATGCGTGCCGGATCTACAAGGCGCGGGGGGCAACGCACTTCGTGTCCTCCTCGGGCGGCAATGCCGGCATTGCCGTCGCTTACGGCGGGCGGCTTCTTGGCGTGCCGGTGACCGTCGTGGTGCCGGAGACCACGTCGGCCGCGGCGCGCGAGCGCATCGCGGCGGAAGGCGCAGAGCTGGTCGTGCACGGGCGCGCATGGAGCGAGGCCAACGAGCACGCGCTCTCGCTGATGAAGCCGGACTACGCGTTTATCCACCCCTTTGACGATCCCCTGCTGTGGGAAGGCCACGCGACGATGATCGATGAGGTGGCTGCCGCCGGCGTCAAGCCGGGCGCGGTGGTGCTGTCGGTTGGCGGTGGCGGGTTGCTGTGCGGCGTGCTGGCCGGGATGGAGCGCAACGGCTGGCACGATGTGCCCGTCATTGCGGCCGAGACCGTTGGCGCGGATTCCTACGCCGCCTCGCTCGCGGCTGGCGCGCCGGTCGCGCTGCCGGCCATCACCAGCATTGCGACATCGCTGGGTGCCAAGAGCCCTTGCACCGAGGCGGTCGCGTGGTCTGCGCGGCATCCGATCGCCAGCGAGGTAGTCACGGACAAGCAAGCCGTGGGCGCGTGCCTGCGTTTCCTGGCCGAGCACCGGATCGTGGTGGAGCCGGCATGCGGCGCGGCGCTGGCCGCGCTGGAGCGCGAGCCGGCCGCGGTGATGGCGGCGAGCGATGTGCTGGTCATCGTTTGCGGCGGCGCCGGGGCGACCGCTGAACAGCTGCAGGCCTGGGATCGCGAAGCCTGCATGATTTAAGGTCGCGGCCCCGTCGGGTTTTGCATGCGCGAATGGCCGCCGCACAGCCACCCCTGCGCCATTCGCGGACTTCAGGTGTGAAAAAACCGACTGGAAGAGAGACGTTTAATTCATCACCGGAATGATTCGCCATGGCTACACTGTGTGCTGTACCGCGCTGCTGAACGACGCCAAGCACGTGGTGCAGCTCAAAAGGCGAAACAGACGACATGCGGGACGCAAGAATCCGCCTATCCCGCTCCACACCCAGTGGAAAGTGCCGCCCAATCTGGAATTAAGCAGCAATCATGAATAAGAAGCGCTTCACGACCCTTGTTTCCGCAGCCGCTTTCGGCGTCTGCCTTCTGGCCGCAACACAAGCCAGCGCAACGGGTCCGAAAGATAGCACCAACGCCGGCGACAAGTACGGCTACGCACTCCACAACGGCAAGCGCGACCCCTTCACCGACGGTGCCCGCGTTGGCGACCGCCGCGACCCCTTCACCGATGGCGCCCGCGTCGGCGATCGCCGCGACCCGTTCACGGACGGCGCGCACGGCAGCGCTGCCGCGGTGCTGGACCTCGCCGGGCGCGACCTGACCGGCGTGTCGGCCCCGCCGGCGCATAGCGCGGCAGCCAGCCGCCAGGCCAGCGCCTGATACAGCGCTGCCAGTCCGGCCCCGGGACCCCTCCACCCAGGGCCGGACTGGCAAGTATCAAGTCCCATCAAGCATCATCATTGCTATTAGTGTTTCAAGAAGTATTTCAAGACAAATCATGAAAACCATCATGCTGGCGCTGCTGAGCGTCACGGCCTTCGCTTGCTCGCTGCCCGCCTTTGCCGGCCCCGACTGGACCGTTATCGAGCGCGCGCGCGCCCAGAAGCAGACGCAGGCCAAGCAGCAGGCGCAGGCGTCCTGCGCACAGAAGTCGAATCAGGCAACGGCCACGTCCGGCGCCGGTGGCCAGCAAGGCTAAGCCTTACCTTGATCGCTTGCCCGCGGGCCGGTTCGGCGTGGTGTTCATCGGAACACCAGCGTCCGGCTCCCGTTGCGCAGCACGCGGTGCTCCGCGTGCCATTTCACCGCGCGTGCCAGCGCCACGCATTCCACGTCGCGCCCGATGGCGGCCAGTTGGTCCGCATCCATGGCATGGTCCACGCGCGACACTTCCTGCTCGATGATGGGCCCCTCGTCCAGCTCCGCCGTGACATAGTGCGCGGTGGCGCCGATCAGCTTCACGCCACGCTCATAGGCCTGGTGATACGGCCTGGCGCCTTTGAAGCTTGGCAGGAACGAGTGGTGGATATTGATCGCGCGCCCCTCCAGCCGGCGGCACAGGTCGTCTGACAGCACCTGCATGTAGCGCGCCAGCACCACCAGGTCGATCCGGTAGTCGCAGAACAAGTCCCACAAGCGCGCTTCCTGCGCCGCCTTGGTATCGCGCGTGGCTTGCAGCAGCGGCAGGTGGTGAAACGGAATGTCGTAGCTTGCGGCCAACCGATAGAAATCCTTGTGGTTGGACGCAATCGCCGCGATCTCGATCGGCAACTGGCCGGTGCGGTGGCGGAACAGCAGGTCGTTCAGGCAATGCCCGATGCGCGACACCAGCAGCATCACGCGCGGCCTGCGCGCCGCATCGTGCAGGGCCCATTCCATGTCATATTCCGTCCCCAAACCAGCAAAGGCCGTGCGCAGGCTTTCCAGGGCGTCGTCCGCAATGCAGCCCGCAGGCAAGGCGCGCCGGAAGTGCACGCGCATGAAGAATCGCGCGCTAGCCCGGTCGCCGAACTGGGCCGAGTCGAGGATGTTCGCGCCCGCCTCGCACAGCAGGCTGGCCACGGCGTGGACGATGCCCGGCCGGTCCGGGCACGACAGGGTCAGGATGTAGCTGGCGCTGTCGGGTGGGTTCTCGGTTGTGTTGCGCATCACGCCTTGGCCTTGGCGCTGGTCGGGTCGTAGGGCGCGCGCAGGTGCACGGTGGCGGGCAGCAGCTCGCCGGCCAGGTCGACGTGATACGTGCCTTCGGCAATCCACTGCGCATTGGCCGCGCCGTTTTCGCGTTGCAGCAGCGCCATGCCCACCGGGCAGCCCAGCGTATGCCCGAAGGCCGCCGAGGTGACGAAGCCCGCCGGGTGCGCGGCTCCATCCGGGCCGGTGCGCAGCACGGCTTCGCCGCCCCACAGCATGGCCTGGCTGGCGCCGTCGAGCGTCACTACGGCCACGCGGCGCTTCACCTGCGCGGCGCCGCCGGCTGCGCGCAGCTTTTGCAGCGCCTCACGCCCGCGAAAGGGGATCGGCTTGTCGAGCTTGCAGGCAAAGGACAGCCCCGCCTCGAACGGGTTGATGTCGGTGGTCAGCTCGCGGCTCCAGGCGCGGTAGCCTTTTTCAATGCGCAGGGATTCGATGGCGTAGTAGCCGGCGTTGGCCAGGCCAAGGGGTTTGCCCGCCGCCTGCAGCGTCTCGTAGACGCCCACGGCAAACTCGACTGGCACATACAGCTCCCAGCCAAGCTCGCCGACATAGGTCAGCCGCGTGGCCCGCACCGTGGCGTAGCCCAGGTCGATCTCGCGCGAGCTGCCGAACGGAAAAGCCTCGTTGGAGAAATCCGCGCGCGACACGCTCTGCAGCAACTCGCGCGAGCGCGGGCCCATCACCGCCAGCACGCTGTACTGGCCGGTGACATCGACGATGACGCAGTGCTGGTCGGCGGGGATCAGCCGCTCGATGTAGTTGAAGTCGCGCGTGGTTTGCGCCGAGCCAGTCACCAGCAGGTACTGGTCGTGCGCCAGCCGGGTCACGGTCAGGTCCGACTCATAGGTGCCGCGCTCGTTGAGCATGGCGGTGTACACGGTCTGGCCGGCGGGCACGGCCACGTCGTTGCTCATCAGTTGCTGCAGCACGGCCTCGGCATCGGCGCCCTTGACGATGTACTTGGAGAACGAACTCATGTCGAACAGCGCCACGCCCTCGCGGCAGGCGCGATGCTCGGCGCCGCTCCACGGCAGCCAGTTCTGCTGCCCGAAGGAATATGCGATCTCCGGCGCCTCGCCAGCGGGGGCAAAGAAGTTCGGCCGCTCCCAGCCCATCTTGCTGCCGAAGTTGGCGCGGGCATCGCGCAGGTGGGCATACAGCGGCGAGCGGCGGAATGGCCGCGCGGTATCCAGCTCGCGATTGGGCCAGGGCATGGCGTAGTGCAGGCCCAGGGTTTCCTTGACGCGGTCGTGCAGCCAGCTTTCGTTGCCGTTGAAGCCGGCAAAGCGGCGGATATCGACCGGCCACAGATCCATGGTGGGCTCGCCCGCCACGATCCATTCGGCCAGCGCCATGCCCGCGCCGCCGGCGGAGGCAATGCCCATGGAGTTGAAGCCCGCGCCCACATAGAAATTGCGCAGCTCGGGCGCCTCGCCCAGGATGAAGTTGTTGTCGGGCGTGAAGGATTCGGGGCCGTTGTAGAACTGCTTGACCTGCGCTGTTTCGAGCGCCGGCACGCGCTGCAGCGCGTTTTGCATCAGGATCTCGAACTGGTCCCAGTCGTCGGGCAGCAACTGGAACTCGAACGGCTCCGGAATGCCTTGCATGCCCCAGGGCTTGGCGTTGGGCTCGAAGCCGCCCATCACCAGTCCGCCCACTTCCTCCTTGAAGTAGATAAAGCCGTCCGGGTCGCGCATCACCGGCAGGTCGGGATGCACGCCGGCGATGCGCTCGGTGACAATGTAGTAGTGCTCGGCCGAATGCAGCGGCACCGTCACGCCGCACAGGCGGCCCACCTGCCTGGCCCACTGCCCCGCGCAATTGACCACGATCTCGGCGCTGATGGTGCCGTGGGCGCCGTCCTTGTCTTGCCAGCTGACGCCGCTGGCGCGGCCGTCCCGGGTATGGATGGCCGTGACCTTGGTGTCCTGCACGATCAGCGCCCCCGGGTGCGCGCGCCACGCGCCAGCGCCTGGGTGAGGTCGGTGGGATTGGCCTTGCCATCGCCCGGCAGCCACACCGCGCCGTGCAGGTCGTCGGTGCGCATCACCGGCCATAGCTCGCCTGCCTCGCGTGCCGAGATGACCTGGCAATCCACGCCGTAGGCGCGCGCCACCGCCGCGGTGCGCTTGATCTGCGTCATGCGCTCGGCCGTGCGCGCGACCGAGAGCGAGCCGCACTGCTTCCAGCCCGTGCCCAGCCCGGTTTCGGCCTCCAGCTCGCTGTACAGGCGCGTCGAGTAGCGGATCAGCTTGGTCATGCTCTCCTGCGCGCGCAGCTGCCCCACCAGCCCGGCCGCGTGCCAGGTGGTGCCGCACGAGAGCTGGCCCTGCTCGAGCAGGACGACGTCGTTCCAGCCCAGCTTGGTGAGGTGATAGGCCACGCTGCAGCCAATGATGCCGCCGCCGACGATGACGACGCGGGCATGCTTGGGAACGGGACGGCGGGGAGAGGCAGACATGGAGGCACCTATGGAAAAGCGCGCCGGGAGGCGCTGGGCTTGTTTGCCACAGTTTGCCAATAAAAAACACAAAATGCAACATAAAAGGAAGCAAAAAAGCCACGCCCAGGTGACTGGCGTGGCTTGGTGCCATGCAGCGTGGTGCGGCTCAGTGTTCCGGGACGATGACCATCCACATCACGCCGAAGCGGTCGGCCGTCATGCCAAAGCGAGGCGAGTAGAACGTCTTGCCCAGTGGCATCAGTACCTGGCCGCCCTCGGCCAGGGCATTGAACACGCGGTCGGCGCTGGCTGCATCGGGCACGGACACGGACAGCGAGAAGCCCTGGAAATCGGGCTTGCCCGTGCACCGGCCGTCGGACATCATCACCAAAGTTTCGCCGATGCGCATGGACATGTGCATGATCTTTTCTTCGGTGCCGGCCGTGGGCGCGCAAGCGCCTTCGGGCGGGGGAGACTCCGGCGGGGGCGCATCCTTGAAGCGCATCATCATGACCACTTCCGCGCCCACGGCGCGCTTGTAGAGCTCAGCCGCTTCCTCGCAACGGCCTTCAAAGAACAGGTAGGGTTGGACTAGCATCTTGTCTCCTTTCCACTTCCAGGGTTGAAACGCGTCAGGGGTTGAAACTCACCGGCATCGATGCGTGCTCATGCACCACCAGCCATCGGCCAGCGATCTTGCGAAAACAAACGGTGGCGCGCACCCAGGCTTCCTGGGGAGCGCCACCCTTGGGCGTGCTGCGGATCCGGCCGACTCGAACCACTGCTGCCAGCGCTCGCGGTCCGAAGATGACCACGTCTTCAGCATAGTTGCGCATCATGACAACGGCGTTTTTCGCGCGCACGGCGTTGGCCCAGGTGTCGACCAGGGCACGCACCTCGGCTTCGCTGCCAGGGTGCGACGAAGGCGGGGAGGTGCTCACCATCTTTGCTCCTTGCGCCGAGGCGGCCGCAGTGTCGTGGCGCCGCTCCGACGAATCATGTGTACACTGTCCACTAGAATAGTAAAGAAAATGGACGCTGTCCACATGGAGAAGAAATGACCGGCGCCAAGCGCTCTTCGCGCATCACGCGCGTCGCGAGACCGACGGAATCCGCCGACGCCGGTGGCACCGCTGTTCCGGCGGATTCGGTAGATTCGGCGGCGTCCACGAACCCCGCCATTCCCGCGCCGCGCAGCAGCTACCGGCACGGCGACCTGCGGCGCGCGCTGCTGGACGCCGGCATGGAACTGGCAAGCGACGGCGGCCCGGACGCTGTCGTGCTGCGCGAGGCCACGCGGCGCGCCGGGTCGTGCCCAACGCCGCGTACCGGCACTTCGCCAGCCGCCAGGACCTGCTGCAGGCGGTACGTGCCGCCGCGCTCGCGGCGCTGGCACAAGCCATCGAGACCGAACTCGCCGCGCTGGACGTTGCAGCGCCACCAGCGGATTTCGCCCGCGCCAGCCTGCGCGCGGTTGGCACCGGCTACATGCAGTTCGCACTCGCCGAGCCCGGCCTGTTCCGAACGGCATTCTCGGTGCCGGACGAACTGGAAGGCGTCCCGGTTCCCGACAAGGCTGGCGACAGCGGCCTGAACCCCTACCAATTGCTCGGTGCCGCGCTGGACAGGATGGTGGCGGCTGGTGTGCTGAGCGCCGCGCACAGGCCCGGCGCCGAGTATCTCGCGTGGTCCGCCGTGCATGGCTTGTCGATGCTGGTCATCGACGGGCCGCTGCGCATGGTGGCGACGTCACCAGGGCAGGCGCACGAGATCGGGCGGCGCTTGCTGGATATGGTGGAGAAGGGCTTGCAGGCGGCGGGCGACCCGCCGGGTTAGTTCGCCGCGGTCGATCGCATCCGGCCCGGCAGTCATTTCCGCCCCCTAAAAAGCGCTAACAAAATGAGCGTCAGGGGTGTTAACTTCAAGTATCTTTTCATGTGTCATTGTCGATTCCTCCCTTGTTCGTGCCGTGGCGGCGGGTGAGGAACAGGACCTGACCCCACCGATCACGCGTGGCCCAGTTTCCTAGGGGAGCATCGGTATGAGTCCAGATAACGGGCAGCAGAAGGCTGTAGCCCTTGCGTTGCAGGGCGGGGGCATGCACGGCGCGTTTACATGGGGGGTCCTCGACCGGTTGCTCGAGGATGGACGACTCGGCATCGAGGGTGTCAGCGCGACGAGTGCCGGCGCCATGAATGCCACCGTGCTGGCTTATGGGTTGTTGCAGGGCGGGTGCGACGGCGCGCGCCAGGCGCTGCACGACTTCTGGCTCGCAATCGCCCAATCGGCTGAAAAATACAGTCCATTGCGCTGGGTGCCGTGGCTCAAGGGAACCCATACCCTGGGCCTGAACCATTCTCCGCTGTATGCGATGGCCGACATCGTTCTCCGTCTCCTGTCACCCTACCAGTTCAATCCCAACAACATGAATCCGCTGCGGGATGTGATGGCCAAGCAGGTGGATTTCGAGGCGTTACGCCAGCACTGCCCCATTCATCTTTACCTGTGCGCGACCAATATCGAGACCGGAAGGATACGCATCTTTTCAGGCGAGGATCTGTGCATCGACGCGGTACTGGCATCAGCTTGCGTGCCAACGCTATTCCAGGCAGTGGCCATCGATGGCCAGCACTATTGGGATGGCGGCTATGTTGGCAACCCGGCAATTTTCCCGCTGATTTATCACTGCAATACCCACGATGTCGTGATCGTGCACATCAATCCGATCGTGCGCCGCGGCGTACCGACCAGTGCCGCGGACATCCTCAACCGTGTCAGCGAAGTCAGCTTCAACTCCTCCCTCATCCGAGAGATGCGCGCCATCGCATTCGTGACTTCGCTGATCCAGCAAGGCAAGATCGACCGGAGTGAAATGAAGGAGATGATGATCCACTCCATCCGCTCCGATGAGACGATGGCCGCGCTGGGCGTGTCCAGCAAGTACAACGCCGACTGGGCCTTCCTTTGTTCGCTGCGTGACAAGGGACGGACTGCGGCCGGGACGTGGCTGGAGGAGCACTACGAACACATTGGCCAGCGCTCGACCATTGATATCAAAGGGGAATATCTCTGAAGGAAGACGAGGCCCAGAATGGCGTCGGCTGCGCAAGCCGCCACGCCAGGTTGCGGCGTGCGCGAGCCTCATAGCGCGCATGGAACAGATCGGTCTGATAGATGCGAGGGCGGGCAAGCAGGGCGCGCAGGAAAGCCCGCTCGGCGGCATCATAGGCAAGCGCGTCAAGGTCAGGACGCTCGGCCCGCAAGTGCGCGCCGTTCTGGCGAAAGCGCGCGCGGGCGCAACCCAGGACGGCAAGGTCGATGTCGGCGGTAAATTGCCCTGCCAGGCTCGCAGGAACGCCGGCATGCGAGGTGTACAGGATCATCCCTGCGACGCGCTCCGTTGCGGCAATCCGGTCTCTGGCCCAGTATCTGAGCCACTCCGCGCTGCGTTGCTCATTGTCTGCCGCCCCGGGAATATAGATGACGTCGTGGCACCAGAGCGCCAGCTCGACGGCGTCGGTATCGGGTATCGCGCTGCGCGCCCAGTCCAGATCGCGCAGGCAGCGGCGGACATGGTGGAGCGTGTGATAGTGCCGCGCCGGCTCAGCATAGTAGCGGGCAAGATCCACATAGACCTGTTCTGCCTGAATGCCACCCGAACGCGACCAAAGTGCCAGGAAGCGGGCTTGCATCTGGGTCATTCGGGCGTCTTCCGGCATTGGCTTAGTCGGTCTGGTTTCATTCGGGAGAAGGCAACGGGGCAGTGCCATCCTGCCGCGTCAGATCATCCAGCAGGGCTTTGGCCTGTTGCCAGTCGGCGGTATCGGAGCCCTCGCGGAAGCTGCCATGGATCGCAGCCAGTGCATGGCGCGCTGCGTTCAGCTTCCCTTGTTGCCGCCATAGCCCGGCCAGGCTCAGCACGGCTTGCAGTTCCAGTGAGCTGGCGCCCTGGCCGTGGGCGACTGCGATCGCTTTTTGAAAGCACGCTTCGGCTTCATCGCTGCTGTTGGACGGGAAGGGCGCCACGCTTGACTGCCGGAGTATCAGTTCCCCCTTGAGGCGATACAGCGTCGCTTCGTCAAGCCGTTCTCCCGTCTCTTCTGCCAAGGCTAGCGCCTCGGCCAGCGAATCCAGTCCGGCTTGGGTTTGCCCCGCCTTTCCGTAGGCATCCGCGAGCAGGGCCAGTAGATTCGGCTGTCCCAGTGCCGCGCCGGTCTCCAGGTAGGCGGCCAGGCCCCGCTGTATCAGGGCTATCCCCTTCTCATGATCGCCCTGTTCGGTCAGTACCCAGCCTAGCAGGACGGTTCCCCACGCCAGATAGATCGGGAATCCCTGCTCGCCCGAGACCGCGATGGCGGCCTCCGCGTACTCGCGGGTCAGTTGCACCTCCCTTCGGCACAGGTGCACTTCGGCCGCAAAGACAAGGCAAAGCGCGAGGTTAAAGGCGTCCGGGCGTGTCCTGGCCATTGCCAGGGCCTCCTCACTGCGCGCGCGGGCCTGATCCGGCATGCCCAGGTACCACAGGATCCAGCCTAGTGTGCTTGTGGCATGGACGGCCGGATCCCGCCCGTAACCCATCAGGAAGTCGTACACCGGCGGGTCCGGGCGTTGCAAGGCCAGCACCTGTTCTACATGGCTGCGGGCCAAGTCCAGCTGGCCAAGACGGAATACCGTGGCGCCGATCGCGCGATGCGCCTCGGCCAGCTGCCCAGGCTTCTGTGTTTCCTGGGCGAGGCCAAGCAGCCGTTCCCCAAGGGGGTGTGCAATCTTGAACTGCGCGCGCAGTTGATAGAACGCCCACAGTCCCAGCTGAGCCGAGAAGGCATACGGCGTTTGCCTCCCTTGCTCGCACAAGGCCAGCGCGCGCTTGTAGTTTGCCTCCACCTCCGGCGAGGCCTGACCGCGAGCGGCCATCAGGGCCGGGCCGAGGGTGAGCAGCAGCGTGAGTTCCTGGCGCGTGCGTTCGGGGTTGTCTGGCATCCGCATGAGCAGTTCGACGGCGGTACTCAGGTGCCGGATCGCTTCAGTCTGGGCTGAACGCTGGAGGGCCTGCTGGCCAGCGCAGTGCAGATATGCGACAGCCTTCGGGATATTGCCGCTATGGCTGTAGTGGTGCGCGAGCTCGCTGCAGTAATCTTTCAGCCGACCATGGAAGAGCGTCTCGATGGCCTGGGCCGTACTCTCATGCAGTGCGCTACGCCGCTCGGTAAGCAGCGAATTGCCGGCAACCTCCTGCGTCAGGGCGTGCTTGAAGGCGTACTCGACCTCCGGGAATGCGGGCCGCTCGTAAATGAAATCCGCCGCCTGCAGGTCGGACAGAAGGCGGCGCAGCTCGCCTTCGGCCAGACTGGTGACGTGCAGGATGAGACTCAATGGAAACTCCTTGCCGATCACGGCCAGGGTCTGCAGCAGTTCTTTCTGGGCAAGCGGCAGCCGGTCGATACGGGCCGCGAGCACACCTTGGACGGTGGTCGGGATGTGCAGCAAGGCGGGCGCCTTCTCGACGCGGTAGCAGCCGGGTTGGCCGAGCAAGGCGGCCTCCTCGACCAGAGTCTGGACCACCTCCTCCATGAAAAAAGGATTGCCTTCCGTCTTGTCCAGGATGAGCCGTTTCAGGGGCACCAGGCTGCGATCATCGCCGAGCAGCGCGGTGAGCAGTCCCTGGGCTTCGGTCGGGCCCAATGGTTGCAGACTCAGCTGGGCGTAATTGTCCCTGGGGCCCCAGTCATGGGAGTACTCCGGGCGGTAATTGACGAGCAGGACGATCCTTGCACCCGGCACATGGTCGATCAGCAGATTGAGGAAGGCCTCGGTTTCGCTGTCCAGCCATTGCAGATCCTCGAAAATGACCTCGAGGGGCTGATTGCGGCTTTCACGGACCAGCAGGCAAGCAATCGCTTCGAAGGTTCGCTGACGTCGGATCGAAGCGTCCATGGTCGGCAGCGCCGAGCCGGGTTCGATGCTCCCTAGCAGATAGAGCAAGTAGGGCAGATGACCTTCCAGAGAACGCTCCAGGGTGAGCAGCTTGCCAGTCACCTTTTCGCGGCAGCTTCGGTCGCCGTCCTGCGCCGAGATCTGAAAATAGTTTTTCAAGAGCTCGATCAACGGTAAATAGGCGAAGGCCTTGCCGTGCGAAACCGAGAAGGTCTCCAGCGCCAGGCAGTTTTCCTGTGATCTCGCCTTGAACTCGTGGAACAGCCGGGATTTCCCGACG
Organism: Cupriavidus basilensis OR16; assembly: GCF_000243095.1. GTDB lineage: Bacteria > Pseudomonadota > Gammaproteobacteria > Burkholderiales > Burkholderiaceae > Cupriavidus > Cupriavidus basilensis_D. The sequence continues at coordinate 45,227 of NZ_AHJE01000019.1, read as the reverse complement.
CCTGCCTCGCCAACCACCGCGACGACCTGCCCCTGGCCCGCCTTGGCCAGCTCCAGCGCGTTGTGCAACCGCTCCAATTCGGTCTGGCGGCCCACAAACCTGGCCAGACCACGGTGCGCCGCCACTTGCAGGCGCGTGCGCAATGCCCCGAGGCCAGCCACCTCATAGACCGCCAGCGCATCCCGGACGCCTTTGACATAGGTGGTGCCCAGGGCCTTGAACTCGAAATACCCCTCCGTCAGCTTATGGGTGGATTCGCTGACAAGGATGGACGCCGGCGTGGCGATACCTTCCATGCGCGAGGCGATATGGATCGTGTGCCCGACCGGATCGTAGTCCGTGTGCAAGTCATCCTTGCGAATCGAGCGCACCACGACCTCGCCGGTGTGGATGCCGATCCGGATCTGAAGCGGTATGCCTTGCTCCAGCCGGATCCGGTCACTGTGACGGCGCATCGCCTCCTGCATGCGCAGCGCTGCGTACAGGGCCCGCAGGGCATGGTCCTCGTGGGCAATGGGGGCACCAAACAGCGCCAGGATGCCGTCGCCAAGGAACTTGGCCACATAGCCTTCGTAGTGGTGCACGGCCTCCATCATCAACGTCACGACGGGGTCGATGAGGCGGCGCGTTTCCTCCGGGTCCAGGTCCTGGGTCAAGGCCGTCGAGCCCGCCATATCGGCGAACAGGGCCGTGATGGTCTTGCGCTCACCGGCCGTCCCGCCCCGGGCCTCCATTGCCGCCTGCTCAGCCAGGATGCGCTCGGCCAGATGGGGTGGCGTGTAGTGGACAGGGGCTGGGATTTCGGGCCTGGAAGGCAGGGGCGACCCCGAGGGGGAATCGGTAAGCGGAAAGCCACAAGCGCGGCAGAACTTGGCAACGGGGGTGGCCGCCTCGCCACACTGGGGGCAAACGCGCGCAAGCCGCGCCCCGCACGCCTCGCAGAAGTTGGCGCCTGCGAGGTTCACGTAGCCGCAATTCGTGCAGCGCATTTCGCCTCCTGACCGCCTTTGCCCACCCTGAATGATTAGACGCGTAATCGGCTCTTGTAGCAAGCCAGGCGTTTCGATGGATCAACATCCCGGGCCGTCTACCATTGGCCTTTTAAGGCGTCGAAGGTATATGAGCCTGGCGCGTTGCGCGGCTTTGCCGTACTGCTTGCACTGTTGGCCGCAGCAATCATGCACGCTGTCGAAGCTGCAGTGGGAAGATCCCACGCTACAGGCCAATATTTGCCAGTTCTTATAGTGATCCCAAAAAAATGGTGGCCGAGCCGAGGGTGGGGCCGGCAGACCAAAAAGGGCGGGGGCCGGGTCAGGGGATGACGCCGATACGCCGAAGGGCGGTGGCCGAGCACGGGAGGGGCTGCGGTGCACCGAGGCGGGTCTGCCGAAGCCGGAGCGGACGGGCTCCGCCACACCTGGGGAGGTGACCGCATTGCCAATGACAGCCTACCGAAACACCTTGCGAACGGATCGCAAACCGATGCCAGTCGATAGATTCAAATGATGCCTTTGGTGAGCTTCCTTCGGCCCGAACGGATTCAACCCCCACTCGTCCAAGATGACTGTGTTAAGGCACATTAGGCCGATTATCTGCGGCTACATCGTTTGCGTAGGTTGCGAAATTACATATTTATGTAGGCTAACTTACCCGCTCCAGGACTTCAGCCTGGTACTCGCCTGGCTATAATAAGCGCTGCATTTCTATTCAACGCGACAGCAATGTCTCGCGCCTCAATCGTTGCGGTGGTCCCAGTGCCGCGTCGGAGGAAGCTGACGCAAGATGGAGAACGTTCAATGGACTCGGTCAACGAATTTGTGTGCGTAGTAGACGACGATTCACGCGTCCGGGAAGCGCTTACAAGCCTGCTGCACGCTCATGGAAAAAGTGTGCGCTCGTTCAACTCAGGGCAGGAGTTTCTGGAAGAGACTCAGTGGGACACAGTGGCTTGCCTGATTCTCGATATGCGTATGCCGGGCATGAGCGGCCTGGAAGTCCAGGAGCGTGTTATTAATAATTCCCATGCTTCCATCGTTTTCATCACGGGAAGGAACGATGTGCCTTCCACGGTGCTGGCAATGAAGAGCGGGGCCGTCGATTTTCTGACGAAGCCCGTCAGTGAGGATGCCCTGCTCCGAGCCGTTGACACTGCAATTGCCACGACGCGAGCACAGCGCAGAGAGGCTGCGGAAGCTGCAGCGCTACGGGCGCTTTACGAAACCCTGACACCAAGAGAGCAAGAGATTCTCCCCTTGCTTGTCGGGGGTATGCTGAACAAGCAGGCAGCGGACGTACTTGGGATCACTGAGTACACCGTGCAGGTGCATCGCGGTCACATTATGAAGAAGATGCAAGCGCGCTCATTTGCCACACTCGTCAGGCAAGCAAGCCGGCTGGAGCTAGAGACACACCAGCCTGCCAGGGGCGGCTAGTGCCGGCGACTCGTCCGTTGCAGCGCGTTCCACGACTGGAGCAAGTGCACGGGGTGCATCCATTACCTGCCGCCGGCTAAGTGCCCGTTTGAAAATTCGCCGCGGACCGTTGCGGCAGCGAAGACGTAGTCAAAACCGCGCTCCGTGCGAATAATATCTCCCGCGAAGGGTCCATGCCCGGCTTTTTGCGGAGGCGCACAACTTGTGCGTCTCTATCGCACGCTCGTAGACTTCGTCGTTGTGCAGCGGGAAAGCTCAAGTAGTTGGGGCGCGACTCAGCACGCACTGCGGCGCGCTTAGAAATGCGGCCAGCAAGTTGAACTCGGCATTGGCGGATCAGACGACGTAATCGAACCGTCCAGCCATCGCCTGGAATGACACGATCCGCCTCGTCGGACCGACCGGCTAACATGATTATCGGCAAGTCGGAGTCATCCCGGAGTCGTTGGGTTAGTCGCATTCCGTCATCGCCGGGAGGCTTTACGGCAACGATCAACAGGTCGATGGTCTCGCGAGGCAGTGCATCCTCAACTCCGTGGGCATCCGGCAGCGATGTTACGCGTATATCATTGGTGCCAAGATAGTCGACGATCAGTTGGCGCATCCTAGGATAGTCGACGGCGACGATGATATGCACTGAATCAGTAGGCGAGGTTGCTGGTCTCATGTCCGTCGCAAGGTATTAACGATCGCAATACAGTTCATCGATGCCTATCTCGATGCGGGAGGTTGCCGCCATGCTTGGGGCGGCGTCGCGACCGTTTGGTTGGAAGGAGTCTCCATTGGATTCCCCGATTTCTGGAACTGCCTCCATTGCGGGAGAGTTCTAGCAAATTCGAAGTGCGGTAGAACTGTTCGCATAGATGTCCGGCCGCGATAATTCACTCGGGAACGTGCAGACAAAGGTGTCCATTTTCCCAGGTATGAGTGAAGGGTTAGCGCATGAAGCCGCGCCCCGTGATGCAAGGTGCCATCCGCTTCCCCGGGCCGCCAGTGAGCGTCGAGAGTCCACTAATCGAATACGTTGCCTGGATGATAGGCAGCCCCGTGACGCCTGGCAACTACATAAAGTTGGAATCCGATTCGCGGGATGTAGTGTGCGGCGGCCGGGACTTGTTCGTCGATATGACGTCGTTCAGTCGCCCAGGGGCACAAGGTGAATATAAATGCTCTACAACAATCATGTTATTGGAATCGGGAGGCTCGCCTTCTAGTATCCCTAGTCGCGGAATCTCCATCGCTGGGGAAAGCCCGCCACACGTAAAGGGCCACCTGCGCGAGCGTCCCGGTGGAACGGTCGCGGAAAGCAGTTCGGCGAGATGGCACCGTGACGTATGGTGCGGTGCCATCTTGTACCCGGGATCGGACATGCGACACTACATATTCATGTATGTCTACCATTGAGCAGTTGCGCATTACTGCCCATCCTTTCGCTTCGAGTGAGGAATCATCGCTGTGCCGCCTTGAGATCGTAGCTGCCGCATAGTCGGCCATATCCGTCGAGGCGAGCTCTCGCTCAGCGCTGGTCATGCATGTGGTCGAAGAGGCCGCTAAGTGTCCGGAAGCGGCTATATTGTTCTATACCGTGCGGTCGAAGGGAGGCTTTGCATAGATGCTGTCCCGAAATGCAAAAGACATCGCAGTCGTCGATGACGACCGCAGGGTACTGAATTCGCTCGCGAACCTTCTCGCATCCTGCGGCTATGAAACTCAGCTTTTCATTTCAGCGGAGCTGTTTCTGGCTGCGGATATGTCCGACTTCTTATGTGTAATTACCGATCTCGGGATGAGGCCGATCGATGGTCTGGATGTGCTCCGTCGTGTCCGAAGTCGGCCAGATGCGCTACCGGTAATTGTCATCACCGGGAAGCCCGGCGATCGCCCTGAGTCGTTCTATCTGGACCACGGTGCAGTGGGCTTCTTTCGCAAGCCGGTCGATGGAGATGCGCTTATCGCGCTCATCGACCAATTACGGTGACCCCGTCGGTGGACGGAGTGTTCAAGAAATCCAATCCCGGCAGCAATTTCTACGTCGCTTTTTTGCGCTACCGCTTCTAAGGGAGGGCATGGCGTGCTCCCTGGGATGGCCGGCCAGAGCTCCCTATCGGCTGCACACGCGCAGTCACGCGAGAAGGGACGTCCGGTTGCCTGACAGCTTGATCGGTACAACATAAATATGTAATACCCGGTACAGGTAACGTCCCGTTACGATGATTGCGAGTAATTCTTCCTCCATCGCCTGGCCTCTGCGCGGGCGATGGACAACGCTTGTCGCTCTACCTGGAAATAATGGTGACGTCGTCATGGCTTGTAGCGAGAAAGAAGGGATTCGATACGACGGCGTGGCTCACAGGCCAAAGTTCGCGAGGGTGGCGTGGACCCTTGGCCTGCTGCATGGCTGCAGCCGGTCCCCGTCACAAAGCGTGCTCGGGGCGTATTACCCCGATTGGCTCTTCTGCATCGTCGGTGCCGTTGTGGCTGCGGTTCTGATTCGGCTGCTGTTGCTGCACGGCGGGCTCAACGACTGGGTCGACTCGCCAGCCATTGCTTACCCAGCTCTCGTGGCGCTGCTGGCGTTCGGGGGGTGGCTGTTGTTCTTCTGACGTCTATCGGGGGCGGAAACACATGGAAGGCAGCGCGCACAGCCAAAAGAAGAAGTGGTTGACCATTCTCCTTCTGGTGACGGCTATCGGATTAGGGATCCTTGTTATCTGGCGCGTGAATACAGAGCCGCGAACCGATGATGCGTTCGTGTATGCCGATACGATCAATGTGGTTCCCGAGGTGTCGGGTCGGATCGTGAACCTCGCAGTTCGAGACAATCAGCGTGTAAAGAAAGGCGATCTCCTGTTCGAGCTGGACCGGCGCTCCTTTCAGGATTTGTTGGACAAGGCCCGTGCTTCCCTGGTTCAGTTGGACCAGCAGATCATGCTGGCGCAGCGTTCGGTCAACGCACAGGTATTGAATGCGTCTGGGGCCCGAGCCGGCGTCGATCGCGCTCGGTCTGCTGCAAAGCAGGCGGCAGACACACTGCGTCGGATGGAGCCTCTTGTCGAGAAGGGTTATGTGTCTGCCGACGAGCTGGACAGGGCGCGGACATCGGCGCGCAGCACCGCGGCGGAACTCGAGGCAGCGGAGCTAAAGGCGCGCGAGGCGACGGCCGCGGTCAGCGGCGTGGACGCATTGCTGGCTCAACGCGTGGTCGTGCAGGCGGAGATTGCATCCGCGGAGCTAAACCTTGAATTCGCCACGGTGAGGGCACCATTCGACGGTGTCGTGGTCTCGCTTCGAACCACACGCGGCCAGTTTGCGTCGGCATCTTCGCCTGTGTTCACGCTCATCGACACGACAAAATGGTATGTCATAGCGAACCTGCGCGAGACAGAGCTGGCCAGTATCAGGCCCGGCACTCGGACCACGGTGTACCTCATGAGCAAGACTGCAGTTCATTTCGAGGGGGAAGTCGACTCCATTGGATATGGCGTGGCTCCCGACGATGGCGGGAGCCTGGCGCAAGGGTTGCCGAAAGTCCAACGCAGCCTGAATTGGGTTCATGTGTCACAACGGTTTCCGGTGAGGATTCGGATTAAAGACCCGAATCCGGATCTCTTTCGAGTGGGAACTTCCGCGGTGGCGACATTCCACCCAACCGACCGGGGTGACCGGCGAATTGCGGAGTGAGAATACACAGGCGTGCTGAGACATGAATCGCTTTCTACAATTTCTGCGTGACGAGCTTACCCCGTTCCCCGGCCGGACGAACGTCACGCTACGCTGCGTCGCCAGCGCCGTCATTGTGATCGTCATTTCCATGACGCTGCAGGCGCCGTTTCTGGCGCTGTCGCTTCTCGTGACATTCTTTGCAACACAGTCGAATGTCGTCATCACTAGGATAACGGGAATCCTGTTTCTTGCAGGGACCACACTTGCATTGAGCAGCACGATTCTGTTGCTCAAGTTTACCTTCGACTATCCGCTGCTACGAATCGTATTTGCCAGCCTGATATTATTTTGCTGTGTCTATGCAATGCGGGTCTTCCAGCTTGGCATTGTCTTCTTCATTGGCGCTATCGTAACCATCTACGTCCAGTCGTTGGTCGACGTGGCGCCGAATGCGGAAGCGCTCATCAGGGGAATCCTTTGGGTGTGGGTATCGGTGTGCTACCCGATAGCCCTCACGCTCATCATCAACACGTTACTTTTGCCGGCTGAACCCCGACACCAGTTGCGTCAAATGTTGGTTTCGAAGCTCACAGTAGTCCAGGCGAGATTGGGTGCATTGCTTGGCTGTGCATCCGGACCCAGATCCATTACTGCGCTGGACGTAGAGGGCACAACGACTGCTCTCCAGAAGCTGCTGAGATTTACGGCAATGCGTGGCAGGCGCGATGAAATTGCCGAGGCGCGTGATCTTGCGACTGTCACAACGGTTTCGAACCTCTATGTCGCCGCATCGAACTTGCGTCAGCCTTCGTCCGTCTCCAAGACCGTCGGGGATAGAGTCAGGATTTTGCACGAGGCGTGCGGAGCATTGGCCGACGCCATCGGAAAGGACGAACCGTTTTCCATTGCGGAAGCGCGGAGTGACTGCGCCGTTCGCTCGACATCTACCGCTGGACTTCCCTGGGCCTTGGTGGCGATGGATCGCGCTTTACTGGAGCTCGACGCCTTCACGGCGGCACAGGGCAACGCCATGAACAAGTCGCCGAGACAGCCCGTACTGGCGGCGGATGCTTTTAGTAACCCTGTATACGCAGAGTTTGCACTCAAGACCTCGCTGGCTGTGCTTGTGTGCTACCTCTTCTACAATTCCACCGACTGGCAAGGTGCGCATACCGTGATGCTGACGTGTCTGATTGTGGCCCAGCCCAGTCTCGGTGCGTCAAGCCGGCGGTCATTGCTGCGCTTTTGGGGAGCCGCTATTGGCAGTCTGCTCGCGCTGTTCGAAATTGTCTTCATTCTCCCAAGAATTGACGGCATTGTGGCGCTGATTGTGAACGTTCTTCCGGTATTGTTAATCGGAGCATGGGTGGCAGCTGGCTCGGAACGCATTAGCTACGCGGGCGTGCAGATATGGTTCACATTCTCGCTGGCGTTCCTGGAGCAATTCACCCCCACGTCTGATCTGACAGAGATTCGGGACCGTATGGTTGGCATCTTTCTGGGCATAGTAATCGCCACCTTTGTGCAGATGAGCCTCTGGCCGGAAGGTGAGGCAGCCTTGCTCAGGCGCCGGCTCTCGGCCAGTCTCCTTTCAACGGCCAGGCTGCTGCAGAGTCTCGGGCATCCGACAGTCGCCGAAGATAGCCCGGATATTGGAAAGCAGCGAATGGCGGCATGGGCTGCGCTCAACGACTGCGAGGGTATGTTATTGAGGGTCGCGCTTGAGCCAACCTGGCGTGAAGGCGAAGAAGAGCGCGTCGCGTTGCGCGCAAACTCTGTGCTTGTGGCCGCGCGAGAGTTTCTGCTTGCCGCGGACGCCCTGCGGAGCGCCATTGATGTCGCCGGTGACAGGATACCTACGCCTCTCAGCGATGCCGCGCGCGACTTCGCTTCGAGCGCCGGCTCGGCAATCATGGCGTATGCAACGGGGCTGGAGGAACCGACGCCCTGCGCAAGGCCTCCCAAGCTGACGGCCCCGAAGGCATACCTGGTCGGGAGCGGACTGGAAGAGGGCGCTGAGGGCAACGTCGCGGAGTTGCGTGCCGAGGTCAATCGCGTACTGCAAGCGGTGTCGGGCTTACCAGAGTGGGTTGGGGAGGCCGGCTCTCGCGTGCCGGGTCTTCCAGCCAGCGTGCGTGCACAATGATGGATTCCATGTCGCCGGCCCCACGGGGCAGTCTCTCTCGTCATTTGTGTTGTCTTGCCATGGCAAGCGTTACGGTATTGGCCGGCTGCGCGTTGATTCATCACGACAGCGCTCCGGTTCAGCAGGTGGATGCGGCGCAGGTCGAGGTCCCGCAACAACTGGACTTGACCGCAGGCGATTGGCCGTCCGAGAAATGGTGGCTGCAATATGATGACCAGCAACTGACTGCCTTCATCGATCGCGCACTATCGGCCTCACCGACGATGGCGTTAGCACATCAGCGTGTGGCACAGGCTCAAGCGCGGGCGGAACTGGTGGCAGCTGCATCCGGACCGCAGGTCAGCGCCATTGGGTCTATCGACCGTGAGCGCGTCTCATCCCACGGTTTCCTGAGCGCATATTCAGGATTCGAACCGGCTATCGGAGCGAACGGCCCCTGGTATACGACGGGGCTCATCGGATTAGGGGGCGCGTGGGACCTGGACATCTGGGGGCGGCATCGAGCGGAGATTGCCGCGGCCATTGGCGTTGAAAACGCACGGAAAGCAGAGACAGCACAGGTTGCGCTCGAACTGTCGACGGGTATCGGGAGACTCTACTATTCTGTGCAGACTGCGCTGTCTGCCATCGATCTGCTGAAACGGGAGCGCGACGCCATCGCCATTGAGGTCGATGCCCACCGTTCGAAGATTGCGCGCGGGCTTGAGCCCAAGACTACCGCCAAACAAGCGGAGGCTAAGCTACTCTCTGTAGAACAGAAGATCTCGCAGGTATCTGATGAGGTGACAAACGGACAGGAGGCAATGCGTGCCTTGATTGGCGCGAATTCACGCGAACCCGTGGACATTGCGCCCAAGACGCTCCCTGTTGTGGCAACGGGAGTACCGTCAAGTCTCGGCTTTCAGCTCCTTGCGCGCCGCCCCGATCTGCAGGCGCTGCATTGGTATGTCGTCTCATCCTTGAAACAGGTAGATGCGGCAAAAGCGGCGTTTTATCCGAGTTTTGACATCAAAGCCTTCTTCGGATTCAACGCCCTGGACCTTTCCCAACTCTTTCTACATGCAAGCCAGCAAATCAACATTGCACCCGGCCTTTACCTCCCGGTGTTCGATGGCGGTCGCCTCAACGCCAATCTGAGGGGAGAGAGAGCGGCGAGTGATGCCGTCATTCTGCAATATAACCAGGCCGTATTGAATGCGGTTCGCGATGTGGCACAAACAGGAAGCGCACTCAAAGATCTGGGTGAGCGCTCCGCCATGCAGCAGAGGAAACTTCAAGCGGTGCAGTTCACGCTGGACAGCGCATCAGCTCAATACGTACGGGGGCTGGCCAACAGGATGCAAGTGGAGCAGGCACGCGAGATAGAGATACAGGAGCAGTTGGCGATGCTTCAACTGACAGCCCAAAGTCTCCAGAAATCCATCGTGCTGACAAGAACACTGGGCGGCGGCTACCAGGCGGAGGGAGATATGCGTTGAGTTGGCACGGGATGAAGGCTGGCGTAAAGGTTTTTTTTGGAGCTGCGATGCGGGGTCTGTCTTCAGCGACGTGACCAACGCCTTGGAGATTTCATTGGGTCCACAGGGCTTCATGTTGCATCCGAAGTCTCACTCGGCAGGCTGAAGCTGAAGGTCACGCCCCGGACCTTATTGCGGACGACCCAAATGCGGCCGGCGTGTGCTTCGACGATCGACCGACAGATCGCCAGCCCCATGCCCATGCCCGTTTCCTTTGTGGTGATAAATGGCTCAAATACCGTCCCCAGATTCGCCAGCCCCACGCCTTCATCCTGAACGTTGACCACCACCACGTTGTCCCCGTCGCGCCGAGAGCAGATCAAGAGCGACTTCGGTAGTTCCACCGTCGCTGACAATGCCTCGATGGCGTTGCGCACAAGGTTGACGATCACCTGCTGAATCTGCACCGCATCGGCTCTGATCAAAGGCACGTCTTGGGCTAGCTGAGTCTCGAGCGAGATCACGTTCGCCTGAATGTCGACAGCCATCAGAGTGCAGACCTGAAGTATCAACTGATTGATGTCAAGTTCGACCTTTGCTGGAGCCGTGCGCTTGAACAGCGCCCGAATGCGGCTTATCACCTCCGCCGTGGCTTTTCCGTCATGGACGATGGCTTCGGCGCTGAGTCGGGCTTTGTCGATGTCGGGCGGCGTAGCAGCGAGCCAGCGCCGGCACGCTTGCCCATGGGCCACGACGGCCTGCAGCGGTTGATTGATTTCGTGGGCGATGGACGCAGACAACTCGGCCACTGTCGCCATTCGTGACGCCTGCGCAAGCTCTTCCCGCGCATGTCGCAGCGCGTCTTCCGCTCGCGTGCGCTCGATGAATTGCCCGACCTGGCAGCCGACGGCGGTCATCATCTGCAAGAACTCGGGATCGGCGTCGCGGACCTCGCGGCTGAAGAATTCGATCACGCCCACTACGCCGCTCTTGAGCGTGATCGGGAAGGCGGAGGCCGCGTGGAGCCCTCCCTTCGCGGCAGATTCTGTCCGCTGGAACTCCCGATTGAGAGCCATGTCGGGTATGCATATTGGTGCGCCGCTCAGCCATACTTGCCCGGGGAGCCCCATGCCGAGGCCGGTCGTCCTCGACACCAACTCGGAACCAGCCCGCGCGAAGGTGGCCGAGGGCCATGTTTGCACGCACGCAAGGACGCCCGCTTCCGGATCGACGCGCCAGTACGCGCCACAATCCCACTCGAGTGCCTCACACGTTTCGCGCAGAATGCGGGGTACAGCCTCCTCGAGCGAGCCGGCTTCCGACAGCGTGTGCGCGACGCGGAATTCCGCGAGCAGGCGCTGCTCGCGGCGCCTGCGATCGGTGATGTCGCTGACGAGCGCGATGGCGAAAAGGCGCCCACCGCGGTTGAACGCCCGAGCACGCACCTCGACCGGAAAGAGACTTCCGTCTTTTCGCTGGTGGCGGCCATTGAACGTCACACTTCCGACTTCCTGCAGCCGCTTCTTGATCCACTGGCTCTTTTCCGACGTGATGTCGCAGTCGAACTGACAGGTGTGCCTGCCGATGAGCTCTTCGCGCGTATAACCCAGCGCCTCGCACGCCTGACCGTTCACGTCGAGCACGATGCCCTCCTGGTCGTACAGGAAAATGGCATCCGTTGCGTGGTCGACCAGGGTTCGGAAGCGTTCCTCACTCGTGCGCAGCGCGTCCTCGCTTACGAGCAGGTTGCGGTGCGCGAGCGCGCTCGTCAACGCATCTTCCAGGCGTCTGCCAATCTCCTCGAACAGCCGCCGCTCCACGGTGGTCCAGGAGCGCAAATGCGAGCACTGATGCAGCCCGAACAGGTACGGCCTTTCGCCCCTGGGGCGAACCGCGATCGCGATCGTCGACAAGATGTTGAATCGGTGGCGAATCTCCGGCGGGATGCCTGGATCCACCACCGCCCCTGGGGCGTGCAGCATGTCGTGCAGGGATTCCGCCGCCCGGGCATCCACCGGCAGTTCCTGGCCGAGCGCGAAGGCGCCCGGATAGTCCGGATGCGTATGCTCCATCACCGCGCGACACGTCGGCGCATCGGGATCGCAGGGATATACCAGCCAGGCCCGATCGCAATTGAAGATCGCCAGCGCCTCCTCAAGCACGCCGCGCGTCATGCCCTCGACCTCGTTCGTTCGCTGCATGGCGCGGTTGATGCGGTCCATGCACTCAAGGAACCATAGGTGTTCCTCGCGCTCCTCCTCTGCGCGCTTCTGCTCCGTGACGTCTATGACGGTGCCAATGTATTCGACCAGGTCGCCGGAGGCTGCCAGCACGGGATGCGCCAGGATGCGGATGTAGCGCACGTTGCCGCCTGGCAAGAGCAGGCGGCACTCGACTTCGAACTCCACTCCGTCGCGCACGTATCGGACCAGCTTTTCCAGGATTCCGGGCCGGTCCTCTGGATGAAAGCGTTCGAGGGCGGAGGCGAATGAAGGCATCCCTTGCGCCGGGTAGTACCCGAGAATGCGATAGCACTCCTCCGACCAGTACAGCATGGCTTTCGAGGCGGGGCACCATGCCCAGCTTCCGGTGTGGCTGACTTTCTGCGCCTCCGCCAGGTACTGGCGGCTGCGTCGCAGTTCGTCCTCCGCTCGCTTACGCTCGGTCATGTCGACGACAAAAGCCACGCCACGCCGGTGTTCGTCGTCAAATGCGGCCGCCCCGACGAGCACTGGAACGCGGTGACCATCCTTATGGATATACTCCTTTTCGAAGGGTTGCACGCTGCCGGTCAGCTCGAGCTGCGGCAAGATTTGTTCGCGTTCATGGGCGAGTGATTCGGGAGGTGTCAGGTCGGTCCACCGCAACCGACCCGAAACGAGATCCTCGCGCTGGTACCCGACAATGCGCAGGAACGCGTCATTGGCCTCAAGAATCCGACCTTCCCGGTCCACCATCAGGATCCCGACGATGTTAGCGTCGACCAGGCGGCGGATCTCCGCCTCCCGCTTCTGAAGCTCGCGGTACAGGCCGCTGTTTTCGAGCGAAATTGCCGCCTGGGAAGCAAGTACCTTCAGGACAGCAATCCTGCCGGGCGTAAAAAAGCCTGGAGCAAGCCTGTTTTCCAGGTACAGCAGCCCAACCAGCGCACCCTGCTTCATCAACGGCAGGCAGAGTACCGATCGGACGCCCTGAGCACCGATGTACGCATCGTTGGAATGCGGACTCGGGACTGAAGTATCGTCGAGAATCACGATCTCCCGGGTACGCGCGGCATAACGTACCACCGACTCGGGAAGGGCGTCCGCGGAAATTGGCGTCTCTCGCAGGTTGACCGTCACGGAGTTGCCGCAAGTCTTCGCTTCCGCCTGGATCAGGAATTCGCTGTCACGAGGGCGAATCAGCAGCCCACGTTCCGCGCCGGCGTGCTCGATGGCCGTACGCAACAGCGATTCGATGAGCTTTTCCGGGACGATCTCGCTCGATACTGCCTGCGACACTTTGATCACAGTGGCGAGATCCAGATCTTCAACCGGCGCGTCGATCGTGCCGGCGGGGCCCGGGGCACGATCGTCCTGCCTGTCCTGCCTTAGTCCCGGAAAGAGCTGATCGAGTTGTCGCACCTTCCCATAGGCTCCCCACCGCAGATAGGCACGCCGTGCGTTTCCCAGGTAGAGATGCGCAATTTCCTCAAGGCCGCGCGCCGCGTAGCAGCGGGCAGCCAGTTCGTAGGACAGCGCCTCGTTCTGAACGAAACCATTCGAACGCGCAGAGCGAATGGCTCGCTCGTACAGATCCATTGCGTCGGGCAGGCGCCCCTTGATGCGCGCAATCTCCGCGCCGACCAACAATGCACGATCCTCGAAGTTCTGAGGGCAGTTTTCCGCCCATGCCCGGAGTTGTCGGTCATGTGTCGACAGCGCGTCTCGATATTTCGCATAGGGATCGGGGCCCATGGGTTCGCAGCAGGCGGCCCGGGAGAGGGCGGCATAGAAATGGTAGTCCGCCCTCTCCAACAGCATGACCGAAAGCGACGCTGACGTCGAAAAACATCGTTCCGCCTTTTCCGCGGCATCGATAGCCGATGCGTAGTCGCCAGCGAAGAAGCCCGCCTGCAGCTTTCGGATCCAGTAGAAACATTCAGGCAAGGCCAGAGCGGGGTGACCGGTGAGGCGCGCCTCGAACGAGCGCTCTGTGAACGGGCCAACCTCGAGCGAGCCGAATTTCGCGGTTTCGCCACGGAGCGTGCGGACGAGCGCGAGCGGGGCGAAGATCATGTCGGCAGCGTATTCAAAACCCACCGTGCGCGCAAACTCCAAGCCGTGCTCGGCTTCACGCTCAACCCGATCGAGTGGATCACCCAAAGCGAGAAGAATGGGACTGATTTTGCGGCAGGCGTATGCAGCAAACGTCGGGTCGCCTTGTTCGTTCGCCATCTGAAAGGCACGTCGAGCCGGGTCGACACTTTCCCGGAGCGGTCGTGTCCAAGGTACCAAGAGCGCGAAGACCGAATAGGTCTTCCCTCCCAAGCGCCTCAATCCGCGGCGTTCGGTCAGATCGCAGGCCATCTTTCCAAGTCGATAACCTGCGTCGTAATGGCCGAAGCGGTCGCCGGCGATAAGCCCGACCGCGGCGTAATGCGCAGGTGCGGCGTCGCTGTTGCCACGCTCCAGGCTGAGATTCACCGCCCTGCAGGTGGTGAGCGCGTACAAATTCTCGTCGGTGTGTAACGTTGGCGGTCCAAGCGTGGTGAGCACGTCGAGCGTAGCAAGAGACTCTGGATCCTTCATCAGCGGGAGGTCGATGAGATCCTCGATCGCCCGCCTTCCCACCAGCGTCCAGATCCGATCGTACTCGCGACACGCTTCCAGTTGGGTGGGATGCGCTGCCCAATCGATGCCCACATGCCGGAGGTATTCCAAACCGACGGCGACCGCGCGGTCGCTAGCCCCGAGCATCGTGTAAAGATCCACGCGCCGGCTCGCGACGGCCGCACGTTGGACCGTGTCGGCAGCGCGCGTTGCAAGCGCCGCGAGACGTTCCTCCGCGGACGGCAGTGCGCCCGTCCAGAGCTCGCAGTCGGCCCCATGCAGTTCCAGGGCGAAGGCAAGCTCCTGCCGGCGCTCCCACGAATCCTCCCCTATCAGCACCGTGCCGGCGCTGAGATACGTCAGCGCAGAGGCGTAGGCAGACGAGGCCTTCGCGCGCTTGCCGGCGATCAGGTTCAGCTCGGCGAGCCTCTCGCGCTCGTCCTGTGACGTGATGAGGGGTGCGCCGCGGTTAAGCTGGTTGACGATCTCGAAGATCATCTCCGGCAGCTTTTCCGGCGGCAAGCAGGCAGTGAGTAACCTGCCTATCCGGAGATGGATCTGTGCGCGCGCGTCTTCCGGGATGAGCGAGTACGCCGCCTCCTGAACCCGGTCGTGGACAAAGCTGCAGGAATCTTCCGTGCAGGAAATGAGACCTGCTCGAATTGCTTCCTGGAGCCGTTTCTGGAATTCGCCTCTCGGCCGCTGGGATACCGTCTCCAGCAGGACGAGTGCCGCGTCGTTACCCAAGCATGCAAGCGTTTGCAGTACTTGCTGTGTTCCTATGGGCAGGCGATTCAGCTTGCCGACCATGAGCTCCACCACATTGTCGGTATAGCCCTTCGTATGGATGCGATCTAGGTCCCAGGACCAGCGCGCCGCATCGTGATCGAAGCTAAGCATTCCCTCTTCGGCAAGCGAAGAAATGAACTGAATAGCGAAGAATGGATTGCCGGCGGTCTTGTCCAGCACCAGTTGCGCGAGCGGGGTGGCACGCTCTGGCCCGCAGCGAAGCGCGTCCGCGATCAACTGCTCAAGATGGTCCTGCGCAAGCGGCGCCAACTTGATCTCCACCAACGCTCCGCCGGCGGTCTTGATGGCATCGAGCTTGCACGTCAGCGGATGCGCGGAATTGACTTCGTTATCGCGATAGGCGCCGATTAGCATGAGGTTCTGCGGACGGGACCGGGTCAACAGGTCCTCCAGCAGGTCGAGCGTCGCCGCGTCGATCCATTGCAAGTCATCGAGGAAGAGCACCAGCGGATGTTCTGGCCGGGCGAAAACGCCGATAAACCGACTGAGCGCTAGCTGAACTCGGCGTTGCGCGTCTCGCGGAGGCAAATCCGGGACTGGCGGCTGCGCTCCGATGATGAGCTCCACTTCGGGAACGAGATCCACGACAAGTCCTGCATTCGATCCCAGCGCCTCGCGAAGAGCGTCACGCCAGGGTCCCAGCTCCGCCTCGCTTTTGCCAAGCAGCGGCCGTAACAGACTCCGAAAGGCTTGCGCTAGCGTCGAATATGGCATGTCGCGTTTGTACTGGTCGAACTTGCCCGCCGCGAAAAGCCCCCGCGACGGTACCAGCGCCTGGTGCAGTTCGTTGACGATGGCGGACTTGCCGATTCCGGAATATCCCGAGACCAGCACCAGCTCAGGCGCCCCGTTTTCGACGATGTGCTCGAAGGCGGCGAGCAGGGTCTCGACCTCGCGCGATCGCCCGTACAGTTTCTCCGGAATCATCAACTGGTCCGGCATGTCGCGCTCGCCGAGCGGGAATTCGCCGATGCGTCGCTCGGTTTCCCATTGCGCAAGACAGCGTCGCAGGTCCGCTTCAACGCCTGCCGCGGTCTGATAGCGCTCCTCCGCCGTTTTGGCGAGCAGCTTCATCACGATCGCTGAGAGGACTGGCGCCACGTGGTCCACGCGCTCTTGCGGTGGCACTGCCTCTCTTGCGATGTGGCAGTGTATCCATTCCATCGGATCGGCGGCAGCGAAGGGCAGATATCCCGTGAGCATCTGGTAGAGCGTCACACCGAACGCGTAGAGATCGCTGCGGGAGTCGACCGAACGACTCATCCGCCCTGTCTGCTCGGGCGCCATATAGGCGAGCGTACCGGCGATGGACTCGGGCGGTTCGGATCGTTGACGCTCTCGCGCAAGGCGCGAGGCGAGGCCGAAGCCCGTGAGCCGGACTTCACCACTGTCGGGATTCACCAGGATGTTGGCGGGCTTGACGTCCCTGTGCACGAGCCCGCCCTGGTGGACTTCGCCCAATGCCGACGCTATGCCAATAGCGAGGCGTAGGAATATCCCCGAATACATCGGTGCATCGAGGAGACTCTCGAGGGGCTTGCAGCCGTCATCTTCGGGAGCAAGGGCTATTCGGTCGCGCTCGTGGAGGCACGGGGCGTGAACCGCATCGAGTTCAATCGGGTTCATGGTATGCCGGTCGATTCTAGTCCTTGCCCGAGCCGTGAGCGGCCGGCCTGGGACACCTTCAAGAGTGAGGTCATTTATGTGCCCCACGAAAGCGCTGGAAGGTTGCGCGCGGCCAGGTTGGCTGGCGACGATCGAGCACCTGCTATCGACTCGTTACTGCTGTCGAAACAAGCATCAGAGAATACGATATGAGCCATCCAAAGTACACTCATGTCGGTTGGCACCACCGGGTTTCACATCTTATCTCCCTAAATTGCGTGTCGATTGCGATGCCGGTTTCGTCATGATTACTGTGACGGCCGCTATTTTGATAGCGGCATCGTGCTCCAACAAGAATCATTATTAGACCGATGGTGCTGCCAAGATCGGATTGCGCAATGATGGTGCGCCGCGCCCGCAAATGGTGCTTTTTTATTCCATGCGCCGGTCATCGCGGAAGTTCGCAGGGGTCATGGATCTGAATATGAATCCCTGCTGTTGTTCGCCATCTCCGCTTCAGATCAGCCGTTGCTAACCCTCCTTTACCTGTGCTTTAGGCCAGACACAGAATCAGCCGGAATGCCGGTCAGATGTCGCGCGTTCGCGGGATGATGACCGCCTGGCCGTGCACCTTCCCATCCGTGCCCAGGAGTTGCCACAGCGTGGCCTCTTCGATCATGAAGCGTCGGCCGGATTTGGTGATGCGCACGCCCCCGTAGCCAGCTTCGTAGCCGATGTGTTGTACACGCGCGAGGAACCGCTGCCGCTCCTCGCGATTCTGTGGCTCGGCTGAGAGGCGCGACGGCAGGCGGGTGATTTCATCCCAGCTATATTCGAAGCGGCGCTGAGCGCTCTTATTGCCGTAGATGAAGAGCGGGTCGGGATCGGTATTGTGCGCGAGCACCGCGAACGGGGCGCACTCATAGAGCCATTTGGTAGCCTCGGGCACCGGCATGCCCTGCGGAACAAGCGGTTGACAGAGCAGCCGGGCGTAGCTGTCGGCGAGGAGTTCGTAGAACGCCGGGTTGCTGTGGAGTGGGACTATCTGAGACATTGCAACGGAAATCATGGGGGGCTTCGTAAGACCATAACGCTGACGATACTGCATCTGCCGTGATGACACTCGCTTCAACCCACCCTCGGGCAACCGGGGAATCGGCGGGTAGACCCTTGAGAAAGTTGATCTGGGGCCGAGTTGCTTTCTTTGTCTGGACAACAGTTAGCGCAGACCGGCTTTGAGGGTAGCCGGCAGGAGGTCGGAATGCTATTACATGAAACTGGAGTCAATTCCGTATTCGTCAACCGGGCTTGGGACGTAACGTGGCGCGGGTTCGCGCAGTGGACCAAGCCGTGCCTTGCCTAGAACCGATGCCGCATGCCGGTGCCGAACGTGTCGGCATGCGGCCGCCCGGTCACGCGGTCGTAAAAGTACGCGGCGTACAGGTCCGTTCGCTTCAACAGGTTGTGCTTCCGCCTCGGAAACCGGTTCGGTTAGGGGTTGGCTTCTCATTCTATCTCAATTTTTAGACTATGCGTGGAGCCCGGGATCGCAATCAATGTCGCGGCGCAGTACCGAGCTGGCGTCGTCTCGTCGCTCGTCAACGGCACGAGTTGGGCTAGTGGTACAGCCTGGCGATCCACGCCGGCGCCTGCGCGGCCAACCCCGGCGTCTTCTGCGCCTTGGCGACGTCGAAGAAGCGTCGCGCAGGAAGGTATATCGACGGCGTCACGGCAGATGAAAGCCTGGACATCGCCGGTGATCAGCAACACCTCGCCGCTTCGCCGTCAGTTCTGTTTGACGAAACCAGAATCGACTACAGCTTTATGTACTAGCCGCCCATGCTTCCAATGCATACCATCAATGCAAAGGTAGGACACTGAAGCCCCCCGGAGTTATCCGTGGCGCGTTGGGACAGATGTCGACACGCTGAAACGGGCCTGAGCTTAGCTGTCGTCCCCGTTTAGAGACAGGTACGGGTCTCATGCGCGCGGGCGCCGCGTTATCCACCCTCGATCACCCTTTAGATCTAAAACCGACCTTTCTTCTAAGGTAATCCGTTTCCCTTCATGCAGCAGGGCGCTTGGTGGTCGAGCGTTCATCGAGGTGACTCACGATGGAATTGAATGCACTTGATCTGTCCAGGCTTCAGTTTGCCTTCACTGTGTCTTTCCACATCATCTTCCCGGCAATGAGCATCGGGCTGGCGAGTTTCATCGCTGTGCTCGAAGGCGCGTGGCTCAAGACGGGAAAGCTCCATTACAAAGTGCTGTGCATCTACTGGTCAAAGGTCTTCGCTCTCGGATTCGGCATGGGCGTGGTCTCCGGCGTGGTGATGGCCTACCAGTTCGGGACGAACTGGGCGCGCTTTTCCGCGTTCGCGGGACCGATAACGGGACCCCTTCTGACCTATGAAGTCATGACCGCCTTCTTCCTGGAGGCGGGATTCCTGGGCGTGATGTTGTTCGGTTGGGAGAAGGTAGGCCGAAGTGCACACTTCGGTGCCACAGTGCTGGTAGCGATGGGCACCTTGATCTCGACGTTCTGGATCCTGGCGTCCAATAGCTGGATGCAAACACCGCAAGGATTCAGCATTTCAGACGGTCATGTAGTACCGGTCGACTGGTTCAAGATCGTTTTCAATCCGTCCTTTCCCTATCGGCTTGCCCACATGTCCATCGCAGCGTTCATCGTGGCGGCGTTGCTCGTGTCCGGAACCGGTGGATGGCACCTGCTTAAAGGCAGACGCGATCCTATGGTCAAGACTATGTTCTCGATGGCCTTGTGGATGCTGTTGATTCTGGCGCCAGTGCAGATGGTGGTTGGCGACCAGCATGGGCTCAATACCCGTAAGTATCAGCCGGCAAAGATTGCCGCGATCGAGGGTCTATGGGAAACGGAGAAGGGGGGCACGGCGCTCAACCTCATTGGGTTCCCGGACATGAACGACGAAGTGACCAAATACGCAATCCAGATACCGCGTCTGGGAAGCCTCATTCTGACCCATACCTGGGATGGCGAAATCAAAGGGCTCAAGGAATTTCCGAAAGAGGACCGGCCTGATTCGTCCATCATTTTCTGGGCGTTTCGCCTGATGGCGGGTCTTGGCATGCTGATGGTGTTGCTGGCATTGACCGGCCTGTTGTTGCGTCGCAAGGGGAGAATTTTCGAGAATCGACTCTTCCACCGATTTTCGGTTGCGATGGGCCCGGCTGGATTCATAGCGCTGATCGCCGGCTGGATCACGACGGAGGTCGGCCGCCAACCGTTCGTGGTCTATGGCTATCTTCGGACGGCCCAGGCGGTGTCTCCCGTCACGAGCCAGAGCGTCAGCATTTCGTTGATGATCTTCGTGCTGGTCTACTGCGCGGTCTTCGGCACGGGCATCTATTACATCTTCAAGTTACTTGCTGCGGGGCCTTCAGTCGAGGCAGTGCCTGGGTTTGCGCAGGGTCTTGGGGCCAGTGCAAGCAGTGGGCCACGGCCCCTGGTCGCAGCAGATTGATCCGCTCAATGCCTGAACCCGGCGGCCGCAGCCACGCCGGGCCTGCGGTCTGAACCCGCATCTGGAGGCGTACTTCGAGGATGTCGGAGCTCGACGAGCCGTTCTTCTCGAGGCCACTGTCGCTGCTGCAGAAGGTGATAGACATCGAGTTCACCACCCCGGCGCGGCCGGACGAATGCTGCGGATTCGGCGGCACCTTCTACCTAACCGAAGAGCCGGTCTCGGCGCGGATGGGCTACGACAAAGCGCAATTCTCGCAAGTCTGCGCGCCGCGCCGCGCAGATCATCAAACGCCTGGCTTACGCTACCGTGACGTGACGTGACGTGACGTGACGTGACGTGACGTGACGTGACGAGGCTCATACTCATTCGAGCTTCGATGAAGCGGTTTTGTTAGCGGCTCCTGGCTCCATTGAAGAAGTGCGGAACTCGCGTACTTTTTATTGCCTCACCTTGCTCTGCCCAAGTTCCCATTCGACGCGCGCGGGCCACGTAGACCCCTTGTACTGGATTTATGTAATAGGCGTATTTCACTCGTGCCAGCTACCATCAATGCACGGTAACCATGTTGAGGCCGATGCCGTTCAGGAGACAAACGTGGGCAAGAAAGTTGCGGAAGTCATCATCGAAGTCCCCGAGCAAGCGGGGGTCAAGCGCTGCTACGGCATCGTGGGCGACACACTCAATCTGATCGCCGACAACTCCCCGGAAGGGAAACTTTTCGCTCCATGCGCCGCGGCCGAGGACAACAAGGGAGCACCGCCTTTCTCGAGAAGCGCCCGCCGAAGTCCCAGGGTCGCTGAGACGTGACGGCTCTTCGCTGTTCCGGCTCGCGACCCGGACGAGCTTCCACTTGCATAGAGTTCAAACCTAAAACCGAATCGAGAGCACTCTCATGATTGACGGACAACACGTTTTTTCAGGTCTCAAGGTGCTCGATCTCGCGAGCTACATTGCGGGCCCCGCAGCCACGACGATTCTGGCCGACTTCGGCGCAGACGTCATCAAGATCGAGCCGCCGGGTACGGGCGATGTCTACCGCCTCTTCTCGACCATGCCGCCGAACCCGGTGGCCAACACAAACTACGCCTGGCAGTTGACGAACCGCAACAAACGCAGCATCGCCATCGACCTCAAGTCCAGTGAAGCCAGAGAAGTACTGGTGCGGCTTGTTCAGTGGGCAGATGTTGTGGTCGTCAACTTCCCGCCACGCGTGAAGGCCTCTTTGGGCGTGACCTACGCGGCCCTTTCGCCGCTCAACCCAAAGCTGATCTACGCAGACATTACCGGCTATGGTTCCGAGGGGCCCGAGGCCGACACCCCGGGTTTCGATGTCACGGCCTATTGGGCACGCTCCGGCCTCATGGAGGTCACCCACGATGCCGGCAGCCCGCCGACGCTTCCCATTCCCGGGATTGGCGACCACGCTACAGCAACGACACTCTATGCCGCGATCGTCACGGCGCTCTATGTGCGCGCCACGACCGGAAAAGGCAGCCATGTGTCGACTTCTCTGATCGCCAATGGTATCTGGGCAGCAGCGGCATGGGTCGAGGGCGGTCTCAATGGCGGTCGGTTCTTCGCCCAGCACGATCGAAAGAATCCGCCCAACGCGCTGCTCAACCCTTATCAGACAGCCGACGGGCGCTGGATCCTGCTGGTCGCGGCCCAACGCAAGGACTGGCCTGTCTTCACCCGCGCCATTGGCATGCCCGAGCTTCTGGAGGACCTGCGCTTTACCGATGACCGGCGTACCGACAACGCGGCGGCACTGGTCGAAATTCTCGACCCGTTGTTCGCCAGCCAGCCTCTTGCCTTCTGGAAGCAGACACTCACCGCCGCACGCGTGATTTTTGGTGTCGTGCAGGTTGCCGAGGAGATCATTCACGACCCCCAGTTGGCGGCCAATGGGATAGTCGTGCCGCTCGAAGTGCCGGGCAAGCCCGCCATGCGAACGGTCAGCAATCCGATCCAGATCATGGGAGAGCAGAAGGTCAAGCCGTGCGCCGCGCCGCAACTTGGCGAACACGGCGCGGAGATCCTGAAAGAGATGGGCTTCAACGAGAGCGAAATCGCACGCCTTCACGACGCGGGCGTAGTCGCGCGCTTCGAAGACTCGGTCTGAATCTGCTCGCGTTTAACGATTTGAACGAACACCTCTGGCGGCAAGCCACTGACGGGCTACAGCCCCACCGCACACTCGGAGCTTTCCATGACTGAAGACGAAATCCGCGACCGCGCTTACGCGATGCCGATCAGCAGCCCAGCCTATCCCAAATTTCCTTTCCGGTTCGTCGATCGCGAAACGATCATCATTACCTATCGTACCGATCCAAAAGCGCTTGCCGGCTTTGTGCCTGCGCCGCTGCTTCCGGCCGAGCCTATTGTCAAATACGAGTTCATCAGCATGCCCGATTCTAGTGGGCTAGGTTCCTATACCGAGACCGGTCAAGTCGTTCCGGTGACGTTCAACGGCGTGTCCGGCGGCTTCACCCACGCCATGTACCTCGACAATGAAGCCGGCATCGCTTCCGGCCGTGAGTTGCTCGGCTTTCCGAAAGTGCTCGCGCAACCGAAGCTCGAAATCCGCAACGATGCGCTGGTGGGAACCCTCGACTACAACGGCGTGCGGGTTGTGACCGCAACCATGGCTTACAAATACGAGCAGCTGGATCTCGCCGCCGTCAAGAAGACGCTCGAGGCACCGGGCTTCCTGCTGAAAATCCTGCCTCACGTCGATGGGTCGGCCCGGGTCTGCGAACTGGTCAAGTATTACGTGACCGACATCACGGTGAAAGGAGCCTGGACCGGGCCTGCCTCTCTGGAACTGCATCCTCATTGTTTCGCGCCCGTCGCAAAGCTGCCTGTGCTCGAGGTTCTATCCGCAATCCATATCCTGACCGATCTGACGATCGCGGGCGCAGAAGTCGTTCACGACTATCTGCGCGCCCCCTCGAACGCATCCTGATCAACGCCCTTGAGGAAATCATCATGACTGCTAGCGCGAAGCCAAACCACCCGCTTCCGGCCCCCGACAGCGACTTCTATCTGATTCACGAGCTCCTGAGTGATACCGAACAAGCCCAGCTAAAGCAGGTGCGTGCCTTCATGGAGAACCGGGTCGCTCCCGTGATTAACAAATTTTGGGCCGATGACGCGTTCCCGTTCGAGCTCATTCCCGGGATCCGGGATCTCAATATTGTCGGCGTCGGCTTCGAAGGCTACGGCTGCCCTGGCGGCAGCACGCTTCTCGATGGATTTATCGCCATGGAATTGGCGCGCGTCGACTCGTCCATCGCGACCTTCTATGGGGTCCATAGCGGGCTGGCGATGGGATCGATCTATCTCGGCGGTTCGGAAGAGCAGAAGCAGAAATGGTTGCCGCCCATGGCGCGATTGGAGAAAGTCGGCTGCTTCGGATTGACCGAACCGCTGGTGGGATCGGGCGCCGGCGGGGGCCTACTGACAACGGCCAAGCGAGAAGGTGATACTTGGGTCATCAATGGTCAGAAGCGGTGGATAGGCAATTCGCCCTGGTGTGACCTGTCGATTATCTGGGCGCGCGATGTCGATGACAATCAGGTCAAGGGTTTCATCGTCGAGAACAAAACCACCGCGGGTTTTTCCGTAGAAAAAATCGAGAACAAGATCGCACTGCGAGTCGTGCAGAACGGTGTCATCACGCTTGACCATTGCCGCGTACCCGAAGAGAACCGCCTCCAGGGAGATCTATCCTTCCGCGATACGGCGCGGGTTCTTCGGCTTACCCGTCAATACGTCGCATGGGAATCCGTCGGCTGCAGCATGGGCGCTTACGAACATGCGCTGCGCTACGCGCAGACCCGCGAGCAGTTCGGCAAACCGATCGCGTCATTCCAGATGGTGCAGGACCTCCTCGCCAAAATGCTCGGCAACATCACCGCGTCGCAATGCATGGTCGCACGGCTTGCGCAATTGCAGGACCAGGGCAAGCTGCTGGACGAGCATGCATCGCTTGCCAAGGCCTTCTGCACGGTGCGCATGCGCGAAACGGTGGCGTCAGCTCGGGAGATTTTGGGCGGCAACGGTATTGTGCTCGACTATAACGTTGCGCGCTTCTTTGCTGATTCCGAGGCGCTGTATTCCTATGAAGGCACCCGCGAAATGAACTCGCTGATCGTCGGCAAGGCAATCAGCGGCTTCAGTGCGTTTGTTTGAATTTACCGGAGATCATCTGTCATGTCCAAGCCAATCAAGCGAGTCACGATCATTGGGACGGGCGTTATCGGCGCGAGCTGGGCTGCGCTGTTTCTTGCGAAAGGGCTGGAGGTGGTCGCCACCGATATCGCCCCGGACGCAAAGAAGAAGCTCGACGACTTCATCTCGGCCGCCTGGCCTGCACTGGAGCAACTGGGCCTCGCGTCCGGAGCTGCGCCGTCGAAGCTGGAATTCACCGACAACCTCGACGCCGCCCTCGCCGGTAGCGATCTGATTCAGGAAAACGGCCCGGAGCGAATCGACTTCAAGAAAGATCTCTATCGGCGTCTCGATGAGGCCTTGGCGCAGGACGTGATCATTGCATCGAGTTCGTCGGGCCTCACGATGAGCGAGATCCAGTCGGCCTGCCCGAACCATCCTGAGCGGTGCGTGATCGGCCATCCATTCAATCCGCCGCATCTCATTCCGCTTGTCGAGATCGTCGGCGGCGCGAAGACATCGGAAGAGACGATAGAACGCGTCAGCGCTTTCTATCGTGGGCTGGGCAAGAGGACGATTCGCCTGCGCAAAGAGGTTCCGGGCCACGTTGCCAATCGACTGCAGGCGGCGCTCTTTCGCGAGATGATCCATCTGATCGCGGAGGGTGTGGTGAGCGTTGCCGATGCGGACACCGCGGTGTGCTGGGGCCCGGGCTTGCGTTGGGGCGCGATGGGCCCGACGTTACTGTTCCACCTCGCAGGGGGGCAAGGGGGCATCGACCATTTCTTCGATCAGTTCACGGTGCCCATGAACGGCTGGTGGAAAGTTCTGGGGTCTCCACAGATCGATGCCAATGTCCGCAAAGCCGTCGTTGCTGGCGTCCTCGACGAAGCCGGCAAACGTTCGCTCGACGACCTGACGGCGCAACGCGATCGCGTTCTACTCGGCTTACTCGCGCTGCGGGCAAGCGAATAGTGAAATCCGGTTGCAAGGGTGAGAGATGGATCCTAAGAAATGCATGCAGTACTTTGCGCACCTGGCTGGAACATCTGAAAGTTGGCCTCTCCGATATCAGCCATGACAATCCGCCAGCTCCTGCAGATATGAGCGCCATGCCCCGCGGCACTCTGTACGTTGCGTGACCCATTCTTGTTTTGAGGCAAACATGCAGCTTGTTACAACCCGTCATCAAGGTTCAGCCACCATGCCCATTCTTCAGAATCTCACCTATGAGAAGAAGGCGTCTATCGCCTACGTCACCATCAATCGCCCGAAGTTTCTGAACGCACTCAGTTTTGCCACCATGGTAGAAATACGATCCGTCATGGAGGACGCCCGCGCCGATGATGCGATTCGAGGCGTCATCATCACGGGGGCCGGAGACAAAGCGTTCGCAGCTGGCGCTGACATCACGGAAATCGCATCCATCTCTGCAGTCGAGGCGGAGACATTCACGCGAAGTGGCCAGGCCGCTCTCGACGCAATCGAGCACCTTGGCAAGCCCGTCGTAGCGGCAGTGAATGGTCTCGCCCTTGGCGGTGGATGCGAAATCGCCCTGGCTTGCACGCTGCGCTTGGCGACGGAAAACGCAAAGTTCGGTCAACCCGAGGTCAAACTCGGCGTCATCCCTGGTTTCGGGGGGACGCAGCGGTTGCCGCGACTGGTCGGCAAGGGTCGCGCACTGCAGATCATCCTTACTGCGGAAGCGATCGACGCCCAGGAGGCGCATCGCATTGGCCTTGTCAACGAGGTAGTCAGGGCGGATCGCCTGATGGTACGTGCCGAGGAGATTTTGGATCGGATTGCCGCCAATTCGCCCCTGGCGGTGCGGCTAGCCATGCGGGCCGTGCATTGCGGCCTGGATAGTGACCAAGCGGAAGGTCTGTCGCTCGAAAGCGCTTACTTCAGTGTTTGCGCCTCCTCAGAAGACAAGCGGGAAGGAACGTCGGCATTTTTGGAAAAGCGGGCACCTCGGTTCATCGCACGCTAGGCGCTTGCATGTCCTCCACGCCTCAAGTACGCGAACTAAAGTCGGAGGCGAGCTGAGGTGCGACTCGCCGACATGACACTCCGCCTTTTCTGCGCCACCGTGCGCCGCATCCAGGGTCACTGAGGCGGTTGGAAAGCGCCTGGCGTTACGCTCCGCTAAGCCTCGGCTGCGAGTCTAAGCCGCAATGTCCGACGCAGCGGTGACGATTGTTGATTGATTGCGACTATTTGCAGCGAGGTATCTCATGAGCCGTCTAAAGACACAGGCTATCGGAAGTCGTCCATCATTCGTTGAGTGTTTGCAATGAGAAAGCCAACTCGTATCGTGATCGTAGGTGGGGGAATCGCTGGGATTCTACTTGCGACCAGGCTCGGCGACCGGTTAGGCCTGCCGGGTGATGCTACAGTCACGTTGATCGACCGCAGCCCAACGCATATATGGAAACCGATGCTGCACACGATTGCGGCCGGTACGCGTGACGTGAACCAGCAGCGGGTAGTTTATCTCGCGCACGCGAGCCGCCACGGTTTCACGTATCAACCGGGAGAGATGTGCGGACTTGACCGGCAACTGCGCGAGGTGCAGCTTGACGCGATAAGGATGCAGGACGGTAAGTTGGTGCTTGAGCCGCGAACGGTTCCTTACGATGTGCTGGTCCTGTCTCTAGGCAGTCGCGCGAACGATTTTGGCGTGCTGGGTGTAAAGGAGCATTGCCATCTCATCGACAGCCAACAGCAAGCAGAGACGTTCAACGCCGCGTTGCGCGCACGCGCTGTTCGCAGCGTCGTCAAGGGTGAGGAGCTGAGAGTTGCGATTGTCGGCGCCGGCGCGACCGGCGTCGAGTTATCGGCCGAGCTGAGCCGTCTTTTCGAACTCGCTGCCGGCTATGGCGATACCACCATCAGGGACAGGCTGAGTCTGACTCTTCTTGAGAGCGGGCCGCGCGTGCTGCCTGCCTTCCCACCGGAGATTTCTGCATCTAGCCAGCAACGACTCGAAAACATCGGCTTTCGCGTACTGACCTCGACTGCGGTCACATCGGCGGAACCAGGAGGTTTTCGGTATGGGGACGGGAAGCTCGCCGAAGCGGATTTGATGGTATGGGCTGCCGGTGTCAAAGCGCCAGATTTCATGAACAGCCTCGCTGGTCTGGAGACAAACCGTGCGAACCAGATCGTGGTGTCGAGGACGCTTCAGGCCTTGCACGATGAGCAGATCTTCGCTCTTGGCGATTGTGCGAGCCTGACGCCGGAAGGCGCGCAGCGTCCGCTTCCTCCCACCGCGCAGGTAGCCACTCAGCAGGCGGATTATTTGGCGCGTCACCTGCCGGGATGGCTCCGCCAAAGCAAGCCGCTTCCCGGCTTCGTATTCCGGGATTTTGGATCGCTCGTGTCATTGAGCGACTACGATGCATTCGGCACGCTAGGGCGCTTTGGCTTCTTTTCGGGTGGTCTCATTCGGGGTCGCCTTGCCCAGTTCAGCCACGTGATGTTGTACCGGCGTCATCAGCAGGCGCTGCATGGGTTTCGCAAAGCGACACTGCTCTGGACGGCGGAACAGATCAACGGACTGGTTCAACCAAACATTCGCCTTGCCTGAGGCTGCGGCAGATTGACCAGTGCGCGACAGCTCAATCAGGAATCGGAGGGCCGGAATGGACATCACTGTAGTTTGGGCGGCGATCATTGCGCTGGGCGTCTTCATGTACGTCGTGCTCGATGGGTTCGACCTCGGAGTCGGCATCCTATTTCCGTTTTTCCCGGATACCGGCGAACGTGACCGAATGATGTTGACGCTTGCCCCAATCTGGGACGGCAACGAGACATGGCTGGTGTTGGGCGGAGCAGCCCTGTTCGCGGCATTTCCCGTGGTCTATTCCATTGCGCTCGCAGCGCTTTACCTGCCCATTGTACTGATGCTTGTCTGCCTCATCTTCCGTGGGGTTTCGTTCGAGATCCGTGGCAAGGCGAGAAGGACGAAGAATCTGTGGAGTCTCGCTTTCATGTTCGGCTCCGCGGGTGCAACGTTCATGCAGGGCGTGATTCTCGCCTCGTATCTGCAGGGAATTCCGGTGGCGAACCGGGAATTCTCGGGCGATGCGTTCTTTTGGATCACGCCATTCAGCCTGCTTACGGGACTCGGTCTGATCGCGACCTATGCGTTGCTGGGTGCATGTTGGCTTGTGATGAAAGTCGATGGTGATCTGCAGCGCAGGTTGCATCGTCTCGTGTCGCCTCTGACGATCGTGCTGCTCGCATTCATCGTTGCCGTCTCGATATGGACTCCGTTATCGGACCCGGCGATCGCCAGGCGCTGGTTCGAGTCTGGACTCCTGTATCGGCTGCTTCCCATACCGGCTCTGGTGGCCGGCGCCGCTGTGCTGATGTTCGGCGTCGCGCGAAAGCGTCGCGGCTATCTTTCGTTTCTCCTGGCTCTCGTCTTGGTCACCCTTGGATACATTGGCCTGCTAGTCAGCATCTGGCCTTATGCGATACCTGGCGCGCTGAACCTCTGGGACGCGGCCGCTCCGCGTTCGAGTCAGCTATTCGCGCTGGTCGGAGTGGTCATCATCATTCCAATCATCCTCGTTTATACGACAGCGGGGTATTGGGTGTTTCGCGGCAAGGTCACTCACGATGCCGCTTATGACTGAGCGAGACGAACGCGGCCAAGCGTCAAAAAAACCGGGGTTGCCGCTCCAATCAATTTATAAGGAGTCCATATGAATCGGTCTTTCATTCGGCATGGCGTGTGGTTTTTCGCCTTGTGGTGCATCGGTGTATCCGGTGCGGCACTTGTGGCATTGCCATTCCGGATCCTTGCAAGGATGGCAATGCAGTCGATGCATTGAGTAGCCTGACGCAGGCAGTTTGCACGGGCTGGGTATGGATGCCGTGGCGCGATGTGCCAGTGGCCGGCGAGAATTTGAAGCGTATCACGAGAGAGGATCAAATTATGACGGGGAGGTTGGGGCCTTCGCCGCCGGCGCCGACGCGGCGACAAGCGGAAACCAGCCGTCTGCGCGGGCGGTTGCGGCACCGGTAATCTGCACCTCATCAACGGACTGTTCGACTGTCACCGAAATCAGCCACTACCGGGCTATGGCGGAGGCCATCGATCTGGGCTTGTTGCGGTAGGCCGGCGCGTTCCTTGCGGTTGTGCGGGCAGTCGCTTATGCTGGCGGCTGTCCAGCCAGCCAGAGGCCATCGGCCCTTCGTTCGATGCAAACCGCCCTGATCGTGATTGACGTACAACGTGGCCTGTTCGACGCCGCACCCCGCCCGGGCGATGCCGATCTCGTCCTTGGCCGCATCAACGGCCTGACCGCGCGGGCGCGCGCGGCTGGCGCGCCGGTGGTGTTCGTCCAGCATGAGGCGTCCGGCGGCACGATGCCGTTCGGCTCGCCCGCATGGGATCTGGAGCGGACCCTGGCGGTCCTCGAGGACGACCACCGCGTGCGCAAGACCACGCCCGACTCCTTCCTGCATACCGAGCTTGCCGCGCTGCTTGAGCGCCTGCAGGCCAGGCACCTGGTGATCTGCGGCTATGCCACCGAGTTCTGCGTGGACACCACCGTGCGCCGCGCCGCCGGGCTGGGCTACGCCATCACGCTCGCCGCCGACGCGCACACCACGCACGACAAGCCGCACGCCAGCGCCGAACTGATCCGGCGCCACCACAACGCCACGCTGTCGGCCATTACCAGCTTCGGCCGGCCTATCCGGGCGCTGGCGTCGGAAGTCATCGGGTTTGGCGGCGGCGCGGCAGGTGGCTGAGGCAAGAGACAGAGAATGGGAAAGAGACGGCCGCATCGTCAACGCCAAGGCAACGCCAAGGCCAGGCAAAGCAAGACCAACCTATGACAACCACCTCACCATGATCACCTGCTACCTGCGCTATATCGTCGACCCCAACAAGCTCAAGGAATTCGAGCACTACGGCAAGCTGTGGATTCCGCTGGTCGAGAAATTCGGCGGCCAGCATCACGGCTACTTCCTGCCATCCGAAGGCGCCAACAACGTGGCGCTGGCCTTGTTCTCCTTCCCCAGCCTCGCGCTGTACGAGGCGTATCGCCACCAGTCCTTCGACGATCCGGAGTGCCAGGCAGCGTTCCGCTACGCGCAGGAAACGCAATGCATCGTCAGCTACGAGCGTAGTTTCTTCCGGCCGGTGTTCGAGTAAGGCGGAGCAAACCAAGGCATCGCGCGCGCCGCCGCGATGTGCGTCTTCACCGCACCATCGCCTGCCCAATCAACTGTCCCAGCAGCTTCACCCCTTCCTCGATCCGCTCTTCCGCAATGGCCGTATAGCCCATGCGAAAGTGCGGCGACGGCGCATCGGTGGAAAAGAACACGTCGCCCGGCTCGATGATGACGCCGTGCGTGAGCGCGATCGCGGCCAGCTTGCGGGCGTCGAGTCCGGGCGGGCCTTCCACCCAGAACGACGATGCGCCGGGCGAGTTGTGGGCGCGCGCCTGCGGCAGGTGGCGCGCCAGCATGTCGCGCAGGATCTCGGCGCGGCGCTGGAAGATGGGCGCCACGCGCCGCAGCAGCGCGTCGTGGTGGCCCAGCGAGATGAACAGGGCGGTGGCGCGCTGGTTGTTGGCGGGCGGGTGGCGCAGCATGAAGCGGCGCAGCGCGCGCGCCTGGCGGATCACGGCGGCGGGAGCCACGATGTAGCCGAGCCGGATGCCGGGCACGAAGGATTTGGACAGGCTGCCCACATAGATCACGCGGCCGTCGCGGTCCAGGCTTTTCAGCGCGGGGATGGGCTGGGTCAGCGCTGGGTTCTCGGTGTCGTAGTCGTCCTCGATCAGCACCACGTCGTGGCGGCGGGCTTCGCGCAGCAGCGTCTCGCGCCGTTCCAGCGGCATGGTGACCGTGGTGGGGCACTGGTAGCTGGGCGTGATGAAGGCGTAGTCGCACTGGGCCAGCGCGTCGTCGGGGCACAGGCCGGATCCGTCCACCGCCAGCGGCACTACCTCGCGCGCGCGCATGCCGAAGATGTGGCGCGCATCGTTATAGCCCGGCTCTTCCAGGCCGACCCGCGCGCCTTGCATCAGCAAGTCGGCCAGCAGGTAGAGCGCGTTCTGCGCGCCCATGGTGACCATGATCTCATCGGGGTTGGCCCACACGCCCCGGCGCGGCAGGATGTGCTTCTGCAACTGCTCGATCAGCAGCGGATCATCGCGGTCGATCAGGTCCGAAGCCCAGCCGCGGATCTCCAGCACGGCCAGCGCCATGCGCGAGCATTCGCGCCAGTCGGCGGTGCCAGTCGGCGGTGGGAAACAGCGCCGGGTCGAACTGGCCGTAGATGAAGGGGTAGGGATAGTTCTGCCACTCGGTGGGTTTGACGATGGCGCGCCTGCCTGTCATGTCCGGCAGGCGCGCGCCCCAGTCCGGGATGCCTTCGCCCGCGTCTTCGGGGGCGGCTGCGCCAATGGCCCGGGCCTGCGCTGAGCCAGGCTTGGCGGCGCTGGGCAACTGTTCCACCACGAAGTAGCCGCGCCGCGGCTTGGTCTCCAGGAAGCGTTCCTCGACCAGTTGCTGGAAGGCCAGGATCACCGTGTTGCGGGCGATGCCCAGCGTGGCCGCCAGCTCGCGGCTGGAGGGCAGGGCGCTGCCCTCCGGCAGCTGCCGGGCGAGGATGGCCGACACCAGTTGCTGGCGCAACTGCGCCTGCAGGCTGACGCCGGAATCGGAGGAAAGCTGCAGCAGCCGGTTCCAGAAAGTGTTTGCCTTGCCTACGCTTGCCATGCCGCTCCCGTTGCTGTGGCCGATGCTGTGGACACCCTTGTGAACGCCCCCGTGGACGCACGCCGGTCCGTGGCCGTGAGCGGCAGATTATGGGCGAAGCCGCGCGCCGGGGAAATGCGGGTTGCCCGCAGTCCGGCGCCAGGGCTTCTCAGCGGCCGAGGATCCACCCCGCCAGGCTTTGCAGGTCTTCCTTGGAGAGCGTGGCATAGGCTGGCATTGGCACCTGCCCCCACTTGCCCGCGCCGCCCGCGCGGATGTTCTGCGCCACCAGTGCCGCGGCGCCCGGCTGGTTCGCGTATTTTGCCGCGACCTCCTTGAACGCCGGCCCCACCACCTTCTTGTCGACGGCGTGGCAGGCGGTGCAGCCATTGGCCGTGAGCAAGGCCTGGGGATCGTGGCTGCCGGCGGCCGTGGCAGGGGCAGCCGGCGCTGGCGCACTGCCTTGCGCCGCGGGCGCGGCGGCGTAGGCCGTGCGCTCCGCGCCATAGGTCTTGGTCAGGTAGTCGACCATGGCGGGGATGTCTTCATCCGCGAACGGCGCGCCGAAGGGCTTTTTCATCTTCTTGACCGTCGCCTCCCAGTAGCCGCGCGGCGACGATGGCGGTTGCGTCAGCACGTACTGCGCGGAGTGGCAGGCCATGCAGTTCTGCTGCACCAGGCGATAGCCGGGCAGGTCGCTCGGCGTGTAGCGCGCGGTCTCCGGGGGCAGCGTGATTTCCAGTGCCTGCGCGGCGCTTGCCATGCCGGCAGCGCACAGAGCAAGGGCGAGCAATCCGCGATGGCGGCGCAAGGGCTTGGCGAGTTGCATGGCGGCCTCCTTCATGCTGCTACCACGCGCGTGGTTTCCACCACATTGCGCATATAGCCGGCGGGGTTCCACAGCGCGGTGAGCGGCTGGCTCTGCCCGATGCGGTTGCTGGCGCGCACCTTCAGTTCGTACTCGCCCTTCTTTGGCGGCGTGAATGGCGCCGTCCATTCGCGAAAGGAGTAGCGGCCCAGGTCCTTGCCCAGTTGCGCGGCGCGCCAGGTGCGCCCGCCGTCCGTCGACAGGGCCACCTCGTCAACGCCATAGCCACCGTCGAAGGCGATGCCGCGCAGCACGGTCTGGCGGCCGGCTTGCACCTTGGCGCCATCGGCCAGGCTGGTGATGAAAGAGCGCACGTTGAAGCGGTTGATCGGCACCGTGCGCGCGGGCGCCGTGCCGGGCGCCACGCAGGCGCAGGGATTGTCGGGGATGCGATAGGCCGCGCTCATCCAGAATCCGTCGAACGGCTTGTCCAGCACCTGGATATCGGCCAGGTGCTTGACCCAGTAGGTGCCGTAGTAGCCAGGCACGATCAGGCGCAGCGGATAGCCGTTGAGCATGGGCAGGTCCGCGCCGTTCATGGCCCACGCGAGCATGACCTCGCCATCGAGCGCGTGGTCGATGGCCAGCGCCTTGAGAAAGTCCGGGCCGCCTTCCAGCGGCGGGTGGTCCAACCCGTCAAAGCTCACCTGCATGGCGCCGGCCTGCACGCCGGCCTTCTCCAGCAGGGCTTTCAGGGGCACGCCGGTCCAGCGCGCATTGCCCATGGCGCCGTTGCCGAGTTGCCCGCCGTTGGCGCGCGGCGAGAAAAATCCCCGGCTGTTGCCCGAGCACTGGTTGACCGCTACCAGGTCCACCGGGGTGGCCAGGCGCTTGATCTCGTCGAGCGAGAGCTCCAGCGGCGTATTGATCTTGCCGCCCACGCGCAGCCGGTAGGTTTGCGGGTCGATGCTGGTGGGGATGCCGCTCCAGTGGTAACGCACGAAGAAGGCATCGTTGGGGGTGATCGGGCCCTCGTTGAACACGCCGAACGGGGTCTCCAGCTGTGGCGGCCGGCTGGTCAGCAGGATCAGCGGGCGCTTCTGGGGGAAGGCCACCAGTTCGCGCTCGCCGTTCTCGAACGGCATCTCGATGCGCGCATCGTTGGCGGTGGCCGCCAGCGCTCGCAGCGCCGGGTGGCCCAGCGCGGCGCCGGCGCCCAGCGCGCCGAGCGAGCGCAGCACGCCGCGGCGGCCTGGCTGCGGGGGTACGGAATGATGGCCTCGGCCCATGCCTGGCTCCTCGTTTGTAGTGGGGATGGCGGTTCTTGGGGGATGCCGCCTTTATCAACCTTCAACCTTCAACCTTCAACCTTCAACTGTCAACCTGCAGCCTTCCCGGTTCAGATCACTTCATCCTTCATGTGATACCAGCGATACAGGAACCACTGCCCGAAGCGGCGGAACGGCGCGAACGCCTGTGCTTCCACCATCTCGCGCACATTCGGGAACGGCAGCGCCGAGCGGAAGATCGGCAGTTCCGGCCCCGCGCTCTTGCCCGCGATCAGCGCCGCCATGCGCTTGCCCGCCTGCGCGGAGTACATCACGCCGTTGCCGCCGTAACCCATCGCATAGTAAATGGTCTGGGCTGGGTCCGGCTGGAAAATGCGCGGCATCATGTCATGGCTCACATCGACCCAGCCCCACCAAGAATAGTCGATCTGGATGCCTTCGAGCGCAGGGAACTTGCGGTGCAGGTCGGCAATGAGCTTGTCCTTGTATTTATGCTGCGGCGCATCGTTACCGGTGATGGCGCTGCGGCTGCCAATCTGCAGGCGACCGTCCGGCATCAGGCGGTAGTAGTGCCGCAGGATGCGGGTATCGGTGATGACCTGCGTCGTGCGGAAATTGCACGCCGCGCGTTCCGTGGGCGTCAGCGGGCGCGTGACGATGGAGTTCGACAAGATCGGGAACAGCCGGTTCTTGAGCTGCGCATGCAGGCTCGGCGACGTGTAGCCGCCAGTGGCCACGCCCACCGCGCGGGCGCGCACGATGCCGCCCGGTGTCTTGAGGTAGTGCACCCCGCCACGCGTCTCCCAGCTCAGCACCGGGCTGGAGGGATGCACCTTGGCGCCCAGCGCGCGCGCGCGGCGCAGGTAGCCGAAGGCCAGCTTGCCAGCATGGATGCCGATGCCCTCAGGCTCGTGCATGGCGCCCGCGGCCTCCTTGTCGTCGACGTATTCGCGCTTGACGGTATCGGCGTCCAGGATGCGTGCGTCGTACTTGAACACGTCGCGCAGCACCTTGGCTTCCTTTTCCAGCGCGGGCATGACCTTGGCCCGGTGGGCGATATAGAGGTGGCCGCCCGGTTGCGGTTCGCAGTCGATGTCCTTGATCAGGCCCTTGAACGTCTCCATGCCGTCGCACACTTCCTCGTGCAGGCGCAGCGCGGTATCCAGGCCATAGCGCTGGATCCACTGCGAGCGCTTGAGCCGGCCCGAGGCGCACTGCGCCTGGCCGCCGTTGCGCGTGCTGCAGCCCCAGCTCACGCGGTTGGCTTCCAGCACCGTCGCCTTGATGCCGTGCTCCTGCGCAAGGAAGATCGCGCAGGTCAGGCGGTTGAGGCGGAAGCCGATGATCGCCACGTCCACGTCGATATCGTGCGTGATCGGGCCGTCGTCGGGCGGCGGCTCGCCGGCCGTGCCGATCCAGTAGGTGGGAGCGTGGGGTCGTAGGCCGGGTCGTACGGTTTCGAAGGCGGGCGGGGCTGGATTCAGTTGGCGGTGCTGGAGCCGGCGGCGGCAACGGGCGGACGGTCCTTGCGGTATGCGTTCTTCACCGCGATCTTGCCGTCGCGGAAGGTAAACACATCCACCATGCGTGCCTCGATGCGCGTGCCGTCCGCCTTGGTGCCGCGGAAGGTGGATTCGCTGACGCCGCGCTCGCCGGCAACGAAATGCTCGCCGTCGAGCCACGCGGCGTCGGGGAATGCCTGCCAGGCCAGCTGGAAACCTTCGCGCACCGCGGCGCGGCCCTCGAAGCTGCGGCCGAACAGTTCGCTGCCAGCCACGGCGTGGAACACACAGTCCTCGGCCATGAAGCGCATCAGCGCCTCGATGTCGTGACGGTTCCACGCGTCGCTGAAAGCTTGCAGGGTGGCAGCGGTTACCTGTGGGTTTGCCATTTGAGTCTCCTTGATGGTGTTGGTGATTCGGGCGCCTGACCTGCGCGGCCTATGACTGCAGCATAGAGAGGTGACGCGCAATGCTGTAGGGCCAGATCCCATGAATCGTTTGGGCCAGTGGCGCCCCCGCATGCCGCGCATCCGGTACATGGCCGGGCAGGCGCGGGCAGGCCGGCGCGGAGGATGGCCGCGGCGGCCTGCAAGGTGCTGGGAGGGAAGCCCGCGATGGCACGCATCGCGGATGGCCGGCTCAGGCGCTGGGCGTGTCAGTCAGCCCGCCGCACCTCGCCCAGTGGCGCGGCGGCGGCGTGCTTTCGGAGCTGCTGGCGTACGGCGTACGCCAGTACCAGGATGCCAAGGCTGGCCACGCCGAGCAGCAGCGGGGTACGCTGGTCGGGGATAAAGGCCATGGCGACCACGATCCCGACCATGCCGGCGATAGCGACCCAGGTCAGGTAGGGGAAGGCCCACATCCGCACCTTGAGCCGATGTGGCGCCTCGCGCTCCAGGCGGGCGCGCAGGCGCAGCTGCGAGATAGCGATCAGGATGTAGACAAAGATGGCGACGGTGCCATAGGAGTTGACCAGGAAGGCAAAGACCTTGTCCGGCGACACATAGGACATCACCACCGCGCCATAGCCGAACAGCGTGGCGAACAGGATGGCCTTGACCGGCACGCCGTTGCGGCTCAGCTTGGCCAGCGCCTGCGGCGCGTCCCCGCGCTTGGTCAGCGCGAACAGCATGCGCGATGAGGCGTACAGTCCGGAGTTCAGCGCCGACAGCACGGCGGTGAGCACGACGGCGTTCATGATCTGCGCCGCCGCGGGGATGCGCATGGCATTGAGCGCGCTGACATAGGGCGTGGCGATGCCAGCGGAGTTCCACGGCACCAGGCACACCACCAGCAGCACCGAGCCCACATAGAACACCAGCACGCGGGTGATGACCGAACTGGTGGCCTTGGCCACCGCCTTCTGCGGCTCGGCCGTTTCGGCCGCGGCGATGGTCACGATCTCGGCGCCGAAGTAGAACCCGGTCGCCGCTACCGCGCCCGTCAACACCGGCATGATCCCGTTAGGCGCAAAGCCGCCATGCACGGTGAGGTGCGCCACGCTGGCGGTAGCGCCCGGCCACATGCCGAGCACGAACAGCCCTGCCAGGAACAGGAACACCACAATGGCCGCCACCTTGATCGAGGCGAACCAGAACTCGAATTCGCCAAAGGACTTCACCGAGATCAGGTTGGTGAGCGTGAGCATCACCAGCAGCACCAGGCTGATGCTCCATGCGGGAACGCCCGGGAGCCAGAACTGCACCAGGCTGGCCCCGGCCACGGCCTCCAGCGCGACCACGATCACCCAGAAATACCAGTACATCCAGCCGGTCAGGAACCCGGCCAGCTCGCCCATGGCCGGGCGGTCGCTCCAGGCTTCGCGGGCATATTCGTAGAAGGAGCCCACGGTGGGCAGCGCGCACGCCATTTCGCCCAGCATGCGCATGACGAGCACCACCAGCAAGCCGGTGATGAGAAAGGAAATGACCGCCGCGGGGCCGGCCGACTTGATGACGACGCCACTGCCGACGAACAGGCCCGCGCCAATGACGCCGCCCAGCGCGATCATGGTCATGTGGCGCTGTTTCAGCCCGTGCTTCAGGCCGCCGGATTGCTGCTGATGGTGGATCACTTTGCTTGTCTCCTGCTAGGCCCAGGGGTCACGCGCCACAGCTTATATAGTAGGTCTTAGGTCGGCGAATGGCTCGCCGCCCGGGGCTGTGGTCGCGCTCGATGACACCGGAGCGGGTTGCGGCAGGCGGTGCGTATCGCATGCGCCGCCTGCCGCTGGGTTCGGATCATGCTCTGCCCGGCATGCCCGGGTCAAGCGATGGTCACGCGCTTGTCTGCTCAGCTCTCAAACGTAGTCCTTGTACTTGTCGAGCATGCGCACGGGCTTGGCCAACGCATCGCGGCGGAACGGGTCGCCGAGCTCGCGGGTGCACATGATCTCGATGATGGTGGTCTTGCCGTGGTTCATCTGCAGGTCGATGGCGCGCTTGAGCGCGGGGCCCACGTCCTCCAGCTTGTCCACCACGATGCCCTCGGCCCCCATGGCGCGGGCGATCTCGGCAAAGCTCTGGTTGTCCAGCTCGCCGGCGACGAAGCGGCGGTTGTAGAAGTCCACCTGGTTCTTCTTCTCCGCGCCCCACTGGCGGTTGTGGAACACCACGGCGGTGACCGGGATATTGTGGCGCACGGCGGTCATGGTCTCCATCAGGCTCATGCCCCAGGCGCCGTCACCGGCGTAGGACACGGCGGGGCGATGGGGCGCGGCGACCTTGGCGCCCATGATGGTGGGGAAGGCATAGCCGCAGTTGCCCCAGCTCATGGCGGCGAAGAAGCTGCGCGGCTTGTTGAAGCGCAGGTAGCTGTTGGCGACCGAGTTGATGTTGCCGATGTCGGTGGACACCATCACGTCTTCGGGCATGGCCTTTTCCAGCTCGCGCAGGACCTGGCGCGGGTGCAGGTAGTGGCCGCCGGTGGGCGTGCGCTCCTGCTTCTGCTCCTCGATCATGTCCAGGCTGTACGGGTCGCGCTCGTGGGTCCACTCGTCGAGCTCCTTCTCCCAGGCGGCTTTCTCGGCGGCGATCTGGCCGGCGCGGTCTTCGCGGGAGGCGTCGCAGGCCAGCGTGCGGCCGGCCAGGCGCTCGGTCAGCGCCACGGCGGCGGCCTTGGCATCGCCGCAGATGCCCACCGAGATCTTCTTCACCAGGCCGAGCATCTTGTGGTCGGCATCGATCTGGATGATCTTGGCGTGCTTGGGCCAGTAGTCCATGCCGTGCTGGGGCAGGGTGCCGAAGGGTCCGAGGCGCGAGCCGAGGGCGATGACGACGTCGGCGCGGGCGAGCAGCTTCATGGCCGCCTTGGAGCCCTGGTAGCCGAGCGGGCCGCACCACAGCGGATGGCTGGCGGGGAAGGAGTCGTTATGCAGGTAGCTGTTGACCACCGGGGCGCCCAGGCGCTCGGCCAGCGCCTGGCACTCGGCGATGGCATCGGCCATGACCACGCCGCCGCCGGAGATGATGACGGGGAACTTGGCCTTGGCGATCAGTTCGGCGGCTTCGTTCAGGCGCTGGTCGCCGCCGGGGCCACGGTCCAGGCGCTGGGGCAGGGGGATCTCGGCCTTGATCTGTCCGTAGAAGTAGTCGCGCGGGATATTGAGCTGGGTCGGGCCCATCTCGGCCATGGCGCGGTCAAAGCAGCGGCCGGTGAACTCGGCCATGCGGGCCGGGTGGGTGACGTGGCCCTGGTACTTGGTGAACTCCTGGAACATCGGCAACTGCTTGGCTTCCTGGAAGCCGCCCAGGCCAATGCCCATGGTGCCGGCCTCGGGGGTGACGATGACGACCGGGCTATGTGCCCAGTAAGCGGCGGCGATGGCGGTGACGCAGTTGCTGATGCCGGGGCCGTTCTGGCCGATGACGACGCCGTGGCGGCCGGAGACGCGGGCATAGCCGTCGGCCATATGGCCAGCGCCTTGCTCGTGGACCACGGGGATGAGGCGGATGCCGGCGGGGGCGAAGATGTCCATGGCGTCCATGAAGGCCGAACCCATGATGCCGAACATGTCGGTGACGCCGTTGGCGGCCAGGGTCTCGACGAAGGCTTCCGATGGGGTCATCTCCTGCGGGCCAGTGGTGGCGGGCAGCGCGGCGGTCTTGAGGGCTTCAGGCAGGTGTTCGCTCATGGCGTGTCTCCGATATGGTAGTCAAAAATGGTTATCAAAACGGAACTATATGTCCCGAAAATTATTGTTATTGGAAATGTAGGTCGACATCAGTCCAAGGTCAATAGGTGATTTCAATAAACGAGATGTTTTGTATCTAAAATTGAAACTGCTCTATCATGGCTGAAAGGGCAGCGCCCCAAGGAGACCGATGTGATGGATATCGTGACTGGCAAGCCGGACAAGATGGTCGCGGCACGCACCCTGTTTGGCATCGACTCCGGGCTGATGGTGCCGGCGTTCAGCGAGCGGGACGATCACGTTCCGGAAATCGACGAGGCCTACCGCTTCAATCCGGAAGTGACGCTGGCGATACTGGCCGGCTTTACGCGGGACCGCCGCGTGATGGTGCAGGGCCTGCACGGCACCGGCAAATCCACCCATATCGAACAGGTGGCGGCGCGGCTGAACTGGCCTTGTGTGCGGGTGAACCTGGACGGCCATATCAGCCGCCTGGACCTGGTCGGCAAGGACGCCATCGTGGTACGCGACGGCCGCCAGGTCACCGAGTTCCAGGAAGGCATCGTGCCGTGGGCGCTGCAGCGCCCGGTGGCGCTGATCTTCGACGAATACGATGCGGGACGCCCCGATGTGATGTTCGTGATCCAGCGCATGCTGGAGCGCGACGGCAAGTTCACGCTGCTCGACCAGAACCGCGTGATCCATCCCCATCCGGCGTTCCGCCTGTTCGCCACCACCAACACGGTGGGGCTTGGCAACCTGAACGGCCTGTACCACGGCACCCAGATGCTGAATCACGCGCAGATGGACCGCTGGAACGTGGTCGCCACGCTCAACTACCTGCCGCGCGCGGAAGAGGCCGGCATCGTGCTGGCCCGCGTGCCGGCGCTGGCGGATGACGCCGGCCGCGCGCTGATCGCATCGATGGTGAGCGTGGCCGAGCTCACGCGCAAGGGTTTTGCCACGGGCGACCTGTCCACGCTGATGTCGCCGCGCACGGTGATCAGCTGGGCGGAGAACTGCCAGATCTTCCGCGATCCGGCGCTGGCGTTCCGGCTGAGCTTTCTCAATAAATGCGATGACGCCGAGCGCCCGATCGTGGGCGAGTATTTTCAGCGCTGTTTTGGCCGGGAAGTGGAATCCGCGCTCGACGGCGCGCCGGAGCCGCGCTGATGCTGCCGCCCCGGCCGGCAGCCCGCCGCGGCCAGCAGCGCGAGGCCCTGTGCGCGGCGGTGGTGCGCGCGCTGACCGGCGACGGTGCGCTGCATTATCGTGACGGCCGCCTGTGCCGCGATCTGCGGCCGCTGCCGCTGCATGCGCCACACCTGCGCACCGACCCACAGGCGGACGACTTCGCTTGCCTGCGCGGCGCGGCGGATGGGGCGGCACTACGGCTCGCGCATTCGGACGCGGATCTGCACAAGCGGCTGTGCCCGGCAGATCCGGTGGAACGGCTGGTGTTCGAACTGCTGGAACAACTGCGCTGCGAGTCGCAACTGCCGGCCGGGATGCCCGGCCTGGCGCACAACCTGCGCCACCGCTTCGCGGCCTGGTCCCGCGCGTTCCATCGCAGCGGCCTGGCCGAGAGCCACCTTGGCATCCTGCTGTACACCGTAGCGCAGATCGCGTGGTCGCGCCTGTCCGGCTGGCCGGTGCTGGAAGACACCGAAGACCTGATCGAAGCCACGCGCGCAGCCATCGTGCCAGTGCTCGGCGTGCCGCTGGCGGGCTTGCGCCGGCACCGCGCGCAGCAGGGCGCGTTTGCGCTCCATGCCCTCGAGCTGGCACGTCTGGTGGGCGAGATGCTGCGTGCCACCCGCACGGACGGGGCGCAAGCCGATGACGAAGATCCGGATAACGAAGCCGTGCGCGTGGCGTTCTCACTGGCGCTCGGGTGCGAGGACGATGAGCTCGAAGCCATGGCCGTGGCCGCCACCGGCAACAGCCGTGTGCTGCAGGCATCCGGCCAGGGCTACCGCGCCTACACCACGCGCTACGACCGGGAAATCGCCCCCGGCACGCTGGCGCGCAAGGCGCTGCTGGCCGAGTACCGCGAACGTCTCGACCGGCGCATCGCCGAACAGGGCATCAACGTGGCACGGCTGGCGCGCGCGCTGACGGCATCGCTCGCCGTGCCGCAGCGCGATGGCTGGTCCTGATGAAAGCGCATATCGAGCCGGTCGCCATGATGGTCGACATCCTCGCGCGCGCGCTCGACCAAGCCGGCGTGGCCAGCGAGGTGCTGGGCTTCACCACCGGCGCGTGGAATGGCGGCCGCGCGCGGCTCGACTGGCTGGCCCACGGCCGGCCCGCGCATCCCGGGCGGCTGAATGAAACCTGCCACATGGTGTTCAAGGACGCCGCCACCAGCTGGCGGCGTGCCCGCGCGAACATCGCCGCGCTGTTCAAGGCCGACCTGTTCCGTGAAGGTGTCGACGGGGAAGCAGTCGAGTGGGCGTGCGCGCGGCTGCTGGCGCGCGCCGAGGCCCGCCGGATCCTGATCGTGGTCTCCGACGGCAGCCCGATGGACAGCGCCACGGGGCAAGCCAACGATGCGTTCTACCTGGACAACCACCTGAAGGAAGTGGTGGCGCGGCACGAAACGCTGCGCGACGTGGAGGTGCTGGGGCTTGGCGTGGGGCTCGACCTCAGTCCGTACTACCGCCGCTGCCTGGCGCTCGACTTGTCGGTGCCGATGGATATGCCGGTGTTTGGGGAGATTGTGCGGTGGATTGGGGGGCGGCGGTGAGGGCGCGCTCGTGCGGCAAAACGCAAAAACGGCTTAGAGATCAAATTTCTCTAAGCCGTTGTTTGCTACTCGTGTCAGGTGGTGCGGCTGGCAGGATTCGAACCCACGACCCCTTGGTTCGTAGCCAAGTACTCTATCCAACTGAGCTACAGCCGCACGCGAGGGCAGGACTATATCGCACCTGGCGAAAAATACAAGGGGTATGCGGATAAAAATTGGGGGCGGTCCCAGCTTGGCAAGCTAGGTCACCAGGTCAATCAACCCCGGCAGCATCAAATACCCGCCGATCACCACCAGCACCCCAAACGCGATCCGCCGCGTTGCCACCGCCGAAAGCGGCGGCGGAAAGCGCCGGGCCGCAATCGTGGTCAATGTCACAACCGGCACGGCGAGCGCCGCCTGCAGCCAGATCTCGGCACCGAGCTGCCCCTGCCACGCACTGAACAAGGTACGCGTCACCGAGGTCGCGGTGAACACAAGAATCAGCGCGCAGCGTATCTCCACCAGCGACAGCGGCTGGCGATAGAACTGAAAAATCAGCGGTGGCCCGGATACACCGAACATGCCGCTAAGCAAGCCGCCAAAGATGCCGCTGACAAAGAAGCTGCGGTCGCCGGAGCGCCGCAGCAGCGGCGCAGGGCGCAGCGCTGCGCTAAGGCCGCCGTAGAGCACCACCGCGCCCAGCAGCAATTGCAGGACGCCGGCGGCCGCGCTGCTCAGGTAGTCGAGGATCAGCACGCCGACCACCACCGAGGGCAGAATGCCGAGCGTGGCCGCGCCTACCGCGCGCCAGTCGATGTGATGCAGCTTGCCGGGCAGCGCCACGGCGCTGTTGGCCAGGGTCACCAGGCTCACCAGCGTGGCGACGGTGGCCACCGGCGCGAGGTCCAGCCCGCTGGTCGCGCCCATCACGATCATGCCGAGGCCGAACCCGGTTACCGTCTGGAAGTAGCTTGCCGCGCCCATCAGTGCGAGCAGCGGCAGCAAGTGGTCAGCGGTCATGGCAGTTGCGCGGCCATCGTGGGCATCGTGGCTTCCGTCTGCTCCTGCGCGGCGGCTTGCGCCTGCACCGCTGTCACGGCGATCACGTAGAACACATCGTCGGCGCTGCAGCCGCGCGACAGGTCGTTGGCCGGCTTTTGCAGCCCTTGCAGCAAGGGCCCGATCGCCTTGGCGCCGCCCACGCGCTCGGCCAGCTTGTAGCCGATATTGCCGGCTTCCAGGCTGGGAAAGACCAGCACATTGGCGCGGCCTTCCACCTTGGAGTGCTCGATCTTCTTCCTGGCGATCTCGGCCACGATGGCGGCGTCGAGCTGCACGTCGCCATCGATGGCGAGCGCCGGGCGCCGGGCCTGCACCAGGCGCGTGGCTTCCACCACTTTGTCGACGGCGGCATGCCGGGCGCTGCCGCTGGTGGAGAACGACAGCATGGCTACGCGCGGCGCATCCATCAGCAGGTTTTGCGCGCTATCGGCCGCTGCCATCGCGATCTCGGCCAGCTCGAAGGCGTCGGGGTCCACCACCAGCCCGCAATCGGAAAAGATCAGGCCGCCCTTCAAGGCGTGGAACGGCTCGCACAGCATCATCAGGAAGAAGCTCGACACCAGCTTGAATGCCGGGTGAATGCCGATGACCTGGATGGCGGTGCGGACCACGTCGGCGGTGGTGTGCACCGCGCCGGCCACCGAGCCGTCCGCATGGCCCAGGCGCACCATCAGGTTGGCGAAACACAGGGGCCTGAGCACTTCGCGCCTGGCTTCGTCCAGTGTCATGCCCTTTTTCGCGCGCAACGCGAACAGCTTCTGCGCCAGGGACGGCGTGAGCGCGGAGGTGGCGGGGTCGATCACGTCTATGCCGGCCAGGTCGATGTCCTCGCTGGCGGCGGCCTGGCGGATGCGCGCCGCGT
The DNA here is from genome assembly GCF_000243095.1 of Cupriavidus basilensis OR16. Lineage (GTDB taxonomy): Bacteria > Pseudomonadota > Gammaproteobacteria > Burkholderiales > Burkholderiaceae > Cupriavidus > Cupriavidus basilensis_D. The sequence goes on along the minus strand of NZ_AHJE01000019.1, from coordinate 513 downwards.
CGCCCACCAGCACGATGCGCGCGATGCCCTCGCGGGTCGCGCGTTGCGCGCCCTGCAGGATGCGCGGGTCTTCGGCCTCGCACAGCACGATGCGCCTGGGTTCGGCGCGGGCGCGCTCGATGATGCGGTTGATCGCTTTCATGATGGGTTCGCTCAGAATGGAATATGGCCGGAAGCAGCGGGCGCCGCTTCCGGCCAAACGCCCGCCAGCTCACTGGCTCAAACGTAGTCCTTGTACTTGTCGAGCATGCGCACGGGCTTGGCCAACGCATCGCGGCGGAACGGGTCGCCGAGCTCGCGGGTGCACATGATCTCGATGATGGTGGTCTTGCCGTGGTTCATCTGCAGGTCGATGGCGCGCTTGAGCGCGGGGCCCACGTCCTCCAGCTTGTCCACCACGATGCCCTCGGCCCCCATGGCGCGGGCGATCTCGGCAAAGCTCTGGTTGTCCAGCTCGCCGGCGACGAAGCGGCGGTTGTAGAAGTCCACCTGGTTCTTCTTCTCCGCGCCCCA